>NZ_CP053985.1:5153386-5797559 GCF_013267355.1 Achromobacter pestifer
CTGTTCGCGTTCAAGATCGGACGTCCGCTGATCAAGCTGAATTTCCTGTCCGAGCGCTTGACGGCGAACTTCCGCTACGCGCTGGTCCGCCTGCGCGAGAACGCCGAGAACGTGGCGTTCTATCAGGGCGAGAACGTGGAGCGCGCGACGTTATGGACCCGCTTCACCGCCTATATCGCCAATCTGTGGGCGCGCGTGTACCGGGGGTTGAAGTTCGACGGCTTCAACCTGTCGGTGAGCCAGGTGGCCGTGGTGTTCCCGTTCATCCTGCAGGCGCCGCGTTTCTTCAGCGGCGCGATCAAGCTGGGCGACGTGATCCAGACCTCGCAGGCTTTCGGGCAGGTGCAGGACTCCCTGTCGTTCTTCCGCACCTCCTACGACACTTTTGCGCAGTACCGCGCCACGCTGGACCGGTTGAACGGCTTTCTGGATGCCAACGAGGCTGCGCGTGCGCTGCCGTCCGTGCGGACGGAGAGCCTGCCCGACGGCCTGGATATCGAATCCGTGCAGGTGGCGCGGCCGGACGGCACGGTGCTGCTGCGCGACCTGAACCTGAGCCTGCGCCCGGGCCAGGCCCTGCTGATCAAGGGACCATCGGGCAGCGGCAAGACGACTTTGCTGCGCGCGCTGGCGGGCCTGTGGCCCTATGCGCAGGGCTCGGTGCGCCGGCCGCAGGGCGCGTCGGCCTTGTTCCTGTCGCAGCGGCCCTATCTGCCCCTGGGCGATTTGCGCGGCGCGGTCGCGTATCCGGGGCTGGCGCAGCCCGAGGACGATGCGCGCCTGGCCGACGCGTTGCGGCAGGTCAACCTGGGGCATCTGGCCGGCCGGCTGGACGAGGTGGCGGACTGGTCGCGCATGCTTTCCATCGGCGAACAGCAGCGCGTGGCGTTCGCGCGCGTGCTCTATAACCGGCCCGCCATCGTCTTCCTGGACGAGGCCACGTCCGCCACCGACGAAGGATTGGAGCATGCGCTGTACAGCCTGCTGCGCGAGGCGCTGCCCTCATGCATGCTGGTCAGCGTGGGACATCGCAGCACGCTGGACGCGTTCCACACGGACAGGCTGGATCTGGATGGCGCGGGGAACTGGCGGGCGGGACCGATGGTCGGGGCGGGCGCCCAAATGGAGCGTTTACACCCGGCGGACGGGCGGGCCTGTGGGCTGCGGCGGGCGGCGGCCTAGCCCGCCGCCTGCCGCGGTTCAGGTGCCCACGCGCAGCGGACCGGTCAGCTTGCGCAGCGCGGCGACCACGCTTTGCGCGGTGATGCGGCCGGTCTTGGGATTGGCCGAGGGAATGTTCTGGATTTCCATCGAGAACGAGGCCGAGTCGGACACGACTTCGACGCGGTGCAGATTGCGTTCCAGCGAGGGATCGGCCCAGATTTCCAGCGTGGTCTTGTCCGGGCCGATGCCGGCCAGCGACACGCTGACCGCCACGTTCAGGTTGGCCGGAAAGCCCACCGCCGCTTCCCGCGGCGAGCCGCGGAAGATCAGGCGCGGTTCGGTGATGTCCGCGATGTCGATGTTGTTGTCGGTGAGGTAGGGCGCGCCCAGCAGGCCGCGCACCGGCTTGCGGGTGATCATGGTGACGGAATGGATCACGCCTTCGGCGGCCGCCGTGATGGCGTCCAGGCCCAGGATGGCGCCCGAGGGCACCAGAATCTGGCCGTGGTGCTGGCGGGCGAGCTCGATCAGGTCGTCATGGCGCAGCAGCGCGCCCGAACTCAGCACCACCATCTTCTTGCCGGCGCGCAGCACGGGTTCGGCGATGTCGCGGAACACCGCGGCGGGCGCGCATTCCACGACCACGTCGCAGTGCTCGTGCAGTGCGTCGATGGTGGTGTAGGCGGGCGCGGCCTGGGTCCAGGCAAAGGCCGGCGGGGCCTTGGGATCGCGCACCGCCACGGCGGCGAGCGTCAGGCCGGGCAGGCCGGCGTCCAGGGATTGCGCCACGGCCTGGCCGATGGCGCCGAAGCCGGCGATGCCGACACGGTAGCTGTTCATAAGGGTCCAGAGTAGGGCCGCGGCGCGCCGCGGGCGGTTCGGGAGAGGCAGGGCGCCACCGCGATGACGCAGCGCCGGGCCGTCGGCCACTGTAGCCACCGTGCGGGCAGGCGTCAATGCGGAATGGCGGCCATGCCCGGCTACACTTTGCGCTTGAGCCTACAGGAGTTCAGGCATGCTTATCCTTCCCGAAACACCAGACGACCGCGAGGCGATCTTCACGCTGACGCAGGCCGCCTTCAAAGACCATCCCCACAGCCAGCAGACCGAGGGCTACATCACCAACGCGTTGCGCGAGGCCGGCGCGCTGACGCTGTCGCTGGTGGCGCGGGTGGATGGGCGCATCGCGGGCCACGTCGCGTTTTCACCGGTGGCGATCAGCGACGGCTCGGCGGACTGGTACGGCCTGGGGCCGGTGGCGGTGCTGCCGGAACTGCAAGGCCGGGGCATAGGCGCGGCCTTGATCCGGGAGGGCCTCGCGCGCCTGAAGGCGCTGGGCGCGGCGGGCTGCGTGGTCATGGGCGATCCGGCGTACTACGCGCGCTTCGGCTTTGCGCAGACGCCGGCGCTGACATATCCCGGCGTGCCGCCGGAGTACTTCATGGCGCAGGTCTACACGCGGCCGGCGCAAGGCGACGTCGCGTATCACAAGGCCTTTGAAGCGACGGCGTAGCCGGCGCGGGCAGGGGGCGGCGCCGGCAGCGTGAATTCCGGCCCGGCGTAGTCCGAGGCAATGTCCAGGGCGCCCGATGCGAGCCGTCCCGCCCATTCATCCAGCGCGCGGCGCTCTTGCGCGCCGACCTTCGCGCCCAGCACCAGCCGCAGCGACGCGGGTTCCTCCAGGCCGTAGCGGGTCACGCGGCCCACTGCCAGCGCGCCCGCGGCATGGTCGGCGGCGGCGCGCTGCACGCACAGTCCCGAATCCGCCAGGGCCGATGCCAGATAGACCTGCGGATCGCGCGCCACCCAGTCCAGCACATTGCCGATCTGCCACACGCCTGTTTCGCGGCACACGCGCGTCACGCCGTCGCGGCCGCCGTCCATCATGGCGAACAGCACGCGCGCGTCGCGGGCGGACAAGGCCCGGGTCCAAGCGGCGCCCAGGGCCGGATCGTGCTGGTTGCCGCAGAAGGCGGTCAGCGGATCCTGGCCGGTGACCCGGCGCACGCCGTCGGCATAGGCGGCGCGGCCCTTCAGGCCGGGCCGCACCCTTTCGCCGGACAGATGGGCGGCCCGCCCGTTGGCGGCGCGCAAGCCCGCCAGCACGCCGGCAAGAAAGGCCGAGTGCTCTTGCAGGATTTCGTATGACGCGACGTTGGTGGCGGTGTGGTGCCCCTGGGTGATGGCGAACTGCGTGCGCGGGTAGCGCGGCGCCACCTCGGCCACGGGCGCATCGCCCTGGCCGCCATGCACGATCAGCAGATCAAGACCGGCGGCGCACAGCTGCGCGATGCGTTGCGCGCGCTCGGCGGCGTCGTTGGCCGCGATCCATTCCAGCTGCAAGGGCTGGCCCGCTTGCGCGGCGCGCTCCGCGCCGCGCACGGCCGCTTCGTTGAAGCCGCCCCGGCCTGGATGGCCGAACAGCACAAGCATGCGGCGGGCGCTCACAGGCTGGCTCCCGTGGATCGCACCACCGGCCCCCAGGCGGCGGCCTGGCGGCGGACGAAGTCGGTGAATTCGGCGGGGGACTTCCGCGCCAGCACAAAGCCCTGTCCTTCCAGTTTGGCGCGGATGTCCGCGGTGGCCAGTACCTGCGCGATGGCGTCGTTCAGGCGCTGCGAGACCGCGCCGGGCAGGCCGGCGGGACCTGACAGGCCGACGAAGTTCTCGGCGATCAGGCCGGGATAGCCCAGCTCGCCCACCGCGGGGATGTCGGGCGCCTGCGGCACCGGCTTGCCGGTCGTGACCGCCAGCAGGCGCAGTTGGCCGGACCGCAGGAACGGCAGGTTCTGCGGCAGCGCGTCCACCGCGAAGCGGATCTGGCCGCCCAGCAGATCGCGGCGCATGGCGCCGGAACCCTTGTAGGGAATGTGCTGCAGGCGCGCGCCCGTTTGCCGGGCATACAGCTCGCCCACGATCTGGCCCACCGACGCCAGTCCGCCGCTGCCATATTGCACCGGTTGGTCCTGCGCGCGGATCCAGGCGGTCAGCTCCGCGAAGCTGGTCGCCGGCACGGAAGGATGGACGACGAACACGGTGGGCACCGCACCCAGGTACGCGATGTGGTCGAAGCTGGCGAGCGCGTCGTAGCCGCCTTGCGGCATCAGGGCGGGCGAGATGGACAGCGGCGCCGAGTTCGACATCAGCAGGGTATAGCCGTCGTTGGGCGCCTGCGCCACCAGGCTCGCGCCTATGGTCGAGCCCGCGCCGGGCCTGTTTTCGATGACGACGGGTTGGCCGAGTCTTTCGGCCAGCGCAGGCGCGATGAGGCGCGCGGCGATATCGCTCGCGCCGCCTGGAGGGAAGGTGACGATGAGCCGGATCGGACGCTCGGGCCAGGCGGATGCGCGCGCGATGCGCGGCCGCGCCAGCGGCAGCGCCAGTGCGCCGGCAAGCATGAAGGTTCGACGGGAGATCGGCATGGCGTGGTTTCTACGTGACTGCCGCGAGGGCGGCAAAGGGGCGTACTGTAGAAAGCCGGGCCGGGCCTGACAAAGAATTTGTAGCCGTTTGCTTATGCCCGCCGCATCGCGCGGCGGGCATTTTTCAAGCGCGCGCGGCGCGCGGATCAGCTGCCTTTCTGCGCCTGCGCCATGTAGTCAACAGTCAGGTTCGACAGCGCGCGCACGCCGTTGATGAGGCCGGACTCATCGACGTAGAAGCGCGGCGAATGGTTCGGCGCGGCCTTCTCGACGTCGGTGCCCTTGGGCGTCACGCCCAGGTAGAAGAACATGCCCGGCACCTTCTCCTGATAGAAAGAGAAGTCCTCCGACGCGGTGGACTTGGGCTGCAGGCCGTAATTGCCTTCGCCCGCCACGCGCCGCAGGGTCGGGCCCATCTGTTCGGTCAGCGCGGGATTGTTGACGGTGGCGTTGTACAGCTCCACCACGCGCACGTCCGCCTTGGCGCCAGCGCTCTGCGCGATCATGTCGGCGGTGCGCGCGATGCGCTGGTGGATGTCCTTCTTCATGCCTTCGTCGTAGGTGCGGATGGTGCCGGTCATGGCGACGTTGTCCGGTACGATGTTCATGCGGTTGCCGCCGTGGATCGCGCCGACGGTGATGACGGCCGGCTCCAGCATGCTGTTGATCTGGCGGCTCGGGATGGTCTGCAATCCCAGGATGATCTGCGAACTGACCACGATGGGGTCGATGCCGGACCAGGGCCGCGCGCCGTGCGTCTGCTTGCCGGTGACGTCGATCCAGAACTGGTCGGCGGCGGCCATGGCGGGGCCGCTGCGCCAGCTGAGCTTGCCCGCCGGATAGGAGCTGGACACATGCAGGCCGAAGATGGCGTCCACCTTGGGATTCTCCAGCACGCCTTCCTGCACCATCATCTTGGCGCCCCAGATCTTCTTGCCGTCGGGCTCGAAGTCGGCGGGGCTTTCCTCGGCGGGCTGGAAGATGAACTTCACGCTGCCGGGGAGCTGGTCCTTCATGCCGGCCAAGACTTCGGCGGTGGCCATCAGGATGGCGGTGTGGGTGTCGTGGCCGCAGGCATGCATCACGTCCACTTCCTTGCCCAGGTAGGTGCCGCGGGCCTTGGACGCGAAGGGCAGGTCCACTTGCTCCTTGACCGGCAGCGCGTCCATGTCGGCGCGCAGCGCCACCACCGGGCCGGGCTTGCCGCCCTTGAGCACGGCGACCACGCCGGTGCCGGCCACGCCGGTCTTCACCTCCATGCCCAGCGCGCGCAAGTGGTCGGCGACCAGCTTGGCGGTGCGGTTCTCCTGGTTGCCCAGTTCGGGATGTTCATGGATGTCGCGGCGCCAGGCGATGAGCTTGTCCTCGATGGCCTTGGCGCGTTGATCGATCTGCGCGGCGAGCGCGGGATTGGGCGCGGGGACCAGCGGCCCTTGGGTGCCCGGCGCGCTTTGCGCGGCGGCCGGACCGGACAGCAGCAGGTGCGCGGCGAGGGCCAGCGGGGCCAGGCGGAACAGGGGTTTGCGGCAAGACATGTTTTGCTCTCCTCGTGGTTGTTAACCTGTTATTGGACGAGGATCTTACCGAAGCGCCGGACCGCGCGAGCGTTTGTTACCAACGCTTAAAAACAGGCTATTTTGATTCCGGCCGATGGAATTCCGCGCGCCGGAATCAGGGATTCAGGCGGTGTGGAGGACGCGCTTCGCGCCGCGCGCAAGAATCAGCAGCAACAGGGCCGCCAGCAGCGATGCGGCGCCAGCGCAGAGCATGGCGGCATGGAAGCCGCCGGCCAGCGCGGCGGCGGCCAACTCGGCCGCGTTGGCGGGTTGCGCCGGCAGTTCATGCAAGGTGATGGCGGCCCGCGCCAAGGTTTGCGCATCGGACGCGCCCAGCCGCGACAGTGAGGCCGTCAGCGCCTCGATCGCGCGTCCGCTCATCAACGCGCCCAACAGCGCGATGCCTATCGTCATGCCGGTCTGGCGCAGCGCGTTCATGGTGGCCGAGGCCATGCCGGAACGCTCGCGCGGCACCGTGGCCATCACGGCCATGCTGGTCGAGGGCACGGCCAGGCCGGTGCCCAGGCCCAGCAGCACCAGCAGGGAGCCGGACACGAGATAAGGCGTGTGCGCTTCGAAGCGGGTCATGCCCAACATGGCGATGCCGATGAAGGCGAAGCCCGCGATCATCAGGCGCGGCAGGCCGAAGCGCAGGTTGAGCCGGCCGAACACCAGCGACACCAGCCCGGCCGCGGCGAATTGCGGCGCCAGTTGCCAGCCGGTGGCCAGCGGCGACAGTCCCTGCACGTGCTGCAGGTAGAGCGAAAGGAAGAACAGGCTGCTGTAGGCGGAAAAGCCCAGTACGAAGGATGCGAAGTTGGTGATGGCGAAGCTGGCTTCGCGGAACAGCCCCAGCGGCAGGATGGGCCGCGCGGCGCGGTGTTCGACCCACAGGAAGGCGAGCAGCCCGGCGGCGGCGATGGCGAGCGCGACCGTGGCTTGCGGCGCAGCCCAGCCATGTTCGCCGGCGGCGATCAGGCCGTAGGTCAGCGCGCCCAGCCACAGCACGCTGAGCGCCTGGCCCGCGGGGTCGAAGGCGGCGTGCTCGGGATGGGCGCTTTCCGTGATGCTCCAGGCGCCCAGCGCGATGGCCAGCGCGCCCACCGGCAGGTTGATGAGGAAGATGCTTTGCCAGTTGAAGTGGGCGACCAGCACGCCGCCCAGCATGGGGCCCACGATGAGTGAAATCGCATTGCAGGAGGCCCATATGCCGATGGCCTGGGCGCGTTCCTTGGGATCGGGAAAGGCCTGGGTCAAGAGCGACAGCGCGCCCGGCACCAGCAGGGCGCCGGCCACGCCCTGCACCGCGCGGCCGATCAGCAGCGCCGTCAGGTTGTCCGCCAGGCCGCACAGGGCGGATCCGGCGGTGAACAGCAATACCCCCGCCAGCCAGGAGCGCTTGCGGCCGTAGCGGTCGCCCAGCGGGCCCGCGGACAGCATGAAGGCCGATAGGAACAGGGCGTAGGCGTCCACCACCCATTGCAGCCCCGCCATGTCGATGCGCAGGGCCGCCTGCATGGTGGGCAGCGCCACGTTGACGATGCTGATGTCCAGGATGGTGATGAAGCTGCCCAGGTTGACGGCGAGGACCAGGGCGCGGCGGCGTGCGGGATGCATGGCGGGACGCAGAGTAGGGGAAGGGGTATTCTATTCATCGACCGACCGTCGGTCAATGAAAGAGAATCGTTCCCATCTTGGCTTGATGCTGGACCAGCCGTTTCGGGAGTTCGCCCTTGCTCAGCCTGCGCCGTGAAAGTCCGGCAAGACATCGGCCGCCAACTCGTGGAGGATGTCGTCGGCAGTGCGATCCGAAGCGGCCAGGTTCAGCGCCACGTGATGCGTGCCGTTATCGCGCAGGGCCCGAAGCAGATCGGTCAAGGCCTGGCTTCCCATGCGGTATCCAAGGGGAATGGGCGTGGCCTTTTCGTGCCGGTCTGCGCTCAAGTCGAGCTTCATGGAAACGCCGAAGGCACGGAACTGGCCAGGGGCCGCGCGCTCGACGGCCGTGCGCCACAGGCGGTGACGGTGGTACTGATCTTCCGGTTCCCGATGGTAGGTGATCCAGCCGATGGCGTTTCGGGCGATCCAGTCCACGCTCTGTCCGCCGGAGCCCACCGCAAGTAGCGGGATGGCGTTGGGCGATTGCGGAAGCAGCATGAAGTCCGGCGACTCGGGCCCAGCCTGATCGGGAATCACGCGCGAAGGCTGATGAACAGCCGCCGCCAGTTTTTCCCAGTGGGCGCGAAACAGCTCGCGCCGCATGTCGGAATCCTGCCCGAACGCCGCATATTCCGGAGGTCGATCGCCGGAACCCAGGCCGAGAATGAACCGGCCGCGCGATAGAAGATTGGTGGATACCGCCCCTTTCGCAATGTGCAGGGGATGCCGCAGCGTGAGAACGATGGCTCCGCTGACCAAGGCGATCCGTTCGGTTTGGGATGCCAATGCCCCCAGAAACACCCAGGGATCGAGATGCCCGACCGGGTCCGGGTAGTCGGCGCTGTTCAAAGGCACATCGCGGACCCAAAGCGCCCGGAAACCCAGGACGTCCGCGAGCTTTGCAAGATGGAGCTGTTCGCCGAAATCGGCGACCGTTCGATCGCGGGACAGCATGGGCAAGGCCAGACCGATCGAGAGCCTCTTGTCGCTGAAAACGCGGGCTTGCGTGTCTGCGCCCGCAGGCAAGTCGTTGACCATCGTGTACCTCTATTCAATCGGGAAAAGTGTCGGCGGGTGGTTGCTGGCTGGCGGCAGGCAGCAGCTCCGCGCAAATCGCCACGCCGACCGGGATGTTGCCGGGCAGGTTGCGCACGCCGCACAGGGAACGTACATGCCCGGCCCGGTCCTCGAACGCCGCGGCCAGCAGGTCGGACGCGCCGTCGATCACCTGCGGATGGCTCAGGAATTCGTCGGTGCACGCGACATAGCCGTCGAGGCGAATGATCTGCCTGATGCGGGTGAAGCCGCCGAGGTGGCGATGTATCTGGGCCAAGGCATTGATGGCAGCGCACTTCGCGGCGTCGCGGCCTTGCTCGACGCTGAGCGCGTGTCCGAGCAGGCCGATATGCGCAGGGCGGCCGTTGACCAGCGGCCCCTGCATGGAAACGAACAGCATCGAGCCAGCTTCGATGACTGGAACATAACTGCCCATCGGTTGCGGTGGAACAGGCAGGTCCACGCCCATTGCGGCCAGCCGTTGCATGACGACATCGATCATGATGCGCGCTTGTCTCAGGGCACAAGAACCAGGGCGCCCTGCGTCTGGCTGCTGGCGATGCGTTCATGGGCTTGCGCGGCCTGGGCCAGGGGCATGACGCTGTCGATGACGGCCTTGATCTTGCCTTCCCTGATGGGGGCGAGCCATGCGGCGAAATCCTCTATGTCGCCCACAAGCGTGCCGCGCAGCTGTTTCTGGGAAAAGAAGAAGTCCCGGACGTCGATCGTCGCCTGCGTGCCGGCCATGAAACCCATGGTCACGATGATGCCTAGCGGCCGGACGGCGGCGATGGTCTTTTGGAGGATGTCGCCGCCAAGGTTGTCGATCGCTACGTCGACGCCGCGCCCGCCGGTCCAATCATTGAGCGCTTCGACGAAGTCCTGCTCGCTGGCGTTGATCACCAACTCGGCGCCCAGGCTTGCCGCGAGTTTCGCGGAGGCTTCGCTCTGCACCGTGGTCGCGACCCGGGCACCAAGCGCCCGCGCGACCTGGATGCTCATCATGCCCGTGCTGGACGCGCCCGCATGCACCAGGACCCGGTCGCCTTGCTTGACCTCGCCCACGATCTGCACCGAACGGATCGCAATCAACAGCGGAACCGGCAGTGCGGCGATCTGCTCGGCGGGAAGGCCGGTGGTGTCGCGCAGCAGCCATTGTTGCGGCACCACGATGTACTGCGCGTAGGTCCCGGGAATCTGAATGCCGGGGATCGCGTAGCTTGGCGCTGCCGTCACGGGCTGGACCCCGGCCTCTGCCGGATTGGTGGGATAGCCAGGCATGGCAATGACGCGTTCACCGACCCGGAAGTCGACGACGCCCGCGCCCAATTCGACGATCTCGCCTACTGCGTCCGAGCCGAGGATGTGGGGGAAAGCCAGCTCGGTAGCGATGTGCCCCAGGCGCACGTAATGGTCGAGCCGGTTGGTCCCGATAGCCAGGACCTTGACCAGGACTTCTCCCGGGCCGGGCTTGGGGGTGGGGATCTCTTCCAGCCGGATCTGTTCGGGGCCGCCGAAGGCGCGGATGACTGCTGCTTGCATGTTGGTATCTCCAAATGTCGAGGAATCCGGGGCTGGAGGGCGTGCCTTGCCGGTGTGGCTGCGCTGAGGATCGCTTCGTTTCCTAGCTCCCAAATGGTTGATACGATCATAAATCTCATATAATCTAAAAAGAAAGTAGGCACTTTTTAGTCATGTAGATACCATTTGGTAACCATAATGAGCCAGCAAAGCCCGGAAAGCGGGCAAACCTTCGTTCTGCGGGAAAACTGCCCTCAACGGCGCATTCACTACATCCTGAACGGCAAGTGGACGTCGATGGTTTTGTACGCGCTCAGCCATGGCCCTATCCGCACCGGGCAACTGGAACGGGCGTTGCCGGGCATCTCGAAAAAGATGCTGACCCAGACACTGCGGGACGTCGAAAACAGTGGCCTGGTGCTGCGCAAGGTATTCAATGTCGTTCCGCCCAAGGTCGAGTACTCGTTGACCGGCCTGGGGGAAACCTTTGTCGAGCCGCTCAAGACCCTGTACGACTGGGCCCAGGCCCATGCCTCGGCGCTCGACGAACTCGAAGGCAATCTGCGCCGCAATGGCGTATCGCCCGATTGAATCCGCCTGTCCGCTCCAGTGCCGGCAGACCGGGCGGCCGCCTCATCTACACTGACGCCTTGCTCTGAATCGACCCTGGACCGATATGCCTGCCGCTTCTGATCCGCTTGCCCCGCCCGCAGGTCCGGACGCCGCGCCCAAACCCCGCACCAAGCCGGCCGCCGTGCGCCTGGACGAGCTGATGGCGGCCGCGCAAGCGCTCTTCATCCAGAACGGCGTCGAGGCCACCACCATCAACGAGATCGTGGAACGCGCCGGCGTGGCCAAGGGCACCTTCTATCACTACTTCGCGTCCAAGAACGACATGCTGGCGGCGCTGCGCGCCAAGTTCTCGCAAGGGTTCCTGGACCATATCGACCGCGAAGTGCAGGCCTGTGCGCCGGACGATGGCGTGGCGCGGCTGCGCGCCTGGACCCGCGCCGGTGTCGAAGCCTACTTCGACGGCTACGAGCTGCATGACGTGGTGTTCCACGACGCCCAGCATCCCGACCGCGGCGTGGCCGAGAAGAGCGCCGTGCTGGAACAGCTGGAAGCGATACTCGAGGCCGGCGCGCGCGCCGGCTGCTGGAAGCTGGACGACGCGGCGTTGGCCGCCATCGTCCTGTACCACGGCATGCATGGCGCGGTGGACGCGTCCATCGCGCAGGGCCGGCGCAACGCGCAAGCGTTGTCCGGCCCTTTGTCGGCGATGTTCCTGCGCACGCTGGGTGCGGGCTGATGGGCGTGGCTTGATGGGCGTGGCCTGAAACTCGCGCCGCTGCAAGCGCCGCTATTGCAGCTTGATGCCCAGCTCCTTGATCAGCGGTCCCATTTCGGCGCGGTCGGCCTCGATGGTCGCGGCCAGTTCCTCTGGCGTGCTGCCGATGGGGATCATGCCCAGGGTTTCCATCTGCGCGCGCATCGCAGGTTCCTTCAGGATGTCCGCCACCGATTTCTGGATCAGCGCCACGCGTTCGTCGGGTATGCCGGCGGGCGCCATCAGTCCGATCCATGGCTGGGGCGAGTAGTCCTTCAAGCCGGATTCCTTCAGCGTGGGCGTGTCGGGCA
Organism: Achromobacter pestifer; assembly: GCF_013267355.1. NCBI lineage: Bacteria > Pseudomonadati > Pseudomonadota > Betaproteobacteria > Burkholderiales > Alcaligenaceae > Achromobacter > Achromobacter pestifer. The sequence continues at coordinate 5,165,403 of NZ_CP053985.1, forward strand.
GGCCGCCGAAGCGCTCCGGACTGGTGATCGCGAGCGCGCGCAGGCGGCCGCTGTCGATCAGGCCCTTGGAACTTGAAGGGGCATCCAGTCCCACGTCGAGCTGGCCGCCGATCAGGTCGTTCTGCGTCTTGCCCGATGACGAAGAGGGCACGTACAAGGCCTTGATGCCTGCGCGGCGCGCCGTCTGTTCCCACACCAGGTGGAACGCCGTGCCGATGGAGAACGAGCCCACGCTCAGGTTGCGCGCCTTGCTTTCGCGCACGAAGTCCTCCCAGGTCTTGAGCGGGCTGTCCTTGGGTACGATGAAGATGAAGGGCGTGCGCGCCACCAGCGAGATCGGCTTGAGGTCCTTTTGTGTATCGAATGGCAGGCTGTCCACCGCGAAGGGCACGATGGTGACGGACGAGGCCACCACCATGCCCAAGGTGTAGCCGTCGGGCGCGGACTTGACCAGCGCGCCGGTGCTGATGATGCCGGACGCGCCGGGCTTGTTCTCCACCACCACGGGCTGGCCCCAGGCGGCGCCCAGCTTGCTCGCCAGTACGCGCAGCATGACATCCACGGGCCCGCCGGGCGGATTGGACACGATGATCTTGACGGGTTTGTCGGGATAGGCGGCGCTGGCCGCCAGCGGCGCCAGCAGCGCTAGCGCGAGCGCGGTTTGCTTGAACATGGAATTCCCCTTGTTTTGGTGTGTTTGATGCGCGGGCGGCGTCCGCCCGCGGCAGCGCATAAGCCGCCCGGGCTCAGGCCAGGATCTGCATGTGCGGGGCCGACGGCCAGCCTGGCGCTTCGCCGCGGATGAACGCGATCCATGCCTGCTGCGTGGCGCGTGCAAGCTGTTGCGCCTGTTCCGCCGGCAGGCCGGCAAGCATGGGCGCGCTGGTGTACGCAGGCAAGGTGTCGAAGACGAAGGGCAGCTCGATGCAATGGCAGGCGCCGAAATTCGCCGTGGGCGCCACGTCGAAGCGCGCCAGCCAGGCCTGGCGGCCCTGGGCCACGGCGTCGGCGGCCCACTGGCGCGATGGCGTGCCGAACACCGCGTCGCCCAGGTCCTGGTCGGCAGCGGTCCGGCCGTTGCCGGGAAAGGCCGCCATTTCGTCGCGCGTGTAGCAGACCAGCACATCGGCGCGGGATGCGGCCTGCTTGAGCGCGGGCGCGATGTCCAGCGGCAATATCTGGCCGTCGAGCACCGGCGCGAACTGGCTGCGGCTGCTGCCTTCGGCGCGCAGCGTTGCGGCGACGGCGGGCGCCTGTTGTGCCGCCAGCAATGCCGCCACGGGCAGTTCGCGCGCGGCTTCCAAGGAGTCGGCGCCCGCGGCTTCTAGAAAGGCCTGCCCCAGCGCATCGGCCTGCCGCGCGCTGCGAAAGCCCCGGCCCAGCGCGGCGCTTTGCAGGATGGCGCGGGAGAAGCGCGGCTGGCGCGCCAGCATGGCGCAGATCGAGGACGCGCCCGCCGATTGGCCCATGACCGTAAGCTGTTCGGGATCGCCGCCCAGGTCCTGGATGTTGTCCAGCACCCAATCGATGGCGGCCTCCTGGTCCAGCAGGCCCGCGTTGGCCGTCTGGCCTGGCACGTACAGCCAGCCCAGCGCGGCCAGCCGGTAGTTGACCGCGACCACCACCACGTCGCCGCGCTGCGCGAGGCTCGCGCCGTCGTACCAGTCCAGCGCGCCGCCGCCGCTTTGCCAGGCGCCGCCGTGCAGCCACACGACCACCGGCCGCCGCTTGCCGTCGGCAGCGGGCGTCCACACGGTCAGATGCAGGCAGTCCTCGGATTGTCCGGCGCTGAAGTCGCCCATGGCGCCGCGCAGGCGCGAGGGCAATTGCGGCGCGACCGGTCCCGGCCGGGTGGCGTCGAGCTTGCCGCGCCATGCCGCCGGCTGCGGCGGCGCGAAGCGCAGCCGGCCGACGGGCGCTTGCGCATAGGGAATGGCGCTGTAGCGGCAAACGCCGCCTTCCTGCACGCCGGTCAGCGTGCCTGCCTGCAGCGACGCCTCTGCGAACTGACTCATATCCTGCCCCTTGTTTCTGGTCTGTAGCCCGGCCGCGGCAGGCGCCGCGGCGGTCGGACTATGGTAGGGAGGAATCGGTCGCGCCAGGCATGCAGGTTTCGAACATTGCCATGCGCAATCCGCATGGCTGGCGCCGGAGCGCGCCGGCTACTTGAGGATGCGCGCGTCCAGGCTGTTGTCAGCCAGGGCCTGGGCTTGCGCCCGCGACATGCCCAGATGCTCGTACAGCGCGTGGAAGTTCTCGTTGACGTAGCCGCCGAAATACGCGGGGTCGTCGGAGTTCACGGTGACCTTCACGCCCGCGTCCAGCAGCGACAGGATGTTGTGGTCGCGCATGTGCTGGAACACGCGCAGCCGGGTATTGGACAGCGGACAGACCGTCAGCGGGATCTGCTCGTCGATCAGGCGCGCAATCAGCTTCGGGTCTTCGGCGGCGCGCACGCCGTGGTCGATGCGCAGCACCTTCAACAGGTCCAGCGCTTCCCAGATATATTCCGGCGGGCCTTCCTCGCCGGCGTGCGCGACGCCCGGCAATCCTTCGGCGCGGGCGCGGTCGAATACGCGCTGGAACAGGCGCGGCGGAAAGCCCATTTCGCTGCTGTCCAGTCCGACGGCGATGAAGGCGTCGCGGTGGGGCAGGGCGGATTCCAGCGTGCGCATGGCCTGCTCTTCGGGCAGGTGGCGCAGAAAGCTCAGGATCAGTCCGCTGCTCACGCCCAGCTGCTTGCGGCCGTCTTCGAGGGCCTGGCTGATGCCGGTCAGCACCGTATCGAAGGGCACGCCGCGATCGGTATGGGTCTGCGGATCGAAGAACGGTTCGGTATGCACCACGTTCTGCTCGCGGCACTTGAGCAGATAGGCCCAGGTCAGGTCGTAGAAATCCTGCTCGGTGCGCAGCACGTCCGCGCCGCGGTAATAGAGGTCCAGGAATTCCTGGAGATTGCCGTAGTCGTAGGCGGCGCGCAGGGACTCGATGTCCGGCCACGGCAGCGCCACGCCGTTGCGCTGCGCCAGCCGGAACAGCAGCTCGGGTTCGAGCGAACCTTCCAGGTGTAGGTGCAGTTCCGCCTTGGGCAGTGCGTTGAGCCAGTCGTACATGGGTGCTCCGATCAAAAAAGTGTTGCCTGCCCAGGATAACGCGCAAAGCGCCGCGCGGCTCAGGCCGTCAATGCGGCGGCGTCGACCTGGATGGCGAGTTCAAGCTGGACGGCGAAGGCGCGCGCCTGCCGCGTGCTGGGACGGTCGCGGCGCCAGATGGCCGCCAGCGGCGACTTGCGCAGGACCGGCCGGTCGGCCAGGACCACCAGCTCGCCGCGCGCCTGCCGGATCGCGGCCACGCTGCCGGGCAGCATCCACAGGTACAGGCCGTCCAGCAGCATCTCGCGGCCGAATTCCAGCGACAGGGCGCCGATCATATCCGGAATCGCCAGGCCCGCCTGGCGCAGCGACATTTCCAGTTCGCCGCGGATGCGGCTGCCGGGCAGGGCGGTGATCCAGGGGTAGACCACGTAATCGGCCAGCGTGGCGCCGGGCAACTGGGCCAGCGGATGGTGCGTGGCGCAGGCCAGCACCACGGGATCCTCCAGCAGCGTGGTGGAGCGGTAGATCTGCGGATTGACGGTGGACGAGAAGCGGCTGATCAGCACGTCCAGCGCGCCCGCGTCCAGGTCTTCGATCAGCCGTTCATGCGTGCCGATCTCGATGGTGAGCGTGATGCGCGGATAGGCCTGGCGGTAGGCGCGCGCGGCCTCGGCCACTGGCCAGCCCGCGAACATCGAAAAACAGCCCACCGTCAGGCTGCCTTCGTCCCCGCGCGAAACCGCGGCGAGATCGACCTCGGCCTTGCGGAAGTCCGTGAGCAGCAGGCGGGCGTGGCGGCACATGGTGTCGCCCAGCGGCGTGCAGGTGGTGCCGCGGGCGGTGCGCTCGAACAGCCGCGCGCCCACCAGTTCTTCGATTTCGGCGATGGCGCGCGACAGCCCCGACTGCGTGCTGTGCAATTGCGCGGCTGCCTTGGACAAGTTGCCCAATTCGGCGACGGTCAGCACGATTTCCAGATGACGGATGCGGAGCTTACCTCGGAACGGTGTCATGGCGCGGGTCGGAAGGGAGTAGCCGATTATTCTCCCCCGGCGCGCGCTTGGCAACGCGGGGCGGGTTTCGACCGGCCGGGTTTCGGCCGGCCGGGTTTCGGATATAGTTCGCGCCAGACCGATAATCGGAGCGCGGCCCGGGCCGGCCCGGCGGCCGGCAAGAGAAGAGGGCAGCCATGAAGGCAGCGGTATGCGGCGCGCGGAGGATGGGCAGGCTGGCAGCAGCAGCGGCGCTGGCTGCGCTGGCCTTGAGCGGCTGCGGCGCCTCCAGGGTCGACGGCGTGTCCGTTGCCTGGCCTCCCTTTCGAGACGGGACGCTGGCGGCGCTGCCAGCGGATCCGGCCCAATGCCCGGATCTGGCCGGCGTCTATCGGGCGCAAGGCGAGTTCGTGTCTGGCGACCGCGAGGCCGGCGCATCGATGGACCTGCGCAGTTTCCTGCAGTATCCCTTGGACCTTCCGGGCATGGGCGACAACCCGTTGCCGGAATGGCGTTCCGGACCCGAGGCCACCGTGGCTTTCACGGCCGCCGCGGACGGATGGGAGATATTGGCGCTGGACGGGCAGGGCGCGCGCGCTTCGGGCCGCCTGCCGCAGTTGAACGGCGCGCAGGACCCTGCCGCCCTGCCTGGCGCGGCCCAGCCTTCCAGGCCGGACGGCATCCGGCGCCTTGGCGGTTGCACGCAGGGCCGGCTGTGGATCAGCGTGCGGCACGACTGGCGCCAGTACGAGTCCATGGGCGTGCGGCGCCATGTGGCGCTGCTGCGGCCCGAGGCAGGAGGCCTGCTGGTGACGGTGCGGCGGGAATCCGACAGCATCGGCCTGTTGCCCTGGTATTCGAATGAGGGCAGCGTGTACCAGTATTGGTTCGCGCCCGCGGGCCGCTGAGCGCGGGCCCGACAATTTTCCGCGCGGCCTTGGCCGCGTTCCATCCAATAGCCTCATGACCTCTGAAAACCCGTCCACCGCCACATCCGACCCGCGCGCCCGCTTCGTCTCCGGGCCCATGGGCCCGCATGTGCTCGAAATGGTCCTGACCGGCTGGGCCAGCATGCTGGCCGTATTCGCGGTGGAGTTCCTGTCGCTGCTATACCTGGGCACGCTCAAGGACGAGGCGGTGTTGGGCGCGGTGGGCTTTGGCTCGATGACGCAGTTCACCATCATCTCGGTCTGCATCGGCGTGACCGTGGGCGGCACGGCCCTGGTGTCGCGCGCGCTGGGGGCGGGAGAGGCGCCGCGCGCCCGCGCGCTGGCCGGCGCCTCGCTGGTCCTGATGGCCGCCGCCGCGCTGGTGTCCGGCGCGTTGTTCCTGGCCGTGATCGGTCCCTACACGGCGGCCATCAACCTGGCGGAGGACGTGCGCGCGCATCTGCTGTCCTACGTGCTCATCACGACCCCGTTCGCGGTCGTGATGGGCGTGGGCATGATGCTGTCCAATCTGCTGCGCGCCGCGGGCCATGGCCGCCAGTCCATGTGGGTGTTGCTGGCGGGGACGGCGGCGGTCGCGGCGCTGGACCCGCTGGTCATCTTCGTGCTGGACGGCGGCATGGAGGGAGTGGCCTGGGCCGGCGGCGTGGGCCGACTGGTCACGGTGGCGCTGGGCGCCTGGCTGGTGTTCGGCAAGCATCGCCTGGTGGCCTGGCCTGCCGGCGCGGCGCTGCGCGCGCACCTGGCCGCCATCGGCCGGATCGCCTTGCCCGCCGCGCTGACCACGCTGGCCACGCCCGCGGCGGTCATCTTCACCGTGTCTACCTATGCCGGCTTCGGCTCCAGCGTGATGGCGGGCGCCACGGTGGTGGACCGGGTGCTGCAACTGGCCTATGCGCTGTTCTTCGTGCTGCCGGGCGCCATCGGGCCCATCCTCGGGCAGAACCTGGGCGCCGGGCAATGGGACCGCGTGCAGCAGACGGTGCAGCTGACCACGCGCTGGTCCTTGATGTACGGCTTCGGCGTGGCGGTCCTGCTGGCCTTGCTGGCGCCCTGGGTGCCCGACCTGTTCCAGGTGACCGGACCTGGGCGCGACTTGATCGTTTTCTTCTGCCGCTACGGCAGTTTCGCCTGGGCGCTCAACAGCCTGTACTTCGTCGCCATCGCGGTGTTCAACAACCTGGGGTATGCCACCTACTCCACCGCCATCGGCTGGCTGCGCGCCACCGTGGGCACCTTGCCCTTTGTCTGGCTGGGCGCGTATTACGGCGGCCCGGAAGGCGTGCTGGCGGGGCAGACCGCGGGCTTCGCCCTGTTCAGCCTGATTGCCATGCTGCTGTGCCGGCGCGTCATGCGGGCGCCGCCGGCGGGCGCGGCGGTGCAAGCGCGGCAGGCTGCCTAGGGCGCTGCGAAGCCGCTACACGCCTGCAAGCCGTTTGGGCGGCGATGCTGGCGGGCCTGCCCTGGGGGGCGTTCGATTTTGACGCCCGGTCGCGGTACGATCCCGGCTGACTTCGATTTTTCAGGATTGCCATGCGTCAGCGTTTCGTACGCCTTCGAATCGACACCTTCTCCCGCGTGCTGCTGGCCGCGGCCTTTGCCGCGGCCGCCGGCGGCGCACAGGCGCAGGGGCCCGCTTCCGCCACGGGATCGAGCGCCCAGCCCGCGGTGCCGGTGCAGACCCTGCCGGCCCTGACGCCCAAGCGCAGCTTCGACAACACTCCCGCGCCTGCCGCCAACACGCCGGCGGCTCCGGCCGATGACCGGGCCGGCCAGGCGTTGCCTCCCAGGTCGGCTGCGCCCGCGCCGGCAAGCCTGCCAGCGCCCGCGGCCTTGCCCGCGCCCGCTGCGGCCCCGGCGCCGACCGCTGCGCCTGCGGCAACTGCTGCGCCGGCGGCCACTGCCGCGCCCGCCGCGCCGGCCGCCACCGCCAGCCCCGCGCCCACGGTCATCATCCCGACCGAACTCGACACCAAGGCCTGCATCGCCAAGCTGCGCAAGGGCGCCACGGCCAACGGCCTGACCGTGGCCGATTGGGACCAGTACACCGCCAACGCCAAGCTGCTGCCCACCACGGTCGCATCCGCCAAGGGCCAGCCGGAAGGACGCGAAGCCTGGTGGGACTACATCGCCAAGACCGTGGACGAGGAGCGCGTGCGCGACGGCCTCGGCGTGCTCGCCAAGTACGGTCCGCAGTTGTCGGCCATCAGCCAGCAGTACCAGGTCGACCCGGCCACGCTGGTCGCCATCTTCGGCATCGAAACCAACTACGGCCGCCAGGTCGGCAAGACCAACGTGCTGGACGCCTGGCTGACGCGCGCCTGCACCGAGAACAAGCCGCTGTGGGAAAAGAATGCCTACGCCTCGGTGCGCCTGCTGCGCGACGGCATGGTGCCGGCGGACAATTTCGTCGGCTCCTGGAGCGGCGCCTTCGGCATGACGCAGTTCATCCCGACCTCGTTCTATGAACTGGCCGCCGATGGCGACGGCAACGGCAAGATCGATCTCTACAACTCGCTGCCCGACGCACTGGCCTCCACCGCCAACCATCTGCGCAAGCGCCGCGCCAAGTGGACGCACAGCCTGCCGGCCGTGATCGAAGTGCGCGTGCCGGCCGAGCTGGCCGCCGCCATCCCGGCCTCGCCCGACGCGGAATACGTGGGCTCGCAGGACCGCCGCACGATCGCCCAGTGGGCCCAGGCCGGCGTGAAGCAGGGCAACGGTTCGGCGCTGAAGCTGGCGTCGGGCAACGAGGAGCAAGCCTATCTGTTCGCGCCCACCGGCTCCGCGGGGCCGGTGTTCCTGGCGACGGTGAATTTCGACGCCATCCTGCATTACAACCAGTCGCGCCGCTACGGCCTGGCGGTGTCGATGCTGCTCAACCGCCTGCAGGGCGGCCCGGACCTGGTCGCGGCCTGGCCCACGGACGACCCTGGCCTGTCACGCGCGCAGATCAAGGAGCTGCAGGAAATGCTTTACGGCCTGGGCCATGACGTGGGCGTGGCCGACGGCATCCCGGGCAGCAAGACCCGCGACGCCGTGCGCGAAGAGCAGGTCAAGCGCAAGCTGCCGGAAGATGGCCGCGTGGGCAAGCGCATCTATGATGCGATCAAGGCCACCTGGCCGCCCGCCGCAATCCAGGCCCGGCCGGCAGCCCAGCAATGACGGTGGCTTCCGGCACGCAGGGCTATGGCGAAAACGCCGCGGCCCTGGCAGACCAGTACGAGAGCATCGCGTTTGCGGACGTGCACCGCGACGTGGCGCACCTGATCCCCGCAGCGCCGTCGCGCATCGCCGACATAGGCGCGGGGTCGGGGCGCGACGCCGCCGCGCTGGCGCGGATGGGCCATGCCGTGGTGGCGGCCGAACCCACGCCCGAGTTGCGCCAGGAAGGCCAGCGCCGCCACGCGCTGCCCAACCTGGAGTGGGTCGACGATGCTTTGCCGGACCTGGCCGTGCTGCGCGGGCAGGGCCGGCTGTTCGACGTGATCATGCTGACGGCTGTCTGGATGCACCTGGACCCCGATGAGCGCCGCCTGAGCATGCAGGCGCTGGCCGCGCTCTTGGCGCCGCAAGGCCAGATCCTGATGTCGCTGCGGCACGGGCCGGTGCCGCCAGGGCGTCGCATGTTCGATGTGTCGGCGCAGGAAACGATAGCGCTGGCGGCCGGCCATGGCCTGTCTTCGCATCACCTCAGCGAGCGCGAAGACATGCTGGACCGCGCCGACGTGCGCTGGAGCTTCCTGGGCCTGCGCCGCGACTGAAGCGGGATCCCGGGCCGGTTCCGGCCCGGGGGACTCGTCCGTTGGACGATGGGCTGGCCGGCTGTCCGCCGGTATCATGTGCGGCTCGGCCCTCTCTTTTTTCCGCCATGCCCGCCGCGCTACTCCCCGACACTTTCCAGACTGCCCGGCTGCACGCCCGGCGCATGGACGAAACCCATTTTTCCTTCATCGCCGCCATGCATGCGGACGAGCGCCTCATGGCCACCATGGGCGGCACCCGGACGGACGCGGCCAGCCGCCGCTATCTGCTGCAGAACGTCGAGCATTGGGCCGAGCAGGGCTATGGCATGTATGTGCTGGCCGACCGCGCCAGCTGCGCGCTGGCGGGCCGGGCGGGCTTGAAGCGTACCCAGTCGCGGGGCCACGACGAGGTCGAGGTGGCCTATGCCTTCCTGCCCGCGAGCTGGGGTAAGGGCTACGCCACTGAAATCGCGCAGGCGCTCCTGGCGCTGGGATTCGACCGGCTGTCCGTGGAGGCCCTGGCCGCCGTGGCGCTGGAAGAGAATGCCGCGTCCTGCCGGGTGCTGGAGAAGTGCGGCATGCGCCAGGTCGGGGGCGCGGGCGCCGGCGGTTCCGGGAAGCGCCGCTATGAAATCCACCGCGCCGAATGGCCACTGCCGCAGGCGGACGCCGCGGCTGGCGGCGGGCGCAGGCGCTAAGATTCGGGTATGAGCACCAAGCAGATTCCCGAAGACGACCCGCAGCCCGTTCCACCCGTCGCGCCCGAGCCCGAAGAGTGTTGCAACAGCGGCTGCATACCCTGTGTCTATGACACCTATAACGAAGCCATGGATGACTACCGCGCAGCGCTGAAAGCCTGGCGGGCCAGGCATCCGGAGCAGTCCAAGGGCTAGGCGCCTGCCACGATGGACGGGCGCCGGCGGGGCGTCAGCCCGCCAGTTTCATGTGGATGATGGGACGGGGACGGCCCGCGTCATCCTGTTCAGAGCGGCCCATGTCCTCGAAGCCGTAGTGCTTGTAGAAGCCGTGGGCCTGGGGGTTCTGTTCGTTCACGTCCACCAGCAGGGTGCCGTGCAGCGAACGCGCAAAGTTCAGCAGGCGCCGGCCCGCTCCCTTGCCGCGCTTGTTGGCGTCCACGAACAGCATTTGGACCTTGTTGCCGTTCAGGCCCATGAAGCCGGCGACCTCGCCGGCATCGTCCTCACAGACCCAGACCCGTACCGAAGGCAGGTCGGTGTTGAGCACCTGCGGGTACATGGCCTGGATTTCCTTTTCCGTCAGGAACGTGTGGGTGGCGCGTACAGAACGGAGCCAGATGTCCACCAGGGCCAGGTCATCGCCGTGGTTGCGTTCTCGGATATTCATTTTTCTAATGGTTTTACAGGTCGGGTGCCGGCGCGGTCCTTGGTAGCGCCGGGCTTTCTTGCCGCTAGAGCCCTGCGCGGTAGAGCTCGGTCGCCGCCAGGACGGTTTCCATCTGCACAGTATGCGCGAAAACGAAGCGCTCGCCGTAGACGGTTTCATCCGGAAACTCGGAAATCAACGCCATGGGCAAGTCCTCGCGGTCGCTTTCGCTGATCTGCACCGGGATGCCGTTCAGCACGTCGAATCCGGTTTCGAGCGCGTGCGCCTGGAATAGTTCAAGCTGCCGGGCATTGAATTCGACCAGGCCGGGAACGTTGCGGGCCAGCCTGGCGGTCACGCCTTCGATCAGGCGGCGGGCGCGATCGCCCCAGCCGGGGTGATGGCGCAGCACCAGGAAGAAGCCCTTGGGGATGGTCCACAGCTCGAAGTGGCGCGGCAGGTAGCCGGACAGCGGCCGAGTCCATTCGTGCGCGGGATAGCCGTGCAGGTTGATGTGCAGCTGCGCGCCGCTGATGGCGTGCGCCTGGTGGCGGCCTTCGCGCTCGAAGAACGGGGCGCGTTCGCGGTAGGCGATATCGTCGCCCAGCGCGCTGTAGCGCGAGGCGTGCAGCATGTGGCGCGGATGGTGCGCGCGCAGGCGGTTGAACAGTGCGTAACCGTCCGGATTCTCAGCGGCGATCAGGGCGAAATGGGCGTCGCCGCGCGCGGCCAGCGCCTGCGCCGCGCGCAGGGCGCCGACCACGCCGGAGGTTTCGTTGGCGTGCTGCGCGCCCGAGATGAAGACGGCTGGGCCGGGGCCGCGCAGATAGGTGCCCAGCACCGGACGGCCCTGGCGCGATACGGCCTGGAAGGCGTCGCCGCCGAACGCCGCCATGCAGCCAGCGACCTGGCCAGCCGACAGCGGTTCGCGGACCTGGGCCAGCGGCGCATCGAGCGCCGCGGGGGCGACGGGCGCCAAGGCTTCGAAGTGCTCCAGCGAGATCTGCACGCGCGCCGCGCCGTCGTGGCGGCGGATGTCGGGAATGATCTGGCCGGGTTGCAGGCCGCGGTCGCCGGACGGGCGGCCCGAGTGCTTCTGGAAGTGTTCCAGCAGCGAGAAATAGATGTCTTCGTGCAGCGCCTCGAAGGTGCTGACGATTTCCTCGTCCACCGGCAGGGCGAAGTCCATGCCCGGCAGGTCCACGCGGATTTCCAGGCGCTCGAAGTAGGGTTCATGCGAGCCCCAGGCATGGTTGCGCACCGTGTCCACGATGGCGCGGAAGGCCTGCTGGTATTCGGTGGCCTGGGCGGCATCGGTCTGCAGCGCGCCCTCGGCGTCGCGCACGCGCAGCCAGCCGGTGGGCGACAGTTCGGGCGTGCCGTCTTGCGCGTAGCCGATCTGGTTGGGCGCATGGACGCGGGTTTCGATCTGGCGCCCGTCGGCGTAGCGCAGGCTGACGTCGTAGTGCAGGTCGCGGGCGCCGGGCTGCATGCTGACTTCCACGCCTTGCAGCAGCGCAATCAGCGGATAGGCTTCCAGCGTGAAGCGCTTGGCCTGGGCGTGTTCGTGCAGCGGATAGCGCACCACGACGGACGTCAGTCCCTCGCGCTCGACCTCTTCCAGGAAGTAATGCAGCAACGGCTTGTAGGCGCTGCGAAAGCGCGCGGTGACGCCGGCCTGCGCCAGGCGTTCCTGCGCCGCGCGGCGCGCCTCCACGCCTTCGAACAGCCAGCCTTCGACGACCGAGCCGCGCCAGGCCGGCGCCATGTAGGCGTGGGTCCAGGCGTCCAGCGTGCGGTCGAATGTTTTTTCCAGCAAAGACATACTCGATATTCCTTTCAGGCGGACCGGGGCGGCTTCAGACCTTGCCGGTCGGGTCCAGGCGGTCGCGCAGCCAGTCGCCCAGCAGGTTCAGGCCCAATACCGTCAGCATGATGGCCAGGCCCGGGAAGACGCTGACCCACCAGGCCGTCTGCATGTAGGTGCGGCCGTCGGCAAGCATACCCCCCCAGCTGGGGATCATGGGATCCACGCCCAGGCCCAGGAAGGTCAGGCTGCTTTCCAGCAGGATGTTGTTGGCGACGTTCAGGGTCATCAGGATGACCAGCGGGCCCAGCAGGTTGGGCACGATGTGGTGGCGGATCATGGCCAGGTCGCGCACGCCGAAGGCGCGGGCGGCCAGCACGAATTCGCGCTCGCGCAGGGCCAGGACCTGGGCGCGCACCAGGCGCGCGTACTGCACCCATTGCGACACGATCATGAAGAAGATCACGTTGAACAGGCCGCCGCCCAGGATGGCGATGAAGGTGATGGCCACCAGGATGAACGGCAGCGCCAGTTGCACGTCGGCGAAGCGCATGACGATCATGTCCCAGAAGCCGCGGTAGTAGCCGGCGATCAGGCCCATGACGATGCCCAGCAGCGCGCCGCCCACGACCGAGACGAAGCCCACGGTCAGCGAGATCTTGCCGCCGACGATGACGCGGGCCAGCACGTCGCGGCCCAGCGGGTCGGTGCCGAAGGGATGGGCCGCGCTGGCGAACGGCGCGGTCAGGCGGGCGGCCAGGTCCATGGCTTCGCCGCCGTCGGGAAACAGCCAGCCGGACGTCAGCACCAGCACGATCATGGTGCCGGTCAGCAGCGCGCCCAGCACGAATTCCAGCGAGCGGTAGCGGCTGCGGGGCTTGGCCGCCTTGGCGGCGGCGGCGGTGGGGGTAGTAGTCTGCATAAGGCTCAGCGCGTGCGGATGCGGGGGTCGACGATGCCGTAGGCGATGTCGACGATCAGGTTGACCAGGACGATGACGGAGGCCAGCACGGTGACCGTGCCCTGCAGCACCGGGTAGTCGCGGCCGGAGATGGCGTCGAACGCCAGCGTGCCCAGGCCGGGCCAGTTGAAGACCATTTCAATGACGACGATGCCGCCGATCAGGCCGCCGAATTGCAGGCCCAGGTAGGTGATGAGCGGAATCGCGCAATTGCGCAGCGCGTGCTTGTACAGCACCACGCGTTCCTTCAGGCCCTTGCTGCGCGCCACCATGATGTATTGCGCCGACAGCGTTTCCAGCATGGTGGTGCGCACCAGGCGGATATTGGTGGCGCTGAGGATGATGGCCATCGTCAGCGACGGCAGCACCAGGCTGGCCGGCCCGCTCCAGCCGGACGGCGGCAACAGCGGGAAGGTGATGGACAGCAGCAGCACCAGCATCAGCGCCAGCCAGAAGTTGGGGAAGGACAGCCCCACCAGCGACAGGATGCGGATGGCCTGGTCCGTGGCGCGGCCGCGCTTGATCGCCGCCTGGATGCCCAGCGGCAGCGAGATCAGGATGGACGCGAGTAGCGAGGTGAACGCCAGCATCAGCGTGGCCGGCAGGGCGTCGCCGATCAGCTTGGCGACCGAGGTGCCGCCCATGAAGCTGCGGCCGAAATCGCCGTGCAGCAGCCCTTGCATGTAGGACAGGTATTGCTCGTGGAACGGCCGGTTCAGGCCCAGCGCCTGGCGGATATTGGCCAGGTCCTGTTCGGTGACGCTGCCCGAGCCCTGGCTGAGCATCAGCGCGGGGTCGCCGGTCAGGCGCACGGCATAGGAGACGAGCAGGGTCACGGCCACGATCACGAAGACGGCCTGCAACACGCGTTTGATGAGAAATCCGGTCATAAATCGCCGCCCCGGCTTGCACCGGGACGGGTCGGTGGGGTTAATGCGGCAACGGACATCGCCGACGCTTCAACGTATATCAATCTAGCGGGATGCCGCGGAGCCGGCTTTGCCGGTCCGCAGGCATGCCCCCTGGGGGGAAGCGCGTAGCGCTTCGGGGGGAGCCCACCTTGCGGAGCCGGCTTTGCCGGTCCGCAGGCATGCCCCTGGGGGGAAGCGCGCAGCGCTTCGGGGGGGCTTACTCCACAGCGGCGTTCAGGAAGCGGAAGCGGATATCGCCCGGCACTTCCAGGTCCTTCACGCGCTTGTTCACGCCCACGATGGTGTTCAGGCTGTACAGCGGCAGTTCCAGCGCCTGGTCGGCCACGTAGCCGGCGATCTCCTGCAGCATGGTTTCACGCTTCTTCACGTCGTAGACGGTGCGTTGCGCTTCCAGCATGCCGTTGAGCTTGGCGTCGTTGTCGTACGGGTTCCACTTCTGGCCCGTGTGGTACATCAGGTAGGCCGTGTTGTCGTAGTCGTAGGTCCAGCCGCCCCACTGGTTCTGCCACATTTCGCCGGTCTTGCCGCCGGGGATGATGTCGTTGAGCAGCACGCCGGTTTCATACGGCTTGATCGTGGCGCGCACGCCCACGCCTTGCAGGTAGCCCGACACGGCCTGGGCCACTTCGCGGAAGTTCGAGTCGCTGCCGCGCACGTCGATCTGCACGGTGGCGCCCGGCTTCACGCCGGCGGCGGCCAGCAGCTTCTTGGCTTCGGCCGGGTTGAAGGGCAGGGGCTTCTGCTCGGGGTTGTAGCCGAAGGATTGCGGACCCTGGAAGCTGGCGATGGTCTTGGCCTGGCCCAGCAACAGCTGCTTGACGATGGCGTCGCGGTCCACGGCCATGATCAGCGCGCGGCGCACGTCGCGGTTCTGCGTGATGCCGTTCTTGGTGTTGTAGCGCAGCGCATAGGCCACCGGGCCGCCGGTGGAGATGACGTCGGCGTTGCCGGATTTCTTCACGGTTTCGATCAGGCCCAGCGGGATCAGGGTGGCGATGTCGATGCGGCCGGCCTGCAGCTCGGCCACCTGGGTGCCGGGTTCGCCGATGAAGCGGTAGACCACCTTGTCCAGCTTGGGCTTGCCGCCCCAGTAGTCGTCGTTGCGCGCCAGCGTCACGTTGACCTTGGGCTGGTAGCTTTCAAACTTGAACGGGCCGGTGCCGACGGGGTTGGTGTTGAAGTTGTCCTCGCCCTTTTCCTTGATGTACTTGGGCGGCACGATCATGGCGCCGTAGCCGGCCAGCTTGGTCAGCAGGACGGGATCGGGCTGCTTCAGGATGAAGTCCACGGTGTACTCGTCCACCACCTTGATCTCGCCGATCGAGTCGTAATTGGCCTTTTGCGGACCCTTGGCGCCTTCCGCGCCCAAGAGGCGCTCGAAGGTGAACTTCACGGCTTCGGCGTTGAAGGGCTCGCCATTGTGGAACTTGACGCCTTCGCGCAGCTTGAAGCGCAGGCGCTTGTTGTCGTCCAGGTATTCCCAGCTGGTGGCCAGCCCCGGCTGCAGCTTCAGGTCGGCGCCGCGCATGGTCAGGCCGTCATACAGGTTGCTGCCCACCGAACCCCAGAAGGTCACGAAGGTATCGATCGGATCCCAGCTGCCCGGATCCTGGTTGATGGCGACATTGAGCGTGCCGGCGGCGTGAGCGGTCGCGAAGACTGCGGGCAGCGCGCCGCCCAGCGCCAGGGCCAGGGCGGTGGCGGTATAGGTTTTGCGTAGGGAGAGCATGTTCAACTCCAGGGACGGGTAGTCGGGTTGGCCGACGAGTAAAAGGGATGCGGCTCAAGCCGCGCGGGCCACCTGGTGGCCGGGCGCGAATTCAACCAGGGGAATGATGGCGGGCTCGTCGCCGACGCGCCGCACTGGGCTGGGGATCTCGCCTTCGATCAGCGAGGTGTCGATGTGGCGGCCGGGTTCGGCCACGGGCACGGCGGCCAGCAGTTTCTTTGTATAGGCGTGCTGCGGCGATTCGAAAATCTGGCGGCGGGTGCCGAGTTCGACGATCTGGCCCAGGTACAGGACCGCGACGCGGTGGCTGACTTTCTCCACCACCGCCATGTCGTGCGTGATGAACAGATAGGACAGGCCGCGGTCCTTCTGCAAGTCCATCAGCAGGTTCAGGATCTGCGCCTGGATCGACACATCCAGCGCGGACACCGATTCGTCCGCGATGATCAGTTTGGGATTGCTGGCCAGCGCGCGCGCGATGCAAACGCGCTGGCGCTGGCCGCCCGAGAATTCATGCGGATAGCGCTTGGCGTGCTCGGGCTTCAGGCCGACCTGCTCCAGCAGTTCGCCGATGCGGCGGGCGATGGCGTCCTCGCTGGTCAGGAGGCCGTGCGTGCGGATGGGTTCGGCGATGCTGAAGGCCACCGTCTTGCGCGGGTCCAGCGAGGCGTAGGGATCCTGGAAGATGTACTGGATCTCCTGGCGCAGGCGCTGGCGGCCGGCGCTGTCCATCGAGAAGATGTCCTCGCCGTTGTAGCGCACGGCGCCCGATGTCGGCGCCACCAACTGCTGCAAGGTCTTGCCGATGGTGGACTTGCCGCTGCCGGATTCGCCCACCAGCGCCAGCGTTTCGCCGGGGTAGACGTCGAAGCTCACTTCCTCGACGGCGTGCACGCGGTGCGTGACGCGGCCGAGGAAATTGTGGCCCACGTCGAAACGGGTGGTCAGCTTTTCCACGCGCAGCACGGGCTCGTCGTAGCGCGCCGTATCCTGCTCGCGGGTTTCGCCCACTTCGCGCAGCGTGTCGCCTTCCAGCACGGTCTGCGGCGTGCGCAGCGGCAGGTCGCGGCCCGTCAGGCTGCCCAGGCGCGGCACCGCCGCCAGCAGCGCGCGGGTGTAGGGATGCTTGGGCGCGTTGAAGATCTCGTCCACCGTGCCTTGTTCGACTTTCTTGCCGCGCAGCATCACCACCACGTCGTCGGCCATTTCCGCGACCACGCCCATGTCGTGCGTGATGAAGATCACGGCCGTGCCCAGGTCGCGCTGCAATTCCCGGATGGTGTTCAGGATCTGCGCCTGGATGGTGACGTCCAGCGCCGTGGTCGGCTCGTCGGCGATCAGCAGGCGCGGTTGGCACGACAGCGCCATCGCGATCATCACGCGCTGGCGCATGCCGCCGGACAGCTGGTGCGGATAGCGCTCCAGCATCTGCTCGGCATCGGGCAGGCGCACTTTTTCCAGCAGCTTGCGCGCCGATTGGCGCGCGGCCGAGCGCGACAGCTGCTGGTGCAGCATGATGGCCTCGACGATCTGGTCGCCGACGGTGAACACCGGGTTCAGCGAGGTCATCGGCTCCTGGAAGATCATCGCGATGTCGTTGCCGCGGATGGCGCGCATCTCTTCATCGGAGGCCGCGGTCAGGTCGACCTCGCGGTCGGCGTCGTCGCGGAACAGGATCTGTCCCGTGGCGATGCGGCCGCTGGTGTAGTCGGTGAGCCGCATGATGGCCATGGACGTGACCGACTTGCCCGAGCCCGACTCGCCGACGATGGCCAGCGTCCTGCCGGGGCGCACCTCGAAATCCAGGTTGTCGACGGCGCGGAACACGCCGTTTTCGGTATTGAAGTCGACCGACAGGCCGCGCACGGACAGCAGCGGGGCGGAAGTGGATGCAGTAATGCTAGACAACGTGGATTCTCACAGCGAGGTGGCGGCGCGGGCAGCCTGGTCGTACAGGCCCGAAAGGGCGCGCAGGGTGTTGGCCAGCTGATGGCTGGCGTCGTCCGCGGCGGGGGAGTCGATGAAGGGTTTGACGAGGCACTGCTCGCGCACTTCGGCGTAGCGCTGGATCGCCGCCGCGCCGGCGTCGGTGGCCGTGTAGATCACTTCCTTGCCGGTCTTGGCGCTTTGCACCACCCCCAGGCGCTCCAGCTTCTTCAACGAGTAGTTCACCAGATGGGTGTCTTCGACGTTGAGCGTGAAGCAGATGTCGGCCAGTTTCTTGCCCCGGCCGCGGTGAAACACGTGGTTCAGCACCAGGATGTCCAGCGAGGTCAGCTCGGGCAGCCCCGCACAGGCCATGCAGCGCACCATCCAGCGGTTGAACGCGTGCGAGGCGATGATCAGGCCGAATTCGACTTCGGAAAGCTCGGGGGCTGAAGAGGCCAGGTGGGACGAGGAAACAATGGCGTCCCGGACGGATACAGGCATGGGCAAAGGGGAAGGGGACGGATCGGCGATAAAACGTTGGCGAATTATTGACGATTTGTTGATATGACCGTATCGGGGATAACCCGGGTGCAACCCGCCGGTCCTGGAGCTTGCCGCCAGTATTCAGACTTCTCCTGTTTGCCCGCTGGTCGACCTTGCCGCGCGCGAGGACCTGACCAACCTGGTGGCGCTGATCAAGGACGACAACGTGGCCCTGGCGGTGGGACGGGGCAGCGCCCTGACGTTCAGTGCGGTCCGCCATTTCAAAAACGTAATCCCGCTATCCGCTTTCTGTCTGCATCGCCTTCCTAGAATTTGATCGTGCAGTCCCCACCACGATACATAGGAAACAAGCATGCAGATGATCCGCAAAGCCGCATTGATCCTGGCGCTGTCGGCCGCCGCCACCGGTGCGGCGCTGGCGCAGTCCGCGCCGCCGCCCGCTGGTTTGGCCAACCCCTACGGCCCGTCGTTGACGCGCGCCGAAGTGCTGGCCGACCTGGCGCTATGGAAGCGCGCGGGCGTGGACCGGTTCTGGCGTGGTGAAGAGACGCCGGACATCTACAGTCCGGAGTACAAGGCGGCATTTACGGAGTACTTCCGCTTGCGTTCGGGGCCGGAGTACCAGGCCGAAGTGCAACGCCAGAACGCGTCGCGCCGATAGCCGCCGGCGCGGCAGGAGAGCCGGGCGTGGCTGAATCCTCCGTCATCAATCCCCCCGAGTCCAGCCCCAGGTTGCAGCTTGCCGATCTGGAGCTGGACTTGTTGCGTTGCCGCGCCTACCGCGACCGGCAGTTCCTGCCGCTCACGCCGAAGGAATTCGGTTTGCTGGCTTTTCTGATGCAGCGGCCCGGGGTCGCGTGCGTGGGATGGGAGCTGGCCGAGCAGGTCTGGAAAATGAAGCTGCATATCCACGACAAGCGCAATTTCAAGTCGCACGCGGTTGCGGTCGCGATGCGCAGGCTGCGCAAAAAGGTCGACGCGGGTGCGGGGCCAAAGCTGCTGCATACGATACGGGGCGGCAGCTATATGCTGGCAGCGGGCCCGATGTGATCGGCACAAGCCTTCATGCGCGGCCGGCAGCCGCGCGGCGTCAGAAAAACGCGCGCCGGAAAGGCGCGCGGCGATCATCTGGCCTTCCCTTCGCGGAGGAGGGCGCAATCAAGGGATTCCCTGCGTGCAGCGTCTTATGAAAGCTTGCGCTAGAACCGGTGGCGGATGCCCATGTTCACTTCGGTCGCCTTGACGTTGTCCAGGAACGCCCAGTTGGTGGTGTAGGACGCCACCGCATACAGATCGGTCCGCTTGGACAGGTTGTAGTTGTAGCCCAGGCTGTAGGTGTTGCTGGTGGCGTCGCCGCCCGTGAGCTGCTTGTTGTTGGCATCGGCGCGCTGCCATGATGCGAACGCGCCGCCGGATCTGCCGACCGGGGCGGCCAGCGCCAGCATGTAGGCGTTCGAGCGGAAGCCCTTGACGAAGGCGTAGGACGGCGTGCCGGTGAAGCCGCCGATGCTGCCGCCATTGGGGAAGCCTTTGCCGGCGAACCAGCCGTCGCTCATGCGGTTGTAGGCCAGGGCCACCTTGACGACCTCGAAGTCGTAGGAGCCGCCGATGATGTATGAGCGCGGCGTGGCGTCAGTCTGGCTTGGGCTCAGCTTGTTCGAGGCATTGAGCTGGTCGTAGGTGGCAAAGCCCATGACGGGGCCGTTGTCGTAGCGCAGGCCGGCCGTGATGGCGCGGGTGTTGTCGGCGGTGGCGAAACCGGTCTGGGCGAGGCGGCGGTCGTCGGCGTTGAAGGCATAGCCGATGGCGCCCTTGAAGCCGCCCATCGACGGGGTTTCATAGACGACCAGGTTGTCGTAGCGCACGAAGTAGGCCGAGCTGAAACCCAGGCCCGCGCCGGTGTTCAACTGATTGAAGCCGCCGCCGAACGACGAGCCGAACATGCCTGTGAAGTAGCGCGCGGCGACGTTGTATTGCCGGCCCAGGCGGACTTCGCCCCAGTCGGCGCTGCCCAGGCCCACGGTGGCTTCGCGGCCGAACAGGCGGCCGCTTTGCAGCGAATTGCCGTTGCGGCTGTCGTAGCCGGACTCCAGCTGGAAGAGCGCATACAGGCCGTCGCCCAGGTCTTCCTTGCCGCGCAGGCCCCAGCGCGAACCCGCGGTGGTGCCGGTGGTGGATCCGATGCGGCTGCTGTCGACACGGGTGCGGCTGCCAGTGGCGGGATCGGTGTAAGTGCCGTCGACATTGGCGTAGCCGATGCCGGTGTCGATAAGGCCGTAGAGCGTGACGGAAGAGGACTGCGCATAGGCGGCGCCGGACAGTGCCGTGGCGGCCGCCGCGGCGTATAGTTTTTTCATGGGGGACTCCGTGAGCAGGGAAGATCGATATGCGTCATACCGACCGGAAGCCACGGAAACCATGTCTTCTGGCGGATTGGCAGGGCCAGTGTGCCGGCCGTTGCCCGACAATCCGCGGTCATGGGAATTACAAATCCGATCGTCCTGGCGTCACGGGAATGTCATGCAGGCGTGGGTGCGGCCCCGCACGCCGTGCTCCGGCTCACGGCCGAACCCGGGGTTCGCCAGCGCTCAAGCAAAGCGGCGGAACAACACGCTTGCGTTCACGCCGCCAAAGCCGAAGCCGTTGGAAATGGCATATTCGATTTCCATCGGCCGGGGAGCGCCGTGCACGATGTCGATCCCCGAGGCCAGGTCATCCGGCGTTTCCAGATTATGGGTGGCCGGGGCGATTTGATCGCGTATGGCCAAGGCCGTGAAGATGGCCTCGACGCCGCCCGCCGCGCCAAGCAAATGTCCCGTGGCGGATTTCGTGGCTGAGACGGCAGGGAGTCCGGCCGCGCCGAACACCGCCCGGATGGCGTTCAATTCACTGCTGTCGCCCAGTTGCGTGGACGTCGCGTGGGCGTTCAGGTGTTGAACGGCGCTGGGGGCGATACCGGCCTGCTGCAACGCCAATTCCATCGCCCGGCGCGCGCCGTTGCCGTCGGCCGGCGTCGAGGTCATGTGGTAGGCGTCCGAGCTGGTGCCATAGCCGACCAGCTCAACGATGGGCGTGGCTCCGCGATCCAGCGCGTGCTGGAGTTCTTCGATTACGAGGAGCCCGGCTCCTTCGCCGATGACGAAGCCATCGCGCGCTTGGTCGAAGGGGCGCGAAGACTGGGCCGGATGCTCGGCGTAGTTCGTGGAAAGCGCCCTGGCGGCCGCAAACGCTCCCACGCTGACCCGGTCTATGCATGCTTCGGCGCCGCCGCATAGCGCAATGTCCGCTTCACCCGCGCGAATCAGGCGGGCGGCATCGCCTATGGCCTGGACACTCGCCGCGCAAGCGGTGACTGGCGCACCGAGCGGGCCTCTGAAGCCATGCCGGATGGCTACGCTGCCGGCAGCCATGTTCGCCAGGAAGCTGGGAATCGTGAACGGTGAAAGGCGGCGAGGGCCCTTGGTCTCGGTGATTCGCACGGCGTCGGCAATGGCTCCGAATCCGCCTATGCCGGACGCAATGATGGTGGCGGTCCTGGTCTGCTCGTCTTCCGTGGCGGGCGACCACTTGGCCTGCTCCAGCGCTTCCTTTGCCGCGGTGAGGGCAAGGAGGATGAAGCGATCCATTTTCTTCTGGTCCCGGGCGTCGGCAGCCAGATTGGAATCGAAGCCGGCCGGATGGCCGTCCGCATAGGCAGGAACCAGGCCGCCAACCTTCGAAGGAATGCCTTCAACCAGATCGGGCGGCAGCGCGACGATACCGGAGTCGCCGTGCAGCAAGCTGCGCCACACGTGCTCGACTCCGCACCCGAGGGGAGAGACCAGGCCCATACCCGTTACGACGATTCTTTTCATGTTCATCCGGCTCAATCGTTAAGCACTGCGTGCTTTGCGGCCATGCGCGCAAAACGGTTCTTAATGACTTCGTCGGCAGCGGGGCCAGGCGCCAGGCCGTGACTGTCCTGCGTGATGGGCAGTCCTGTGTTCAGGTCCACGAGGCCGATGCGCGCGGGCCGTCCCGTTGTCTTGTCGACCAGTTGGACGGCGCGTCCCTCCGGGGAGAAGCGCTCGCCGCCCCATTCGATAAGCGCCAGCATCACAGGGCGGAATGAGCGGCCCAGTTCAGTCAGGATGTACTCGTGGCGGGGGGGCTTGCTGCTGTACTGGACGCGATCCAGCAGTCCGGCGGCGACCAGGTCGGCCAGGCGCCGGGTGAGCATGTTCGACGCGATGCCCAGGCTGCCCTGGAATTCGTCGAAGCGGGTCAGCCCATACATGGCGTCGCGCAGGATGAGGATGCTCCACCACTCGCCGACACGGTCCAGGCTGCGGGCGACGGGACAAGCCCACTTGCTCAGATCAATGCGCTTCATGGGATGGCTGTGCTCTCGATAGTTACTTGCAATATGAAAGTGATAATACACTTGCATCTTGCAAGTAACAAGCCGCCGTCACCCCTCCAAGCCCCCCAGATCCGGCGGCCGGTTCTCGATGATGGCCTCCATGCTGAAGAACCCCGTCACCGTCGACAGCTCGAAATCCGTGATCAGCTTCTGGTAGAAGCGGTCGTACCCGGCCATGCCGCGGCAGACCACCTTGATGAGGTAGTCCCAGTCGCCGCCGATGCGGTAGAACTCGGTCACTTCGGGCAGGCGTCCCACGTGTTGGCGAAAACCGTCGGCCCAGGCCTTGGCATGGTGGCTGGTGCGGATCATCACGAATACCGTCAGGTCCAGCCCCAGTTCGACCAGATTGACCTCGGCCCGGGTGCCGCGAATGATGCCGCAGGCGTTCAGGCGCTGCAGCCTACGCCAGCAGGCGTTTTGCGACAGGCCGACGCGATCGGCCAGCTCGCGCTGCGACAGCGCGCCGTCCTTTTGCAGGCAGGAGATGATATTCAGATCAAATTTATCTATTTTTTCCATTTGAAAGATCAAATGACCCAATTTATGAGGTTTTAGGCAAAATTTAGGTGAGGTTTCAAATTTCTTTCCATCGTATGATATTTCGGTGTGCCCAGGAGCATCCCCGACATGAATACGCCTACCAAAACGACCCCCGCCAAGATCACGCCGCTGCAGCAATTTCAAGAAAGCCTGAAGACGGAAGACGTCGCCGCGGCGCTGGCCGACGGGCTGATCGGCAAGGATGCGGAGGTCGAAGGTCCCTACGGCATCAAGCCGCTGGTGTACGCCGATTACGTGGCGTCCGGCCGGGCGTTGATGCAGGTCGAGCGTTTCATTCTTGAGCAGGTGCTGCCGTACTACGCCAACTCGCATACCGAGGCGTCGTACTGCGGCGGCTTCATTACCCGCCTGCGCCGCGAGGCGCGCGCGGCGATTGCGCGGTGCTGCGGCGCGGGCGACGAACACGCCGTGATTTTTGCGGGGTCGGGCGCGACGGCGGGGATCAACCGGCTGGTGCATCTGTTCGGCGTGCGCGAGGCCATCGCCGCGGGCCGCAAGGTGCGCGTCATCATCGGCCCCTACGAACACCATTCCAACATCCTGCCGTGGCGCGAATGCGGCGCCGAAATCGTCGAACTGGCGGAAAGCCCGGAAGGCGGCCCCGACCTGGCGCAGCTGGATGCGGCGCTGCAAGCGGGGGAGGGCACGCTGGTCGTCTGCGCGCTGTCGGCGGCTTCGAACGTGACGGGCATCGTGGCGGACGTGGCGGAAGTGACCCGGCGCGTCAAGGCTGCGGGCGCGAAGATGCTGTGGGACTATGCCGGCGGCGCGCCCTATCTGCCGATTCGGATGACGCCCGCCGCCGATGCGGCGATCGACGCGATTGTTTTTTCGCCGCACAAGTTCATCGGCGGCCCGGGCGCGTCTGGCGTGCTGATCGTGCGCCGCGACGCGGTGTTGGACACCAAGCCCACCTGGCCCGGCGGCGGCACGGTGCGCTTCGTTTCGCCCGCGGGCCACGACTACAGCGGCAGCCTGGAAGCGCGCGAGGAAGCGGGCACGCCCAATGTGGTGGGCGATATCCGCGCCGCGCTGGTGCTGCTGGTGAAGGAAGCCCTGGGCGCCGAGTTCATGCGCCAGCGCAATCAACACTTCGTGCAGCGCGCGCTGGCCAGATGGCAGGGCGCCGCGCAGCTGGAGCTGCTGGGTTCGCTGACGGCGGCACGCCTGCCGATCTTTTCGTTCCGGGTGCGCAACGGCCGCGGTGGCTTCGTGCACCAGCAGTTGGTCACGCGCATGCTGAGCGACCGCTTCGGCATCCAGGCGCGCGGCGGCTGCGCCTGCGCAGGACCCTATGTGCATCGCCTGCTGGATATCGGCGCGGATGCGTCGCAGCAGATGCGCCAGGCCATCCTGGATGGCCGCGAGATGGAAAAGCCAGGCTTCATCCGCCTGAACTTCAGCGTGCTGCTGCCGGACGATAAGGCCGATTTCATCCTGGATTCGGTGTTGGCGCTGGCCGCGGACGCGACCGAATTCGAGCACCGCTACGGCTTCGATCCGAGCCGGGCCATCTTCTTCCCGCACAGCACCGAGAAGCAGGCCGCCTGAGCCGCGCGCCCGCTGTCAGGCGGGCCGCTCAATCCTTCATGTGCAGGCCGCAGGTTCTGATCCACGCGGCCTTTTTGTCGGCCAGTGCTTCGGACGCGTCGCTCAGCGCGCGCGCCATCTTCGCTGGAAACTCCACCCCCTTGCGGCGACAGGCCTCGAAGTCGTCGACCAGGGCGTAGCGGGCATCCAGCAGGTCCAGGCGGCCCTGGCACAGTTCGCGATTCAATTGCAGCTCGTTGGACGCCTCGCGCGTGCGCTGCACGTCCTGCGCGCGGTCGATGCGCGCCTGCTCCGCCTGGATCTGCGCAACGCAATCGTCCGCTGCGGCAGGCGCGCTGGCGCCGGCGGCGCAGAGGAGCAGGATGGCGAGAGTACGGCGGTCAAGAGCGGCCATGCGGGGATACCTTGGGAATGCGGCTGAATGGGCAGCATCATAACTGCCGGAAGTATCAGCCCGCCGCAACGGCAGATCCAGGCGAACCCGCTGCCTCCAAATGCTTCCAGGCCGCCTCGGCCACGGTCTGCGGCGCTATGGTGGCCATGTCGCCTTGTACAGCGGCTTCAAGTGCATGCAACCAGGGCACATACCGCAATGCAGGAGTGGCTCCGAACAATCCAATCGTCGGTATTCCATGGGCTGCTGCAATGTGCATACCCATGCTGTCGTTGGAGACAAATACCGAACAGCACGCGATCAGCGCCTGGCTATCGCATATGTCCGTGGCCTGTCGCGTCGCGTCCAGCAAAACAATGGACTCGGGTAGCAGGGCGCGAATCTCTTGTGCGATGTCCTGGACATCGCTGCCGCCCACCAACACAAAACGCAGCCCACTATCCCGCGCATGCAAAATGCGCGCGACCTCCGCAAAAGCTCTGCCGCTATAACGTTTACAGGGTATTGAGCCATTCAATCCGAACCCAATCGTTCGTGATTGCGCCTGGCAAAACTGGATGGCCTTGCCGTGCGCCGAGTCCTTACAGAACAACGAGGGATAGCGTGGCTCATACTGATATCCAGCCTTGGCATACAACAACGGCAGCCATGTATAGATGTCAGGGTGCGGGGTTCCCTTGCGTCGCACCCAGATGCGATGCGTGAGCAGGGCCGCGAGATGCGGTTGATGCATACGCAAGAAACCGGCGCGCTGCGGGATCCCCGCCAAGCGGGCCGCCAAGGCGATATGAGGGCGGAAGGTAAACAAAAAGAGACTGTCGTAGCCCCCGTCCGTCAATACCTGTCTTACCCGTGTGATTCGTTCCCAACCGCGCAACCGGTGCTCTGATCGCAGGGATATGACTTCCGCTACGTAGGGCTGGGCACGAAACAGTTCTTGCGAAGACTCGTTTTGAGTCATCAGCAATGAAACGGTCCCCCCGGTTTGTTCGGCCAGTGCTTGGGCAAAAACCATGCCGAGCACTCCGTCGCCGATGCCGCCGGACATGTAAATCGCACAGTTTCGCGCAGTACTACGCTTGAGGGAGGGGGCGGTAGGCATGGCATCCAAAAAATACGCTCACTGCTATTCAAAAAAGATCTCGAATTTTGAATCTATTGGTCTGGGGAATGTGTATTTTTTGGTGTTGTAGTGTTTTGTCTTGGATGATTGAAAAAGCTTGTATGCGATAGGGCTTGGAGTGCGGGATGGTACAGGGGTTGCGGCGGGCGTGGGAAGCGTTCCACGCCGCCGACGTTCAGCTCCAGCCATGGCCCATGGCTACTGGTCGGAAATCCAGTTTACGGCTGTCCCAAACTCGCCTACTGTGCTTTACATATCAACGACTCATAAGCGCCGCCTGGCGCACTCATGTTGGACAGTCGGAGATAGAAATTTCTGTTTTATCAACAAGTTACGTTGGAGATGAAAGAGAATGACTGACACCCTCATCAAGGTCGACCTGGCCCAATCCCCCTACGAGAACGCGCAGATCCACAATCGCTGGCATCCGGATATTCCGATGGCCGTGTGGGTCAAGCCCGGGGATGACTTCGTGCTGGAAACCTACGACTGGACCGGCGGCGCGATCAAGAACGATGACAGCGCCGACGACGTCCGCGACGTGGACTTGTCCACGGTGCACTTTCTTTCCGGCCCGGTGGGCGTGGAAGGCGCCGAGCCCGGCGACTTGCTGGTGGTGGACCTGCTGGATATCGGCGCCAAGCCGGACAGCCTGTGGGGGTTCAACGGCTTCTTCAGCCGCAGCAACGGCGGCGGCTTCCTGACCGAGCATTTTCCGCATGCGCAGAAGTCCATCTGGGATTTTCATGGCATGTTCACGTCGTCGCGCCATATCCCGGGCGTGAACTTCGCCGGGCTGATCCATCCCGGGCTGATCGGCTGCCTGCCCGACAAGAAGCTGCTGGACACCTGGAACCGGCGCGAGCAGGCGCTGATCGACACCAATCCCAACCGCGTGCCGCCGCTGGCCAATCCGCCCGCGCCGAAGACGGCGCACATGGGCGCCATGCAGGGCACCGAGCGCGACAAGGCGGCGGGCGAGGGCGCGCGCACGGTGCCGCCGCGCGAACACGGCGGCAACTGCGACATCAAGGACCTGTCGCGCGGCGCGCGGGTGTTCTTCCCGGTCTACGTGAAGGGCGGCGGCCTGTCGGTGGGCGACCTGCATTTCTCGCAGGGTGACGGCGAAATCACGTTCTGCGGCGCCATTGAAATGGCGGGCTGGGTGCACATGCGCGTGTCGCTGATCAAGGGCGGCATGGAGAAGTACGCGATCAAGAATCCGATCTTCAAGCCCAGCCCGATCACGCCGGCCTACAAGGACTTCCTGATCTTCGAAGGCATTTCGGTGGATGAATCCGGCAAGCAGCACTATCTGGATGTCAACGTCGCGTACCGGCAGGCTTGCCTGAACGCCATCGAATACCTGAAGAAGTTTGGCTACTCGGGCGCGCAGGCGTATTCGCTGCTGGGCTGCGCGCCGGTGCAGGGGCATATCAGCGGGGTGGTCGATATTCCCAACTCCTGCGCCACGCTGTGGCTGCCGACGGAGATCTTCGACTTCGACATCCAGCCGTCGGCGTCCGGACCCGTCAAGCACATCCAGGGCGGCGTGGACATGCCGCTGTCGCGCGACCGCTAGGAGCCATCATGCCCATGTATGACTATGCCTGCGGTGATTGCGGCGAGTTCGCGGCGCTGGTGCCCCTGGCCCGGTGGCGCGACCCGGCCGCCTGCCCGCAATGCGGCGCGATGTGCGGCCGCATCGTGGGCGGCGCGCCGGCGATCTCGGCGCTGTCGTCCGCAGTGAACCGGGCGCGCGCGGTCAATGAGCGCAGCGCGCACGAGCCGCGCAGTTCGCGCTCTGGCCACGGCATGAATTGCGGCTGTTGTTCGGGCGGAAAGGCGGCGGGCAAGACGCGTACCTCGCCGGATGGGGCGAAATCGTTCGCGGGCGCAAGGCCCTGGATGATCAGCCACTGAGGACGCGCCGCCGGCGTGCAAAGGCCCCGCTTGCGCGGGGCCTTGTTTTCGCGGGGCGAGAGCAGCGGGCTCAGGCCTCCAGCGGCGCCACCGCGGCGCCCTGGATCTTGTGGCGGGCCAGGGCTTCGGCGACGAAGCCCGATTTCTTCATGGCCTCGACGAAGGCGGCCAGGTAGGCGCTGGCCTTGTCGCCGCGGCTCTTGGGCACGCCCATGGCCTGGCGGATCAGCATGAAGTGGCCGTCCAGCAGGCGCAGGCCGCCCAGGCGCTGCGCGTCGGCTTCAAGCTGCTGCTTCACGCCCGCGGCGACTTCCATGTTTTCCCGCATGAAGGTGTCGACCACGGCGGGCGAGGTCGGTGCGCGGAAGATCTCTGCCTGCTTGAGTTCGCGCGTGAGGTACAGGTCGTAGGCGCTGCCCTTGCCGACCACCACGCGCAGGCCCTTGCTGTCCACTTCGTCCATGCTGGCGATGGGCGAATCCTGCCGCACCAGATACGCGCCTTCGATGACCACGTAGGGCGCGGTGAAGGCGATCTGCGCGCCGCGCAGCGGGTCGATGGCGAAGAAGCCCACGTCGGCCTCTTCGGCGGCCACGGCGTTGACGGATTCGCCAGCCGACTTGAACACCACCAGTTCCAGCTGGACGCCCAGACGCCGCGCCAGTTCCGTGGCCAGGTCGACCGATACGCCGCCGGCCTGGCCGGTGACGGGGTCGGCGTGGGCCAGGATGGGATTGCCCAGGTTGATGGACGCGCGCAGCGTGCCGGTGGGGGCGAAGGCGGAAAGCAGTTCGTGATCGGTCTTCATGGTTTCCTTGGGCGGAGGGGCCGCGCGCGCTGGCGCGGATGTTGCGGCACAAGCATAGCCGCAAGCGCGCGCGTTGCGCGATGCCTTATTGCGCGCGGCGCAGGACGTAGTGCGGGGCCAGCGGGCCGGTGGGGCGGGTGCCGTCGCGGTACAGCATGGTCACCTGGTTTTCGCCGACGAAGTAACGCTGGCTGTCGCCGGATGCGTCGAGGCGGATGGTGCTGCCGTCGGATTCCCAGCTGAATGAACCGGTTACGATCTCGGGCTGCGGCTGGCGGTCCAGGTACTGGGTCTGGCGTTCGTAGCGGCCGTTCTGGTCCAGGGTCAGGCGGGTGCGGATGCCGGGGCAGTCGGCGCAAGGCAGGGTGCCTTCGTAGCTGCCGGCCCAGTCCAGCGAATCGCGCGAGGTGTGGCTGTCGACGGGCGCGGAACCGCCGGAGCCGGGTCGGGAGGGTGCGCAGCCGGCGAGCAGGGCTAGCGTCAGGGCGCAGGTCAGGGTGGTTTTCATCATGGCGAGCTCCTGTTTGGCAAACCGGTCACGATACGGATAGTAACGGGGCGGTGCTGAAACGGGATGTAAAGCGTGCGGGCCCGGCGTGGCCGCGCATGCGCTACGCTAAGCTGCTTCCCGGCGGGCCGGCTTGGGCCTTCTTTCTTGAATAGGACGATTCCGATGCAAGGCGAACACCGTTACAACGTCACCGTGGACTGGACCGGCAATACCGGTACGGGCACGTCCAGCTATGCCGCCTATTCCCGCGACCACCTGATCCGCGCGGCGGGCAAGCCCGACGTGCCGGGCTCGTCGGATCCGGCTTTCCGCGGCGATCCCGCGCGCTGGAATCCCGAGGACATGCTGGTGGCGTCGCTGTCCGCCTGCCACAAGCTCTGGTACCTGCATTTGTGCGCGGTCGAAGGGGTGAGGGTGGAGGCCTACCGCGACGAAGCCGAGGGCGTCATGGTCGAGGACCGCGAGCGCGGCGGCGCTTTCAGCGCCGTCACCTTGCGCCCCGAAGTGACCATCCGCGCCGGCGACGACGCGGCGCTGGCGGCCGAGCTGCACGAGCGCGCGCATCAATTCTGCTTCATCGCCAATTCGGTCAATTTTCCGGTGCGCTGCGAGCCGCGCATCGTGCACGCCGCCTGAGGGCCGCCGCCATGCTGACCATCTGGGGGCGCCGCAGTTCGTTCAATGTGCAGAAGGTGCTGTGGCTGGCGGGAGAGCTGGGCCTGGAATACGAGCACGTGCTGGCTGGAGGCCAGTTCGGGCTGCTGGACACGGCCGAATTCCGCGTCATGAATCCTCACGGCAAGGTGCCGCTGCTGCGCGACGGCGCCACCGTCGTATGGGAGTCCCACGCCATCCTGCGCTATCTGGCCGCGCGCGATGGCGCAGGCCGGTTCTGGGCGGACGACCCCGCGCAACGGGCCGCCGCCGACGGCTGGATGGACTGGGCCCAGACCGCCCTGCAGCCCGCCTTTCTGACGGGCGTATTCTGGGGTCATTACCGCACGCCCGAGGCGCAGCGCGACACGGCGGCCATCGAGCGCGCCATCGCGGCCACGCATGCCAGCTTGCGGCAGCTGGACCGCGCGCTGGCGGACCGCCCGTACCTGGGCGGCGAGATACTGGGCTTGGCCGACATTCCGGCCGGCACCACGCTCTACCGCTACTTCGAACTGGACATCCCGCATCCGCCCATGGTGCATGTGCATGCCTGGTACGAGCGTCTGCAGGCCCGCCCGGCCTATCGCGAGCACGTGATGGTGCCGTTCGGGGAATTGCGCGGACGGCTGGACTTCTAGGCCGGATTTACAAATTTTCCGGCGGGCGATGTCACATCGCGCCAGGCTGTCTCGTCATAGGAGTATGGGCGCCGCATCCCGCGGCGCATGCCGACCTTGCTGGAGACCTATCCATGAGCACCGCCCGCCTGAACGCCTACACCGCCTCGCCCAAGGCCATGAAGGCGATGATCGCCCTGAACGACTTCGTCGAGGGCTGCGGCCTGGAGCACAGCCTGCTTGAACTGGTGAAGATGCGCGCTTCGCAGATCAATGGCTGCGCCTACTGCCTGCACATGCATTCCACCGACGCCCGCAAGCAGGGCGAAACGGAAATGCGCTTGTACCTGCTGGACGCCTGGCGCGAATCCTCGCTGTACAGCGAACGCGAGCGCGCCGCGCTGGCGTGGACGGAGGCGCTGACCCGGCTGGCCGAGACCCGCGCGCCGGACGCCGACTATGCCGAAATGGCCAGACATTTCAGCGAGGAAGAGCAGGTTAACCTGACGGTTGCCATCAACATGATCAACAGCTGGAACCGCATCGCCGTCGGCTTCCGCTCGCAGCATCCCAAGCACTGAGGCCCAGGCTTTATGAGCGCGTCCGCCATTCCCGATGCCGTTGCCGACTTCGAACCCCATCGCAGGCATTTGCAGGGCCTGGCCTACCGCATGCTGGGCTCATGGGCGGAGGCCGAGGACATCGTGCAGGATGCCTGGCTGCGCTGGCGCGACGCGGACCGCGGCCAGGTCGAGACGCCGCGCGCCTTTCTGTCGCGCACGGTCACGCGGTTGTGCCTGGACCAGCTGAAGTCGGCGCGCGCGCGGCGCGAGGAGTACGTGGGCCCGTGGCTGCCGGAACCCTTGCCCGATGCCGGCAACTATGGAGCGGCCGGGGCGGGGGAGATCGCGCACGATCTGTCGGTGGCGCTGATGCTGGCGCTGGAGCGTTTGTCGGCGCTCGAGCGGGCCGCTTTCCTGCTGCACGATGTGTTCGACATGCCGTTCGCGGAAATTGCGGCGACGCTGGGCCGCAACGAGGCCGCCTGTCGTCAGCTGGCCGCGCGGGCGCGCAACCGCGTGCGCGAGTCGCGTCCGCGGTTCGCGGTGACCGAGCAGGAAGGGGCGCGCATTGCCGATGCCTTCTGGCAGGCGTCACGCGCAGGCGATGTGGACGCGTTGCGCAGCCTGCTGGCGCAGGACGCCGTGCTGCATGCGGATGGCGGCGGCAAGAAGCTGGCCGTGTTCAGGCCGATCCTGGGCAGCGACAAGATCGCGCGCTTTTTTGCTGGACTGGCGAAGAAGCCCAGCGGCCAGTTCCTGGACGCGGTGGTGACGCAATTGAACGGCATGCCGGGCGTGCTGGCGACCGAACTGGACGGTTTGCCCCGGTCCACCACGCTGGAGGTGCGCGACGGCAGGATCAGCGCCATCTACATCGTGCGCAACCCTGATAAGCTGCGCCATGTCGCGGCGCTGCCGCCGCAGCCGACCGTGTCCCAGGATGATTCCGCACCTCACTGACTATCCGCAGGACCTGCCTGAACTGGGGCTGGAAGGTTTGCGGCTGCGCCCATTGCGGGAAGCGGACGCGGCCGGTTGGCACGAATATCTGCGTGACGAGGCGGTCACGCGCCATACCAGCTGGCAGTTGGACGGACCGGATACGCTGGCGCGCCTGATCCGCGGCTATGGCCAGCCATCGGCGTCGCACAGCCTGCGCCTGGCCATCGTCACTGTGGACGGCGCCCTGGCGGGCACCATAGGCTTGAACGAGATTTCCGTGTCCGCGCGGCGCGCGGAGATCGCCTATGACGTCGCGCCGCTGTACTGGCGGCGCGGCATTGCCACGCGAGCCTGCGGGGCCGTTGCCGCCTGGGCCCTGCACGAGCTTGGTTTCGCACGTGTCCAGGCTACCGTGCTGGATACGAACGCGGCGTCGGCCGGTGTGCTGGAGCGCTGCGGTTTTCAGCGCGAAGGGCTGCTGCGGCGCTACCGGCTGGTGCGCGGCGTACCCCGCGATTTCTGGATGTACGCGCGCGTCAATGCCGCGCAGGACTGACGCCCAACCACTTTGAGGAAACCATGACGTCCGCTTTGATCGTGATAGACGTGCAGCGCGCGCTGTTCGAGACGACTCCCGCGCCGGCCGATGCCGAGGCCGTGCTGGCCCGTATCAATGCATTGACCGTGCGCGCCCGCGAGGCTGGCGTACCCGTCATCTACGTGCAGCACGAAAGTCCCGGCAGCGTCATGGATCACGGCCTGCCGGGCTGGCAGCTGGACTTGCGGCTGGAGCCGGAGGATGGCGACGTCCGCGTGCGCAAGACCACGCCCGACTCCTTCCTGCGTACCGATTTGGCCGATGCGCTGGCGCAAGCCGGCGCCATGCAACTGGTCGTGTGCGGCTATGCCAGCGAGTTCTGCGTGGACACGACCGTGCGCCGCGCGGCCGCGCTGGGCTATCCCGTCACGCTGGCCGCCGACGCCCACACCACCCAGGACAAGCCGCATGCGCCGGGCGCGCAGATCCGCGCGCATCACAACGCCACCTTGTCGTCCATCTCCAGCTTCGGCGTGAAGATCGCCGCCGTGCCCGCGGCGGACATTGTCTTCGCCGCCACGGCGCCGCGGTGACCTCCATGGATCCTGAACTGCTATCGCTGCTGGTCACGCGCACCATGCCCTTTGGCAAGTACCAGGGGCGCCTGATCGCCGACCTGCCCGGCCCATACCTGGCCTGGTTCGCGCGCAAGGGCTTTCCGCCGGGTGAACTGGGGCGGCTGCTGGCCTTGATGCACGAGCTGGACCACAACGGGCTGTCGTCATTGCTGGCGCCGCTGCGCCAGTCCGCGCCGAAGAAATAGGCGGCCCGCGTAGGGCGGCCCGCGTGGGGCGGCCGGGCGGAGAAACCGCGGGAAACAACTGTGGCGGATTGTGTAGCGTCTTGGCACGCCGTGCGCGGGCGGCCGGGGATACGATAGTGCGGCGTGTCCAGGGCCGCGGTTCGCGCCCTGGATGTCAGTTCATTGAAGAGAGGTCGTCATGAAGAAACTCCACATCTCCGCCTTCCTGCTTGCCGCCCTGTGTGCGGCCGGCGCCGTGCAGGCGCAGAATGCGGCGCCCGCCACGCAGGAATACCAGTACCCCAGCGTGCGCTCCAAGGACGGCAGCCTCTCGCCGCCTTCCACGCTGCGCATGACGGTCACGCCCGAAGCCGGCTCCGCGCCGGCGGTCATCCGCGACACGCCGGAAAGCCAGGCCCAGTACGTGCGCTGCCGCGAGGTATCGGACCGCGCCGCCGTGTCGAACGCGCAGATGCAGGCCGGCGTGGCGCAGTGCCTGAAAGAGCTGGAGCAGCGCCGCCAGCAGTAAGGCGCTTGCCGCCCGCCTGACGGGCGGCTTTCCGTTCTGGTCAAACGGTAATAATATTCAATCTCATCAACAGCGCTGCCCGCCGCGACGGAGCCGCCATCTTGACCGCCGCCCATCCCGAACCTGATTGGACCGTATCGGCCGCCACGCCCGCCATGTCGCTGGCGGGCGGCACGCTGCGCTTTGGCCGCGACGAGCGTGTGCAGGAGCGCTTGGAGCCGGGCCTGAAACTGGTGCTGGTGCTGGACGGGGACCTGCGCTACAGCGTGCGCGGCGCGGCGCCCACCCGCGTGAGCGGGCCCGCGCTGCACCTGAGCGTGTGCCAGGACGCCATGGGCATGGAGCACGAGTTCGGCGCCCATCAGTCCTTGCGCTTCGTGTCCTTGCGCACGGGCCTGGACCATCTGCGCGATGCCTTTTCCATGGACCCGGCCCAGTTGGCGGGCCTGCTGCGCGCGCCGCGGGCCGTAGGCGCCTACGCCGAGGCCAATATGCGGGCGGACCGCAAGCTGGAGGCCCTGGGCCACCAGATGCTGGCCTGCCCGGTGCAGGGCGCCCTCAAGCGCATGTACCTCTCGGCCAAGGCGCTGGAACTGGCCGCGCTTGCCCTGGGTGCGCTGCAGCCGACGGAGCAAGGCGCGCCCCTGCGCGGCCTGACACGCGCCGACGTGGAGCGCCTGCATCACGCGCGCGACCTGGTTGCGGCGAACCTGCAGGATCCGCCGTCCCTGCCCGAACTGGCGCGGCGCGCGGGCGTGAACGTCAACAAGCTCACCACCGGCTTTCGCAAGCTGTTCGGCCAAAGCGTCTATGCCTATGTGCGTGAACGGCGCATGGAGCAGGCCCAGGTCCTGCTGGCCGAAGGCGCCTATACCGTATCCGAGGCGGCCTACGCCTGCGGCTATACCGATTCGCACTTCACCAAGGCGTTCCTGCGCCGCTACGGCGTGCTGCCCAGCAGCGTCGCGCCGGGCCGCTGAAGCGTCGAAACTTCCGCAATCGCCAGCAAGACTTCCGCAATCGCCAGCGCGCGGCCGTCGTCGTTCCTAGAATTACTTGAGAATTATTCTCAATAAAGTTCTAAGAGGACAGGCAGTGCGAAAACAGGTGAAAACAGGCGCGGGGGCGCCACGCAGGAACGCGGCGCGTGCGCGGCATTGGCCGCTGTGGCTGGCGGTGGCGGCGGGGCCGGCGCTGGCGCAGGAAGCCGCGTCGCTGCCGGCGGTGACGGTCAGCGGCGAGGGCGTGGCGCAGGACACGGCGACCCTAGGCAAATTACCGCTGACGCTGCGCGAGATTCCGCAGTCGGTGACGGTGATCGGGCAGGAGCGGATGCGCGAGCAGAACCTGCAAAGCCTGGACGAGGTGATGCAGCACGCCACCGGCATCACGGTGCAGCCCTATCAGCTGCTGACCACCGCGTATTACGCGCGCGGCTTCAAGGTGGATTCGTTCGAGCAGGACGGCGTGCCCGTGTTGATGGGCAACATGGCGGCATCGCCGCAGGATATGGCGGTGTACGAACGCGTGGAGATCCTGCGCGGCGCCAACGGTCTGATGCATGGCGCAGGCAATCCCGCCGCCACGGTGAACCTGGTGCGCAAGCGGCCGCAACGCGAGTTCTCGTTCAACGGCTCCCTCAGCGCCGGAAACTGGGACCGCTATCGCGCGGAGGCCGATCTGGGCGGTCCCTTGAACGATAGCGGCAGCGTGCGCGGCCGCATCGTCGGCGCGCTGGAGGACCGCGGCTATTTCTATGACGTTGCGGACCAGCAGTCGGCGCTGTTCTACGCCATAGGCGAAGTGGACCTGGGGCCGGACACGGTGCTGTCCGCCGGCCTGCAAACCCAGCGCATCCGTTCCACCACCAACATGGCCGGCGTGCCGCGCTACAAGGATGGCGGCGATATCGGCCTGAAGCGCTCGACCTACCTGGACGTGGCCTGGGACCGATTCAACTGGGATACGACGCGCGTGTTCGCGGACCTGGAGCATCGCTTCGGCCAAGGCTGGAGCGCCAAGATCAGCGCCAATTACCTGACCGCGGACAGCAACCTGAAGTACGCCGGCGCCTATGGCGCGATAGACCGCCAGACCGGGCTGGGCTCATCCCTGATGGGCGCGGCCTACAAGTTCGACAACACCCAGGCCAGCGTGGACGCCTATGTCGGCGGTCCGGTGCAACTGTTCGGCCGGCGCCATGAACTGTTGCTGGGCGGCAATGCGCAACGCACCACGTCCGAGCAATATAGCGCCGACCTGACGCCCTATCCGAACGTGCCGGTCAACGTCTTCGACTGGGATCCGCACAGCGTGCCCGAGCCTGGCGTGGGGCCGTACACCTCGCCCGGCGAGACCCGGCTCAAGCAGCAGGGCGTCTACGGCATGGGCCGCTTTTCACTGGCCGATCCGGTGACGCTGGTGCTGGGCGGACGCATGAGCTGGTGGAACCAGAGCGCGCCCCGCGCGCGCCAGCGCATCGATCCGGAGTTCACGCCCTACGGTGGATTGATCGTGGACCTCGACCGCCAGTGGTCGCTGTATGGCAGCTATGCGCAGGTGTTCCAGCCGCAGGGCGAGCTGACGCGCGACGGCCAGCCGTTGGATCCCATTACCGGCACCAACTACGAGGCCGGCGTCAAAGGCGAACTGGCGGACGGCGCCTTGAACGTGTCGCTGGCCGTGTTCCAGATCCAGCAGAAGAACCGCGCGCAGGAGGACCCGGCATGGCCATGCGTGGGCCGCAACTGCTACTACATCTCGGGCGGGGAAGTGCGCAGCCGCGGCATCGAGGCCGAAGCCTCCGGCAGCATCACGCCCTACTGGACGGTGGCCGCGGGCTACACCTTCAACACCAGCAAGTACCTGACGGATTCGGAATCCGGCGGACAGCCGTTCGCGCGCTTCACGCCCAAGCACATCTTCCGCCTGTGGACCCACTATGCCTTGCCCGGCCTGGAGCGGCGGCTGAGCGTGGGCGGCGGGCTGCAGGTGCAGTCGGGCTACTCCACGGTGTCCGGTCCCGTCACGCTGCGCCAGGGCGGCTATGCGCTGGTGGACCTGCGCATGGCCTATCGCGTGGACAAGCACGTGACCGCGGCGCTCAACGTCAACAACCTGTTCGACCGCGGCTATTACCAGAGCCTGTCGGGCACGGCATGGAACAACCGCTACGGCGAGCCCCGCAACGTCATGCTGACCCTGCGCGCCGAATACTGATGACCCGCGGCGGACGCCGTCCGCGCGCGTCCGCCGGCAACCAGAAGGAGAGATCGATGAGTGCACCCGATACCGGGCCGGTGTTCGACTGGCTGGACCACTTCGTGGCGCTGGGGCGCGACGGCGCCATGCGCGACGTGGGCCGTCTGCGCCGCCTCGCGCCGCAGGACGAATGGCTGGTCGGCATCAAGGCCGTGGCCAGCGACGCCGACGTGCATGGCGATGTGTGGGAGCGCCACCCGGCCGGCGATGAAATGCTCTGCGTGCTGGAAGGGCGCGTGGTGGTCACGCTGATGGCGGAGGACGGCGGCCAGACCGACATGCTGCTGGATACCCGGCGCAGCGCCATCGTGCCGCGCGGCGTGTGGCACCGGCTGCACGTCGCCTGTCCCGGCAAGATCCTGTTCGTGACGCCGGGGCAGGGCAGCGAACACCGCCGCGCGGATGCGCCGCAATCCCGCGGCCCCTCGTTGAAGGAAATCTGAAGTGAACCGTATTGCAGACGCACGCATGTTCGTGATGATAGGCGCCTTGTATTTTTCCCAAGGCATACCGCTGGGCGTGGCCATGGAGGCTTTGCCCACGCTGCTGCGCCGCGACGGCGCCGACCTGCACGCGTTGGCCTGGCTGCCGCTGGTCGGCCTGCCGTGGGTGCTGAAGTTCCTCTGGGCGCCCGTGGTCGACAACCGCTGGACGCGCGCCATGGGCCGGCGGCGCAGCTGGATCCTGCCGATGCAGGCCGTGGTGCTGGCCTGCCTGCTGGCGCTGTCCTTGCTGGGCATCGATGCCGCGGCGGCGGCCTGGGTGGTCGCCCTGATGGCGCTGGCGTCATTGGCCAGCGCCACGCAGGACATCGCCACCGACGGCCTGACGGCGGAGCGCTTCCAGGGGCAGGATCTGGCGCGCGCCAATGCCGTGCAGGTGGGCGGCACCATGGTGGGCTTCTTCTTCGGCGGGCCGGGTTGCCTGATGCTGGCCGGCCACGTCGGCCAGACCGGCGCGCTGCTGACGCTGGCGGCCGTGGTGGCGGTCAGCCTGCTGCTGGCGGCCGCCTGGCGTGAAACCGAGCTGGCCATGCCTGTGGCCAGGCGGCGCGCCACGCTGGGCGCCTTCGTGCGCCGCCCCGGCGGCTGGGCGTTGGCCGGGGCCGCCTTCCTGTCGGCCATGACGGCGGTGGCGGGCTACGGCCTGTCCAAGCTGTTCCTGGTGGATGCGGGCTGGGCGGTCGAGGCCGTGGGAC
The DNA here is from genome assembly GCF_013267355.1 of Achromobacter pestifer. Taxonomy (NCBI): domain Bacteria; kingdom Pseudomonadati; phylum Pseudomonadota; class Betaproteobacteria; order Burkholderiales; family Alcaligenaceae; genus Achromobacter; species Achromobacter pestifer. The sequence goes on from NZ_CP053985.1 coordinate 5,203,772, forward strand.
GCGTCGGCATGGCGGGCGGCGTGGTGACGGTGCTGCTGGGCTGCGGCGGCGGCGCTTGGCTGATTGGTCGGCTGGGGGCGCGGGCGGTGCTGGCGCTGGGCTTGGCCGCCTCGGGCGCGGCTGCGCTGGCCTGGATGGCGCAGGCCCAGGGCTGGATGCCGCCGCAGGCGGGCACGGCCCTGGGCGCGCAGGCGCTGGGGGCGTTCGGCGCGGGCGCCGCGTCCGTGGCCCTGATGACGCTGGCCATGCGCTTTGCCAGCCGCGGTGAGCAGGCCGGCACTGACATGACCGCGGTGCAGAGCGCGCGCGACCTGGGCGAGATCCTGACCTCGTCCCTCATGACTGGGCTGGCGGCCCAGGTCGGCTACGCGGGGGGCTTTGCCAGCGGCCTGCTGGTGGCGGCCGCGACGCTGGCGTTCACGGCCAGGGCGCTGGCGCGCACGGGCTGATATGGCGATTCTGGCGGTTGCGGCTACACTTGTGCGCCGTTTTGCTTTCAGCCCCAGAATTCCTCATGATCTCCACCGCATGCGGCGTCGACTTCGGCACGTCCAACTCCACCGTGGGCTGGAGCCGCCCCGATCAGCGCGCGCTCCTCACCCTGGAAGACGGCAAGACCACCTTGCCTTCGGCCATTTTCTTCCATGACGAAGACGCCGAGGTCAGCTATGGCCGCGCCGCCATCTCCGACTACCTGGCGGGCTACGACGGGCGCCTGATGCGTTCGATGAAGAGCCTGCTGGGCAGTTCGCTGATCGATGGTTCGACGGAAGTGCAGGGCCGTTCGATTCCCTTCCGCGTCCTGCTCACGCGCTTCATCGCCGAACTCAAGCGCCGCGCTGAAACGGCGGCGGGGCGTGGCTTCACGCGCGCCGTGCTGGGCCGGCCGGTGTTCTTCGTGGACGACAATCCGGCCGCCGACCAGACCGCCCAGGACACGCTGGGCGAGATCGCGCGCAGTGTTGGCTTCACCGATATCGAGTTCCAGTTCGAGCCGCTGGCCGCCGCATTCGACTACGAATCGCAGATCGACCGCGAAGAGCTGGTGCTGGTCATCGACATTGGCGGCGGCACGTCCGACTTTTCATTGATTCGCCTGGGCCCCGGCCGCGCTGGCAAGGCCGACCGCCGCGAGGACATCCTGGCCTATGGCGGCGTGCACATCGGCGGGGTGGACTTCGACAAGCAGCTCAGCCTGGCGCATGTGATGCCCATGCTCGGGTTGGGCAGCCAGCTGCGCAGCGGCAAGGATGTGCCGTCCACGCAATACGGCAACCTGGCGTGCTGGCACACCATCAACCAAGCCTACACCCGCAAGGCCGCCGAGCATTTCGCCTACATCCGCGCCGAGGCCGGCGACCGCGAGAAGATCGACCTGTTGCTGAACCTGGTCAAGCAGCGCGCCGGCCACTGGGTGGCGGTGCAGGTCGAAGAGGCCAAGATCGCGCTGTCGGAGACGCCCGCCGCGCGCATCGACCTGTCGCGCATCGCGCCGGAACTGGGCGTGGAGGTGACGCGGCCCTCGTTCGACGCCTGCGTGGGCCGCCTGATCGAGAAGGTCGAGACCACGGTCGGCGCGCTGCTGCGCGATGCCGGCGTGTCGACCGCGGACGTGGACACGGTGTTCTTCACCGGTGGCTCCAGCCGCGTGCCGCGCCTGCGCGAATCGGTGTCGGCCCTGGTGCCGGACGCGCGCAGCGTCGAAGGCGATCTGTTCGGCAGCATCGGCGCCGGCCTGGCGCTGGACGCCCACCGCAAGTTCGGCTGAGCCGCTCAAGCGGCCAGCATGGCCGGCACCCGCGCCGCCAGCGCGTCGATGGCGGCGCGCGTCTTGGACGGCAGGTAGCGCGCTTGCGGCCATACCGCATGCACCTCTTGCGCCGCCAGGCGGTCACCGTGCATCAGCACGTCCAGCTCGCCGGTGCGCACATAGTGCGTCAGCATCCAGCAGGGCAGCCACGCAAGCCCGGCGCCCGCGATGGCGGCATCCGCGATGGCTTGCAGGTCGTCCACGCGCAGGCTCGCGCGCGGACGCAGCTGCAGCACCTGGCCGTCCGGCCCATGCAGCGCCCAGGCCTTGTCCACGCCGTTGCGCGTGTAGACGATGGCGGCATGCTGCTGCAGCTCATCCACGGTGGCTGGACGGCCATGCGCCTGGATGTATGCGGGGGAGGCCCCTATGCCCATGGTCTGCATGCCCAGCCGCCGCGCGGCCAGGCTGGCGCTGTCGGGCAGCTCGCCCACGCGGATGCCCAGGTCGTAGCCTTCCTCGATCAGATCAACCACCCGGTCGTTGAATGAAATCTCGACCTGCAGTTGCGGATGCTGCTGCGCCAGTTCGCGCAGCACGGGCGCGACGCAATGGCGGCCGAACACCAGCGGCGCGCTGACGCGCAAGCGTCCCTGGGGCTCGCGGCGGCCGCTGTCCAGCTCGGCCTCGGCGGTCTGCAGCTCGGCCAGCGCACGCACGCAGCGGTCGTAATAGGCCTGGCCATCGTCGGTCAGGCTTTGCTGGCGGGTGGTGCGGTGGAACAGCCTGGCGCCCAGCCGCGCCTCCAGACGCGCGATGGACTTGCCCACGGCGGAGCGGGTCAGGTTCAGGCGTTCCGCGGCCAGCGCGAAGCTGCCGGCCTCCACGGCCTGCACAAAGACTTCGATGCCGCTCAGCCGGTCATAGGTGATCGCCGTAGCCATCATGGACTCCTTGCATTTATTGATTCCTGGCGGGATTCAATGAAATGAAAAATATTCTCCACTAGGGAAATTGGTTCCCATATATCTTATCGGTACTTGGCCGCCACGTGTCGCGGCCATCGCCGAAAGGCGGTTTTCTTGACCCGATACAGGAGAAACAATATGCAGGCATACACCATCACCAGCGGCCGGGACATCGCTTCGCTCGAGCGCGTCACGCGCCAGCCGCGCAGCCTGGGCCCGTTGGAGCTGCGCGTGCGCATCAAGGCAGTGTCGCTGAACTATCGCGACCTGATGGTGGCGCGCGGCGAGTATCTGAAGGGTTCGGGCGATCCGGTCATACCCGCCTCCGACGCCGCTGGCGAGGTGATCGAAGTGGGTTCGGGCGTGACCCGTTTCAAGGCCGGCGACCGCGTCATGGGCGCGTTCATGCCGGACTGGATCGATGGCGAACCCACGCCCGCCACGGTGGCGCTGGCGCCCGGCGCCGCCACCGACGGCCTGCTGTCCACCGAGAGCATTTTTGCCGAGCACGCCCTGGTCGCCACCCCGGCCTCCCTGAGCGACGAGCAGGCGTCGACCCTGCCTTGCGCGGCCGTCACCGCATGGAACGCGCTGTTCGTCGCGGGACGCGCCAAGGCGGGCCAGACGGCTCTGTTCCTGGGCACGGGCGGTGTTTCCATCTGGGGCCTGCAACTGGCCAAGGCGGCCGGCATGCGCGCCATCATCACCTCGTCCAGCGCGGACAAGCTGGCCCGCGCGCGCGAGCTGGGGGCGGACCTGACGATCAACTACCGCGAAGCGCCGGAATGGCAGGACGAAGTGCTGCGCCTGACCGGCGGCGAGGGCGCCCACGTGGTGGTGGAAGTCGGCGGCGCGGGCACGCTGGAGCGTTCCGTCGCGGCTGCGCGCATGGGCGGCGCGATCGCGGTCATCGGCGGCGTCAGCGGCTTCGCGGCAGTGCCGGTCGCGCCCTTGGCGCTGATCGCGGGCGTCAAGCGGCTGGAAGGCATTTTCGTCGGCAGCCGCAAGATGCTCGAGGATGTGGCGCGTTTCGTCGACGTGGCGCGCATCGCGCCTGTCATCGACCGCGTCTATTCCTTTGCCGAGGCGCGCGAGGCATTCGAGCACCTGGCGTCGGGCAGGCACTTCGGCAAGCTCGTCATCCGCGTCGAGCAATAAGCGTCATCGGGAAAGGCGGGCAGCGATGGTAAGCTCGTGCTGCCCGCGCAGGCCAGCCGCCTGCGCGTCCCTTGAGGTAACCGCCCCCCATGACCCGCAAGCCTGATTCCCATCTTGAAGAAAAACTCGTCGCCAGCGAGGCGCCGTACAACGGCGCCTTCCTCAAGATACGCCGCGACACGGTCAGCCTGCCCAATGGCAACACGGCCACGCGCGAGTACGTGGTGCATCCGGGCGCGGTGGTGGTGATCCCCTTGCTGGACGACGGCCGGGTCTTGCTGGAGCGGCAGTTCCGCTATCCCATCGGACGCGTGATGACCGAGTTTCCGGCCGGCAAGCTGGATCCGGACGAGGATCCGCTGGCCTGCGGCAAGCGCGAGCTGCTGGAGGAAACCGGCTATACCGCCGGTCAATGGGCGCATGCGGGGGCCTTGCACCTGGCCATCGCCTATTCCACCGAGATCATCCACATCTTTTTCGCGCGGGGCCTGCGCGCCGGGCCGCGCCAGCTGGACCAGGACGAATTCCTGGACGTGATCAGCGCCGATCCCGCCGAGCTGATCGCGGCCTGCGCCAAGGGCGAAGTCACCGACGCCAAGACGCTGACCTGCGTGCTGTGGATGCAGAACGTGCTGTCCGGCGCCTGGCAGCTGGACTGGCAGGACAACGCGGGCTGAGGCCCGCCAGCGCTTGCGCCGCCATGCCCGCATTTCCCGTTCTGGTGCAACCCGCCGGCCTGCGCTTCGAGGCGCAGGACGATACCTCCGTGCTGCTGGCGGCACAGGCGGCCGGCATCAAGCTGCCCAGCTCGTGCCGCAACGGCACCTGCCGCGCCTGCATGTGCCTGCTGCTGGAAGGCGAGATCTCGTACCGTATCGAATGGCCCGGACTGTCGCGCGACGAGAAGGAAGAAGGCTGGATCCTGCCCTGCGTGGCGCGGGCCGAGTCCGCCCTGGAAATCCAGGCGCCGTTGGCCGCGCCCATCGAGGCCGCGCCCGCGGCGCCGCAGCGCCCGCTTACCGGGGCGCGGCGCTAGCGGCGGCGATCAACGCCGTGGCGGCCATGGCCACCACCATGCCCAGTGCCATGCCGGCGGCCATGCCGCCGAACGGCGCGGCGCCCGCGGCCAGTGCCGCTGCCATTCCCCATTGAGCCCCCGCCAGCATGCCCAGCCCCATCGCCAGCGCGCAGGTCAGGCGCGCGGCCACGCGGGGCGCGCCCGGCAGCGGCAACAGCGCGGCGATCAGCATGGCTGCGCTGCTGGCGGGCATCAGGGTCGCATGGCGCCATGCCAGCTCCAGCAGCCCGCCGGGCGCCGCGCATTGGCTGGCCAGCAGCGCCGCCGGCGTGCGCAGCGTGTCGGCCCACAGGCCCGCGGCCATGGCCGCGGTGCACGCCAGCCACAGCACCGCGGCGTCGGCCGCCCTACGCCGCGCGCGGCCACCAGGCTTGGGCCTAGCCGCAGGCGTGGCAGGCGCGGGCCTGTGCGTCGTCGTAGCGGTCATGGTGGCGCACCCAGTCGCCCAGATCGAAGTGCGGACCGTTTTCGTTGCGGCCCAGCGGCGCGAAATCCAGGTAGTTGTAGGCGCCGGCCAGCCGTTCCACGCCACGCTCGAAGCTGGAATAGGTATGGAAGATCTCGCCGTGCGGATCACGGAAAAAGGCGCTGGCGCCAGGGCGTTCCTCCATGCTGCCGTCGGCCTTGGGCACGGAGGCTTGCAGGTCGAAGTTGAAGTCGCCGCCTTCGGACGAGTACCACGGAAAGCGCCAGCCCATGCGCTGCTTGAAGGCGTCCAGCTTGGTGAACGAAGCCCGCGACACGGCGACCACCGCCACGTCATGCTGGCGCAGGTGCATCATCGCGCTGTCCATGTGGTCGGCCAGGAAAGAGCAGCCCACGCAGCCTTCTTCCCAGTCCGGATCGAACATGAAGTGGTAGACGATGAGCTGGCTCTTGCCCTGGAACAGGCTGGCCAGGTCCACGGGGCCGGCCGCGCCGTGGAAGCGGTACGGCTTGTCCACCTTGACCCAGGGCAGGGCCAGGCGCTCGCGGGCCAGGGCGTCCTGGGCCCGGGTCAGTTCCTTTTCGCGGCGCAGCAGCGCCTCGCGCGCGATGTCCCATTGCGCTCGGGATACGACGGGGTGATCGGTTTGCATCGTGTGTCTCCTCGGGACGGGCCGGCAGGCCCGGACAAGGCGAGCGGCAGGGATTCAGGCCGGATTCGCCAGATGGGACGCCAGCCGGTCCAGCGCGCCGGACCAGCCATGGTCGTGGCTGTCGCGGGTGGCCTGGTCGACGAACGGGGTTTGCAGAAAGGCAAGTTCGGTGCCGCCGTCCGCAGGGGTGAATTCCAGCGTGATCAGCGAGACTTCCGCGGGCGTGTCGCGCCAGGCCCAGGTGAAGACCAGCCGGCGCTGCGGCTCGACTTCGCGGTAGTGGCCGCTGGCGTAATGCTCCAGCCCGTCTTCGGTGGAGAATCCCACCTGGTAGGCGCCGCCCACGCGCACGTCGGTTTCCGCCCGCAACACCTGCCGGGTCTCGGCGGGGCCGAACCAGCGCATCAGCGCTTGCGGGTCCGTCCAGGCGCGCCAGACGTGCTCGATGGGGGCGTCGAAGCGCCGCTTGAGCCGGAGTTCGATGGGGGCTGCTTGGTGTCGGGGGCTTCGGTTTTCCATGGGTGGACCTCTTCCTCGTGGTACAGGTACCGCGCCAGCGAATCCAGCTGCCCGTTCCAGAACTTCTCGTAACGGGCCAGCCAGTCGGATGCCGCCCGCATGGGTTCGGGCGATAGCGTGCAGTTCACGACCCGGCCGTCCTTGGCGCGGGCGATCAGGCCGGCGTCTTCCAGCACGCGCAGATGCTTCATGAAAGCGGGCAGGGACATGGCGTGCGGCCGGGCCAGCTCGCTGACCGAGGCCGCGCCTTGTTCCAGGTCGGCCAGCACCCGGCGCCGCGTGCCGTCGGCCAGGGCCGCAAAGATGCCGTCGAGCATGTCGTCTTTAAACTTAACCATAAGGTTAAGTATTAAGCCGAAGCCGCGCGGCTGTCAAGCAACAATGTTGGCGCGATCAGGCGTGCTGGTGCATGGCCGAGTGATGCTTGGTGTCGCGCATGGTGGCGTACACCAGCAGTGACAGGAAAATGATGCCCGCGAGGTAGTAGTAGAACCACTCCTCATGCCCTTGCTGCTTGAAGAACAGGGCGATGGCCGGCGCCGTGCCGCCGAAGATCGATACGGTCACGGCGTAGGGCACGGCCACGCCCGTGGCGCGGATATTGGTGGGAAAGAGTTCCGCCTTTACCACTGCATTGATGGAGGTGTAGCCGGCCGTGAACACCCAGGCGCCGCAAACCAGCAGGAAGGCGACGAAGGGCGAACGGGTGTGCGACAGGGTCATCAGGATGGGCACGGTGAGCGCCGCGCCCGCCACGCCGAAGAAAATCAGCAGCGGCTTGCGCCCGATCCTGTCGGATAGCGCGCCATAGACCGGTTGCAGGATCAGCGCGAAGATCAGCGAGCCCGCGATGATGTAGGTCGTGACGATGTCGGAGAAGCCCGAGGTCTGGCGCACGAAGGTCTGCATGTAGGTGGTGAAGGTATAGAACGCCGCGGTGCCGCCCGCGGTCAGGCCCACCACGATCGCGACTTCGCGCGGATACTGCAGCAGGCCGCGCAGCGAACTGGTCTGCGGTTTGGGCGCCTTCTGGGCTTCCTTGTAGGAATCCGTCTCGGGCATGTCGCGCCGCATCAGCGCGGTGACGATGGCCAGCATGGCGCCGATGACGAACGGGATGCGCCAGCCCCATTCCACCAACTGCTCGTGGGTCAGGAATACGTTCTGCAACAGCAGCAGCACCAGGATGGCGCAAAGCTGTCCGCCGATCAGGGTCACGTACTGGAAGCTGGAATAGAAGCCGCGATGGTCGGGGTCGGCGATTTCGGTCAGATAGGTGGCGCTGGCGCCGTACTCGCCGCCCAGGCTCAGGCCCTCGATCACGCGCGCCAGGGCCAGAATGGCCGGCGCCGCCAGACCGATGGTGGCGTAGGTGGGCGTGATCGCGATGATCAGCGAGCCCACGCACATCATCCCCACCGACACCATCAGCGACAGGCGCCGCCCGTGGCGGTCCGCCAGATGGCCGAACAGCCAGCCGCCCAGCGGGCGCACGATGAAGCCGGCCGCGAACAGCGTGGCCGCGTTCAATTGCTGGACGACAGGGTCGTGCGAGGGGAAGAAGGCGGGGGCGAAGTACAGCGCGAAGGCGGTATAGGCGTAGAAGTCATACCACTCCACCAGATTGCCCATGGAGCCGACGAAGATCGCCTTGATGCGGCGCTTCGCGTCGGGCATGTCGAGATATGTTTGCGTCATATCCGTCCTTCGGGTGCGTTTGTCGGGGGACGCCGGACACGCGATCGCGGGCGGGCCGCGAATGGAACATGCATTGCGTTATGTTGCGCCCGCGCGCGCGGAAATGCACGCGTATCAGCGCCGCTTCGTCTTCAGCTTTTTGTCAGGACAGGCCGCGCGGGCTTACTTGCCGCGCGGCTTGATGACTTCGCAGGGCGCGGCGCCGTCGGCCGCCTGGGCCTCGTCGCCCAGCAGCGCCCGCGTGCCGCAAACCGAGCCGAACATGCCCCGGCTGTTGTGGCCGATGCCGGCCACTTCGAAGGCGCGCCGGTGTAGCGCCACGGGCCGAGCGCCGCGGGCGGCCAGCACCTGTTCGTATTGCGCGTAGCCCGTGCCGCGGGCCAGCCGGGTCGCGCCCTGGGCTTCCGCGCCGCAGGTCTTGTCCAGCAGCCGGTCTTCGGGATTGTTGTCGGCGCCGCCCAGCAGATAGGTGACATCGCGTGCCGCGTAGCGCACGAAGAGCTTGGACTCATCGGTCTCGCGCGAGTAGGCGGGCAGCTTGTCCGGGCCGTATTTGTACTGGTTGTAGGTAGGGCAGATGCCGCGCTCGTAGGGCGCATAGCCCTTGCCGTCTGGGCGAGGGCGCTCGTTGCTCAGGTACAGGTAGGACGAGGGATTGGCGATGACGTAGCGCAGCGCCAGTCCGTCGCGCCGCAGCGGGCCGTCGATGTTGTTCAGCACGGCGTAGCGCTGCACCAGCTGCCCGCCGGCCGAATGGCCGGCCAGCACGATGCCGGTCAGCGCAGCCAAACGCTTGCGGTCGTCCAGGCTGCGCAGCAGGTCGTCGAGCACCTGGAACGAGCTGACCGGCGCGGGGCGTCCCGCGGCCTGCACGCTGTCTTCGCCGTCTTCCCAACTGGCCTTGCGCCAGGCCGCCATGCCGCCGAAGCCCGAATCGATCGAACCCGAGAAGCGCGGCGCCAGGATCAGCGTATCGCGCGCGCGCTCCGGGTTGTGCGCCAGCAGCGCGGCGACGGATTCGTAATAGCGGTCGGCGTCGCGCTTGACGCCGTGGATCACGACCACGACCTGCTTGATGTTGCGCAGGTCGTCCTTTGCCAGGTCGCGATTGGCATAGACCGGCATCTTGTAGCGGTGGCCGGGCTTGCCCAATTCCACGGACTGCCAGCGCAAGGGCGCTGCACGCTTGGGCGTGGGCGCGGTTTCGCTGTAATCGTAAGGGTCGGGCAGGGGCGTCTGGGCGCGCGCGGCCAGCGGCGCGAGCGCCGCCAGGACGAACAGCGCGGCCAGGCCGCGCTTGCGGTCCGGCCGCGCTTGAAGCAAGGGGAAGATGGGCGCGCGGCGCATGGCGCGGCAGGAACTCAGCAGCTCTCTTGGCCCAGCAGCTGCTTGAGCGCGAGCAGGTCCAGGATACGGACCTCGCGCTGGTTGATCTTGATGAGGCCGTCGCGCGCAAAGCGCGAAAACAGCCGGCTGACCGTTTCCAGGGTCAGGCCGAGATAGTTGCCGATTTCCTCGCGGCTCATGCGCAGCACGAATTCGGTGGAGGAATAGCCCAGCGAGGCGTAGCGCTGCGACAGGTTCAGCAGGAACGCGGCCAGGCGCTGCTCGGAGCGCATGGAGCCCAGCGAGGCCAGCATCTGGTGCGAGCGGTTGATCTCGCGGCTCATCAGGCGGCGGAACTGTTGCTGCAGCGAGGGCAGGTGGGTCGCGACCCGGTCGATATCGGCCAGGCGGATGACACAGACCTCGGAATCTTCCAGCGCGACGGCGGTCGAGACGTGCTTGCCGTCCAGCATGCCGTCCATGCCGACGATTTCGCCAGGCAGGTGAAAGCCGGTGACCTGGATCTGGCCGGTCGCGTCTTCCAGCTGCGTCTTGAGGCTGCCGAAGCGCACGCTGTAGACAGCGTCGAGCGGGTGGTTCAGCGAGTAGAGCGGCTTGCCTTTTTCAAGGCGCACGCGTTCCTTGACCAGTTCGTCCAGCTTTTCCACTTCGGCGGCTGCCATGCCCACGGGCACGCACACATGTCCCAGCATGCATGTGGAGCAATGGGCGGCATCAGGGGCAACGGGGACCCGTTTTTGCATACGATGACCTCTATAGTGCCCATTGCGCGGACGTATGCCGGAATGGGTATAAAGCTTAAGACAAGCTGTATTGTAGTCCGTTGTTACTACGGGCGTCTTACGGGCCGTCCGGCAGGGGGCGGGCAAGGCGGTACGTGACCCAGTCGTCGGCGCCGATATCGACCGCCGCGCCACGCAGGGCCGGGTCTATCGGGTAGTACTGGCAGCGCAGTTCCGCGGCCGCCGCGGGCGGTTGCAGGCGCGCCACGACCTCGCGCCGCACGAAGCAGCAGGGCTTGCCGGGCTCGTACTCCTCGATTTCGTCCATCAGAGCCAGCAGGGCCGGCTCCACCTGGAAAATGTCGCCCCGCACGCGCCGGCCGTCATCCGCCGGGATCAGGCCGGGCCAGTCGCCGAAGTCCACCAGCCGCCCCGGCACGCTGGCCGGACCGACGTAGCGGGCCGCCGGCAACCCGCGCCGCGCGGCGGCTTGAGCCAGATCATTGATTTCGCCCGCGCGTAGCGTGCCGTAGACAAAAACGTATATGCTCATAAGTCAGATTGTTGCTGCACGTCGAAAAAACCATGGCGCGGGCAAGGTGTTGAAATTCTCGCATCTGGCCGCATATTCAGGATATCGAGCCAGCCGGCACGTATCGGTCAGGCTCCCCAACAAGCCAAACGACCATTATGCGATTCGACAAACTGACCACCAAGTTCCAGCAAGCCCTGGCCGACGCCCAAAGTCTGGCCGCCCGCAACGACCATCCCTATATCGAGCCCATCCACGTGCTCTCCGCCTTGCTGTCGGATTCCGATAGCGGCGCGGGCAGCCTGCTGGCGCGCGCCGGCGTGGCCGTCAACCGGGTGCAGTCGGCCATCGACAGCGCCCTGAAGTCCCTGCCGCAGGTGCAGGGCGACGACAACGTCCAGGTTGGCCGCGATCTGCAGGCCGTGCTGACGCGCACCGACAAGGAAGCCGCGCGCCGTGGCGACACCTATATTGCCAGCGAACTGTTCCTGCTGGCGTTGGCCGATGACAAGGGCGACGCCGGCCGCATCCTGCGCGATGCGGGCCTGCAGAAAAAGGCCCTGGAAGCCGCGATCGACGCCGTGCGCGGCGGCGAGAACGTTTCCGGCGCGGAAGGCGAATCCAACCGCGAAGCCCTGTCCAAGTACACCATGGACCTGACCGAGCGCGCCCGCCAGGGCAAGCTCGACCCGGTGATCGGCCGCGACGATGAAATCCGCCGCACCATCCAGATCCTGCAGCGCCGCACCAAGAACAACCCCGTGCTGATCGGCGAACCCGGCGTGGGCAAGACCGCCATCGTCGAAGGCCTGGCGCAACGCATCGTCAACGACGAAGTGCCGGAAACCCTGCGCGGCAAGCGCGTGCTGTCGCTGGACCTGGCCGCGCTGCTGGCCGGCGCCAAGTTCCGCGGCGAATTCGAAGAGCGGCTGAAGGCCGTGCTGAAGGAGCTGTCGCTGGATGACGGCAGCAACATCGTCTTCATCGACGAACTCCACACCATGGTGGGCGCGGGCAAGGCCGAAGGCGCCATGGATGCCGGCAACATGCTCAAGCCGGCGCTGGCGCGCGGCGAGCTGCATTGCATCGGCGCGACCACGCTGGACGAATACCGCAAGTACATCGAGAAGGACGCGGCGCTGGAGCGGCGCTTCCAGAAGGTGCTGGTCGACGAGCCCGACGTGGAATCCACCATCGCCATCCTGCGCGGCTTGCAGGAGCGCTATGAAATCCACCACGGCGTCGAGATCACCGACCCGGCCATTGTGGCCGCGGCCGAACTGTCGCACCGCTATATCACCGACCGCTTCCTGCCCGACAAGGCCATCGACCTGATTGACGAAGCCGGCGCGCGCATCCGCATGGAAATCGATTCCAAGCCGGAAGTGATGGACAAGCTGGACCGCCGCATCATCCAGCTCAAGATCGAGCGCGAGGCCGTCAAGAAGGAGACCGACGACGCCTCCAAGCGCCGCCTGGGCGTGATCGAGGACGAGCTCGAAAAGCTGCAACGCGAGTACAACGACTACGAGGAAATCTGGAAAGCCGAGAAGGCCGCCGTGCAAGGCACGCAGGCCATCAAGGAAGAAATCGACAGCGTGCGCGCCGAAATGGCGGAACTGCAGCGCAAGGGCCAGTTCGACAAGCTGGCCGAGCTGCAGTACGGCAAGCTGCCTGACCTGGAAGCGCGCCTGAAGGCGGCCGAAGTGGGCGCCGCGGAAGCGGCCGAGGAAGCCGAGGGCGGCGAAGGGCGTCCGCGCCTGTTGCGCACCCGCGTCGGCGCCGAGGAAATCGCCGAGGTCGTGTCGCGCGCCACCGGCATTCCGGTGTCCAAGATGATGCAGGGCGAACGCGAGAAGCTGCTGCACATGGAGGAATACCTGCACAAGCGCGTGGTGGGCCAGGACGAGGCCGTGCGTCTGGTGTCCGACGCCATCCGGCGTTCACGCGCCGGCCTGGCGGATCCGTCGCGCCCTTATGGCTCGTTCCTGTTCCTGGGCCCCACCGGCGTGGGCAAGACCGAGCTGACGCGCGCGCTGGCCGAGTTCCTGTTCGACTCGGAAGAGCACATGATCCGCATCGACATGAGCGAATTCATGGAGAAGCATTCGGTGGCCCGCCTGATCGGCGCGCCGCCGGGATACGTGGGCTACGAAGAGGGCGGCTACCTGACCGAGGCCGTGCGCCGCAAGCCGTACAGCGTGGTGCTGCTGGATGAAGTCGAAAAGGCGCATCCGGACGTCTTCAACGTGCTGCTGCAGGTGCTGGACGACGGCCGCCTGACCGACGGCCAGGGCCGCACGGTGGACTTCCGCAACACGGTGATCGTGATGACGTCCAACCTGGGTTCGCACCATATCCAGAGCCTGGCCGGCAAGCCGTACGAAGTGGTCAAGGAAGTGGTGTGGGACGAACTCAAGCAGACCTTGCGCCCCGAGTTCCTGAACCGCATCGACGAAGTCGTGGTGTTCCACGGCCTGGAAGCGCAGCACATCGAGTCGATCGCCCGCATCCAGCTGCGCCGCCTGGGCGAGCGCATGGAAAAGCAGGAAATGCGCCTCGAAGTGAGCGAACCCGCGATGGCGGAACTGGCCCGCTCCGGCTTCGATCCGGTGTTCGGCGCGCGCCCCTTGAAGCGCGCGATCCAGCAGCAGATCGAGAACCCGGTGGCCCGGCTGATCCTGGAAGGCAGGTTCGGTCCGCGCGACGTGGTGCCGGTGGATTGGCAGGACGGACAGTTCGTCTTTACGCGGACCCTGCAGTAAGCGGGTCCGGCGCGGCAAGCGCCAAGCCGGGCATGAGAACAACCCCCGGCAGCCGGATTGAAATCCAGCTGCCGGGGGTTTTTACATGCGCGCTCAGGCCGCGTCGGCGTAGTCCTTGCGCTGCGCCGCCATCTGCCGGCCCAACGTTTGCAGCGCCCGCAGCGCCACGGCCATGCCGCGGCGCGTGTCTTCATCGCGCAGCAGGCCGATCAGGCCCGTCAGGCTGGGAGGGCGGGCTTCCCGCAGCGTGCGCGCATGCGCGTCGCGCAGGGTGTTGGCCGCCGTCCAGGCGGCGCTGCTGGCCTGCTCCGACAGCAGCGCCAGCTTTTCCACCATGGACTGGTCCAGCAGGTCCACCAGGTCGGAGGCCAGCGACAGCAGGTCGGCGATGTTGTCCAGCCGTCCGGCTTCGGCCAATAGGCTAAGCCTGTCGGCCAGGGCGCGCGCGCCCGGCCCGCCGCCCAGGAAGGGAGCGGACGCATCGACTGCCTGCGTGGCATTCTGTTCATGCGGCGCGTTCATAGCATTCCCCTTGCGACGGCCCAGTACAGGCCGCGGTTGAACCCGTGGCGCAGCAGGCCGCCGAGCTTGGTGGGCGGCGTGGGCAGTACGTCGTGGGTGTAGTCGTACCAGAGCGGCATGCCGGCGTTCAGCCCCATCTGGGCCACCGCCTGCACCCGGCCGTCATAGGCGCTGCAAGGGCGGCCCAGCCGGATCTCGCCGGCGATGTTGTTGGCGATGACCGGCGCCTGGTTGTGGCAGGAGCCGCCCGCCTTGCTGACCGGCAGGTCGACGGTGTCGCCGATGACGTAGACGTTTGGCAGCCCGTAGACCTGCAGCGTCTCGTGGTCGGTTGGCAGCCAGCCTTCGTCGTTCTCGGCCTGCGACACGCCCGATTCCAGCACCACGTCCACCGCGCGTATCGGCGGCGTGGCCATGAGGATGTCGAAGGGCTGTTCGGCGCCTTCCTCCGAGTACGCGATGCGCCGCTCGGGATCCACCCGCGACAGCGTGAAGCCGCGCTGGAACTGTATGCCCTTCTGCTCGAAGATCGCGGGCAGCACTTCGCAGGTTGGCCGTTGCAGGAACAGGCAGTTGCGCAACAGTTGCGAGGTGGTCGGGTAGGTGTAGACGATTTCTATCTTGTCGCGCACCCCGCGCCGCCGCAGGTAGTCGTCCAGCATCAGCGTGGTTTCGATGGGCGCAATGCCGCATTGGTGCGGGACGTTGGGCGTCTTGGGGAAGGTGACGCTGATGAAGACGCGTCCGCGCTCGATGCGCGACAGGCGGTCGGCCAGCTGCCTGGCCGGTGCGTACTGGTAGAAATGGTCCCCGGCTTCCTTCAGCCCTTCGATGCGCTCGGGCGAGGGCACGCAGCCCGTGGCGATGACCAGGTAGTCATAGCCGTAGCGCTTGCCGCTCTGCGTGGAGACTTCCTGGCGGTCGAAGTGGAAGCGCGTGACCTTGTCGACGCGGAACTCGATTTCGGGCCGCAGCAGGGAGCGTTCCGGCCGTTTCAGTTCTTCCTGGAAGAAGAGATTGAAGGCCACGTACATGAACGCCGGCTTGTAGTAGTGATCCGGCGTGTCCGAGAGCAGCGTGATGGAGACTTCGCCGCGCGTGATCTCGGGGTAGAGCTTTCCGGCCAGCTGATTGGCGAGCATGGTGCCGCCTACGCCGCCGCCTACGACAACAATACGCTTGTTCATAAACCACCTCTTATGGAGAGATTTTGAGGGCAAGTGCAGTGCGTCTGTGTGTTTAGCAATAGTTGCAGGCGGCGTCAACCGGCGTTCAGTATCCCAAGTCGGCGTCGGCGCAGGTATCAGGCCGCCGGCCCTCCAACACCGTCTGCAGATTCTCCAGAGTCTGGCGGGCGATGGCCGCGGCCGGCGTGCGGGTGGCGATGTGCGGCGTGACCAGCACGTTGCGGTGACGCCAGAGCGCATGTTCGGGCGGCAAGGGCTCCTGCGGCGTCGCGTCCAGCGTGGCGTAGGCAAGCTGGCCGCTGTCCAGCGCCGCCAGCAGCGCGTCCGGATCCAGATGTTCGCCGCGGCCCGTGTTGACGACGTGGGCGCCGCGCGGCAATTGCGCGAAAGTGGCCGCGCCCAGGAAGCCGCGGGTCTCGTCCGTCAGGGGCAGCAGGCAGACCAGGGTGTCGGCCTCTGCCAGCAGCGCCGGCAGTCCGTCCGCGCCGTGATGGCCGGTGATGCCGACGGGCAGGCCGGGCTTGGGCGTGCGGCTCCAGCCCGATACGCGATAGCCCAGGGCCGAGAGCGCGCTGGCCGCGGCCAGGCCCAGCCGGCCCAGTCCCGCGATGGCGACGCGGTGCTCCGACGGCGGCACGATGGGGCTTTCGCGCCAGATGCCTTCAGCGCAATTGCGCACGTAATCGGGAAAGTGCCGGTGATGGTTGATCACGGCCCAGGCGACATAGGTGCTCATGCCCGCGGTCATGCCGGCCTCGGACACGCGGCATACCGGCACCTGGCGCGGCACGGCGGGATCGGCATAGATATGGTCCACGCCCGCGCCTATCGACTGGATCAGGCGCAGGTTGGGCAGCGTGCCCAGCAGTCCGGCGGGGGGGAGCCAGCAGACGGCCGCGTCGATCCGCGCCGGGTCGCCCAGGTCGTCCGCCGTGCGCCATTCGATGTCGGGCCGCAGGGCCTGGAACGCGGGCGCCAGGTAGCGCATGTCCAGCACCCGGCTCAGCAGCGCGATGCGGGGCGGCCGGTCCGCGGCCATGGCGGGGGGGAATGGCGCGCTCATGCCGCGACCTCCAATCGAGTGATGCCGGTCAACCGCGCCCGCCCGGACACGATGCTGGCGAAGTCCGGCACGGCCTGCACCAATTCGCGCGTGTAGGCCTGGCTGGGGCTGCGGATGACCTCGGCTGCGGGGCCGCATTCGATGATGCGGCCCTGCTGCATGACGGCGATGCGGTCGCACATCTGCGCCGCCACGCGCAGGTCGTGGGTCACGAACAGCATGCTCAGCTGGAACTGCCGGCGCACGCTGGCGAACAGCTCCAGCACCTGGGCCTGCACCGACACGTCCAGCGCGGAGACGGGTTCGTCCGCCACGATCAGTTCGGGTTCCGAAGCCAGCGCGCGCGCGATGCCGATGCGCTGGCGCTGGCCGCCGGAAAATTCATGTGGATAGCGGTGGGCGGCATCCGGATTCAGGCCGACCAGTTGCAGCAGTTCGGCCGCGCGCTCGCGGGCGCGCGGCAGTGCCACGCCTTGCGCCAGCGGCCCGGCCATGATCGAGCGGCCCACGGTGTGGCGCGGATTGAGCGAGGCCTGCGGGTCCTGGAAGACCATCTGCACGCGGCCCGGCGCCGGCCGTGCGCCGCGCGTCTGGCCGTTGAAGAGGATCTCCCCGCCGTCCTGCGCCAGCAGGCCGGCGATGCAGCGGCCCAGGGTGGATTTGCCGGAGCCGGATTCGCCCACCAGGCCCAGCACCTCGCCGCGCTGCAGGGTGAAGCTGATACCGCGCATGGCCGCGGTTTCGCGGCCGCGCCGCAACAACCCGCCGCCGGATACATAGGTCTTG
This sequence comes from Achromobacter pestifer, assembly GCF_013267355.1. NCBI lineage: Bacteria > Pseudomonadati > Pseudomonadota > Betaproteobacteria > Burkholderiales > Alcaligenaceae > Achromobacter > Achromobacter pestifer. Next base: position 5,220,946 of record NZ_CP053985.1, read on the forward strand.
CGCAGGTCGCGCACGTCCAGCAGCACGGGCTGCGGCTCGGCTGCGGCGCCGGTCGCCGGCACGCCGTGCGGAATGGCGGCGATCAGCTTGCGGGTGTAGCCGTGTTGCGGGTTGCCCAGGACGTCGGCGGCGTCGCCGGCCTCCACGATCTCGCCCGTCTGCATGACGGCAACCCGGTCCGCGATCTGCGACACCACGCCGAAGTCGTGGGTGATGAACAGCACTGCCGTGCCTTGCCTGGCCTGCAGGTCGCGGATCAGTTCCAGGATCTGCGCCTGGGTGGTGACGTCCAGCGCGGTGGTTGGCTCGTCGGCGATCAGCAGGGCGGGCTCCAGCATCAGCGCGCAGGCGATCATGACGCGCTGGCGCTGTCCGCCCGACAGCCGCCCGGGGTAGCTGGCGGCGATGCCTGCGGGATCGGGCAGGCGCACGTCGCGCAGCGCCGCGAGGATGCGGGCGCGTTTCTCGGCGGGCGCGAGCGTCAGGTGCGCGTCCAGCGCTTCCTCCAGCTGCTCGCCGATGCGCATGACCGGATTGAGCGCCGACATCGGGTCCTGGAAGATCATGCCGATGCGGTTGCCGCGCAGCGTGCGCCATTGCGGTTCCTGCAGAGCCAGCAGGTCCTGGCCCTGGAAGGCGATGCTGCCGGCCACGGGCGCCACCAGCGGCTGCGGCAGCAGGCCCATGACCGCATTGGCGATCATGGATTTGCCCGAGCCGCTCTCGCCCACGATGCACAGCGTTTCGCCGGCCGCGACGGACAGGCTGGCTTCCTTGACGGCCAGGGCGCGGTCGGCGCCGGCGGGCAGCCGGATGCTCAGGCCGCGGATGTCCAGCAATGGGGGGGTGGGCGTCATGCGCGGCTCCTTGCGTCCAGGCGGGTGTTCAGGCCGTCGCTCAAGCCTTCGCCCACCAGGTTCAGGGCCAGCACGGTCAGCAGGATGGCCACGCCAGGGAACAGGCTGATCCACCAGGCCTGGCGCAAGGCGGTGCGGGCCGCGCCTATCATGTAGCCCCAGCTCATGACGTTGGGATCGCCCAGGCCCATGAAGCTCAGGCTGGATTCCAGCAGAATGGCGGTGGCCACCATGAGCGAGCCCATGACCACGATGGGCGCGGCGGCGTTGGGCAGGATCTGGGTGACGATGATGCGCAGATTGGATTCGCCCGCCAGATGCGCCGCGTGCACGAAGTCGCGGTGGCGCAGCGTCAGGAATTCGCCGCGCACCAGGCGCGCCACCGGCGGCCACGAGACCAGCGCGATGGCGGTGACGATGGAACCCACCGAGGGCTGGAAGATCGCCACCAGCACGATGGCCAGCGCAAAGCTGGGGATGGCCTGGAACAGTTCGGTAAAGCGCATCAGGCCGCTGTCGATCCAGCCGCCGTAGTAGCCGGCCAGGGCGCCCACCGACACGCCGATCAACAGGCCGGCCAGCGTGGAGATCAGGCCGATCAGCAACGACACGCGCGCGCCGTAAGCCAGACCGGAGCCGATGTCGCGGCCCATGGTGTCGGTGCCGAAGGGCAGGCTGGCCATGTCCAGCGGCGGCAGAAAGGGGCGCTGCACCATGGCCCAGGGATCGTGCGCCGCGATCAGCGGCGCGGCCAGCGCCAGCAGCAGCACCGCGGCCATCACGGCCAGGCCGGCCAGGGCGCCTTTGTTGCGGCGAAAGCGCCGCCAGAATCCGTTGTTCATTGCAGTTCTATCCTCGGGTCGGCCAACGTGTAGAGCAGGTCGGTGACGATGTTGAACGCCACGGCGAGTGCGGCAGTGATCAGGAAGGTGCCCAGCAGCAGGTTGTAGTCGCGCTGCACCAGCGCATCGAACATCAGGCGGCCGATGCCGGGCCAGGCGAACACGGTTTCGATCAGCACCGTGCCGCCCACCATGGAGCCGGCCTGGATGCCGGCCAGGGTGATGACGGGCAGCAGCGCGTTGCGCAGGATGTGGTGGCGCTGGATGCGGCGCGGCGACAGGCCCTTGGCGCGCGCGGTCTTGATGAAGTCCATCTGCGCCACTTCCAGCATGGACGTGCGGGTCATGCGCGCATAGACCGCCATGTAGAAGAGCGCCAGCGTGGCGGCGGGCAGCGCCAGGTGGCGCGCGATGTCCACCGCCCGCGCCAGGCCCGAGTAGCCCGCGCCCACGGTCTCGAAGCCGAAGCCCGGCAGCCATTCCAGCTTCACGGAAAACAGCAGTACCGCCATCAGCGCCAGCCAGAACAGCGGCGTGGCGTAGAACAGCATGGACAGCGTGCTGACCAGGCTGTCCAGCCAGGTCCCGGCGCGCGCGCTGGTCCACGCGCCCAGCGCCACCCCCGCGGTCAGCGAGATGACGAAGGCCGTCATGGTCAGCAGCAGCGTGGCTGGCAGGCGCTCGGCGATCAGGCTCATCACCGGCCGCTGCTGACGGTAGGAGTCGCCCAGATCCAGCCGCGCGGCGTGGCCCAGGTAGTTCGCCAGCTGCTGGGGCAGGGGCTGGTCGAGCCCGAAGCGCTCGCGCAGTTGCGCCATGAAGACCTCGTCGGCCGCCCCGGCTTCGCCCGCCATGACGGTGGCGGGATCGCCGGGCGCGGCGCGGATGAGCAGGAAATTGATGACCGCGATCAAGGCCAGCACCAGCAGGCCCTGGACCACGCGGCGCATCAGGTAGGCGAGTTTCTTCATGGCGTTCCCCCTGTGCGTATGGCCGCGTTCAGGCCAGCGTGGCGCGCGCCAGGCTGTCGTTCAAGCCTATGCCTGAATTGATCAGGTTCTTGATGTTGTTGCGGTACAGGGTGGGGAACTGCAGTTCCAGCAGCCAGGCCACCGGCACCTCGTCCACCAGCACGCGCTGCACCTCCTCGTACAGGCGGCGGCGGGCTTCCGGGTCGGCTTCGCGCGAGCCGCGTTCGAACAGCTCGTCCACCTTGGGATTGCTGTAGCCCTCGACGTTGTTCCAGGGCGAACCCTTGGCGATGGTCGAGGTGAGGTAGTTGCGCGCGACGCCCAGCGCGGCATCGCCGTACTGGTAGAGATAGCAGAAGGCGATGTCGTAATCCCAGTTGGCGGTCTTTTCGCTCCAGCCGGCCACGTCGGTGGCGGTCATTTCCAGCTTGATGCCGGCTTCGGCCAGGTTCTGGCGCGCGATCTCGGCAAAACGCTGCCAGGTTTCGCCATAGGGCAGCGGCAGCAAGCGCAGGGTCTGGCCCTTGTAGCCGGCTTCCTTGAGCAGTTGTCTGGCGCGGGCCAGGTCGCGCGGATACTTGGTCACCTCGTCGGTGTGGTAACGCACGGTGCTGTTGAACGGGCCGGTGGCCACCTTGCCGAAGCCGTACCAGGCCACGTTGCGCATGGCCTCGCGGTCCAGCGCGTACATGATGGCGCGGCGCACCCGCACGTCGGCCAGCACCGGGTTGCGGTTGTTCAGCCACATGAAGGAGTGGGGACCGAAAAACTCCCAGCCCTTGGTGGTGATCTCCACATTGGGCAGGCCCTTCAGGCGCGCGATGTCGAAGTATTCGACGGTGCCGCCGGGCAGCACGTCCAGCTTGCCGGATTCGAATGCCGCCGAGCGCGAGGCCGCGTCGGGAATCACATGGAAGTACAGCGTCTCCACGTTGGGCACGGCGGGCTCGTGGTACTGCTCGTTGCGCACCAGCTGGATGTATGAGCCGCGGCGCCATTCCTTGAACTTGTAGGGGCCGGTGCCGATGGGCGTGTTGTTGGCCGGGTTGGCCTGGAAGTCCGTGCCTTCGTAGATGTGGCGCGGCACCATGGGCATGGTGCCGACCTCGAACAGTCCCAGGAAGGGGGCGAAAGGGCGCGGCAGGCGGAATTCCACCGTGTGCTCGTCCAGCGCCTTGATGCTCTCCACGAAGGCCAGGCCGGCGCGCAGGCGCGCATGGGTCTTGCGTAGGAACTGGTCGACGCTGAACACCACGTCGTGCGCGTTGAAGGGCTTGCCGTCATGCCACAGCACGCCTTGCTTGAGCTTGAAGGTGTACACGGTGGCCGTGTCGTTCACGGTCCAGGAGGCCGCCAGGCCGGGCATGGGCTCCAGCTTTTCGTCGTAGCGCAGCAGGCCTTCGTAGATGTTGCCGCCGATCATCTGGGTGGGGCCGTTCTGGATGATGCCCAGCATGAGGCCGGACGGTTCCGGCTGCACGGCGATGTTCAGCACGCCGTTGCGGGCGGCTGCGGCCCACGCGGGCAGGGCGGCGCTGCCGCTCCACCATCCAGCGGTTGCGGCGCTGGCGATCAGAAAGTCGCGACGATTCATGAGGTTCTCCTGGAGTCGGGGGACGAAGCGGCAGATGGAGCGGCGCGCGCGGTTCAGGCGCGCGGCGCGGCGGGGGCGCTGGACGAGGGAGTCACCAGCTTGAGCAGCGCGCGCCATTCGCGTTCGCTGGGATCGGTGGAGCCGGGCAGGCGGTTGGTGTCGCCGCTGGCGTATTGCCGCGCGGTCTTCTCGCTGACCTGCGGACTGACCGGGTAGGTCGCCTGGCCGGTCGCCTGGATCGCCAGCTGGACGCGGCAGGCGCGGTCCAGGTTGAGCATGAGGATGAAGGCCTCGGCGACCGTGGCGCCGAGGGTGAGCAGGCCGTGGTTGCGCAGGATCATGGCCTTGTGCCGGCCCAGGTCGGCGACCAGGCGCTCGCGTTCCTCCAGGTCCAGCGCGATGCCCTCGTACTCGTGGTAGGCGACCCGGTTGTAGAACTGCAGCGCCCATTGGTTCACCGGCTGCAGGCCGCAGGCGAGCGAGGACACGGCCACGCCCGCGACGGTGTGGGTGTGCAGCACGCAACCCGCGTCGGCGCGTCCCATGTGCACGGCGCTGTGGATGGTGAAGCCGGCCGGGTTCACGTCATGGGGGGTGGGCGCGACGGCGGTGCCGTCCATGCCGACCTTGACCAGGGAGTCCGCGCTGATGTCGCGGAACAGGTGGCCGTAGGGATTGATCAGGAACGCGTCTTCCTCGCCCGGCACGCGCGCCGAGATGTGGGTGTAGATGCTGTCGTCCATGCCGAAGTGGGCGGTCAGGCGATAGCACGCGGCGAGATCCTGGCGGGTCTGCCACTCCGCCGCACTCATGGACTGCGGCGCGGTGTCTAGGGAAGTGACCATACATGCGTCCTTGGTGAGTTCGGCCGCGGTGGCGGGCCGGATGCGAAGGATTATGCGTCGATAGTCAACTGTCGACAGTTAGCAGTAATACTGATATGCTGGGCGAAAATGGGGTGCTATATAGCTGACGCCTTGCCGCATTTCCCTACCCCAGACCGAGACAGAACCCGCCATGCCCGAAACTCCGGACGCCGCCAGCCCCTTCGAATCCATCAATGTTCCCGACCTGGTCGGCGTGGTCGAGGACCGGCTCACCCAGGCCATCGTGCAGGGCCGCCTGCCGCCCGGCAGCCGCGTGGTCGAAGCGGAGATCGCGCGGCAGATGGCGATCAGCCGCGCGCCCGTGCGCGAGGCCTCGCGACGCCTGGAGCGCCAGGGCATCCTGGTGTCCAAGCCGCGCCGCGGTTTTTTCGTGCGCGATATGTCGGTGCGCGAGGTCGACGACCTGTTCCAGGTCCGCCTGAGCCTGGAGCTGACCGCGGTGGCGGCGGCCTGCCAGCATGCGGACGCCGCTGGCCTGGCGCGCCTGAAGGAGTTGCTGGCGCTGATGATCGCCGAGGCCGCCGACGCCCCGCAGCACCGCCGCATCGAACTGGACCTGAGCTTCCATACCCTGATCTGCGAACTCTCGGGCAACGCCTATCTGCTGCGCCTGTTCTCCAGCACCCAGACCGAGATGCGCATGATCATTTCGCTGATCGACGACGTCTACCAGGATCCGGAGATGGTGGCGGCCACCCACCAGCCCATCCTGGACGCCCTGGCGCGGCGCGATGCCGAGGCCGCCCAGGCCTGCATGAAAGTCCATCTGGACGATGCCTGGCAGCACGTCCGCAATCTGTTCGTCTCGCAGCACGGCGGGGCGGGCGATAAGCCCAGGGGCACGGCAAAACCATGAAGGTCGTCTACAGCGATAAGCATCAGCTCCACGATCCGCAGTTCTTCATCGCGCGCGGCAAGGTCAAGCGCAGCAACGAGCAGCCCGAACGCGGCGCCCGCCTGCTGGCCGCGGCGCGCGCGGCGGGACACCAGATCATCGCGCCGGACGACCACGGCGCCGGCCCGCGCGCGGCCGTGCACACGCCGCAGTACCTGCGCTTCCTGGAAACGGCCCACGCCCGCTGGCGCGAGCTGCCCGACGCCTCGGACGAGGTGATCGCGAACGTGCATCCCTTTCCGGGCGAGCCTTGCGCCTATCCCGAGCACATCGTGGGCCTGGCGGGGTATCACATGGGCGACACGGCCTGCCCGATAGGCGCGGGCACCTGGGAAGCGGCAGTCTGGTCCGCGCATTGCGCCACCCATGCCGCCCGGCTGGTGCTGGACGGCGAGCGCGCGGCCTACGCCTTGTGCCGCCCGCCCGGCCACCACGCCTATACCGAACGCGCCAACGGCTTCTGCTACCTGAACAACACGGCCATCGCGGCGCAGTACCTGCGAGGCACGCATCAGCGCGTCGCGATCCTGGACCTGGACGTGCACCACGGCAACGGCACCCAGGGCATCTTCTACCGCCGCGCCGACGTGCTGACCGTGTCGCTGCACGCGGATGCCTACAACACCACGCCGTTCTTCGTGGGCCATGCGCACGAGACCGGCGCAGGCGACGGGCTGGGCTACAACATCAACCGCCCCTTGGCCGTCGGCACGGGCGACGCAGGCTATCTGGCCGCGTTGCGGCGGGTCTGCCTGGAAATCCAGGCATTTGCGCCGGGTGCGCTGGTGGTCGCGCTGGGGCTGGACGCGCACGAGAAGGATCCCTACAAGGGGCTGGCCGTGAGCACCGGCGGTTTCGCGGCCATCCTCGCCCAGGTGGCCTCGCTGGGCCTGCCCACGGTGCTGGTGCAGGAAGGCGGCTACCTGTCGGACGACCTGGGGCCCAACCTGGCCAGCGCGCTGCGCGGCTTCGAGTCCGCCGCGTAGACCTGGCCGGCGGCCACGCGGAGCGGTTGCGGATCCAGCGCCGCGCCCTGGCAGGGGCCTTCGATGCAGAGCCCATCCTCGAAGCGGAACAGGGCCGAATGATGCGCGCACATCAGCACCTGGGCCTCATAGGTGAGTACGGCGCCGTGGGCCGCGTCCAGCGTGACGGAGAAGTGCGGGCAACGGTTCAGGTAGCCCCAGACCGTCATGCCCCGCCGCAGCAGAATCACCGGCTGCGCGTCGATCTGCACCGACAGGGAGCCGCCATCCGGAATGTCCTCAATCCGGCACAGCGCCGCCCCGGCCGCATGTTCAAGCGCGGGGCAGCACGAAGTCATAGCGCCCCTCGTGGAAGTCCGACTCGAATCCGTAGCGCTTGCCCAGGACTGAATCTGCGCCTTGCGGGCTGTATTGCAGCACCAGCGACGGCTTCACGCCGAACACCGCATCCGACGCGAGATACGGATCGCCGGCATTGAACAGATGGGTGACCAGCCGCTGGTGTCCCGGCGCGTCGATCATGAAATGCAGGTGCGCGGGCCGGAAGATGTGGCGGCCGGTCGCCGCCATCATGCGGCCGACGGGACCGTCGCCCGGGATCGGATAGGACACGGGCAGGATGGTGCGGATGGCGAAACTGCCGTCCTCGCCGCTGCGGTAGCGGCCGCGCAGATTGCCTTGCGGCTGGTCCAGGTCCTGGCCCGAGTACATGCCGTTGGCGGCTGTCTGCCACACGTCGAGCACGGCGCCGGCCAGCGGCTGGCCGTCGGTGTCGCGCACGGTCCCGTGCACCAGCGCGGGCTCACCCGGCGTCTGCGCCATGTCCTCGCCCGGCGCGCGGTCGGGCATGCCGGCCATGTAGAAGGGGCCGAACACCGTGCTCTCGGTGGCCTGGCCCGGCTTGCGGTGGTTGATGGCGTCCACCAGCATCGACACGCCCAGCGTGTCGGACAGCAGGATGAACTCCTGCCGCACCGCGCCGTCACAGATCTGGCCGGTCTCGGTCAGGAACCGGATCGCGGCCATCCATTCGGCCTCGGTGGGCTCGACGTCGGCAACGAAGGCGTGCAGATGCCGCACCAGGGACTGCATCAGCTGGCGCAGCCTGGGATCCGGCGTCTGGGAGAAGCTGGCGGCGACCGTGTCGGTCAAGGCGGTTTCGGCATTCGGCATGGCAGGGTTCATGGCGGCTCCTCAGCGCTTGAAATGCGGCGGCACGGCGGCGTCCACGTTGACCCACACGGACCTGGCCTCAGTGTAGTCATGCATGGCCTCGAAGCCCATCTCGCGTCCGTAGCCCGACTGGCCCACGCCGCCGAACGGACTGCCGGGATTGACCCGCTTGTAGCAGTTGATCCAGCACATGCCGGCGTGGATGGCGCCCGCCAGCTTGTGGGCGCGCGCCAAGTCGCGCGTCCACAGGCCGCTGCCCAGGCCGTAGTCGGTGGCGTTGGCGATGGCCAGCGCTTCCTCGTCGCTGCCAAAGCGCAGCACCGTGACGAAGGGGCCGAAGACTTCTTCCTGCGCGACGCGGTCCTGGGGCCGGGCTTCGACGATGGTGGGCGCGACGTAGTAGCCGCGGGCCAGCTCGCCGCCGGGCGCCTTGCCGCCGGCCAGCAGGCGCGCGCCCTGTTCGGCGGCGACGCCCACATAGGACAGGACCTTGTCGCGGTGCTGGGCCGAGGTCAGCGGACCCATTTCGGTGTCGGGCGAACGCGGGTCGCCCAGGCGGATGGAGTTCGCCAGCGCCGTGAAACGCTCCAGGAACGCGTCGGCAATTTTTTCATGCAGCATCAGCCGCGAGCCCGCGATGCAGGCCTGGCCCTGATTGTGGAAGATGGCCCAGGCCGCGCCGTTGATGGCGGCGTCGAGGTTGGCGTCGTCGAACACGATGTTGGCGCCCTTGCCGCCCAGTTCCAGCTGCACGCGCTTGAGGTTGCCCTGGGACGCTTGCACGATGCGGCGGCCGGTCGCGGTGGATCCCGTAAAGGCGATCTTGCCCACGTCGGGATGTTCCGCCAGCCGTTGGCCCGCGGTGTGGCCGTAGCCGGGGACCATGTTCACCACGCCTTCGGGAAAGCCCGCCTGGGCCATCAGCTCCGCAATCCGCAGGGTCGACAGCGGTGTGAGCTCGGACGGCTTGAGCACGACGGTATTGCCGGCCGCCAGCGCCGGGCCCAGCTTCCAGCTGGTGAACATCAGCGGAAAGTTCCACGGCACGATCTGGCCGACCACGCCGATGGGCGCGCGTTGCACGTAGTTGAGGAAGCCCGTTTCCACCGGGATGACGCTGCCTTGCAGCTTGTCGGCCATGCCGCCGAAGTAGCGGAAGCAGCCCGCGGTGCGCGGCACGTCCAGGCCGCGCGTGTCGCGTATCGGATGGCCGGTGTCCAGCGTTTCCAGCTGCGCCAGTTCTTCCGTGTTGGCTTCGATCAGGTCGGCCAGCTTGAGCAGCAGGCGTCCGCGTTCGGCCGCCGGCATGCGTGACCAGGCGGGAAAGGCGCGTTGCGCGGCCGCGACGGCGCGGTCCACGTCCTCGGCTTCGGCCGCGGCGATGGCGGTGATGAGGGTTCCGTCGTGCGGGTTGAGCACGTCTATCGTGCCGCCGGCGGTCGCGGCCACGAAGCGGCCGTCGATAAAGAGTTTGTTCTGCATGGCTCTGGATACGTGATGAGTGGGAGGGGGCGGATTCAGAACTCGACCGGGTAGGGCGCGAGTTCGCCGCTTTCGTAGCGCAGGGGCAAGTCGGGGGTGGCGTTCTCCCAGACCAGCAGCATCGAACGCTTGGTCGAATAGCCCTGATGGCGGATGTCGGCGGGCATGGCGCAGATGTCGCCGGCGCGCATGGTGACGCGGGCGCGCGGGGCGCCGGTGTCCTTGTCGCCGATGTCCCACACGATCTCGTCGGACAGCTGCAGGAACCATTCGACGCGGTCGTTGCCATGGAACACCGGCAGGATGAATTCCTCGGTGGTGGGGCAGAACAGGCTGGCGCCGCAGACGGAGGTGACCGATGGATTCCAGGTCACGTCGGAGCGCGACAGGTACTTGAACAGGCTGAACGCATGCAGCGCGCCTTCGTAGCCCGGTTCGGCCTGGATCTGCGGCTCCTCCTGGGTCACGTCGGCGAAGGCCCGGTTGACCGGCAGGTCGTCGCGCAGGGGCGAGTCTTCTGGCAGGCCCGGCATGCGCCGCGTGGCGATGCGCGACCGCTCGATGGCGGCGATGTTGTCGCCATGCTTGCGGCCGAAGGCAGAGCCGGTTTCCTCGGGCGCGGCGAACGGATCGAAGCCTTCGTTGGTCCAGTCGTGCAGCATGGCCTTGAAGGTGGCCATGATGAGCGGCGTGTCGAAAGTCTCCGTGTAGTCCACGCCCGCGGCCTTCATGACGCCGTTGAACGAACCGGCGTAGACGTCCACCTTGCCATAGTGGTTGCGGGTGCCGAACACGTGGTCGAAGTTGACCCAGCCATAGAAGAAGCCCCAGGCCACGTCGCGCATCAGGGCCCGCAGGAAGGCGTCGGCCGCGATGGCGTGGGTGCGCGTCTGGCCCTTGGAAGGCCAGTGCACCTTGACGAAATACTCGTCGCGCGTGAAGGTGAACGCGCCGAGGTCGAAGCGTTTGTAGCCGGTGGCGGCGTCGGCGGCGCCAGCCACGACTTTGCCGGCGGCGAAGGAAGTAGCGGGAGCGGGGGTGTCCAGCATGGCCATATCGGTACTCCAGAAAGGGAAAAGGGGGTAGCGGCTTACTGCAGGCAGATGTCCGCCCACTTCTCGACGGACAATTCGCCGGCGCGGGTCTGGACCAGCAGCACGCCCGGATACGGCGCCGTAAAGCGGTAGGCGCAGCCGGCGGGCAGCAGGCATTGGTGTCCGCGGCCCAGCAGCACGCGGCCCATGGGCTTGCCGGCGGGGGTTGCGCCCGCCAGCACCGTGCCGTCCGCGGCTGCGGGGGGCTGGCCCAGCGCCAGGAACTCGACCTGGGCCTGGCCGTCCATCAGGATGGCGAACTCGTCGTGGCTGCAGGCGTACCAGGGCGACACGCCTTCGGCGCGCAGGGTTTCGATGACGTATTCCAGGTTCTTGCCGACGACGACCTTTTCGTAGGGCGCCGAGTTCGCGGCCACCTCGAAGATGTTGGAAAAGACGTAGTGCCGGGGCGAGCCCTGCGTGATCTCGATCGAGCCCTTGCGGTAATCCGTAAGCGAGCCGAAAACGGTGGTCGGTGTTGCGGTGTTCATGGAGCCTCCTGTGTCGGGTAGTGCCGCCCGCGCGGCGGAGTGGCGCGGACGTGGGGAGCGGGGCGGGCGTGTCAGTCCACCTTGAGATTGATCTTGCGGATGACGCCGGTCCATTTGGCGGCGTCTTCACGCAGGCGGCGCGCGGTGGCATCGGGCGATTCGGGCTGCGGATCCAGGTCATTGCCCTGCAGCTTCTGCTTCACTTCCGGCAGCGCCAGGGCGCGCGCCACTTCCTCATTCATGCGCTGCACGATGCCGGCCGGCGTGCCCTTGGGCGCGAACAGCATCTCGCGGAAGGTGGCGTCGTAGCCGGCCACGCCCGCCTGCTGCATGGTCGGCACGTCCGGCGCCTGGACCGAGCGCGCGCTGCCCGACACCGCCAGCCCGTGGAGCTTGCCGGCCGCGACGTAAGGCGCGACCACCGGAGAGGCCAGATAGCCGCAAGGCACCTGCCCGGCCAGCACGTCCTGCGTGGCGGGCGAGGGCCCCTTGTAGGGAACGTGCAGGATGTCCAGGCCGGCGCCGGACAGATAAAGCTCCATTGCCAGGTGGCCGGGCACGCCCTGGCCGCCGGAGGCGTAGCTGAGGGCGCCGGGCGTCTTCCTGGCCTGCGCGTCCAGCTGCGCCAGCGTGCGCAGGCCCGAGGCGGCCGAGCACACCAGCATCTGGTTGAAGTTCGCCAGCGCGACCACGGGCGTCAAGTCATCGGCCTTGAAATTCAGCTTGCGGTAGATGGCGGGATTGATGGTGACGACGGTGTCGGGCGCTTCAAGAAAGGTGTAGCCGTCGGCGGGTGAACGGACCACCGCTTCGGCGCCGATGTTGCCGCCCGCGCCGGGCCGGTTCTCGATGATGACCGGCTGCTTGAGCGACTGTCCCACCGCGTCGGCCACGATGCGCGCCGCCGTGTCGCCGGGTGATCCGGCGGGAAAGGCGACCACGATGCGGATGGCGCGCGTGGGCCAGTCCTCTTTCGGCTGGGCGTGCGACGCCGTGCTGGCGGCGATACAGGCTGCCAGCGCAAGTAATTGCGGTTTCATGCTGTCTCCTGACGTTTATTTTTCAGGCGCCCTGATCCGGGCGCGCTGCGCTACCACCTGCCGATATGGATGCCGGCCGAATCCTCCTTGCGTGTCCATCCCGTCATGGTCGCGTGGCTGACGGTGGGGTGGATCTTGCGGTTGCGCAGCCAGTCGAACAGCATGGCCTGGTAGCGTTCCCGGACCGGCGCGTGCGCGGGGTCCGCGCCCAGGTCGTCGTATTCGTCGGGGTCGGCGCGCAGATCGAACAATTGCGGGCGCAGGCCTTCGAAATGAACGTATTTCCATTCGTGGTCGCGCACCATGATGGTGTGGCAGCCGTCGGCGGGACGGCCCAGCGGTTCGCGCACGAAGTCGCGGAACGCGTAGTTGTTTTCCGAGAACACGGCGCGGCGCCAGTCGGCGGGCTCTTCGCCGCGCAGCAGCGGCAGCAGGGAGCGTCCTTCGAGGATATGGTCGGGAATCTCCGCGCCGATGGCGTCCAGGATGGTGGGCACCAGGTCTATGGCTTCCACCAGCCGCGATTCCACCGCGCCGCGGCGCGCGCCGTCGCCGGGCAGGCGCACGATCAGCGGCACCTTGGCCACGCAATCATGGAACAGCTCCTTCTCGCCCAGGTAGTGATCGCCCAGGTAGTCGCCATGGTCGCTGCAGAAGATGACCATGGTGTCCTGGTCGCGGCCGCTGCGCCGCAGATAGTCGAACAGCACGCCCAACTGGTCGTCCACCTGCTTGATCAGGCCCATGTAGGTGGGAATCACGGTCTCGCGCACCTGGTCGCAGGAGAAGTTCCTGCTGACCTCCGCCTGGCGAAAGCCTTGCAGCACGGGATGCGCATTTTCGAGTTCGCGCGCCGCGCGCTTGGCGGGCTGCATGTCGTCGGGCGAGTACATGGCGTGGTAGGGCGCGGGCGCGACATAGGGCCAGTGCGGTTTGATGTAGGACAGGTGCAGCACCCAGGGCCGATCGCCGCTTTGCTCCATGAACTCGATCGCGCGCCGCGTCATGTAGGGCGTTTCGGAGTCCGTCTCCGCGACGCGCGCCGGCAGGCCCGCGTAGCGCATGTTCCAGCCGGAGAGGATCTCGCCGTTGGCACCTAGCGCCGAGTTGGCGTGGTCGTGCCAGGGGTTGGCGCCGTCGTAGCCTTGCTGGCGCAGGTATTGCGTGTAGCGGTGCGATTCGTCGCTGAAGCCCGGCGGCCAGATGCCGTCGTCGCGGTCGTAGGGCTCGAATCCGCCTTGCGCCGCCAGGATGCCGGTGGCGCCCGCTGGGTCCATCCCCAGGCGCTGCATGCCGGACCTGTCGGCTTCCACGTGGGTCTTGCCCGCCACCGCCACGCGCACGCCCAGCGGGCGCAGGTAGTCGCCCAGCGTCATTTCGCTGACGGGCATGGGCACGAAGTTCCACACCGCGCCGTGGCTGGTGACATAGCGGCCCGTGTAATAGGACATGCGCGACGGGCCGCAGACCGGCCCTTGCACGAAGGCATTGTCGAAGCGCACGCCTTCGGCGGCCAGGCGGTCGATGTTGGGGGTGCGCAGGCGCGGATGTCCGTAGCAGGACAGGTAGTCCCAGCGCAGTTGGTCGCACATGATCCAGAGTACATTGCGTACAGCCTGTCCGCTCATTCCCGCCTCTCTTGCCGTTCCGCCAGCCACCACGGCTTGCGTTAGACGCCACGATATTTCGCAGGGGCTGGGCGGCTCAAGCAGGTTTTGCTGGAGTTTCACTGAGTGAAATTTCCAGCCGTGCGGAAAGAGGGGGCGCAATGAGCCGTTGGACGCCGAAGGTGAAGACGATAGACGCGCTGGAGCGCGGGCTGATCGTGCTGGACGAGGTGCGCGCCACGCAGGGCGCGAGCCTGCAGGAGCTGCACGTGCGCACCGGCTATGCCAAGGCCACGCTGCTGCGCATCCTGGCGACGCTGCAATTGCGCGGGCTGATCTGGCGGCGGATCGCCGACGACTATTTCTGCCCCGCCAGCTCGCTCAACCAGCCCAGCCGGCGCGCGCGCGTGCTGGATCTGCTGGGCCAGTGCGCGGCGCCGGAACTGGACCGCCTGCAGGCGGAGGTGCTATGGCCGTCGGACCTGACGGTGCGCCACGGCAACGCCATGATCGTGCGCGAAACCAACCGCAGCCAGTCGTACTTCACCATCCGCCGCGACAACATCGGCTTCCAGATCAACATGCTGCGTTCGGCGGTGGGGCGCGCCTATCTGGCGTTTTGCGACGAGAAAGAGCGCGATTCGATCCTGGCCGCGCTGCGCCGCAGCCGCCGCGAGGGCGACGCGCTGGCGCACGATTGCGCCGCCGTGGAAAAAATGCTGGAGCAGACCCGCCGCCAGGGCTACGGCCTGCGCGAACAGCGTTTCGGCGGCGACTACGACAAGACCCGCAAGGACCAGAACGACAGGCTGGAGGCTATCGCCCTGCCCATCATGGTCGCGCCGGGGCGGCTCTATGGCTGCGTCAACATCGTATGGATCCAGGGTGTGCGCTCGACCGAGCAGATGGTGGAGCAGTGCCTGGAGCCGCTGTGCCGCACGGCGCGGGCCATCTCCGCCGGCATGGTCCGGCGCGCCTGAGGCATCCAGCAATGCATTGCCGTGGCTGCCCGCAGCGCAGCCGCGCGCATCGCGCTATTCCCCATCTCTGAATCGCCGCCAGCCATCGCGCGCACTCGCGCCAATCCCGCGTGCGTGCCGCTAGGCGCGGTGCCTGCGCGCGTCCGGTTTCCTTGCTCCTGGCGACAGCTTCTGGATCAAATAATGTTTTTTTAATGTACTAAAAATATAAAAAACATAGGGTTTATACGAATAATATCGGCAAAAATTTCATTATATAAAGAATCATTGTTTTTTTATTGTATTTATAGAGATGAAAATTGCTTTGATGGGCTGCGGCGAGGTCGGTTCCTGCTATGCGCAGGCATGGAGCGCCGCCGGGCATGCGCTGGTCGGGATCTGCGAGTTGCGGCAGGACGAAGAAATGGCGGGACGCGCCCGGCGTCATGGCGCCGGATTGCACGCCGAGCCCGGGGCATGGTTGGGCGAGGCGGACATCGTTGTGTCGGCGGTGTATGGCCACGCGGCGCTGGAGATGGCACGGCAGAGCTTCCCGCACATGCGCCAGGACGCGGTCTACGCCGACTTCACGACAGCCAGCGCGCCTGACATGCAGGCCGCCTCGGCGGCCGCCGCCGAACGGAACATCGACTTCACCGACGTCGCGATCATGGGCGCCATTGCCCTGCTGGCGGAACGCACGCCCTTGCTCTGCGCCGGGACCGGCACGGACGCGGTGCTGCGGCTGGCCGAGAGCGGCGGGGCGCCGGCGCGCGCCATACAAGGCGCGGCGGGCGATGCCGTGCGCCTGAAGCTGCTGCGCAGCATCATGACCAAGGGCATGGAAAGC
Source organism: Achromobacter pestifer (assembly GCF_013267355.1). Taxonomy (NCBI): domain Bacteria; kingdom Pseudomonadati; phylum Pseudomonadota; class Betaproteobacteria; order Burkholderiales; family Alcaligenaceae; genus Achromobacter; species Achromobacter pestifer. Next base: position 5,236,674 of record NZ_CP053985.1, read on the forward strand.
CTGGCCGTGGAATGTCTGGTGGCGGCCGAGTCCATGGGTTTGAGAGCCTCGCTTTACGAGGTGCTGGCGGACATCGACCAGACGCCGCTTACGGCCTTCATGGATTCGTTTGTCCGATCCCACGTGCTGCATGCGCAGCGCCGGCAGGCGGAAGTCCGGGAGGCCCGCGAGCAACTGATCGAGGCGGGACTGGAGCCCCTGGTTCTGGACGGCGTCGAACGGCTTTTCAGCCGCACCAGCCGAGGCATCCAGGATGCGCGGGCAGGCGGCGATTTCAATCTGCCGGATTCGGTCGAGGCGCGCCTGGCCTGGCTGACGGTTTTGGCGCGCGAGCGCTGAGCGCCGCGCGGCATCGCGACGCGGCGACGGCATATCCAACAAGAACCAACTGTGTGAGGAAGACAATGAAGGTCCTGAAGAAACTCCTGGCCGCCACGCTAGTGCTGGGCTGCGCCGCCGCGAACGCGGCGGATATGGGCACGGCGCCCATCACGCTTATTTCCCCGTTCCCGCCCGGAGGCGGCACTGATACGCTGACCCGCATGATCGGCAGCGCGATCGGCCAGGATCAGGGTTGGAACATGGTGGTGGAGAACAAGCCGGGCGCCGGCGGCAACCTGGCGCTGGACGCCACCGCCCGCGCGCGTCCGGATGGACATACGCTGGTGATGGCCCAGACCGACAACATCGTGCTGAATCCCTGGCTCTACAACAAGCTCAGCTACGACACATTCAAGGATTTCAAGCCTGTCGGCCCGGTGGCCACCTCACCGAGCGTTTTCGTGGTTCTGCCCGAATCCCCGTTCAAGACGGTCGGCGATGTGGTCAAGGCGGCGCAGGCCCGCCCCGGCGTGGTGTCGCTGGGCATTCCCGGCATCGGCGGCACCGGCGACCTGACCGGCTATCTCTGGCGCAAGGCGGCGAACATCGAGTTGATGCACGTGCCGTACCGCGGCTGGGGCCAGGCGTTCCCGGATCTGGCCAGCGGCCGCATCGACATGTATGTGGGCTCGGTGGCTTCGCTGCTGCCACAGATCAGAGGCGGCAAGGTCCGCGCGCTGGCCGTGGTCGCCAAGGCGCGCGCGCCGGCCTTGCCCGATGTGCCCACCTTCGCGGAAAGCGGGTTCAAGACGATAGACCAATCGATCTGGTGGGGCCTGATGGCTCCCGCCAAGACGCCGGACGACGTGGTTGCCGCGTTGAACAAGGCGTTGCAGCAGGTCCAGTCCCAGCCCGAACTGGTGAAAAAACTGGAGGACGCCGGCTATAGCGTGCTCAAGGGCACGCCCGAGGATCTGGCTCGCCAGCATCGGGCGGACCACGAGACCTTTGGCAAGGTCGTGCAGGACGCCGGCATTCCCAAGCAGTAATGGCAACGCATTGCAATTCCCGACAGGAGCAAAAATGATCGGCTTTGAGATCCATGCCCGCAAGCGCGCGGTGAGCCCGCAAACCGTGGACAAGTTCAAAGGCGTGCCGGTCGCCAACATCAGCGACTGCATGTCGCGGATGACGGCCGGCGGCGCGCCCTTGCAGCCCATGCACGATGGCAGCCCGCTTGCGGGTCCGGCCCTGACCGTGCGCACTCGTCCTGGCGACAATCTGCTGGTGCACAAGGCGCTCGAACTGGCGCAGCCTGGCGATGTCATCGTGGTGGATGCGGGCGGCGACCTGACCAACGCCATCATCGGCGAAATCATGACCAGCTATGCGCAGACGCGCGGCATCGCAGGCATTGTGATCAACGGCGCCATCCGCGATAGCGGCACGATCCGCCGCGGCGCGTTTCCCGTCTATGCGGCCGGCGTGACCCACCGGGGACCCTACAAGGACGGGCCTGGCGAGATCAACTGCGTCATCGCCTTGAACGGCATGACCATTTCGCCGGGCGACCTGATCCTGGGCGACGAGGACGGCTTGCTGTCGATTCCGTTCGAGCAGACGGAAGCGGTCTACCTGGCTGCCCAGTCCAAGCACGAACTGGAAACGAAGATGCTGGCGGACATCGCGGCGGGATCGCTGGATACGTCCTGGGTCGATGCCCGGCTCAAGCAGCTGGGCTGCGCGGAGGCCCGGCCGTGAGCCTGGCGCAGCGGCTGCCGGACAAGATGAGGGTCGTCCGGCTGGATCTCTGGATCGACCCCGCGTTCGACGCGGGCATCGGGCGCGAGCCGGCCCTGAGCCTCGAAGCGCTGCCTGCGCACGGCGATGCGATCACGGCGGCGGGACTGGCCGGCGCGCATGCCTATCATGTCAGCGCGGCCAAGGACGAAGTCCCCGCGCGCTGGCAGGTTACGGAAAGCCTGCTGGCGCAGTGCCCGGAGTTGCTTTGCGTTTCCTCGGGCGGCGCGGGCTACGACACTGTCGATGTGGCGGCCTGCACGCGCGCCGGGGTAGCGGTGGTGAACCAGGCCGGCGCCAATGCCGCGTCAGTGGCGGAAATGACGTTCGCCTTGCTGCTGTCGCTGGTCAAGCGCCTGCGTGAATCCCAGGCCGCGCTGCTGGGGGGATCCGTCGTCTCGCGCGAGGCCCTGATGGGGCGCGAGATCGAGGGGCGCGTGCTGGGCATCGTGGGCATTGGTGAAATCGGCTGCCGAGTGGCGCGCGTTGCCGCCGGCTTCGGCATGCGGGTGATGGCATGCGACCCGTTGCTTACGCCCGAGGAAATCCGCACCCGCGGCGCCGAGCCCGTGAGTCTCCCGCAATTGCTCGAACAGGCTGACGTGGTGAGCTTGCACTGTCCGCTGAACGAGGACACGCGGGGCATGATCGGGACTGAAGCGTACGCCAGGATGCGTCCCGGCGCGCTGTTCATTTCCACCGCGCGCGGCGGAATCCATGATGAGCAGGCGCTGCTTTCGGCCTTGCAGGACGGACGGCTGGCGGGAGCGGGGCTGGATGTCTGGAGCCAGGAGCCTCCCCCGCCCGGGCATGGCCTGCTGCTGCGTTCGGATGTCGTGGCGACCTATCACACCGCAGGCGTCACGCACGAAGGCCGGCGCAAGGTCGCGCAAGGGTCGGCCCACCAGATCATGGAAATGTTGGCCGGACGCCGTCCGTCCCGGCTGCTGAATCCGGAAGTCTGGCCCAGGTTCCTGGAGCGGCTCGGGCAACGCCAGCGCTGACGCGGCCAGGCGCGATTGCCGCGATAGGCTTCCGGTATAGTTCGAGAACCCGGAATTGGAGTCATGCGCCATCATGTCGAGCGCCCGCGATTACGTTTATGCAGAGTTGCGCCGCCGCTTGATGGCAGGCTCTTTCATGCCTGGCGAACGGCTGCGCGAGGAACACATCGCGGCCGAACTCTCCGTCAGCCGTACGCCGGTGCGCAGCGCGATCGAACGCCTGGTGACGGACGGCCTGGTCAAGCACGAAGGCCGGCGCGGAGCCGTGGTGCTGGGCTGGCAGGACCGCGACATCGACGAGGCGTTCGAACTGCGCATGCTGCTTGAACCCTATTCCGCCAAGGCGGCGGCCGAACGGGCCAGCCCGGAGCAGATACAGGAACTCGAGCGCATCAATCAGTGCATGCTCGATGCCATCAACGCCGATGCTCCCGACAGCGTCGCGCAGGTACAGCACTTCAACAACCAGTTCCACCACGCGCTGCTCGAAGCGGCGCAATCCGCCCGGGTGCGGTCCATGGTGGAAAGCCTGCTGGACATGCCCATCATCATTGGCTCGTTCTACTTCTACACCAAGGACGACATGCTGCGCAGCGTGGAGCATCATCGCCAGATCATCGCGGCGCTGCGTGCGCGAGACGCGGAATGCGCCCAGATCGCCATGCGCTTCCACCTGGCTGCCACGCATCTGCTTTTCCGCAGCCACCGCAAGTCGGGGCAGTAAGCAACGGCTTACTCCCGACCGCGCTTTCCTGGTTGTTTCTTCTCGGATCGGGCCTCGGCCAGCGCCTGGGCGATGATGGCCTGGGCGGTCCAGCGCGCCACGTCGGTGAGTTCGGGCAGATCCAGTTTCCAGATGTCCTTCAACACCAGGAACACCTCGGTGCCATAGACCAGCGACAGGGCCTGGGCCACGCGGTCCTGCTGGGCCGGCGTCAGCTCGGGCGCCAGCGGCGCGATGGCGCGCCTGAGGATGTCGACGCGATGGCCGCGCACCAGCCGGGGCTCCATGCCTGCGCGGCCGGCGCTGGCTTCGGCGTGTTGCTGCAGTGACACCATGATGGCGGCGCGCAACGGCGCTTCGTGCTCTGCCAGCCGGGGGTAGGCGAAGCGCAGCAGTTGATCGACACGGTCGGCGGCGTCGGGCGCGGCCGAGTCCCAGGCCAGGATGGGCCCGAGGCTTTCGTCCACCACGGCGGCGATCAGCGCGCTCTGGCTGGGAAAGTAGCGGTAGGCGGTGGCGCGCGATACCTGCGCGTGTTCGGCCAGTTCGGCCACCGATGGCGTGATGCCCTGGGCCATCAGCCGCTGCGCCGCATCCAGCAGGATCTTGCGCATGCGCGCGCGCGGCCCGTGCGGCGGTTCGCCGCTGGCGGCGGCTTGCGGACTGGCGGGCGCGATCAGCCGCGCCGTGCCGGCCGTGGAAGGGGCGGGAGTTTGACGTGAGACTAGTGTCTCAGTATGATTCTTTCGTCTCATTTCTAGATTCTACAGGCCTCGCGGCCTCACATATCGAGGCGCGCACCGAGTGTAGCCGCCCGCGGAGGAGTCATGACGCATGCGAACCGGCGGGTCTACGTGGCCGCCACCTACGACACCAAGGGCCAAGAGGCTGAATACGTGATGGACCTGTTGCGCCGGGACGGACTGGATCCGGTCTCGGTGGACGTGTCCACCTCGGGCGCCGCCAGCGCGGCGCAGGTGCAGGCCAGCGAGGTGGCCGCCAGCCATCCGGAGGGCGCTGGCGCCGTTTTCACCGGCGACCGGGGCACCGCCATCGCGGCCATGGCGCTGGCGTTCGAACGCTATGCGGCCGGCAACGCCGGGATCGGCGCATTGCTGGGCCTGGGCGGCTCGGGCGGCACCGCCCTGATCACGCCCGCCATGCGCGCACTGCCCATCGGCACGCCCAAGCTGATGGTGTCGACCATGGCCTCGGGCAATGTCGCGCCCTATGTCGGGCCCTCGGACATCGCCATGATGTATTCCGTGACCGACGTGGCGGGCCTGAACCGCATTTCGCGCCGGGTGCTGGCCAACGCCGCCGGCGCGATCGGGGGCGCTTTCAAACAGGCCGCCAGCGCGGCCGCCGACGACGGCCGGCCCGCCGTGGGCATCACCATGTTCGGCGTCACCACCGCCTGCGTGCAGCAGGTGACGCCGCTGCTGGAGTCGCGCTATGACTGCCTGGTGTTCCATGCCACGGGCACGGGCGGGCAGTCCATGGAAAAGCTGCTGGACAGCCATTTGCTGGGTGGCGTGCTGGACCTGACCACCACCGAAGTCTGCGACTTCCTGTTCGGCGGCGTGCTGGCCTGCACCGAGGACCGCTTCGGCGCCGTGGCCCGCACCGGCTTGCCTTATGTGGGTTCCTGCGGCGCGCTGGACATGGTGAATTTCGGCGCCATGGACACCGTCCCGGAACGCTACCGCGGCCGCAAGTTCTATCCGCACAATCCGCAGGTGACGCTGATGCGCACCACCGTGGAAGAAAACATCCGCCAGGGCGAGTGGATCGCCGCCAGGCTGAACCAATGCCAGGGGCCGGTGCGCTTCCTGATCCCGGAAGGCGGCGTGTCCGCGCTGGACGCGCCGGGCCAGGCGTTCTGGGATCCGGCGGCCGACGCGGCCCTGTTCGCCGCGCTGGAGAAAAACCTGGTGCAGACCGCCGACCGCCGCCTGGTGCGCGTGCCTTGCCACATCAACGACCCGCTCTTCGCCCAGACCGCGGTCGACCAATTTCTTGAAATCGCCACACACTGAGGACCGCCGCCATGCCGCGCTTTGACCGCAACGAACTCCTGGATAAGTATCGCGCCATGGTGCGCGCGCGCACGCCCATCGTCGGCGGCGGCGCGGGCACGGGCCTGTCGGCCAAGTGCGAGGAAGCGGGCGGCATCGACCTGATCGTGATCTACAACTCGGGCCGCTACCGCATGGCGGGCCGCGGTTCGCTGGCCGGCCTGCTGGCCTATGGCAACGCCAACGAGATCGTGGTGGACATGGGGCGCGAGGTCCTGCCGGTGGTGAAGAAGACCCCGGTGCTGGCCGGCGTCAACGGCACCGATCCGTTCTGCGATTTCGACCTGTTCCTGGACGACCTCAAGCGCCAGGGCTTTGCCGGCGTGCAGAATTTCCCCACCGTGGGCCTGATCGACGGCACCTTCCGCGCCAACCTGGAAGAGACTGGCATGGGCTACGCGCTGGAAGTGGACATGATCCGCCTGGCGCACAAGAAGGGCATGCTGACCACGCCCTACGTGTTCAACGAGGACGACGCCGTGGCCATGACGCGCGCCGGCGCCGACATCATCGTGGCCCACATGGGCCTGACGACCGGCGGCTCGATCGGCGCCGAAACCGCGCAGACGCTGGACGGCTGCGTGGCGGCCATCGACCGCATCGCCGCGGCCGCGATGGCGGTGCGGCCGGATATCATCGTGTTGTGCCACGGTGGCCCCATCGCCACGCCCGAGGATGCGGCCCACGTGCTGCGCGCGTGCAAGCATTGCCATGGCTTCTACGGCGCAAGCTCCATGGAGCGGCTGCCCACCGAACAGGCGCTGACCGCGGCGACCCGCGAATTCAAGAGCCTGACGTTCTGATTCCGTAGTTTTCGCAGTTTCCACTATCCCTGGGCCGCGCGCCCGCAGGAGTTCGCATGCCGCATACCGTACACGTCAGCGCCATCATCCACGCGCCGCTTCAGAAGGTCTGGGCCAGCTTTCGCGATTTCAACGGCCTGGCCGCCTGGCATCCCGGCATTGCCGAAAGCCGCCTGGAAGAGGGCGGCCGCCATGACGCGGTGGGCAGCGTGCGGCACCTGTCGCTCAAGCCTTCGGGCTTCGTCCGCGAGCAGTTGTTGATGCTGGACGATCCGGGCACGGCGCTGCGCTACTCCATCATCGAGACCGACCTGCCCATGCGCGATTACGTCGCCGGCGTGTCGCTGCACGCCGTCACCGAAGGCGGCCAGACGCTGGTCGAGTGGTGGGCGGATTTCCGCGTCGAGGGCGCGGAGTTGGGCGACGTGGCCGACGCCGTGGGCCGCAACGTGTTCGCGGCGGGGCTGGCGGCGCTGGACGAGAAGCTGCGCGAGGCCTGATCGCGCCGGCTATTTTCAGGTCTTCAGGCCCTTGGCCGGCATGCGCTTGCAGCCGGCCGGCAGCCGCGCGGTGCGCAGGTAGTCGTGGATGGCGCGGATCAGGGCTTGCGCGGCGGGGCTCAAGGGGTATTCCTTGTGCCGGATGATGCAGACCGTGCGCACGACCGTGGGCCGGGCCAGCAATGCGTAGGCCAGGCCGGGTTCCATCACCCGCTGCGCGGCCAGCGCCGGCAGTAGCGCCACGCCCAGGCCCGCCTTGACCAGCGCCGCCTGCGAGGTGGTGCTGGACGCTTCATAGAACGGCGCGCCGGCTTCTATCGGCAGGTCGGCGCGGGAGCGCAGCAGCGCCATGATGCCGGTTTCGTCCACCACCCCCACCAGCTTGCGGCCGGCCAGGTCCGCCCAGCGCATCGTGCCGTCGCGCGCGGGGCGCAGGCTGGCGTCGTCCTCGCGGTACAGCACGCCGAAACGGTCTTCCAGCAAGGCGTCGAACTGCAGGCCGGGCGCGTCGGCCCAGCGGCTGGTCAGGCCGAAGTCCACTTCGCGCGCGGCGACCTTGCGCTGGATGCGGCCGGAGTTGTCGTCGCTGAGATACAGGCGCACCGCCGGATAGCGCGCGGAAAAGGCCGCGGCAGAGGGCGCGATGATCTGCGTGATGGCCGATGGCGCCGCCGCCACCCCGACGCGCCCACGCTCCAGCGCGCCGTAGCGCTGCAGGTCGTCGATCACGCCATCGAAATCCGCCAGCAACCGCAACACGCGCGGCAGGAACTCCTCGCCCGCCGCCGTCAGCAGCACGCGCCGGCTGGTGCGGGCGAACAGCTGCGTGGCGAGCGCGTCTTCCAGCTGCCGCACCAGGCTGGTCACCGAGGACTGCGTCTGGAACAGGCGCTTGGCCGCATGCGTGAAGCTGGATTCCTGCGCCACCGCGACAAAGGCGGTCAGGTGCTTCAGTGTGACGTGCTTGGGCAGACGATTCATTTCAAATGATGATAGATGGATCAATAAAAACAATTTTCCCAGATTGATCGGGCGAACGATACTAGCCCCTTTCGGCGTCCGCTGGCCCAGCGCGTCCGCCGGCAAGACCACCAAGGCGGGAGCACCATGCGGCAGGAACCTCTGGATCTGATCATTGAAGGCGGCTGGGTCATCGACGGCCTGGGCGGCGCCCGGCGGCGCGCCGACGTGGGCGTGGCGGGCGAGCGCATCGCCGCCATCGGCGACCTGTCGGGCGCGTCGGCCGCCCGCAGGGTGGACGCGCGTGGCAAGATCGTGGCCCCGGGCTTCATCGACGTGCATGGCCATGACGACCTGATGTTCGTGGAACGTCCGGGTCTGGAATGGAAGACCACCCAAGGCATCACTTCGGTGGTGGTGGGCAATTGCGGCGTCAGCGGCGCGCCCGCGCCTCTGCCCGGCAATACCGCCGCGGCGCTGGCGCTGCTGGGGGAAACGCCGCTGTTCGCCGACATGCAGGCCTATTTCGGCGAGCTGCGCGCGCAGCAGCCCATGATCAACGTGGCGGCGCTGGTGGGACATGCCAACCTGCGCCTGGCCGCCATGCGCGACCCGGCGGCCCAGCCCACGGCCGAAGAACAGGAAAGCATGCAGCGCATGCTGGACCAGGCCCTGGCGGCGGGCGCGGTGGGCTTCAGCACCGGCCTGGCCTACCAGCCGGGCGGGGCGGCCCGCCCCGCTGAACTGGAAGGCCTGGCCCGGGTGGCCGCGGCGCGCGGCGCCATGCACACCAGCCATATCCGCAATGAAGGCGACGAGGTCGAGGCGGCCGTCGACGAGGTGCTCTCGGTGGGCCGCAACACTGGCTGCGCCACCGTGCTGTCGCACCACAAATGCATGATGCCGCAGAACTGGGGCAAGAGCCGCGCCACGTTGGCGAACATCGACCGCGCGCGCGGCGAGGGCGTCGAGGTGGCGCTGGACATCTACCCATACCCCGGCAGCTCCACCATCCTGATTCCGGAGCGCGCCGAGACCATCGAAGACATACGCATCACCTGGTCCACGCCGCATCCCGAATGCAGCGGCCAGTTCCTCAGCGACATCGCGGCGCGCTGGGGCTGCGACAAGACCACCGCGGCGCAGCGCCTGTGTCCGGCGGGCGCCATCTACTTCGCCATGGACGAAGCCGAGGTCCAGCGCATCTTCCAGCACGAGTGCTGCATGGTGGGCTCGGACGGGCTGCCCAACGACGCGCATCCGCATCCGCGGCTGTGGGGCAGTTTCACGCGCGTGCTGGGCCGCTATGTGCGCGAGGCCGAGCTGATGACGCTGGAGGCCGCCGTCGCCAAGATGACCTCCCTGCCGGCCCGCGTGTTCGGACTGGCCGGACGCGGCCAGTTGAGCGAGGGCGCCTGGGCCGACATCGTCGTGTTCGACGCCGACACGGTCGAGGACCGCGCCACCTGGGAAGCGCCGACGCTGGCCTCCGCCGGCGTGGAGCACGTGCTGGTCAACGGCCAGCAGGTCTACCCGGCCGAGGCCGGCATGGCCCGCCCCGGGACGGCCCGCCCCGGCAAGATCCTGCGCCGCGAGGCCATGGCGCAGGCCGCCGCCAGCGCGGCCACATAAGAATTCCAACCATCCCCACAGGAGACATACCCATGATGCGCAAGACTTGTCTGGCCCTGGCGCTGGCCGCCGTGCTGCCCGCCGCCCACGCGGCCTTTCCCGACCATCCCATCACCCTGATCGTGCCGTTCCCCGCGGGCGGCCCGACCGACATCGTGGGCCGGCTGGCCGCGGCCAAGGCCGGCGAGATCCTGGGCCAGCAGATCGTGGTGGAGAACCGCACGGGCGCGTCCGGCACCATAGGCATGACCGCCACCGCGCGCGCCAAGCCGGACGGCTACACCGTGGGCCTGGCCACCGTCAGCACGCACGGCACCGCGCCGCACCTGTTCCCCAAGCTGGCCTACGATCCGGTCAAGGATTTCACGCCCGTCAGCAACCTGGTCACCAGCCCCAACATCCTCAGCGTCAATCCGCAGTTTCCGGCCAAGACGCTGGCCGAATTCGTCGAGCACGTGCGCGCCAATCCCAACAAGGACGGCTATGCCAACGCCGGCGCGGGCGGGGTGAACGACCTGGGCATGATCTGGTTCCTGCAGATCATCGGCGGCAAGATGAGCAGCATTTCCTACCGCGGTTCCGCGCCCGCGCTCACCGATACGGTGGGCGGCGTGGTGCCGGTGATCTTCGATAACTTCCCGTCGTCGTTGCCTTACGTCAAGAGCAATCATTTGCGCGCCCTCGCCATCACCGGCGCCCAGCGCAACGCGCACCTGCCGGACGTGCCCACGTTCGCCGAGCAGGGCTACAAGGATTACGACGTGACGGCCTGGTACGGCGTGGTGGGACCCGCCGGCATGCCCGACGACGTGCGCGACAAGCTGGCCGATGCCTTCGCGCGCGCCGTGCGCGACCCCGCGACCGCGGCCAAGATGGAAGAGACGGGCGCGTTTCCGCTGGGCAATACGCCGGCCGAATTCGGCCAGCAGATCCGCGCCGAACGTGATCGCTGGAAGACCGTGATCGACAAGGCCGACATCAAGCTGCAGTAAGCGCGGCGGGCGCGCTCAGTACACGTCGCGGCGGTAGCGGCCGTCGCGCTGCAGGGCCTGCAGGCGCGCGGCGCCCAGGATGTCCTGCAGCGCGGCGTCCACGCCGCTGGCCATGCCTTGCAGGCTGCCGCAGACGTAGATGGCGGCGCCCGCGTCGGCCCAGGCGCGCACGGCGTCGGCCTTGTCGCGCAGATGGTGCTGCACATAGCGGCGCTCGGCCTGGTCGCGCGAGAACACCGCATCCACGCGTTCCAGCGTGCCGTCATCGCGCCATGCGTCGATATCTTCCCGGCAGAACCAGTCGTGTGCTGCGTTGCGTTCGCCGAAGACCAGCCAGTTGCGCCGCTGGCCAGCGGCGCGGCGCGCCTTGATCAGCGCGCGCAGGCCGGCCAGGCCGGTGCCGTTGCCCACCAGCAGCAGCGGGCGGTCGTCGGCTGGCGCGTGGAAATTGCGGTTGACTCGCACACGCAGGTCTATCGCGGCGCCGGGCTGGGCGATGTGGGTCAGCCAACCGCTGCCCAAGCCCAGCGCGCCATCGGCATCGCGCATCTGGCGCACCAGCAACTGTATCGAGCCGTCTTCGGGCAGCGATGCAATCGAGTATTCGCGGTGCGGCAGCAAGGGGCCGCCGGCTTCGCGCCGGGGGCCGATTTCGGCGATATCGCCGGCCTGCCATTCGCGCGCGCCATCGGCAGGCGGCGTCAACGTCAGCAGATAGCAAGGGCCGCCCTGGCTTTGAGGGTTGAGCTGCTCGCGCGCAGCCAGGCGCCAGGATTCGTATGCCGGCGTCTGCCAGTCGGGCAGGTCGCTGCGCCCGGCCAGAAGGCCGAGGTGGTGCTGCCAATGCCGCAAGGCTGCCGGGTCGCCGTTGTCGACCTCGACCAGGTCGAACAGTGGCGCCGCGCCCTGCGCATGCAGCCAGTCGTCCAGGCGATGGCCAAAGCCGCAGAACTGGGCGTACTCGCTGTCGCCCAGCGCCAGCACTGCGTAATGCGCGCCGGCCAGCGCCGGGACTGCCTGCTGCATCTGTTCGGCGAAGGCCGCGGCGGCATCGGGCGGATCGCCTTCGCCATAGGTGCTGACCACGAACAGCATGCGGCGATACGCCGTCAGACGCTTGGCGTCCAACTGTTCCAGCGCCGCCACGCGCACGGCGAGGCCGCCCGCGCGCAGGGATTCGGCGGTCTGCGCCGCCAGCGATTCGGCATAGCCGGTCTGCGTGGCGTAGGCGACCAGCAAGGTGTCTTCGGGGACAGGCGCTTGCAGGGCTTGCAGGGCCAGCGCCTGCTGCGCCTCATGGCGTTTGGCGCGGCGCCGGGCCCAGGCGCACAGCAGCAGCCAGGCTCCCACCACGCATGCTGCCGCGATCAACCGGGTTGCTGGCATGTCGTCAGGCTATGGCGGCCAGCGCCTGGAATTCGGGCGTGGCGACGACGCGCCAGGCGTCGCGCTCGCGCAGGATGAACAAGGCCGCGAGGCCGTGGCGGCGCGCGTAGGCCAGGCCCTCGTCTTCGCCCAGCACGGTCAGGGCGGTGGCGAGCGCGTCGGCCTGCATGCATCCCGGATGCAGCACGGTGACCGAAGCCAGGCTGTTGCGCACCGGCAGGCCGGTGCGCGGATCGATGGTGTGGGCGTAGCGCTCGTCGCCGCTGCCCGCGTGGCGGCGGTAATCGCCCGAGGTGGCGATGCTGCGGTCGCACAGCGGCAGGGCCAGCGCATGGTCGTCGCTGGCGTCCGGCACTTCGATGGCCACGCGCCAGGGCTGGCCGTCGGGCCGCCTGCCGCGCGCGCACAGCTCGCCGCCCACTTCGACCAGGTATTGGCTGATGCCCAGGGCATCGAGCGCCATTGCGGCGCGGTCCACGCCGTAGCCCTTGGCGATGGAGGAAAGATCCAGATAGGCGCCGCCCGGCTGCAGCGCGGCGCGGCGCTCGGCATCGAGCTGCACGCGGCGCCAGCCGCAGCGGGCGCGCGCGGCCTCGATGGCGGCGGGAGAGGGCGGTTCAAATGCGCGCTGATGCGGTCCGAACCCCCAGGCGTTCACCAGCGGCCCGACCGTGGGATCGTAAGCGCCGCCGCTGTCCTCGGCCAGCGCCAGCGCGTGGCTCAGCACGTGGAAGAACTCCGCCGGTAGATTCTGCCAGCCGGATGCGGCCTGGTTGTAGCGCGTGATGTCGGAGTCGGGTTCCCAGGTGCTCATCTGGGCGACCACCTCGTCCAGCGCGGTCTGGATGGCATGGCGCGCCGCGGCTTCCGTGCGCCCAGCCGGCAGCGCCATGCGCGCCGACCAGGTGGTGCCCATGGTGGCGCCGGCCAGCGCCGCGGGCGCCGCCGGCATGGCCGGCATGGCGCCGTAGGCGACGCGCACGGCCGCGGCCGGCGCGCCGCGCTGGGCGTAGGAGGGAGAGCTGGCCATGCGCCCGCGACGGCTTAGGGTTGCAGCACTTCGACCGTGCCCGCGTAGGACAGGCGGCGCTTCTTGGCTTGCGGCACGCTGACCTTGGCATCTTCCATGCCGGCTTCGATCCAGTACAGGCCGGGCTGCGGCCACTTCACGGAGAACTTGCCGTCCTTGTCCGTCTTCAGCTGGATTTCGCCGACCTTGTCGCGATAGCGGCTGCCGCCGGGCACCACGTTGACTTCCAGGTCGGCGGCGGGCTTGCCGTCCAGCAGCATCTGGAAGGTGGCGGGCTCGTCCGTGAACAGGTCGTTCGGGTGGGTCACGGGGGCCAGTTCCAGGCCGCGGCCGACCGGCTTGACAGCCGAAGGCTTGCCCGCGGTCACGAAGGTTTCGACGCGGCCCAGGCTTTGCGAGACTTCCAGCTCATCGGCCTTGGCCGGCACGGCCTGCGCCAGGCCTTCGGGCTTGCCGAAGTAGCGCTTGTTCTTGCCGTCTTCCTTCCAGCGCGCGAACACGCCGTCGTTGACCACGGCCACGCGGTAGGTGCCGGCCTGTTTCAGTTGCAGGTCGAAGGTGCTGCGCAGCTTGCCCTTATTGATGTTTTCGGCTTCGGCGGCGCTGCCGTCCGGCGCGGTCACGGCCAGGCCGTCCAGGCGCAGCGGGGCGTGGTTGAAATAGAACTTGTCGTTGCCGACGGCGGCGTCGACGGTGACCCAGCTGTCGGTGCCCGACAGCACCGTCGAGGACGGCACCATCCAGACGTCATGCGCCTGGGAGGCGAAGGGCAGGCACAGCGCCAGGGCGGCGGCCAGTTTGGCGGCGGATTTCATCGTTGCGCTCCTTGGGGATCTCAGGGTTTCAGGTCGAGCGCGATGGCGCCCAGTTCGTGTTCGCCGCGCGCCGTCAACTGCTCGGCCTTTTGCGGCGGCCATTGGAAGGGGATGCGCAGCAGCTCGCGGCCGCCGACTTCGCGCGCGGCTTCGATCACCACGGCGTACTGGCCGGGCTTGAGGCCCGACAGCGGCTTGCTGGCCGCATCAAAGCTCAGCGCGTGCTTGCCCACGGGCTTGGTGGCGCCGCTGACGCCGTCCACCGGAAATTGCTGGTTGCGGCCGCTGCGGCGCCACCATTGGCGCATGTCCTTGAGCCATTCCGTGCCCTCGTTGTTCTTCTTGGCCACGTCGTACCAGACGGCCAGGTCGGTCGCCACGCTCTGGTCGGGGTTCTCGATCCAGATCGCCACGTAGGGGCGGTGGTACTCCGCCACGTCCAGGCGCGGGATCTCGATGGACAGGCCGATGTCGGCCGCTTGGGCCGTTCGGGCGATCAGGCCGGCCAGCAGGGCCGACAGCAACAGCTTGCGCATGGAAATCTCCAGGGGCGGATCGTTGGAATCAATGAATGAAAAGCAGGGCCAGCACCACCGGGATCACCACGCCCAGACCGACCATGGGCCAGGTCGCGCTGCGGTTGCCGGCATGCATCTTGAGCAGCACCAGTCCGGTCAGCGAAAAGACCAGACAGGCGACGGCGAAGATGTCCAGGAACCAGCTCCAGGCCAGGCCGGTATTGCGGCCCTTGTGCAGGTCGTTCAGGTACGAGATCCAGCCGCGGTCGGTGCGTTCGTATGCCACGTCGCCGCTGGCCAGGTCGATGGACAGCCAGGCGTCGCCGCCGGCGCGCGGCAGCGACAGATAGACCTCGTCGGCCGACCACTCGGCCGGCTTGCCGGCGGCGGACGCGTCCAGCGTCTGGTCCAACCACTGCGCGACGGGTGCGGGCAGCGGCGCTTTTTTTTGTGCGGGCGGGGGCGACAGTCGCTGCAGCACGGCAGCGGGCATGCGGGCTTCGCGGCTGGTCACCACGGCCCGGGCCTCGATGTGCGAGGCGTTGTTCAAGGTCAGGCCCGTCACCGCGAACAGCAGCATGCCCAACAGGCACAGCGCCGAGCTGATCCAATGCCATTGGTGCAGCGTCTTGAGCCAATAGGCCCGGCGGCGAGGGGTGGGTTGACTGTCCATGGGGTATAGGGTGAAAGCCCGCGGATTCTAACATTTAATGAGAATGACTCTTATAAATGCCGGGATGGTCCGCCCAAGGAAATTTCAATCGGTTTCGGGCGGCACGCGGCGGCAGGGAGGGGGCGCCGTGGCGCCAGCCGGCCAGCGGCGATAAGATAGGCCACCCGTTACAAACACCGGAGGTCGTCATGCTTGAACAGCAAGTCGTGGATCAGATCGGTCGTCATTGGGGTTGGGTGGCCTTGCGCGGCGTCGTCGCCATCCTGTTCGGCCTCATGGCCTTGCTCATGCCCGCCATCACCTTGTCCGCCCTGGTGCTGGTGTGGGGCGCGTTCGCGCTGGTGGACGGCGTGCTGGCCCTGGTTGCCGGCGTGCGCATCCGCGACCAAGGCAAGCCCTTGTGGGCGCTCATCATCGTGGGCCTGCTGGGTATCGCGGCCGGCATCGTCACTTTCCTCTATCCCGGCCTGACCGCGCTGGTCCTGCTCTACATCATCGCGATCTGGGCGCTGGTGTCCGGCGTGTTCCAGGTCGTGGCCGCGATCCGTTTCCGCAAGGACATCCGCAATGAATGGCTGCTGGGCCTGTCGGGCTTGGTTTCCATCCTGTTCGGCGGCATGCTGATCATGCAGCCCGGCGCGGGCGCGCTGGCGCTGGTCTGGGTCATCGGCGCCTACGCCGTGTTTTTCGGCATACTGCTGCTGGTCTTTTCCTTCCGGCTCAAACAGCACAAGGCGTCCTGAAGTCCGATGTCCGCATACCAAACCCTGATTCCCCTGAATTTCCTGGCCGTGGGCGTGGGCGCCATGTTCGGCGCCTGGGTCCGCTGGCTGGTCAGCCTGTGGCTGAACGTGGAGTCCTGGCCCTGGGGAACCTTCGCGGTGAACCTGGCCGGCGGCTATCTGGTGGGCCTGGCGCTGGCGCTGGTGGCCGGGCATCCCGAATGGCCGGCCTGGGTGCGGCTGAGTGCGATCACGGGTTTCATGGGGGGCTTGACCACGTTCTCGACCTTTTCGGCCGAGACCGTGGCGATGCTGGAGCGCGGCGCCTACGCCAGCGCGCTGGGCTATGCGGGTTTCAGCCTGGTCGGGTCGCTCTTGCTGACGGTGGCCGGCCTGGCCACCGCCAACCTGCTGCGTTAAGGCCGGCGGCGGCGCTCAGGCAGCTGCCGGATTCAGCACGCGGGCGGCCTGCAGACCGCTGCGCACCGCGCCTTCGAGCACGCCCGGATAGCCCGTGTCGGTCCAGTCGCCGGCCAGCGCCAGCGTGGGCCAGGGCGTGGAGTTCAGCGGGCGGGTCAGGCCTGGCACCGCCGCGAAGGTGGCGCGCTTTTCGATGAACAGTTCCGCGGCCGTCACGTCCGGCATGGCCGGCAGGCGCGCGGGATGGCGCGCCGCCTGTTCGGCCACCTGGTCGATCAGTGCTTCGATGACCTGCCGGCGATTGCGTTCCGCGATGCCGGTGGCCGCGCTGGTCACCACGGCCAGTTCGCCGGCCTTGGTGTCGCCGGCCAGCTGCGCGCGGTCGAACAACCATTGGCCGTAGTGGTCGCGGGCGGATTCCTCGCGCAGCATCATCATGGGTTCAGGCAGGCGCCAGGGATCCTGCAGCCGCAGGTTCAGCGTGGCGATGGGCATGTATTCGAATGCCTTGAGCGCATCCAGCAGCCCGGTGGCGCCGGCTTCCCGCAGCGGGGCGTCGAGCAGCCGCGCGGCGAACGAGGGCGGCACCGCCAGCACGGCCGCGTCGAACCGTTCCTGGTTGATGTCGATGCCCTCGGCGGACGGGCGGAGCTGGCGCACGGTGCTGCCGTAGCGCATGGTCACCTGGCGCGCCGCGGCGTCGGGCCAGAGCGCGGATAGGTCGGTGCAGGGCAGCAGCATGTCGCTGTTTTCGCGGCTGCCGGTCAGGCTGTCGCGCAGCACGCGCGCGAACAGCGCGGCGCTGGCCGTGGCGGCGGGCGTGTTCAGCGCGGCCAGGCACAGCGGCTCCCAGATCTGGCGGATCAGCGCGTCCGATTGCGCGTGGTAGTGCAGCAGGTGCAGCACGGTCCATTCGCGCGGCGGCGTCCACGACATGGCCTTCAGGCCGCGCATCAGGCGCAGGGTCGCGAGGCGGTCCTTCCAGGACAGGCCGCGCGCGCGCAGGATCGCAGCAGCCATGTGCAGCGGCGCCGGCAGCCGTGGCGCGGCCAGGCGGAAACGGCCGTCCAGGCTGGCCAGCTGCAAGGGCCGGCGCATCAGCAAGGCGTCCGGGTTGCGGCCCACGCGGCGCATGAGCGCCAGCGTGTGCTTGTAGGCGCCCGACAGCAGGTGCTGGCCGTTGTCCAGCGGCGCGTCGAAATCGGTGTGGAAGACGCGCCGGGCGCGTCCGCCTGGAGTATGGCCGGCTTCGAACACCGTGACCTTGGCGCCGGCTTCGCGCAGCGCGACGCTGGCTGCCAGGCCGGCCCAGCCGGCGCCGATGACCGCCGCCTTCACCGGCCCAACCGGCGGACCAGTCCGCGTCCGCCGCCTACCCAGGTCTTCCAGGCGAGCCACAGCTTGCGCAAGGGGGTGAGCGAGATGCGTTGGTGCAGCACCTGCCAGTTGTCGCGTTCGATCTCGTCGAGCAGCGCGTGGTAGATGGCCGCCATCATCAGGCCTGGGCGCTGCGCGCGGCGGTCGGCCTCGGGCAGGTTGCTCATGGCCTCGCGGTACAGTTCGCGGGCGCGCTCGGCCTGGAACTTCATCAGCGCGCTGAAGCGGTCGGAGTATTCGCCGTTCAGGATGTCCGAGGCCTTGACCTCGAACTGCTGCATGTCGTTGACGGGCAGGTAGATGCGGCCGCGGCGGGCGTCGTCGCCCACGTCGCGGATGATGTTGGTCATCTGGAACGCCAGCCCCAGCTTTTCCGCATAGACCAGGGTCTTGGGGTCGGAATAGCCGAAGACGCCGGCGGACAGTTCGCCCACCACGCCGGCGGCGTGCCAGCAATATTTGCGCAGGCCCGGCCAGTCCAGGTAGCGGGTCTGGTCCAGGTCCATTTCCATGCCGTCGATCACGGCCAGCAGGCGCTCGCGCGTGATCGAACAGCTTTGCAGGTGCGGCTGCAGGGCGCGCGTCACCGGGTGGTCCGGATTGCCGTTGTACATCTGGTCGACCTGCGTGCGCCACCAGGCCAGCTTGACGCGGGCCAGCGACGGGTCGGTGCATTCGTCCACCACGTCGTCCACTTCGCGGCAGAACGCGTACAGGGCCGTGATGGCGCGCCGCCGCTCAGGCGGCAGGAACAGGAACGAGTAATAGAAGCTGGAACCGCTCTTGGCGGCTTTCTCCTGGCAGTATTCGTCAGGGGTCATATCAGGTAATTGCGCGCCACAACATGATGGCCCAATCTTTGGCGCCCAATTCGGGGCGATTCATGAATACGTCGTAGCCGCCCGCCTCGATACGCTCCAGCACGCGCAGCCCGCCTTGCACCACCAGGCGCAGCTCCAGGCCCATGCGGCCCGGCAGGCGGCGTGCCAGCGGAGCGCCGAAGTGTAGCAGTGCGCGGGCGCGTTCGACTTCAAAGGCCATCAGGTCGCGCCAGGCGGGCGTCAGGCGGCAGGCCGCCAGGTCCTCGTCCGTCACGCCGTGGCGGCGCAGGTCTTCCTGCGGCAGGTAGACGCGCTGCTTGTGCCAGTCCACCCGCACGTCCTGCCAGAAGTTCACCAACTGCAGGCCGGTGCAGATGGCGTCGGCCTCGCTGACATTCTGCGGATTGGTGGCCTCGAACAGGTGCAGCATCAGCCTGCCCACCGGATTGGCGGAGCGGGTGCAGTAGTCCGCCAGCGTGGCGTAGTCTTCGTAGCGCTTGACGCTGATGTCCTGCTCGAAGGCGGACAGCAAGTCGTAGAACGGCGTGATGGGCAGTTGGTGGCGCGCGATGGTGGCCGCCAGCGGCACGAAGATGCCGGCCAGCTCGGGCGAGCCGGGTTCGGGCGTGGCGCCCGGTTCGGCGCCGATGCGGTGCAGCTCGGCCCGGAAGGCGGCCAGCTGGTTCAGCCGTTCTGCGTCCGTGGCGCTGCCTTCGTCGGCGATGTCGTCCGCTGCGCGCGCGAACCGGTAGATATCGGTCACGGCGCCGCGCAGCCTGCGCGGCAGCAGCAGCGAGGCGACGGGAAAATTCTCGTAGTGATCGATGGGCATATGTGGGCTTGCGGATCTGGCCTTGGAGCCAGGACCTCTCCATTTTAGAGTAGTCGCATTTCCGTGACACGGCGCAACGCCGCGCAAGGCGAGGATCAGTTAGACTTAAGCGCCACAGGATCCCACACCATGCCGCGCCCAATCTCAGCCACCGTCTCCGTTTCCGCTCTTGCGCACAACCTTGCGGCCGTGCGTCGCCACCTGGATCAGACCGCTGAGGCCGCATCGGGCCTGCCGCCCTCGATTTGGGCGGTCATCAAGGCCAATGCCTATGGGCATGGCATCGAGCAGGCGGTCGCCGGCTTCTCCAAGGCGCAAGGCCTGGCCATGCTGGACCTGGACGAGGCCGTGCGCTGCCGCGAGGCGGGCTGGGGCGGGCCCATCCTGCTGCTGGAAGGCTTTTTCGAACCCTCCGACCTGGACATCGTCGACCGCTACCACTTGAGCGCCACCGTGCACAACCGGGAGCAGCTGGACATGCTGGCTCGCGCGCGCTTCTCGCGCCGCGTCGACATCATGCTCAAGTTGAACAGCGGCATGAACCGCCTGGGCTTCAGCCCAGCCGCCTATGCCGCCGCGCATGAGCGCGCCATGCTGCTGCAACAGCAGGGCGTGCTGGGCTCGGTGGGCAAGATGACGCATTTCGCCTGCGCCGACGGCCCCCAGGGCGTGAACGAGCAACTGGCGGTGTTCAATTCGGTGACGCATAAGATGCCGGGCGCCATCAGCGTCTGCAATTCGGCCGCCACGCTGCGCTTCGCCGAGATCGCCGTCGCCTCGGAAACCCAGGCGCACTGGGTGCGCCCGGGCATCTGCCTGTACGGCGCCTCGCCGTTCGCGGACGCCGAAGCCGCTTCCTTCGGTCTGAAACCGGCCATGTCGCTGCGCTCGGAAATCATTGCCGTGCAGGATCTGAAGGCGGGCGATTCCGTCGGCTACGGCGCCATCTTCCGCGCCGACCGCTCCATGCGCATCGGCATCGTCGCCTGCGGCTATGCCGACGGCTATCCGCGCCACGCGACCACCGGCACGCCGGTGGTGGTGGCCGGCATCCGCACCCAATTGGTGGGCCGCGTCTCCATGGATATGCTGATCGTCGATCTGGGGCCCGTCCCCGCCGCCGGCGTCGGCTCGCCCGTGTCGCTCTGGGGCGAGGAAGGCCCCTCCGTGGACGAGGTGGCCCAGGCCGCCGGGACCATCGGCTACGAGCTGCTGTGCGCCCTGGCGCCGCGCGTTCCGGTCACCCGGGACGTCTGAGGCGGCCCGGTTCCGCGCTGTCTGGCGGGCCGTCCGGCTGGCAAGAATTGCTACGCAATTTACAAGACAGGCAGCGCCGGATGGTGTCTACTTGGAAGACCGGGCGCCCAAGCGCCCGTTTTTTACCAAGAAAACAGAAGCGAGGTTTCAACCCATGAAGGACAAATGCGTGCTCGTCACGGGCGCCACCAAAGGCATAGGCTGGGCGCTTACTCAGCGGCTGTCCGACATGGGTTGTCATGTGGTGGGCATCGCGCGCAACACCACCGACGTGGATTTCCCGGGCTACCTCTACGCCTGTGACCTGGCGGATGCCGGCCGCACCGAGGAAGTGCTGCGCGAGATCCGCGAGAAATTCCCGGTCGACGCCGTCGTCAACAATGTGGGCATCGTCTCGCCCCAGCCGCTGGGCGAGATCGACCTGGCAACGCTGTACAACGTGCTCGACCTGAACGTGCGCGTGGCCGTGCAGGTCACCCAGGCGTTCATCGAATCCATGAAGGTGCGCCGCGCCGGGCGCATCGTCAACGTGGTCAGCCGCGCCATTCACGGCGGCCTGGAACGCACCGCCTATTCGGCCGCCAAGAGCGCGCTGGTGGGCTGCACGCGCACCTGGGCGCTGGAGCTGGCCGAATATGGCGTCACCGCCAACGCGGTGGCTCCCGGCCCGATCGAAACCGAGATGTTCCGAGCCACGCGGCCGGCCGGCAGCGACGCGGAAAAACGCGCGCTGGCTTCCGTGCCGATGAAGCGCCTGGGCACGCCCGCCGAAGTCGCGGCCGCGATCGCCTTCCTGCTGTCGGACGACGCCGGCTTCATCACCGGCCAGGTGCTGGGCGTGGACGGCGGCGGCAGCCTGGGCGGCCGTTCCTGAGGCTTTCAGCCTTTCACTGCGCTGCGGAACGCCGCGCCCAGGGCCGTTAGCGCATCGCGCTTGCGGCCATCCCTGACCCGGGTGTGCAGCAAGACCGGCAATTGCGGCAGGGCAGGCAGTCCTAATCTCGGACCCGCGTCGACCGCGCCGAAGGGCAGCATGCGCGGAGACAGCGCCGCAACGCCGAGTCCCGCCATTACGGCGGCCGCGACCGCCATCACGCCGCCGCCCACAAAGACCTCCGTCCACGGTATGCCCGATTCGTCGAGCAATTGTTCGGCGATGGCGCGCACGCCGCAAGGTTGCGCCATGGTGGCCAGGGGCAACGGTTCTCCGGCCCGATGCTGCCAGCCGGGCGCCGCGAACCAGCCGAATTTTTCCTTGGTCAGGACTTGTCCGTCGTCGCGTCCCGCATGCAGGCGCACGATCACCGTATCGAGTTCGCGCCGGTCGAAGCTCTGGAGCAGGTCGCCGGACGAGGCAATCCGGATTTCGATCAGCAACTGGGGATCCGCCGCGTTCATGCGTGCGATCAGCGCCGGCAGTTCGGGGCCCGCCACATGTTCGCTGATGCCGATGGCAAGGCGTTGCCTGCCCTCGGCCGCGACGGACAGTGCGCGGTCGTGCGCCGCAAGGAGTTCGCGCGCCTGCCCAAGAAAGGCGGCGCCCCGTGCCGAAAGCTCCACGTACCGCGGCGTGCGTTCGATCAGGCGAAAGCCCAGGCGGTCCTCGAGCCGCTTGAGTTTCAGGCTGATGGCCGCCTGTGTCGTGTGCAGGACTTCGGCGGCGCGCGTGAAACTGCCCAACTCGGCAATGCGGACAAAGGCCCTGACGGCAGCGATGTCCAGCGAGCGCTCAGTCATTTCAGATACTTATTATTGAAATATAGAGCCATAGCTTATCAGAATGACTAACATGAGGCTGCTCAACAGGGAGAACCCACTATGCCGCTAGTCCATGTCTCATTGCGCGCGGGAAAGCCGCAAGCCTATCGCCAGGCCATCTTCGACAATATCTATCTGGCCATGCGCGAAACGTTCAATGTTCCCGAAGACGACCAATTCATGACCATGACCGAGCATGATGCGTCGAACTTCCGCTATAGCCCGACCTACATGGATGTGGCGCGTAGCGATGACCTCGTGTACATCCAGATCACCGCGAACAACACGCGCAGCCTGGAGCAGAAGAAAGCACTGTTCCAGCGGATCGCGCAGCGCTTGGGCGACGATCCCGGCCTGCGGCCCGAGGACGTGTTCGTGAACCTGGTGGAAGTGGCGAAAGAGAACTGGTCTTTCGGATATGGTCTCGCGCAATACGCCTGAGACCGGCGGGGCGGCTGCGGCGCTACGCGCCCAGCGCGCCGGCTTCCACTCGCAGCGCATCCAGAAAGCGCAGCAGCGCCGGCGCCGCTTCCACCTGCGCCCGCTGCACCACGCCCACCGGTGGCAGGTTCCAGTCGGGCCGGAATCGCAGGATCGCGAGCACGCCCAGCGCGGCGTAGTGCTGCGCCACGGCGCGCGGCATGGCCGAGAGCACGTCGCTGCTGCGCAATAGCACCTCGTTGGCCAGCAGCGATACCGATTCGGCCATGGGCGCGCGCAGCGTCAGCCCCTGTTCGGCGAAGTAGGAGTCGATGCGCTGGCGCAGCGGCGCCTGCGGCGGCGGCAGGATCCAGTCCTGCCGCGCCAGCGCGGCGGCGGTGATGCGGGTGGACTTGGCCAGCGGATGGCCGACGCGCGCCACCACGCAGATCGGCTCTTCATACAGGACTTCGGTGCGGAACACGGGTTGCGTGGCATCCAGCATCAGGCGTCCCAGCACGCAATCGAGTTCGCCGCGCGCCAGGCCGGCCAGCAGCGCATCGTGCGCGCCTTCCTGCAGCATGACGGTGACGCCGGCATGGTCGGCGCGCAGGCGCTGCAAGGCGCGCGGCACCAGCACGGGCAGGGCCACCTGCTGCACGCCGACTCGGATGCGGCCGCTGGCGCCGGCGGCCAGCGCCGCGATCTCGTTGCGGGCGCCGGACAGGTCGGACCAGAGCACATCGGCCTTGCGCGCCAGCGCGTGGCCAAAGCCCGTGGGTACGATGCCGCGGCGCGTGCGCTGGAACAGCGGCACGCCGAACATGTCCTCCAGTTCCAGCAGTTGCTTGCTGGCCGCGGGCTGCGTCATGCCGAGCTCGGCCGCGGCCTTGTGCACGCTGCCCAGCGCGTATAGGGCGCGCAGCAGATCCAGGTGACGCATGCGCAGGCGTCCGCCGATGTGGTGCAGCTCTGGAATCCGGGGCGTGGCAGGCATTTTGTGTAATTCCTGTTGGTTATCACAGCATTCTAATAATTGATTAGATTGTATGCACCCCATACCTATACTGGATCGCAGTTCAACTGACCTGTACAAAAGGGGAAACCATGAAGATCACGATGCTGGGAACCGGAGCGGCGCTGCCCGATCCGGACCGGGGCCAGTCCGCCATCCTGCTGACCCTGGATGACGATACCCACTATCTGTTCGATTGCGGCGAGGGCGCCACGCGCCAGATGGTGCGCGCCAATGTCGATCCCGCCAAGGTCGGCTTTGTGTTCCTGACGCACCTGCACCACGACCACATCTGCGACTATCCCTACTTCGTCATCTCCAGCTGGATGCTGAACAAGACCGGCGCGCCGCTGGTGCTGGGGCCGAAGGGCACGCGCCATTTCGTCGATCATCTGTTCGAGAACGGCGCCTACCATACCGACTACCAGGCGCGCAGCGCCTATCCCGTGCGCCAGGCCAACCTGGAAGCCATGCGCCCCGAGGTGCGGGAAGTCAGCCCCGGGCCGGTGTTCGACGACGGCCGCGTGCGCATTTCGGTCGACTGGGTGGAGCACATTCCGCGCGACGTGTGCGAATGCTTCGGCGTGCGGGTGGAGGCCGAAGGCAAGGTCATCGCGTTCAGCGGCGACACCGCGCCCTGTGAAGCCATGGTGCGGCTGGCACAGGACGCCGACCTGCTGATCCATGAATGCACCTTCCCCGAATCGTTCATCGCGCATCGCGCCAAGACCGGCGTGGGCACTTATGCGCACACCAGCCCCACGGACCTGGGCATCATCGCCAGCCGCGCCGGCGTCAAGAGCCTGGTGGCGACGCACTTCGGCCATTTCGATTCGACCAGCCCGGTGATCAAGCGCGCCGCGGCCAAGCATCTGCCGGTGGAACTGATGGGGCCGCACCTGATGGACGAAATCGTGGCCGACATCCGCAAGAACTACTCGGGTCCGCTGCGGCTGGCGCACGACCTGATGCGCATCGACCTGTAGCATCCGCGAGGAAAAATGCCGGCCACCGGGCCGGCGCGTGCGCGGGCGATGCCCGCCGGCCAGGGAGAACACCATGACGTACCGGACTTGCGCCGTATCCGTTTTGCTAGCCTTGGGCGTGGCGGCGTCGCCGCTGGCCGCCTGGGCGCAGTATCCCGATCACCCCATCCGCATCGTCCTGCCGTACGCGCCGGGCGCGGCGGGCGACGTGGCCATGCGCCAGATCCAGCCCCTGCTGGAAAAGCGCCTGGGCCAGCCTCTGATTGTCGATTACAAGACCGGCGCCGGCGGCAATATCGGTGCGCTGGAAGTGGCGCGCGCCAAGCCCGACGGCTACACGCTGGTGCTGGGCGCGACCAACAATTTCGTCATCAATCAGTTCCTGTACCGCAAGTTGGGCTTTGATCCATTGGCCGACCTGGAGCCGGTGGGCAAGCTGGCGGATGTGCCCGCTTTCGTCTATGTCAGCGCGCAAGTGCCGGCGCAGGACTACGCGCAGTTCGCGCAGTATGCGCGCGCGCAGGCCGGCAAGCTGAACTATGGTTCCCCGGGCATGGGCACCACGCCGCATCTTTCCGGCTACCGCCTGTCGCACGCCATGGGCGCGGGTATGACGCACATCGCCTACCGAGGGTCCTCGCCGGGCGTGCAGGCCTTGCTGGCCAACGAGATCCAGATGTACATCGGTGGCTACAGCATTGCCGCGGCCTACATGCCGCAGGGCAAGGTGCGGGCCCTCGCGGTGGCGGCGCCCGAGCGCTTCGCCGCCTTGCCCGACGTGCCCACCGCGGCCCAGGCCGGCATGCCGGACGTGGTGCAAGGCAACTGGTGGGGCTTCGCCGCGCCCAAGGGCACGCCACCCGAGCGCGTGGCGCGCTTTGCGGACGTCCTGCATGAGGTGCTGGCCTTGCCGGAGGTGCGCCAGGCGTTCCTGGCCGGCGGCTTTGTGCCTGGGCAGGACACGCCCGCTTCCTTCGCCGCGGCCTGGCGCAGCGAAGCGCCGCAATGGCAGGCGGTGGTGCGCGAATCCGGCGTGGTGCTGGACAACTGAGGAGGGCGTCATGGAATACACGCGCCGCGGTTCGGGCCGTCCGCTGTTTCTGTTGCATGGCTTTTGTTCATCGTCCGCGATCTGGGATGGGCTGGCGGGCGCGCTGGCGCAAGAGCGCGACGTGATCGCACCCGACTGGCCGGGCTTCGGACGCGATGCGCAAGCGGCGCCCTTGCAGGGACTACCGGCGTACGCGGACGCGATCGTCGCCTTGGCGGACGAACTCGGCATCGGGACGTTCGACGTGCTGGGGCATTCGTTCAGCGGTTTCGTTGCACAGCAGCTGCTGTGCGCGGCTCCCGCACGTCTGGGCCGGACGGTGCTGTATGGCGCCGGCCTGCGGGTTGATCGCGCCGCGCGCTTCGAACCCATGGACCAGACCTTGGCGCGCCTGCGCGCGGATGGTCCACGAGCGACCGCCCGGCGCGTGCTGGAGACCTGGTTCCGGGCGGGGGAGCAGGCGCCTGCCTATGCGGCCTGCCTGGAAGACGGCATGTCCATGAGCGCCGCCGGCGCGGCCTCGATGCTCGCGGCGGTCGAAGGCGTGGACTACACGCAGGCCCTGGCGGCGGTGCGCGCGCCGGTGCTAGTCATATCGGGCGAACATGAACGCAGCCATCCGCTGGCTTCGGCGCTGGACCTGCGCGCAGCGCTGACCCACGGCAGCCTGTGCGTGCTGCCGGATTGCGGGCATGCCGCGCACCTGGAGCGCCCGCTATTGTTCAATACCGCCGTGCGCGAATTCCTGGCACGGCGGTGAATCGGGCCGGGGCGGGGAGCCCCGGCGCCCGCGTCAGTACGGACCCTTGGCCGCCGCCGCGGGTGCGGCGGCGTTCTTGAACTGGCCCGCCAACTGCTCGGCCGCGCGCGCCAGCAGCGTGGCGTCCACGCCCACGGCCACGAAGGTGGCGCCCAGCGACAGATAGTGCTTGGCGCGGTCCACGCCGCTGTGCAGGATGCCGGCCGCCTTGCCGCTGCGGACGATGCGCAGGATGGCGTCGTCGATCGCCTTGACCACGTCCGGATGCTCAGGCTGGCCCAGGTAGCCCATGCTGGCCGACAGGTCTGCCGGGCCGATGAAGGCGCCATCGACGCCATCCACCGCCAGGATCTCTTCCAGCGCCTCGACGCCGCGCGGCGTTTCGATCTGCACCAGCACGCACATCTCGTCGTTGGCGCGGCGCAGGTAGTCGGGAATGCGGTTCCAGCGCGACGAGCGGGCCAGCGCGCTGCCCACGCCGCGTACGCCCTGGGGCGGATAGCGTACCGCGGCCACGGCGGCGGCGGCTTCTTCCGCGGACTGCACCATGGGCACCAGCAGCGTCTGCGCACCCGTGTCCAGGATCTGCTTGATCTGGACCGCGTCGTTCCAGGCCGGCCGCACCACCGGCGCGACCGGATAGGCAGCCATGGACTGCAGCTGCTGCAGCGTGGTCTGCAAGGTGTTGGGGGCGTGCTCGCCGTCGATCAGCAGCCAGTCGAAACCGGCGCCGGCGATGATCTCGGTGGAGTAGGCGCTGGCCAGGCCGGCCCACAGGCCGATCTGGGGCTTGCCGCTGCGCAAGGCCTGCTTGAAGGTATTGGTCAGTATGTCCATGGATGGTGGCGCGGTCAGATGAAGTGGCAGTTGACGGAACCCAGCACGCCATAATCGACGTTGAAGGTATCGCCAGGGCGGGCCAGCACCGGCCGGGTGAAGGAACCCGACAGGATGATCTCTCCCGCTTCCAGCGCCACGTCGTGGGCGGCCAGCTTGTTCGCCAGCCATACTACGCCATTGGCGGGATGGTTCAAGACGCCCGCGGCCACGCCGGTTTCCTCGATGACGGCGTTGCGCGACAGGATGGCGCCGATCCAGCGCAGGTCCAGTTCGCCGATCTTCACCGGCCGTCCGCCCATCACCACGCCGGCGTTGGCGGCGTTGTCGGCGATGGTGTCGAACACCTTGCGCGGGCGCTTGCTGTCGGGGTCGATGCTGTGCGAGCGCGCGTCGATGATCTCCAGCGCCGGGATCACGTAGTCGACCGCGTCATAGACCTGGAACAGCGTGACGTTGGGGCCTTGCAGGCGCTTGCCCAGCACGAAGGCCAGTTCAACCTCCAGCCGCGGCAGGATGAAGCGGCCCGCGGGTATGTCCGCGCCGTCGTTGAAGAACATGTCGTCCAGCAGCATGCCGAAGTCCGGCTCATCGATCTGCGAGGCCTGCTGCATGGCGCGCGAGGTCAAGCCGATCTTGTGCCCGCGCTTGACCCGGCCCTCGGCCAGCTTGATGTCCATCCAGGCGCGCTGGATGGCGTAGGCGTCGGCGATCGTGATGTCGGGGTACTCGAGCGAAATCTGGCGGATCTGCTGGCGGGTGCGTTCGGCTTCGTGCAGGCGCGCGGCAATGGCGCGCACGGTATCGTTATCTAGCATCGGGGTTCCAGGTGTGGTGGAGTTGGAGTGGAATCAGTTGGGGAAGGGGATCAGCGTGTTGACCAGCCGCCCCACGCTTTCGATTTCGGTCACGACTTCGTCGCCGGGCTGCACGTTGACGATGCCGTCGGGCGTGCCCGTCAGGATCAGGTCGCCGGGCGAGAGCGTCATGAAGCTGCTGAAGTACTCGATCAGCGCGGGCACATCGAACACCATGTCGCGGGTATTGGCGCGCTGCGTCTCGACGCCGTTGACCGTGGTGCGCAGGTTCAGGTTCATGGGGTCCGGCACGTCGTCGCGGTCCACCAGCCAGGGGCCGAGCGGCGTGCAGGTGTCGCGGCTTTTCACGCGCAGGTTGGGGCGGTACCAGTTTTCCAGGTAGTCGCGCAGCGCGTAGTCGTTGGCCACGGTGTAGCCCGCCACGCAGTCATAGGCCTGGGCGCGGCTGACCTTGCTGGCGGTCTTGCCTATCACCACCGCCAGTTCGCATTCGTAGTGCATGAAGGCGACGTCGGCGGGGCGCAAGGTCCGGGCGCGGTGGCCGACAAAGGTGTTGGCGGCCTTGAGGAAACCCAGCGGTTCATCGGGCGCCTTGAAGGCCAGTTCCTTGGCGTGGTCGGCGTAGTTGATGGCCAGCGTGAAGGTGGTGCGCGGCTCGAAGGGCGGCAGCCAGTCCACCGCGTCTTCGGCGTAAACGCGTCCGTCGGCCAGACGGACCTGGCCTGGGCCGGCTTCGGTGACGGCGTGGATGACGCCGTCCAGGGAGATGCGGGCATGTTTCATGGCGGGCTCCTGTGCTTATCGGGCGGCGGCCAGCGGATTGCCCAGCGTGCCGACCCGAGCAATGCTGATCTCGTAGCGCTGTCCGGCGCGTGCGCGCGGCGCGCCGTGGGGCGTGCCGGCCAGCAGGATGTCGCCCGCTTCCAGCGTCATGAACTGGGTGACGTCGGCGATCAGCCGCGCCACGGGACGGATCAGGTCGGCGGTGTTGGCGCGCTGCGCCAACTGGCCGTCGATGCGCACTTCGATGTCCAGCGCGTCCGGGTCGCCGACCGCGGCCACGGGGGCGAGATCCTGGCCGATGGGGCAGAAGCCGTCGCGGCATTTCTGCTTGAGCGCGGGGCGGAAGTAACTGGCATGCGGCACGGACAGGTCGGCCACCACGCGGTAGCCCGCGACATAGTCCAGCGCCTCGGCTTCGCTCACGCGGGTCGCGCGGCGGGCGAACACCACGCCCAGACAGGCGCCGACTTCGACCTCGCCCACGTCGGTGGGCAGGGTGATCACCTCGCCATGGCGCGCATAGGTGTTGGCCGGCTTGATGTAGAGCACGGGCGCCTTGGGGGCGCCTTTGTAGGGGGGCGCGTCCACGGCGTCGCCCAGCGCGGCCAGCGCCTGGCGCGTGTTGAGCGCCGCGCCCACCACGGTTCGCGGCCAGGGCGCCGCAGCCGCGGCGGCGCGCGCGGCCAGGTGTTCGCGGTAGTTGTTGAGCTTGTAGTTCAGCACCGGGTCGGCCTCCTCGATCTGCATCGAGATACCCAGCGGGCGCACCGCCATCTGCGGCGCCAGCGCGGCGCTCAGCGCCTGGAATACCCGTTCGCCGAGCGCGGCCTTCTGTTCGGCGTTGCGGCCGTGGCCGATGCGCAGCACCACGTGGACGAAGGCATTGTCGGGATGGCCGTCGACGATCAGGCAGTCGTCCACCCGCAGCGCGCGGGTGCGCGCGCCGGCCAGCGGGAACAGGCTGCCGTCGCCCACGGCGGCGTCCTGCACGGTTCGCATCAGGGCCTGGGTATCCAGGGTCAGATTGCCCGAGTATTCGATCCAGATATGGGGCATGGCCTTGCTCCACCGAATGTAATTATCATGTTAACTATATTAATGAAAATCCAGGATGGCGACAATCCGCCAGCAGGCCATGGGGCCTGGTCATGCCTGGGGGTTTCCCGACATTGACAGCCCGGTCGGTCGAGCATAACGTTAACTTGTTAATTAAATTTGCGCCGCACCATCCGGCACAGACGGGACGAGGAGCCTAGCGTGAGCATCAAGCACTGGATCAACGGCAAGCAGGTCGACAGCAGCGACCGCTTCATCACCAGCAACCCGGCGACGGGCGAGGCCATCGCCGAGGTGGCCGCGGGCGGGCAGGCCGAGATTGACGCCGCCGTCGCGGCCGCGGCCGCAGCCTTCCCCAAGTGGGCCAACACGCCCGCCAAGGAGCGCGCCCGCCTGATGCGCAGGCTGGGCGAACTGATAGACCAGAACGTGCCGCAGTTGGCCGAGCTGGAAACCCGCGACACCGGGTTGCCCATCTCGCAGACCCGCAAGCAGCTGATCCCGCGCGCCTCGGAGAACTTCAACTTCTTTGCCGAGGTCTGCACGCGCATGAACGGCCACACCTATCCGGTGGACGACCAGATGCTGAATTACACGCTCTACCAGCCGGTGGGCGTGTGCGCGCTGGTGTCGCCCTGGAACGTGCCGTTCATGACCGCCACGTGGAAGACGGCGCCGTGCCTGGCGTTGGGCAATACGGCCGTGTTGAAGATGTCCGAGCTTTCGCCGCTGACGGCCGACCAGCTGGGCATGCTGGCGCTGGAAGCCGGCATTCCGGCCGGCGTGCTGAACGTGGTGCAGGGCTATGGCGCCACCGCCGGCGACGCGCTGGTGCGCCACCCCGGCGTGCGCGCGATTTCCTTCACGGGCGGCACCGTCACGGGCAAGAAGATCCTGGCCAGCGCGGGCGGCGTCAAGAAGTACTCGATGGAACTGGGCGGCAAATCGCCCGTGCTGATCTTCGACGACGCGGACGTGGAGCGGGCGCTGGACGCGGCGCTCTTCACCATCTTCTCGCTCAACGGCGAGCGTTGCACCGCGGGCTCGCGCATCTTCATCCAGCAATCCATCTATGACGATTTCGTGCACAGGTTTGCCGAACGCGCGCAGCGCCTGGCCGTGGGCGACCCCACCGACGACAATACCCATGTGGGCGCGATGATCACGCGTCAGCATTGGGAAAAGGTCACGGGCTACATCCGCCTGGCCGAGCAGGAAGGCGCGCGCATACTCGCGGGCGGCGCGGACCGGCCTGCCGGCCTGCCGGCCCATCTCGCGGGCGGCAATTTCGTCAGCCCCACGGTGCTGGCCGACGTCGACAACCGCATGCGCTGCGCGCAGGAAGAGATCTTCGGACCGGTCGCCTGCCTGCTGCCGTTCAAGGACGAGGCCGAGGGCCTGGCGCTGGCCAACGACGTGAAGTATGGCCTGGCCTCCTACATCTGGACCCGCGACATCGGCCGGGCGCACCGCCTGGCCCGCGGCATCGAAGCCGGCATGGTGTTCATCAACAGCCAGAACGTGCGCGACCTGCGCCAGCCCTTTGGCGGCACCAAGGAATCGGGCACGGGACGCGAGGGCGGCGAATACAGTTACGAGGTCTTTGCCGAGATCAAGAACGTGTGCGTGTCCATGGGCAGCCACCACATCCCCAGGTGGGGCGTCTGAATCCGGCCCGGACCATAAGAACGAGGAGACTAGCATCATGGGCAAGCTCGCGCTGGCGGCCAAGGTAACGCATGTGCCGTCCATGTATCTTTCGGAACTGCCTGGCAAGCACCAGGGCTGCAGGGAGGCCGCGATCCAGGGACACCGCCTCATCGGCCAGCGTTGCCGCGACCTGGACGTGGACAGCATCGTGGTGCTGGACGTGCACTGGCTGGTCAACGGCGGCTATCACGTGAACTGCAACAGCGGCTTCAAGGGCCGCTACACCAGCAACGAACTGCCGCATTTCATCAAGGACATGGATTACGCCTACCGCGGCAATCCGCAGCTGGGACGCCGCATCGCCGAATTCGCCAACGCGGCGGGCGTGGGTACGCGCTCGCACGAGATCGACAGCCTGGAGCTGGAGTACGGCACCCTGGTGCCCATGCGCTACATGAATGGCGACGGGCGTTTCAACGTGGTGTCGGTGGCCGCATGGTGCGCCTGGCACTCGCTGGACGAAAGCCGGCGCTTCGGCGCGGCGCTGCGCCAGGCCATCGAAGCCAGCGACAGCCGCGTGGCGGTGCTGGCCAGCGGCTCGCTGTCGCACCGCTTCAACGACAACGGCAGCCCCGAGGCCGCCATGCATCAGATCAGCCGCGAGTTCTTCCGGCAGGTGGATCTGCGCGTGGTGGAACTGTGGCGCCAGGGCGACTGGAAGACCTTCTGCGCCATGCTGCCCGAATACGCCGACCTGTGCGTGGGCGAGGGCGGCATGCACGATACCGCGATGTTGTTGGGCCTGTTGGGCTGGGACGGCTACGACCAGCCGGTGGAGATCGTCACCGATTACTTCGCCAGTTCCGGCACGGGACAGATCAACGCGATCTTCCCGGTGCCGGCCTGATCATTCGTCTTCGGAGGCGCGCGGGTCGGCGGGCTCGCGCTTGATCAGTTCGACCATGGTGTCGACGTCGCGGTACAGGCGGTCCAGCAGTTCCTTGCCGATCCGGGCTTCGATTTCCTGGTACTTCGCATCCACTTGCGGCCGCATGCGGTCGATGAGCTTGTTGCTCTTGGGGGTCAGCGAAATTTCCTGGCGCCGCTGGTCGGCGCTGGAGCGCGTGCGCTTGATCAGGCCCTGTTCCTGCATGCCCGCCAGCATGCGGGTGAGGCTGGGGCTGAGGATCTGGCAGGTGCGGGCGATCTGGTTGGGTTCCATGGAGCCCACTTCGCTCAGCGTGCGCAGCACCCGCCATTGTTGTTCGGTGACGCCCGCGGCGTGCAGGATGGGGCGGAAGTGCGCCATCAGCGTTTCGCGCGCGTAGAGCAGCAGATGGGGAAGATTGCGGTGGTGGAAGCTCGGACTCATGGCGGCTATGTTAGCAAGAAGCCGGGCCGCGCCGCAGCGAAATCGGAGACGCGCGCCCATCGGCCCGCGCCGGGCGCGGGTCCGATGCGCGGCGGCGTTCAGGAGGGGATCTGCTGAGCCAGTTCCTGCAGGTCGTCGGGCAGGGTCAGGTCGGGCGCGGCCTGTTGCAGTTCGCGCAGCGCCTGCACGGCCTCTGCCTGTTGTTCCTCGCGCACCAGCGCCCGGATATGGGTCACGCGGGCTTCGATGTCCTGGTCGCTGAGGGCGGGTGTTTCCGGCGCGGCGGGTTCGGCGGCCGGCTGTTCCGCAGGGGCGGCTTCCTGGGCCGGGGCGGCTTGCGGCACTGCTTCCTGCTGCGGCGCGGCCACGCGTTCGGTGACGGGCGCGGTCTGTTCGGCGGGCGCTTCCGCCGGCGTGGACAGCAGGGCGGGCGCGCGTTCCGAACTTGTCCCTATTTCATGGGGGGCGATGACCGGGGTGTTCTGCTCGGTAAAGTCCTGAGCTTCACGCATTTCGGTCCAGGCGAACAGGCCGAAGACCATCGCGGCGCAGGCGGCGGCGCCCCAGGCGGGGTGCCAACTATGGCCGGGGTGCCAACTGCGGCGCACGGCCGCGTCCAATTCGGGGCTGGCGCCGGAGCCGTGCCTGCGATACAAGGCGCGCAGATCCCGTTCATCGTCTTCGTCGAAAGGGGGGCGGTAGGTAATGCTCATGCGCGTACTCCTCGCGCATGCGCCTGGTGGCAAGGCGCATCCGCGTCTGGCCTTTGCGCACGCCGCGCCGGTGGTCCGGCGGTCTCGTCGTGGCTCGGGTCCTGTTCCGGTTTAGGCGGCTTCCTGGAAAGCCGCGGGTGATTGCGCCGCGATTCCCGCTGCCGCGCCCGGGGGCGCGTCGCCGCAGGTATGCCGCCCTGGACCGGGCGGTTCGTCAATGCGCTGCACTTGATGATTATGCGCGATTTGGAGAAATCCGCCAGAGAATTTCTTGAGTTTGCATCATGTAACTTCAGCCCGTCCCTGTTTTTGAAAGCAGAATGACAGATGGCTGCACCATCGTGGGGCGCGCGAGGATGAATGCGCGCGTTCGCGCCCGCATGCCGCGCGCCGCGGCCCGGGCTTGCCGGTACACTTTCGCGCATGGCCAAATCCCGAACCGTATACGTGTGCGCCGATTGCGGCGGCACCACCCCGAAGTGGCAGGGCAAATGCCCGCATTGCAACGCCTGGAACACGCTGGAAGAAACCGTGGAGTCGTCGGCGCCGGCCGCCGCCTCCCACCGTTACGCGCCGCTGGCGGCCGCCAGCCCGGTGCGCAGCCTGTCTGAAATCGAAGCCCGTGAAACGCCGCGCCAGCCTACCGGGCTGGAAGAGTTCGACCGCGTGCTGGGCGGCGGCCTGGTGGCCGGCGCCGTGGTGCTGATCGGCGGCGATCCGGGCATAGGCAAGTCCACCTTGCTGTTGCAGGCGCTGGCGTCGCTGTCCGAAGTCACCAATGTGCTGTACGTCACGGGCGAGGAATCCGCCGAGCAGGTGGCCCTGCGCGCGCGCCGCCTGGGCCTGCAGACGGGCAACGTCAACCTGCTGGCCGAGATCCGGCTGGAGTCGATCCAGGCGGCGGTGTCGGAGCAACAGCCCACCGTTGCCGTGATCGACTCGATCCAGACACTGTATAGCGGCGAGCTGAGCGCCGCGCCGGGTTCGGTCTCGCAGGTGCGCGAATGCGCGGCGCAGCTTACGCGCCTGGCCAAGCAGACGGGCATCGCCATCGTCATGATCGGCCACGTCACCAAGGACGGGGCGCTGGCCGGGCCGCGGGTGCTGGAGCACATCGTGGACACCGTGCTGTATTTCGAGGGCGATACGCATTCTTCGTTCCGCCTGGTGCGCGCTTTCAAGAACCGCTTCGGCGCGGTCAACGAACTGGGCGTCTTCGCCATGACGGACCGCGGGCTGCGCGGCGTGGCCAATCCGTCCGCGCTGTTCCTGTCGCAGCACGAACAGCAGGTCGCTGGATCCTGCGTGATGGCCACGCAGGAAGGTACTCGCCCGTTGCTGGTGGAGATCCAGGCGCTGGTGGATAGTTCGCACGCGCCCAACCCGCGCCGGCTGACGGTGGGTCTGGAAGGCAACCGCCTGGCGATGCTGCTGGCCGTGCTGCACCGGCACGCCGGCGTGTCCACCTTCGACCAGGACGTGTTCGTCAACGCGGTGGGCGGCGTGCGCATCACCGAACCCGCGGCCGACCTGCCGGTGTTGCTGGCCATCATGTCCTCGCTGCGCGACAAGCCGCTGCCGCGCGGCCTGATCGCCTTCGGCGAAGTCGGCCTCGCGGGTGAGATCCGGCCCGCGCCGCGCGGCCAGGAGCGCCTGCGCGAAGCGGCCAAGCTGGGCTTTTCCATTGCCCTGATCCCCAAGGCCAACGCGCCGCGCCAGCCCATCGAAGGACTGGAGATCTGGGCGGTGGACCGGCTGGATGCCGCGCTGGAAAAGTTGCGCTGACGCTCGGGCCGGCGGCCCGCGGCGGTTTCGTATCCGTATTCTGATTGCCCGGCCTGCCACAGGACGGGCCTGCTGGAGCAAGAAGTGAGTCTGTTAGTTATCGCCGCGTGCCTGGCCGCGGGCGGCCTGATCGGTTTCATGGGCGGCGTGCTGGGCATTGGGGGCGGCCTGATCGCGATTCCCGCGCTGGTGCTGTTGATGGGCATGTCGCAGCAGCTGGCGCAGGGCACCGCGCTCATCATGGTCCTGCCCACCATCATGATGGCGGTGCGCAAGTACAACCAGCAGACCCGCATCGACAAGCGCGTGGCGCTGGCGGGCGCCGCTGGCGCCGTGGTGTTCACCTGGGTCGGCGCGCAACTGGCGCTGGGCATAGACTCCGGCATCCTGCGCCGCAGCTTCGCCGTGTTCCTGTTCTTCATTGCGCTGTTCTACGTGTGGCAGACCTGGCGCGCATCGCGGCCCGCTGCCGCACGCAAGCCGGCGGCCAAGGGCGATGCCCCCGTCTTCACGCCGCGCCGCGCCAGCGTGCTGGGCATCCTGTGCGGTACGCTGGGCGGCTTCTTCGGCGTGGGCGGCGCGGTGCTGGCCGTGCCTATCATCACCTCCGTGTTCAGGCTGCCGCAGACCACTGCGCAGGCGCTGGCGCTGAGCATGGTGATTCCGGGTTCCTTCATTGCCTTGATCACCTACACCTGGGCGGGGCAGGCCGATTGGCTGGTTGGCGCGCCGCTGGCGATAGGCAGCCTGCTGTTCGTGCCGATAGGCGTGAAGCTGGCGTACCGCTTGCCTGAACGCAAGCTGAGAGCCTGCTTCGCGCTGATGCTGTTCGCCACCGTGGCGCTGCTGGCGTTCGAGAGCTGAGCCGTGCGCACAATATTTCGAAGCGTTAGCGACCGCAATTTTCTGGTTCCGCGCTGAACCTTCTGGATGTGCCGGGTTCAAACGGGAACGGGTTAGGGTGTTGTAGAGACCCTAGAGGCGATGTTGCCGCCCCGTGTCGGAAAGGCCTGCGGGCCTTTCACATTCAGGAGTTCATGAAATGACGACTCACTCCCGTATTGCTGCGTTCCTCTCCACCTCGGCCTTGTGCCTCGGTCTTGCCGCCGCGCCTTCGGCGTTTGCGGCGGGCGCCGATGCCACGTCCAAGGCGGGGGAATCCAAGACCCAGGCGCAGCACAAGCATCACAAGTCCGACAAGACCTCCGCCAAGCCGGCGGCGGCCAAGTCGGGCGGGGCCGCGAAGACGGATCATTCCGGCCCCGCGGCGCCGGCGAAGTAAGCACTGAGGGCCTTGCGGCCTGGTAGTTCCTTTGCGCAAACGACTTCCGATTCCCGCGGGGGCCGGAAAGTCGAAAGCCTCTCGGTATGGGCGCCGAGAGGCTTTTTCTTTGGCGCGCCGCAGCCGCGGCCGCCGCCTTACTCCGCCGGCGTGACCACGCGGCCGGTCTCGAAGAACGCCTGCAGGTTTTCCAGCATCAGGTTCTCCATGGCCAAGCGGGTTTCCAGCGTGGCGCTGCCGATGTGTGGCAGCAGCACGGCGCGGTCGGTCTTGAGCAGCGCCTCGGGCACCTTGGGCTCGTGCTCGAACACGTCGAGCGCGGCGCAGCCCAGCTTGCCGGCTTCGAGCGCGGCGACCAGCGCGGTTTCGTCGATGACGGGGCCGCGCGCGATGTTGACGATGATGCCGGTGGGGCCCAACGCTTCCAGCACTTCGCGGTTGACCAGATGGCGCGTGCTGGGGCCGCCGACGGTGGCCACGATGAGGAAATCGGCCCACTTGGCCAGATCGGTGAGCGAAGCCTCGTAGCCGTATTCCACGTCATCGCGCTTGCGGCGGTTGTGATAGCGCACGTCCATGTCGAAACCCATGCCGCGGCGGGCGATGGCTTCGCCGATGCGGCCCAGGCCGATGATGCCCAGCTTCTTGCCGCTGACGCGCTGGCCCAGCGGGATGCCGCCATGCACCTGGCCCCACTGGCCCGCGCGCACGAAGCGTTCGCCCTGGCCCATGTGGCGCGCGCCCGCGATCAAGAGGCCCCAGGCCAGGTCCGCGACGCAATCGGTCAGCACGTCAGGCGTGTTGCTGACCTGCACGCCGCGCTGCTTGGCGGCTTGCACGTCGATGGTCTCGTAGCCCACGCCCCAACTGCAGATGGCCTTCAGGTCGGGCAGGGCGTTGATGAGTTCGGCGTTGGCGCCGTAGGTGGCGGACGTGACGACGGCGGTCACGCCCTTGCCGTGCTCGGCCAGCGCGGCCTTGCGGTCGGGGTACTTCCACAGCTCGACGACGTCGTAGCGGTCCGCGAGCGTCTTGTTGGCGTAGGGGGAACCGGCCAGCGAGCCGACCTGGATGATGCGATGCTTGGTGGTCATGTTGTCGTACAGGTGGGTGGCAAAACGTTGATGCTACTTGATCCGGCCTTGAACCAGGCTGACAGGATGCCCGCCGGGGGGCATCCCGCGTCCTGATGACGCCGCTACTCGAGCTGGATATTGGCTTTCTGGATGACGTCCTTCCAGCGCTTGACCTCGGCCTGCTGGAACGCCGTGAACTGCTGCGGCGTGTTGGCCACCACCTCGAAGCCCAGGCCTTGCAGGGTCTTCTCGGTCTGGGGATCGCGCAGCGCGGTCTGCAAGGCCTTGGACAATTGCTGGACGATGGCGGCGGGCGTGCCCTTGGGCACGGCAAAGCCTTGCCAGGAATACACCACCATGTCCTTGATGCCGGCTTCGGCCAGCGTGGGCACGTCCGGCAGATCGGTGGCGCGCGCGTCGCCCGTGATGGCCAGCGCCTTGAGCTTGCCGGCCTTGATGTGGGTCTGGACCGCGCCCAGGTTCTGGAACGACACGTTGACCTGCCCGCCGATCAGGTCGGCGATGGCCGCGCCGCCGCCGCGGTAGGGCACGTCCACGCCCGTGCTCTGGGTGCGCTGGCGGAACAGCACGGCGGACAGGTGGTCCGACGAACCCGTGCCCGACGAGGCATAGGACACCTTGCCCGGATTCTTCTTCGCGTACTCGATCAGCTCGGCGACGGTGCTGGCCGGAAACGCCGGCGCGGCCACCAGCACGTTGGGATTGCGCACCGCCTGCGTCAGGTACTCGAAATCCTTGCTGGGGTTGTACGACAGGTTCTTGTACAGCGCCTCGTTGATGGCGAAGGTGCCGATGGAGCCGACCATCATGGTGTAGCCGTCGGGCGTGGAGCGGGCCAGCGCCTGCGCGCCGATGGCGCTGTTGGCGCCCGGTTTGTTCTCGACCACGAAGGTCTGCCCCAGGATTTTCGTCAGCCCCGGCGTGACCGAGCGCGCGGTGATGTCGGAGGATCCGCCCGGCACGAAGGGCACGATCATCGTGACGGGTTTGTCGGGATAGCCGGCGGCGTGCGCGGCGGGCGTCCCGAGCAGAACGGCGCCCGCCGCGGTGGCGGCTGCGATGGCCGCGGCGCTCATCAGTTTGTTCATGGTGTCTCCTGGTTCGCGTGCTGATGAAGAGCCCGCCGCCCACGCGTTGCGGACGGGCCCGGATCGGCTTGGGGTCAGTCGACCTTGGCGCCGGATTTCTTCACGACTTCCGCCCATTTGGCGGATTCCTGCGCCATGAACTGTTTGAACTGGGCCGGCGTGTTGCCGGAGGGCGTGGCGCCCTGCGCCTGCAACTGCGCGCGCACGGATTCCAGCTTGAGGGCGGCGGCCACGTCGCGCTGGATCTTGTCGACGACCGTCTGCGGCGTGCCGGCGGGCGCCAGCAGGCCGAACCAGCTGGACGCGTCATAGCCCTGCACGCCGGCCTCGGCCATGGTGGGGACGTCGGGCAGGGCGGGCGAGCGCTGGGCGCTGGTGACGGCCAGCGGGCGCAGCTTGCCGCTCTTGAGGAACCCCATGGAGGACGGCAGGTTGTCGAAGATCAGATCGGCGGAACCGGCCATTACGTCGGTCAGCGCCGGGCTGCTGCCCTTGTAGGGCACGTGGGTCATGCGCGTGCCCGTCATGTTCTGGAACAGCTCGCCCGACAGATGCGTGGAGGTGCCGTTGCCGGTGGACGCCATGTTGACGCTGCCCGGATTGGCCTTCAGGTACTTGATCAGGTCGGCCACCGTGCGGATGCCGTGCTTGTCGGCAAAAGCGGGGTTGAGCTCCAGGATGTTGGGCACGGGAATCACCAGCGTCACCGGCACGAAGTCCTTGACCGGGTCGTAGGGCAGCTTGGCGTAGACGGACTGGTTGATCGCATGCGTGCTGACGGTGCCCATCAGCAGGGTGTAGCCGTCCGGCGCGGCGCGGGCGGCCTCGGCCGTGCCGACGTTGCCGCCGGCGCCCGCCTTGTTGTCCACCACCACGGCCTTGTTCCAGGTCTTGCCGAGTTCGGCGGCGACGATGCGCGCCGCGATGTCGGTGGTGCCGCCGGCCGGGAAGGGCACGATGATCTTGACGTCGCGCTCGGGGTAGTCGGCCAGCGCCGGCGCGGCCGGCAACAGGAAGGCGGCCGCCGCCAGGGTGGCGGTGCAAAGGACGGCCAAGGCGGACCGGCCTCGCGCAGGGGCTGCATGCATGGAATTCGTCTCCTCGGTGTGCGCGTGGCCGCGCATCGTTTCTGGGGGTATTCCGCCCCTGGCATGGCCCGAGGCTTTGAAGCCGCATGGCGCCCCGCGGCGCCCTGCGTTTTGCTGCCTGACTACTTGTAAAACAAATATAGGTATTGAGCTTATGGTTGTCAACCAAGTATACTTTTTCGAACTTACCCACCCGATAGCTGGATCAGCCAGGAGCCCCGCCCATGAAAACCTCCCCGGTCACCGCGCAGGACTTGCAGCGTTCGGTCATCGCGGTGCCGCCGCTGGCGCGCCACGACGATCTTTCCCTGAACGAGG
Source organism: Achromobacter pestifer (assembly GCF_013267355.1). Taxonomy (NCBI): domain Bacteria; kingdom Pseudomonadati; phylum Pseudomonadota; class Betaproteobacteria; order Burkholderiales; family Alcaligenaceae; genus Achromobacter; species Achromobacter pestifer. The sequence goes on from NZ_CP053985.1 coordinate 5,277,216, forward strand.
CGGCCAACAAGGCCCTGCTCGGCCATCTGGAAGCGGGCGGCGTGCGCAATGTGATGTATGGCGGCAATGCCAATTTCTATAACGTGGGCGTAAGCGAATACGCCCGCATCGTCGACATGCTGGCCGGGCTGGCGGGCGCGGACACCTGGATCCTGCCTTCGGTGGGGCCCGACTACGGCAAGATGATGGACCAGGCGGCGATCCTGCGTACGCGCGCCTTTCCCACGGCCATGCTGCTGCCCATGTCCTTTCCCTACACGGACGCGGGCCTGGCCGAAGGCGTGCGCCGCTTTACGGATGCGCTGGGCAAGCCCGCGGTGATCTACATCAAGTCGTCCGGTTATCTGGCGCCGGAAAGCGCCGCCCGCCTGATCGAAGAAGGCCGCATCGTGGCCTTCAAGTACGCCGTGGTGCGCGACGATCCGTCGCAGGACGCCTATCTGTCGTCGCTGTTGCAGGCCGTGGATCCGCGCTGGATCGTCAGCGGCATCGGCGAGCGTCCGGCCATCGTGCACTACCGCGATTTCGGCCTGAAGAGCTTTACCTCCGGCTCGGTCTGCGTGGCGCCGCGAGGTTCGATGCGCCTGTTGCATCTGCTGCGCGACGGCCGCTACGAGGAAGCCGAGGCCGTGCGCCAGCAGTATCTGGACCTGGAAGATTGCCGCGACAGCATCAGCCCCATCCGCGTGCTGCACGATGCGGTGACGCTCTCGGGCGTGGCGGACATGGGGTCGATGCTGCCCTTGCTGAGCGGCATCTCCGCCGCCGAACGCGAGCGCGTGGCGCCGGTGGCGCGCGCCCTGGCGGCCTGGGACCGGGAGGCGGCCGCGGCGTGAGCGCACTGGCGCCGCGCATTGACGGTACGATGAGCGCTGTCCCGCCGTCGCGGACAGCGCCATAGCATCGAGGAGATTTCGTGGCCCGACCCAAAGCAACACCCGCGCCTGCACCGCAGGCGCCCGCTGAACACGATGCCGCGGGCGCGCTGGTGCTCGAACGCGGGCATCGGGTGCGGCTGGCGGACCAGCTCTACGGCCAGATCTTCGAGCAGATCGTGTCCGGCGGGTTGAACGTGGGCGACAAGCTGCCTTCCGAGAACGAGATATCCGAACGCTTCGGCGTGTCGCGCCCGGTGGTGCGCGAAGCGCTGCTGCGCCTGCGCGCCGACGGCCTGATCACCGCGCACCAGGGGTTGGGCACCTTCGTCAGCCATGCGCCCGCGCCGCGCCTGAAGACCTTCAACGACGTGCAGAACGTCAGCGCCTATCTGCGGGCCCAGGAGGTCCGGGTGGCGCTGGAGGGCGACGCCGCGCGCCTGGCGGCGCTGCGCCGCACCGACGAACAGCTCAAGAAGATCGCGGATGCGCACGCGGCCTTTGCCGACAGCCTGGCGCGCGGCCAGGTATCGGCCGAGGCGGACCTGGCCTTCCATGCCAGCATCGCCGAAGCCAGCGGCAACGACTTCTATCTGGGCGTGCTGGAGAGCATCCACGAATCCATCAGCGGCTTTATGCGGCTGACCTTGAATTTGACCCGCACCGGTTCGCGCCAGCGCGCGCAGCGCGTGGTGGACGAGCACGCCGCGATCCTGGACGCGATCCGCGAACAGGACAGCGAGCGCGCCCGCGTCGCCATGCAATTCCACCTGGGGCAGGCCCGCCACCGGCTGGTGGACCGCGAGCGCGACTGATCTCTTGCGCCGGCCCATCGCGATCAAACCAACACCATAGGAGACCAGCGTGCGAGGGAACGGATCAACAGCGATCGATGTGCCGGTGGAGCAGGTCCGCGAACAGATCTTGCAGGTGCTGACGGCATGGGGCATGGCGCAGGACCTGGCGCATATCACCGCGGGCCTGATGGCGCGCACCGACCTGCTGGGCATCGATTCGCACGGCATTTCCATGCTGCCGGCCTACGAGGAAAAGCTGCGCGCCGGCACCCTGCGCCTGGATGCGCGTGCGCGTATCCTGCGCGACGGCGGCGCCAGCGCGCTGATCGACGGCATGGGCGGCCTGGGCTATCCGGTGGCGGCGCAGGCCATGAACCTGGCCGTGGACAAGGCGCTGGCGCACGGCGTGGGCGCCGTGTCGGTCTGCAATTCGCATCACTTCGGCGCGGCCGGCGTCTATGCGCGCATCGCGGTCGAGCGTGGCGTGGTCGGGCTGGTGACCAGCAGCGCCAATGGCGTCATCATGGTGCCCACGCGCGGCGCCATGCCCATGCTGGGCACCAACCCCATCGCCTTCGGCGCGCCGGCCGCCTATAACGAGCCCTTTGTGCTGGACATGGCGACCACCACCGTCGCCGCCAACAAGGTCAAGGTCTACGACTTCCTGGACCAGCCGCTGCCGCCGGGCTGGGCGGTGGACGGGCAGGGCGGCGCGGTCACCGATGCGGCCGCCGCCATGCAGTTCATCTTCAAGCATCCCGAGGGCGGCCTGACGCCCTTGGGCGGCACCGCCGCCATGAGCAGCCACAAGGGCTACGGCCTGGCGATGATGGCGCAGATCCTGGGCGGCACGCTCAGCGGCAGCGCCTTCGCCGCGCGCCGCGCGCCGACCCGCCGGCCGGGCGAGCCCGACGACGTGGGCCATTTCTTCCTGGCCTTGAACCCCGACGCCTTCCGCGCGGCGGGCTCGTTCGAGTCCGACATGGACGACATGATCGACGCCATGCACGACACGCCGCCCGCCCATCCGGACGAACCGGTGCTGGTGGCGGGCGAGCCCGAAGCCGCCGAGCGCGCGCGCCGGCTGCGCGAGGGCATCCCCATACCGGCCGCGCTGGCCGAACGCCTGCGCGCCATCTGCGAACGCGCCCGCACGCCTTATCTGCTGGACGCAGCGTGATTCCATTTTCCCGATAAACCCTTGCCCAAGAGCACAGGAACAGAGACATGAGCGATTCAACCAAGCGCAAGAAACCCGAAGAACTGCGCAGCCACCGCTGGTACGGCGTGCGCGACCTGCGCTCGTTCGGCCACCGTTCGCGCACCGCGCAGATGGGCTATCACCGCTCGGACTACGCCGGCAAGCCGGTCATCGCCATCATCAACACCTGGAGCGACATCAATCCCTGCCACAGCCATTTCAAGCAGCGCGTGGAAGAGGTCAAGCGCGGCATCTGGCAGGCGGGCGGCTTCCCGGTGGAAATGCCCGCCATGAGTCTGTCCGAACCCTTCCAGAAGCCCACCACCATGCTCTACCGCAACCTGCTGGCGATGGAGACGGAAGAATTGCTGCGCTCCTATCCCGCGGATGGCTGTGTGCTGATGGGCGGCTGCGACAAGACCACGCCCGCGCTTCTGATGGGCGCGGTGTCCATGGACCTGCCGACCATCTTCATGCCGGCCGGCCCCATGCTGCGCGGCAACTGGAACGGCAACACCCTGGGTTCGGGCTCGGACACCTGGAAGTACTGGGCCGAGCTGCGCGCCGGCAATATCACCGAGGAAGACTGGCAGGGCGTGGAGGATGGCATCGCCCGCTCGCCCGGCCACTGCATGACCATGGGCACCGCGTCCACCATGACGGGCGCGGTCGAGGCGCTGGGCCTGTGCCTGTCGGGCGCCTCGTCGATCCCCGCGCCGGACTCGCGCCATGCGCAGATGGCCAGCCTGACCGGCAAGCGCATCGTGGAAATGGTGTGGGAAGACCTGAAGCCGTCCGACCTGCTGACCGCCGCGTCCTACGACAACGCGGTGCGCACGGTGCTAGCGCTGTCCGGTTCGACCAATTCGGTGGTGCATCTGATCGCCATGGCGCGCCGCAGCGGCTTCGGCCTGGACCTGGACCGCTTCGACCACCTGGCGCGCACCACGCCGGTGCTGGCCAATCTGCGGCCGGCGGGCAAGTACCTGATGGAAGACTTCTATTACGCAGGCGGCCTGCGCGCCATGCTGGTGCAACTAGGCGACCTGCTGGACACGTCGCAGCGTACCGTGGACGGCCGTACGCTGGGCGAGAACATCGCCGGGGCCCGCATCTTCAACGAAGACGTGATCCGGCCGCGCGCGCAGGCGCTGATCGAGCGCGACGGGCTGGCGGTACTACGCGGCAACCTGGCGCCCGACGGCGCGGTGATCAAGCCGCCCGCGATGGAGGCGCAGCTGCAGGTGCATACGGGCCGCGCCGTGGTCTTCAAGGACTACAACGACATGGCGGCGCGCATCGACGATCCGGACCTGGACGTGGATGCCGACAGCGTCATCGTGCTGCAGAACGCCGGGCCGCAGGGTGCGCCCGGCATGCCCGAATGGGGCCAGCTGCCGATTCCGCAGAAGCTCTTGAAGCAGGGCGTGCGCGACATGGTGCGCATCTCCGACGCGCGCATGAGCGGTACCAGCTATGGCGCCTGTGTGCTGCACGTGGCGCCCGAGGCCTATGTGGGCGGCCCGCTGGCGCTGGTGCGGGACGGCGACCGCATCACGCTGGATGTGCCGGCGCGGCGCCTGGAACTGCTGGTGTCCGACGAGGAACTGGCGGCGCGCCGCGCCGCCTGGCAGGCGCCGCCGCCGCGTTTCGAGCGCGGCTACGGCGTGCTGTACCTCAAGCACATCGGGCAGGCCGATACGGGCTGCGATTTCGATTTTCTTCAGACCGAAACGCGCGCTCCGGCCGCGGGCGAGCCTGAAATCCACTGACCCGGACACCGGGCGCACATACTAAAAAATCCACGGAGGAGACAACCATGCAACAGAAAAAACCGGCGGCGCGCGTACGCCTGGCCGTCCTGGCGGCTGCGGGGGCGATGGCCATGCTGCCAGGCGTGCTGATGGCGCAGGGCGCGGCCTGGCCCACCAAGCAACTCAAGCTGGTGGTGCCGTTTCCGGCAGGCGGCAGCACCGACTCGGTGGGCCGCTTGTTGGCGGCCGAGCTGTCCAAGGAACTGGGCCAGACCGTGGTGGTCGAGAACAAGGGCGGGGCCAACGGCAACATCGGCTCGGACATGGTGGCCAAGGCCGAGCCTGACGGCTACACGCTGCTGCTGTCGGGCGTGGGCTCCAACGCCATCAGCTATGCGGTCTACCAGAACATGCCGTACCGCAATAGCGACTTCGCGCATGTCTCGTTGCTAGCCACCGGCCCCAATGTGCTGGTGGCCAACAACGATTTTCCGGGCAAGACCTTCGCGGACTTCATCAAGCTGGTGCGCGAAAATCCGGGCAAGTACACGCACGCGAGTTCGGGTAGCGGTTCCTCCGGCCACTTGGCCATGGAAATGCTGGAGCAGGATGCCAAGATCGACCTGGTGCACGTGCCCTACAAGGGCGGCGCGGCCGCCATCACCGACATGATCGGGGGGCGCGTGCAGGTGATGTTCCTGAACCAGGACACGCTGCTGCCGCAAGTCAGCTCGGGCAAGCTGCGTGCATTGGCCGTGGCCAGCGCCAAGCGCAACCCGGCGTATCCCGACACGCCCACGGTGGCGGAATCGGGCTACCCGGGTTTTTCCGCCGAGTCCTGGTTCGGCTTGTCGGCGCCGGCGAAGACGCCGCCCGCCGTGATCCAGCGGCTGAACCAGGCGACGGTGAAGGCCCTGTCCTCGCCCGACATCCGGCAGAAGCTGGAGAGCGTCGGTTTCGTGGTGGTGGCGGACGACCCGAAGTCGTTCTCGGCGTTCGTGGATAACGAGATCGCGAAGTGGGGCAAGGCGGCCAAGGCCTCGGGCGCAAAAATGGACTGAATGCGCGGCCGGGCTTGCAGGCCCGGCCTGACCTATTTTTCTTGATGAAGTGAAGACGGCAATGAACTCACCCTTACCCAACCGTTTCCGGCAACGCATCCTGGCGCGCGAACGGCTCATCGGATTCTGGATGTGCATGTCCAGCCACATCACGGCCGAGCTCGTGGGACTGGCCAATTTTGACTGGCTGCTGCTGGACGGCGAGCACTCGCCCAACGAGGTGCCGATGTTCCTGCAGCAGCTGCAGGCCCTGCAGGGCAGCGCCAGCGCCGCCGTGGGGCGGCCGTCGTGGAATGATCCGGTGGAGATCAAGCGGCTGTTGGACATCGGCTTCTACAACCTGCTGATTCCGTTCATCGAATCCGAAGAGGACGCGCGCCGCGCCGTGGCCGCCACGCGCTATCCGCCGCAGGGCATGCGCGGCGTGGCGGGCGCGCAGCGCAGCAACCGCTACGGCACGGTGCCGGATTATCTGCACACCATCAACGACAACATCTGCGTGCTGCTGCAGATAGAAAGCCGTCCGGGCATAGACGCGGTGGACGAGATCGCCTCCGTGGAAGGCGTGGACGGCGTGTTCATCGGGCCGTCCGATCTGGCAGCGGCGCTGGGCCATATCGGCAACCCGGGCCATCCCGAAGTCCAGGAGGCCATCCGCCACCTGTACCAGCGGGTGTCGGCCCAGGGCAAGGCGGTGGGCATCCTGGCGCCGGTGCATGCGGATGCGCGGCGCTACCTGGACATGGGCATGCACTTCGTGGCGGTGGGCACCGATCTGGGCGTGTTCAAGCAGGCGACGTTTGCCTTGCGCGAGGCCTTTCCGACCTGATGATGCTCAGGCGTCTTCCAGCGCCAGCAGTTCGCTGACCGTCTGGCGGCGGCGGATCAGGCGGGCCGTACCGTTGTCCAACAGCACTTCCGGCGCCAGCGGGCGGCTGTTGTAGTTCGAGGACATCGACGAGCCATAGGCGCCCGCGTCGTGGAACACCAGGAAATCGCCGATGCGCGGCTGCGGCAACAGCTGGTCCGACACGACGCCGCCGGCGTCCTGGGTGAACACGTCGCCCGATTCGCATAGCGGGCCGGCCACGGCGATGCGGGTTTCGGCCACGCCCTGCGGCCGGCTGCCGTCGGGCGCGTGCACCGAGATCTGGTGGTAGCTGCCGTACATGGCCGGACGCATCAGGTCGTTGAAGCCCGCGTCGACCAGCGCGAAGTCGCGCTCCGGGCGGCGGTTGATGGCATGCACTTCCGACACCAGCGCGCCGGCTTCGGCGACCAGGAAGCGGCCCGGCTCGATCTCCAGGCGGATCTCGTGGCCCAAACGTTCGGCGATGCGCTTGCGCGCCGCGTCCCATTGTTCGAAGTAGTGGTCGCAATCGATGCGGGCGTCGCCTTCGCGGTAGGGGATGGACAGGCCGCCGCCGGCGGAAATGGCTTCGATGTCGTGGTCCAGCGAGGCCACCACGTCGACCATGGCGTCGCACACGCTGGACAGGTGGGCGTAGTCCACGCCCGAGCCGATATGCATGTGGATGCCGACCAGCTTCAGGCCGTGGCGGCGCACGATGGCCATGGCTTGCGCCACGTCGCCGATCCAGATGCCGTGCTTGCTTTGCGGGCCGCCGGTATTGGTCTTGTTGCTATGGCCATGGCCGAAGCCCGGATTGATGCGCAGCCAGACGCGATGGCCGGGCGAGGCCTGGCCGACGCGGGCCAGCATGTCCAGCGAGCCGGCGTTCACCGTGATGCCGTGCTTGAGCACGGTGGCCAGCGTGGCGTGGTCGATCAGGTCCGCGGTGAAGACGATGCCTTCCGGCTCGCCCTGGGGCTGGAAGCCGGCGGCCAGGCTGCGCTCGATCTCGCCCAGCGAGACGGCGTCCACCACGGCGCCCTCGGCGCGCATCAGGCGCAGGATGTGCAGGTTGGAGCAGGCCTTCTGCGCGTAGCGGATGGTGTCGAAGCGGCGCAGTTGCGCGATGCGTTCGCGGATGACGGCGGCGTCGTATACCCACAGCGGCGTGCCGTGTTCGGCGGCGAGTTGGGTGAGTTGGCGCGGATCGAAGGCCATGGCGGGCGAAACCTTAGGGAATGGAAAACAAGGCGGCATGATGCCCGGCTTCCGTCATCCAGTAAAATGCTTAAAGTTCCCTCATCGATTCATTCTTGATATGGAGCAGGCGATGCTGACGCATCGGCATATCGAAGTCTTCCGCGCGGTGATGATCGCCGGCAGCGTGACCAAGGCCGCCGAGCTGCTGGGCTCGTCCCAGCCGACCGTGAGCCGCGAGCTGGCGCGCATGGAGCAGGGCGTCGGTTTTGCGCTGTTCGACCGGGTGGCGGGGCGGCTGCGCCCCACTATGCCGGGCCTGGCGCTGTTCGACGAGGTCCGCCAGTCCTACGCCGGCCTGGAGCGGGTCGCCTCGGCCGCTGCGCGCCTACGGGCCTACAAGGGCGGGCAGTTGGCGGTGATCGCCTTGCCGGCCTTTTCCCATTCGATCTTGCCGGACGCGTTCCGGCGCTTCCATGACCGCCATCCCGGGGTGAGCCTGGCCGTCGAGACGCAGGAATCGCCATTCCTGGAAGAGTGGCTCAGCGCGCAGCGCTACGACCTGGGCCTGACCGAGCACGACGCCGCGCCGGCCGGCACGCGCGTGGAGCCGTTGCTGCAGGTGGATGAGGTTTGCGTGCTGCCCGACGGCCATGCGCTGCTGGCCAAGTCGCGCATCGAACTGCCGGATTTCGAAGGGCAGGCGTTCGTCAGCCTGTCCTCCAGCGACCCCTACCGGATCCAGATCGACGAAGCGTTTGCCGAAGCCGGCGTGTTGCGGCGATCCATCGTCGAAACTCCGACTGCCGTTTCCGTGTGCACGTTCGTGCGCCAAGGATTGGGCCTGGCCATCGTGAACCCGCTGACCGCGCTGGATTTCGTGGGCCGGGGCCTGCATATCCGTCCCTTGGCGCGCTCGTTTCCGTTTCGGGTCAGCGTGGTGTTGCCAGAGCATCGTCCCGGCAATCCCCTGGTCGGCGGGCTGATGGCGTCGCTGCGCGAGGCGGCGGGGGCGGCCGAGAGCCGCCTGGCCTCAAGCCTGGATCAAGGCACGCCGCGCAGCCGCCGCTCCGCCGCCAGCCGATAGGCCTGCAAACGCACCGTCAGCAGCGGGTCGCCTGCGAACTCGATGCCGGCCGGCAGGATGGACGGGTCGAACACCAGGGCGCGCTGCGCGTCCTGATCTGGCGCGATGCGCTCCAGGATCAGGTATCCCAGGAGCATCGAGCCGGCGTGGCCGGGCCAGGCGGTGGACAGATCATCCGCCGCGCCTTGCTCCGGCGCCGGCGTGAATGCCAGTTCCAGCGCCACCGGACCCGCCGCGATTACGTGGCGCAAGGCCTCGTCCATACAGTCCGGACCGGCCAGGGCCTTGCCTGCGCCGTCCGCGTGCTTGCCCGTGATCGTCAGCCTTCCGGTTCGCGTCCGGCCGTCCGCAGCGGCCAGGCGGTAGGGATGGAGCATGTGGTAGGTGCGGGAGGCGTAGCCCGCGGGCTGGGTGTCTTGCCGCAGTTGGCCGAAGCGTTGGGCCTCCGGGTTGGCCGCCAGGTGGGCTTGCAGCGACTCGGGGGCTGCCTGCTGCGCGTTCAATGCCTGTATGAAGGCGAGAAAGGTCTCCGGGTCGCGCGCGGGAAAACCTTCGAGCGAGTGGCCGACGAGCACCAACTGGGAATCCTGTCCGATCCGCAGCGCCAAGCCGCGCGGTTCGGCTGCCGGACTGTCCTGGGCGATCCGCGGGTCGGGGCCAGAGTCCGAGAAGCGGACGATGAGCGGCTGGTCCGCGCCGTCGAACAAGGGCGCGGCGCAGATTTGCGCTGCCCGGGGCACGCCGAGGAACCTGCCTTCCACAAGCAGGCCGCGCGCATGATTGACGCGACAGCCCGGCGGGACGTTGGCACCCGCATGGAGCGCGTCGATCAGTCCCGCGGCTATTGGCTGCGGCATGGGGGGGCTCCTGTTTTTCGGTGAGTATTCACATCCATCAGCGTTGTCCGATGCCGGGTTTGAGCGCGATGTGCTTGTACTCGATGAAGTCTTCCAGCGCCGCCATGCCGTTCAGGCGTCCGAGGCCGGACTGCTTGAAGCCGCCTTCCTCGGTGTTGTCGTAGACCTTGGCCCAGTCGTTGATCCACACGGAACCGGCGTCGATGGCTTGGGCGACGCGCAGCGCCCGGTCCACGTCGCGAGTCCAGACGCTGGCGGCCAGGCCATATTCGCTGTCGTTGGCCAGGTGGACCGCGTCGGCTTCATCGGCAAAGCGCTGGATCGTCAGGACCGGGCCGAAGGTCTCTTGCTGGATGATGGCCAGACTGTTGTCGGACACCTCCAGCAGCGTGGGGCGATAGAAGGCGCCGCTGGCCAAGGGCCCGGCGTTCACGGGGCCGCCGCGCTCGACGACGCTGGCGCCGGCGGCGATCGCTGCTTTGACGGCCTGGTCGACGCGTTCGACGTTGGCGCGGTCGATCAGCGGCCCCATGTCGCTGGCCGGATCGGCCGCGGGGCCGACCTTGACCTCGCGCAGCCGGCCGGCCAGCCCGTCGCGGACCGCTGCGTAGATGCCATCCTGCACCAGTAACCGGGAACCCGTCATGCAGAACTGGCCGCTGAAGACGGTCAACGCCTTTTCCAGCACCGGCAAGGCGGCATCCACGTCCGCGTCATCGAAGAGCACCATCGGTGTCTTGCCGCCGAGCTCCATGCCGAAGCGCTTCAAGTGTTTGGCGCCGGCGCTGCTGATGGCGCGCCCCGTCCGGGTCGAGCCAGTGAAGCTGACGACGGGAACGTCAGGCGCGTCCACGAGGTAGGCGGAACCCTCGGGTCCGCTTTCGAAGAACAGATTGATCACGCCGTCCGGGAGATCCTCGGCTTCGGCCATGATTTCGGCCATGATGCTGGCGGTCTGCGCCACCTGGCCGGGCAGCTTGATCACCGCGGTGCACCCCGCCGCGAGCGCCGGCGCAAGGGACCGTATCGTCAGCACTGCCGGCGAATTCCAGGGCGCGATCACGGCCGCCACGCCCATGGGCTGGCGCAGGACGATGGAGATGCTGCCGGGCTTGGGCGTGAGCGCGCGGCCGCTTTCGAGCAAGGCTGTGGCGGCCGCGTAGCGCAGCTTGCTGGGAATCATGTCGAGTTCGAATGCGGCTTCGCCCTTGGTCTTGCCGTTCTCGAGCGAGAGGATCTCAAGCAGCCGGTCGCGGTTGCGTTCGAAGGCGCGCGCCAGTTGTTCCAGCACGCGGGCGCGCAGCTCGTGGTCGTGCGCCCAGGGGGTTGCGCGGAAGGCTTGCGCGGCTGCGGCGACGGCCGATCTCGCGGCCACCAGGCCATTGTCGGGATAGTGGCCGATGATGTTGTAGGTGGCGGGGTCGATCGACTCTTTCAAGGCGCCCTCGGCGCGTTGGGTGCCATCGATCCAGTTGTATGCCTTGCGGATCCTGGCGGTGTTGGCGACCTGGCTCATGATCTGGCCTCCGTGTTCCTGATCCAGTGGCTGACGCGTTCCGCCAGCATGACCACCGTGGGGTTGGTGGCGACCGACGGAACGTCCGGGAAGCTGGACGCGTCCGCCACCCGCAAGTTGGCGATGCCGCGCACGCGCCCCTGATAGTCCGTCACCGCGTGGGGATCGCCATCGCCGCCCATGGGGGCGGTCGAGGTGGGGTGATGATAGATGTCCAGCGCCGAGGGCAGGGTCGCTTCCAGCGCTGCGGGGTCGGCCGCGGCCGGGCCGGGGACGAGTTCCCGCGCGATGATCTCGGACAGCGGCCCCTGGCTTGCGATCCGGCGGATCAGCTGGATGCCCTCGACCATCCGTTCCCGGTCCTCCGCCACCCCGAGGATGTTGAGGTCGATGAGCGGCGCGGCATGGGGATCGCGATCCTGCAGCTTGAGTGTGCCGGTGGATCTTGGTCGGGTCAGCGCCAGGGCCAGCATGAAGATGGCGCCGGTGGGCGAGTCGGCGGGATCGCCGTAATGCACGGCGCTGACGTGCAGGTCGCCGTCGCCGGGGCCTGCCTTCGACGACCGTGTCCACAGAATGGCGCCGACCGGCGGAATGGGCAGCCCCAGGCGTTCGGGATGCGCGGCCCAGACGGTGAAGAAGAAGGGATGTTCCTGCAGGCGTTGGCCGACCGGCAGATCGGCCGCGACCGGAATATCCAGCGCCTGGAGGTCGGCCGCGGGACCGATGCCCGAGCGTAGCAGCATGGCAGCGGATCCATATGCGCCGGCCGACAGGACGATCTCGCCTGCGGCGATCCGTTCGCCGTTGGCCAGGATCACGGCTTGCGCCCGGCCGTTCTCGACCTCGACGCGGTCCGCCAGCGTTTCGCTGCGTATCGTCAGGTTGGGGCGCGCCCTTACGGCGTCCGAGAGATAGGTCATGCCCGTGTTCAGCCGCTGTCCCATGCGGTTGTTCATGGGGTAGGGGCCGACGCCGAACGGCGCATCGCTGTTGAAGTCCTGGACCCTGGGGTGGCCCGCCATCTGGGCTGAAGCCAGGAATGCGCGCTGCATGTCGGAGATTTCGTCGTCTTGCAGCTGGTGCACGGGCTCGGGGCCGGAACGGCCGTGGCATTGTTCCGCGCCCGAGGCGGTCCATTCGCTGCCCCGGAAGAACGGCAGCACGTCGGTGACGGACCAATGCGGAAGTCCGGCCGCGGTCCAGCGCTCGAAATCGGCGGCGGGCGCGCGCATCCAGACGCCGGCATTCACGGCGGAGGAGCCGCCCAGCACCTTGCCCCGCGGGACTGGAAACGATTTTCCGCCCCAGCCGGGCAAGGACGCGTAGCCCCAGTCATGCTCGGCATCGCCGCCGATGATGCTTTGGGCGCGCACGGCGTCCGGGTAGGCATGGGGCGGATAGGCCCGGCCGGCCTCGATCAGCAGCACGCGGCGGGATGCATCCTCGCTGAGGCGGCTGGCCAGCACGGCTCCGGCCGAACCGCCACCGACCACGATGACGTCGAAGGCGCCCGCAGGGGTGCGGAGTCCTATTTGCATAGTCGTATTCACCATAAGGAGATTTCTCGTGTCATTGTTTATGCTGGACACGCAATCAACTCCGGTCTGGTGCAAGCCAATCAGAGCGGTCGGTCGCGTGCAATTGGCTCCATCATCAATTTGTACCGGCGCAGGCGGAAGGTGCCTGCCGGTCACATGAATCGCGAAAATATGTCTGGAATCTTTTCGATCGAATCTTTCAGCGGCCTGGTGGCCTTCGCGGCCACGGTGGAGTCCGGCAGTTTTGCCGCAGCCGGGCGCAAGCTGGGGCTGTCCGCTTCCGCGGCGGGCAAGGCGGTCGAAAGGCTGGAAATCAGATTGGGCGTGCGACTGCTGCATCGCACGACCCGCTCCTTGGGCCCGACTGGAGAAGGCGAGGTCCTGTACCGATACGTCGCCAGAATCCTGAAGGATCTTCAGGATGCGGAGCGGGAACTGCACCTGCTTCAGAACGCGCCCCGCGGCCGGCTCAAGATCAGCGTTCCCACCGTGATGGGACGCAGGGTCGTGGTGCCGGCGCTCAACGATTTCCACGCGCGCTACCCGGAGATCTTGGTTGATATCAATCTCGACGATCTGATCGTCGACGTAATCGAGGACGGATACGACCTAGTGCTGCGGCTGGGCGAACTGGAGGATTCAGGGCTGCAGGCCCGCAGTATCGGACTGCATGCGTTCACGACCTGTGCGTCGCCCGCCTACCTGGCGCAGCATGGCATGCCCCGGACCCCCGCGGACCTCAGCGAGCATCGCTGCATCCACTACCGCTTTCCGACCACGGGACGGCCGGAGATCTGGGCTTTCAAGGGCGAGCAAGCAGACAAGCCGCTCAAGCCTTCCGGCATCTTGAATGATGGTGAAGCGCTGGCGTCCGCTGCGATCGGCGGACTGGGGATCGTCCAGGTGCCGAGTTACCTGGTCAAGGAAGATATTGCGGCAGGGCGTTTGCAGCCTGTGCTGGAGGACTACACGGAAAATCGCGGCAGCGTGTCGCTGCTATGGCCGCCCAGGTCGGCGGAGGTCGCGCGGGTGCGCGTATTCATCGATTTCTTTGCCGAGCGGATCGCGGCGCAGTTGTAGGCGTGCCTGATGTCGCCCCGTCGGGGCGACCAGGAACGCAAAAAAGGATGCCCAGGGGCATCCTTTTTCATTTGCCGTATTCGTGACGCCCCGAAAACAGGGCGGCAGAATGGCTTAGGCCAGCGCCTTGATGGCGGCAGCCAGGCGGCTCTTGTGGCGAGCGGCCTTGTTCTTGTGGATGATGTTCTTGTCAGCCACGCGATCGATCACGCTGGAGGCCTTCTGGAACACGTCGCCAGCCGCAGCCTTGTCGCCAGCGGCGATGGATTGGCGAACGCGCTTGATGGCGGTGCGCAGCATCGAGCGCAGGCTGGAATTGTGCTTGTTGCGCTCAACGGATTGGCGAGCGCGCTTGCGGGCTTGGGCGGTATTGGCCATGTTGCTATATAAGTTGAATTCGGCAAAGTCGAACATTGTAGCAAGTCCCTACGGGAATGCAAGCTTTTAATGTCTGATCAACCGATGGAGCGCCCGTCAACCGGGCGGGGGGCGCTGCGGGAAGAATTCCCTGGGCTGGGGAGCCCTTGCGGATGGTCCTCATGCACAGTCTTGAGGAAGACCCGTGGCGCCTACTGGATAAAAACACCGTGCTTAGTATACAACGAGAAGCCCCTCTGGCGGCACGGCGCGCACACCGGCGTTGTCAGGCGGCTACGTTGATGGAGACAAACCAGGGCGTGAAGCGGCGGACGTGGATGGGCATCATGTCGCGCAGCGTATCGAGCGCGGCGTCGGTGTCGTCCAGCGGGAAATGGCCGGATACCGGCAGGCCGCCGGCGGCCATGGACACGCGCAGCGTGCCGCTGCGGTAGGGGCGCAGGGCGGCGATCACTTCGGCTAGCGGGCGGCCGCGGGCTTCGACCCAGCCGGCTTCCCAGGCGGCCTCGGCCATGAGCTCGGCGCGCGGGGTGTCCATGCGGGCGGCGTCGAACCGGGCGCCGGTGCCGGCGCGGACGGTGCCGTGGGCGCCGGACATGGTCTCGACCTCGACCTCGTGTTCATGCACCACCACCAGCGTGCGCTGGGCCTGCTGGCGCACCATGTAGCGGGTGCCCAGGGCGCGGACCGTGCCTTCGGCCGTCTGGACCAGGAAGGGGCGGCGCGCGTCGGGGGCCACCGACACCGTCACGGCGCCATCCAGCAGGCGGACCTGGCGGTAGGCGGGGGTGAAATCCAGGTTGACGCGGCTACGGGCGTCCAGCAGCAGTTGGCTGCCGTCGGACAGCACGTAGCGGCGGCGTTCGCCTGTGGCCGTGGCGGCATCGGCCGCGACGTTGCCCAGGGGATAGAAGGCATTGCCCACGTAAGCCGCGCAGGCGCCGGTACCGGCGAGCGCCAGCGCGCCGGTCAGAAACCGGCGGCGCGGGGGCGCGATGGCGGGCCCGGGAGGGGCTGCGAGGGGCGGGGCAGGCTGGCTGGCCGTGGCGTAGCCAACAGGGTAGGCGTCGCCAAGCCGGCCGAACGTCGATCCTTCCAGCGATCCGGTCAGCTGCTGCCAGGCGTTTTCATGGGCCGGGTCGGCAGCGCGCCACGCCAGGAAATTGTTGTAGTCCCGTGCGGTCGCCTTGCCGGAACGCAATAACAGCAGCCAATTGATTACCTGGTCCGCCATGGGTTGTCCTTGGGCGTACTTCACTTCATGTCCCCGCAGTGCTTCAAGGGGGATCCTTTCGATGGCAATTTGTAAATAATAAAGGTTTTTTACCAAAGATTACCGGCCGATTGTCAATTCTTGACGAATCTAATGCAAAAAAGCCGGTACTAGACCGGCTTTGGGGGCGTATATAGGCAGATTGTCCGAACTTAACGCGCCGGGCGTCGGCCGAAGTCCCTAGGACGGAAGCCAAACAGTAACAACATTCCGAAGTACACCGCGCCACTGGCTGCCAGCACGCCGGCCAGCCAGGCCACCCTTTGTCCGGAATGGGCCTGCAGGGCGATCCAGTCGATGCGCCCGTCCGCATACCAGAGCAGGGCCGCCAGCGCCGCCAGGGCGGGCAAGAGGCGCAGCGCGAACGCGGTCCAGCCGGGGCCGGGCTGGTAGACGCCGCGGCGGCGCAGTCCGATCAGCAGCGCCAAGGCGTTCAGGCAGGCGCCCAGGCCGATGGCCAGGGCCAGCCCGGCATGCGCCATCACGGGCACCAGCACCAGGTTCATCAGCTGCGTCATGATCAGCACACCGATGGCGATCTTCACCGGCGTGCGGATGTCCTGCTTGGCGTAGAAGCCGGGCGCCAGGATCTTCACCGCCAAGAGGCCGATCAGCCCGGCGGAATAGGAAATGACGGCCAGGCGGGTCTGGCTTACATCCTGGGCAGCGAAGGCGCCGTAGTGGAACAACGTGGCGACCAGTCCATCGGACAGCAGCGCCATGCCCACGGCCGCCGGCAGGCCCAGCAGCAGCACCAGGCGCAGGCCCCAGTCCAGCAGCCCGCTGTAACCGCCGTGGTCGTCGCGGGCATGGGCCGCGGACAGGCTGGGCAGCAGCACCGTGCCCAGTGCCACGCCCAGCAGCGCCGTGGGAAATTCCATCAGGCGGTCGGCGAAGGATAGCCAGGTCACGCTGCCCGGCGTCAGCCAGGTGGCGATGTTGGTGTTGATCAACAGCGAGATCTGCGCGACCGAGACGCCCAGAGTGGCGGGGGCCATCTGCTTGAGGATGCGCTGCACCGTGGGGTCGGCCCAGGCCTGGCGGAACCGCAGCGAAAAGCGCGGCGTCAGGCCGAGCCGCGCCAGGGCAATCCATTGCACCGCAAGCTGCGCCACGCCGCCGATCATGACGCCGATGGCCAGCGCGTAGACCGGCACGTCCATGCGCGGCGCGAGCCAGATGCAGGCGCCGATCATGGCCAGGTTGAGCAGGACCGGCGTGAAGGCCGGCACGGCGAAGCGGCGCCAGGTATTGAGCACGCCCGAGGCGAAGGCGATCAGCGACATGCAGAAGATGTAGGGGAACATCATCCGCGTCATCCAGACCGCCGCGCCGAATTCGGTGTCGCGCGCGGCGCCCCGCAGGCCGCTGGCCATGGCGGATACCACCCAGGGCGCGGCGACGATACCGATCAGCGTGATCAGCATCAGCGCGGCCGTCAGCAGCAGGGCCACGCGGTCCAGCAGGGTGCGGACTTCTTCTTCCGAACGGTTGTTGCGCGCCGACCCCAGGATGGGCACGAAGGCCTGGGCGAAAGCCCCTTCGGCGAACAGGCGGCGCAGCAGGTTGGGAATGCGGAAGGCGACCCAGAAGGCGTCGGTGATGGGGCCGGCGCCGAAAGCGCGGGCCACCAGGATGTCGCGGATCAGGCCGGAAATGCGGGACAGCAGGGTGAAGCTGCTGACCGTGGCCGCCGAACGAAACAGGCTCATGGATAGGACTACTGAAAAAAAAACGGGCCGGTCCGGCCCGGCGCGGCTGCGCGCAAGCGCGAGACGCCCAATGAAAACAGGCCCACCAGGTGGGCCTGTCTTTGTACTACATCACTTCGGCGGCATGCGGATGGCGCCGTCGAGGCGGATGGTTTCGCCATTCAGCATATCGTTCGTGACGATGCTGTGGACCAGCTTGGCGTAGTCTTCCGGGCGGCCCAGGCGGGCGGGGAAGGGAATGCTGGCGGCCAGCGAGTCCTGCACTTCCTGTGGCATGCCGAAGATCATGGGCGTGCCGAAGATGCCCGGAGCGATGGTCATGCAGCGGATGCCGGTCTTGGACAGGTCGCGCGCGATGGGCAGGGTCATGCCGGCCACGCCCGCCTTGGAGGCGGCGTAGGCGGCCTGGCCGATCTGGCCGTCGAAGGCGGCGACGGAGGCGGTGTTGATCATCACGCCGCGTTCGCCGGTGGGCTCGGGCGCGTTGGCGCTCATGGCCTCGGCGGCCAGGCGCATCATGTTGAAGCTGCCAATCAGGTTGATCGACACGACCTTCTGGAACAGTTCCAGCGGATGCGCGCCGTTCTTGCCCACGATCTTGGCGGCGGGCGCGACGCCGGCGCAGTTCACCAGGCCAAAGAGCGAGCCCAGCTCGAGCGCGGCGGCCACGGCGTTCTTGCCATCGGCTTCCTGGGTCACGTCGCAGTGGACGTAGCGCTGGCCCAGTTCCTTGGCCAGGGCCGAGCCCGGCTCGTCCTGCACGTCGGCGATGACGACCTTGGCGCCGTTTTCGACCAGCATGCGCACCGTGCCGGCGCCCAGTCCGGACGCGCCGCCCGTGACGATGAATACCTTGTTCGCGATTTCCATGTTTCTACCACCAGGTGAGTTCTAGGGATGAAAGCGGCGCGGCAGGCGCCGGATATGACTAGGCCCTCGGGCCGGAACCGGAACGCATCGCGTCCAGCCGGCGCCGAAGGCCTGTGAACCATTGAGGCGCCGGTCAGCCTTGGACGGCTTCGAACAGGCGCGCCTTGATTTCTTCGACCGCGCCGACGCCGGAGATCTTGCGGTACTTCGGCGCGTCGGCGGGATTCTGTTGTGCCCACGACGAGTAGTAGTCCACCAGGGGGCGGGTCTGCTCGCGGTACACGGACAGGCGGTTGCGCACGGTGTCCTCGCGGTCGTCGTCGCGCTGGGTCAGTTCTTCGCCGGTGACGTCGTCGCGGCCTTCGACCTTGGGCGGGTTGAAGCGCACATGGTAGCTGCGGCCGCTGGGCAGGTGCACGCGGCGGCCGCTCATGCGTTCGATGATGTCTTCTTCGGGGACTTCGATTTCCACCACGTAGTCCAGCTTGACGCCGGCGCTCTTGAGCGCGTCGGCCTGCGGGATGGTGCGGGGGAAGCCGTCGAACAGGTAGCCGTTGGCGCAGTCGGACTGCTTCAGACGGTCCTGCACCAGGCCGATGATGATCTCGTCGGAAACCAGGCCGCCGGCATCCATGACCTTCTTGGCTTCAATGCCCAACGGCGTGCCCGCTTTGACCGCGGCGCGCAGCATGTCGCCGGTGGAGATCTGGGGAATGCCGAAGTGTTGGGTGAGAAACGCGGCCTGGGTGCCTTTGCCGGCGCCGGGAGGTCCGAGCAAGATGAGACGCATGAGTGCTCCTGAAGGGGTGTATTTTTTGTGATCCGGGGAATTATGCCGCAATGCAGCAGCCGATGCGGAGCCGCGCCATAGGAAATAACCCTTATATCTGCCTGCTGTAGACCTGTCGGACGCGCTCCAGATCCGCCGGGGTATCTACGCCCGCGGCAGGAGGGTGGGACGCCCGATGGACGACGATGACGTGGCCGTGTTCCATGGCCCGCAGTTGTTCCAGTGATTCGAAACGCTCCAGCGCGCCTTGCGGCAGGTCCGGATAGCGGCGCAGGAACGACACCCGGTACGCATACAGGCCGATGTGGTGCCAGGCGGGCAGTCCCTTGGCCAGCACGCGCTCGCCCGAGGCCAGCGCGTCGCGCGCCCAGGGGATCGGGGCGCGCGAGAAATACAGGGCGCGATCGTTCGCGGCGCAGACCAGCTTCACCACGTTGGGGTTGAACAGCGCTTCGGCGTTGGCCAGGGGGCAGGCGCAGGTGGCGATGTCGGCCTCGGGGCTGGCCTGCAGCTTGGCCGCGACCGCGTCGATGAGTTCGGGTTCGATCAGCGGCTCGTCGCCCTGCACGTTGACCACGATGGCGTCGTCAGGCAGGCCCAGCTGTTCCACGGCCTCGGCCAGGCGGTCGGTGCCGGTCGGGTGGTCGGCGCGAGTCATCAGCGCCTGCAGCCCGTGCGCCTGCGCCGCCTGCTGGACGCGGACATCGTCGGTGGCCACATAGACGCGGGAAGCGCCGGACAGCGCCGCGCGCTCGGCGGTACGCACGACCATGGGCTTGCCGGCGATGTCGGCAAGCGGCTTGTCGGGCAACCGGGTCGAGGCGGTGCGCGCCGGGATCAGGGCGATGAAGCTCATGCGCGGCGCTTTCAGTGCGTGGCGGGGGCGTCGTCCAGCGCGCGGGCTTCCGATTCCAGCATGACGGGGATGCCGTCGCGCACGGGGAAGGCCAGGCGGTCGGCGCGGCAGACCAGTTCGGCTTGCTGCCGGTCGTGTTCGAGGCGGCCCTTGCACAGCGGGCAGACGAGGATGTCGAGTAGGCGGGATTCCATGACCGGAATTCTAAAGCAGTTTGCCCGGGGCCGGGCCGCGGGCGCCGCCAGGCGCGGGCTTGGCTAGGCCCGCGCCGGCTGGCGCAGCGCCTGTGCCAGCCAGTCGAACAGTTGCGGGTCGGAAAAGCCCGCGCGCACCGGCACTTCCCAGAGGCGCGCATCGTCCAGGGCGGCGCACTTGATGGCGTCTTTGGACGTAACCAGGATGGCCTCGGCCGTGAGCGTTTGGAAGGGCGACTCGGCGTAGCCGTGATGATCGGGCAAGGCGAGCGCGGTTTCCAGCCGGATGCCGGCGCCGCGCAGGGTGGTGAAGAAGCGTTCCGGATTGCCGATGCCGGCGGCCGCCGCGATCCGCGGCTGGCCGGCGAAGGCCGCCAGGGGGCGCGTGCCGCGGCCCGAAACCTGGCGCGCGTCGCCCGGTTCCAGCCACATGCGGACCTGGCGCGGCCGGTTGCCGGTGCTGGCGGCTGGCGGCTGGCCGTCGGGCGTGCCGATGTTCGTCACCACCACGTCGACCTCCCGCAGCCGTTCGGCCGGTTCGCGCAAGGGGCCGGCGGGCAGCAGGCGGCCATTGCCCACGCCGCGTTCGTCCTGCACCACGATTTCGATGTCCCGGGCGAGCGCCAGGTGCTGCAAGCCATCGTCCGAGATGATCACATCCACCTTGGGGTGGGCCTGCAGCAGGGCCTGGGCGGCCAGGGCGCGCTTCGGGTGGACGGCGACCGGGACGCCCGTGGCGCGGGCGATCAGGGCGGGTTCGTCGCCGAAACGGTCGGCTTCGAGTTGGCCCAGCCCGACGCGGGCGTGCGGGCCGACCTTGACGCCATAGCCGCGGCTGACGACGCCCGGGGTATAGCCGCGGGACCGCAACGCTTCAACGGTCGCGATGACCATGGGGGTCTTGCCCGTGCCGCCGACATAGACATTGCCGATCACCACGACGGGAACGGGAGCGCGGTAGGCGCGGCGGACGCCGTCCAGGTAGCGCTGGCGCTTGCGCGCCACTTCCCAGGCGGTCAGCCGGGACAGCGGCAGCAGCAGATCGGAGAGCCAGCCGCCGTGCTGCCATTGGCGCGCCAGCAGCGTCGAGGCACGCTTGGCGGTCACCGGGTGGTCTGCGCGGCGAAGTTGACGCGGCCGATGCCAGCCAGGCGGGCGGCTTCCATGACGTTGATCACGGACTGGTGGGTGGCCTGGGCGTCGGCGTTGATGACGACCAGCGGCTCGGTCTTGCCGGCCGCGGCCTGGCGCAGGGCATCGGCGATTTCCGGCGGCGTGGAGACGTCGATGAGCGTGCCGTTGAGCGCATAGCGCCCATCCTGGCTGACGGCGACTTCCAGCGCCGGAGGCGTGTCCTGTTCCATCGAGGCCTGGGGCAGCGTCACCTTCAGCTGGGTGAAGCGCGCGAAGGAGGTGGTCGCCGCCAGGAAGATCAGGATGACCAGCAGCACGTCGATGAGCGGAATCAGGTTGATATCCAGCTCATCGCGGTCGCCGCGGGGGCCGCGGAAATTCATGAACGGCCCTCGCGCATGGCAGAGCCAGGGGAGACGGCGCGGACCAGGCGCGCCGCGGTCTGTTCCATGGCGCTGAGGTAGCCGTCCACGCGGCCGCGCAGATAACGGTGCGCGATCATGGCGGGAATCGCGATGAGGATGCCGAAGCCGGTGTTGTACAGCGCCATCGAGATGCCGCGCGCCAGTTGCGCGGGATCGCCGCCGCCCGGGGTGTAGGAGCCGAAGATCTCGATCATGCCGATCACGGTGCCGAACAGGCCCATCAGGGGCGCGACCACGGCGATGGTGCCGATGGCGGGAATGTAGCGGCTGAGGTCGTGGGCCACGGCGCGGCCGGCGTCCTCGACCACGTTGCGCAGTTCCTCGCGCGGCAGATGGCGGTGACGCATCACTTCGGCCAGGATCCGGCCCAGCGGCGAATTGCGCTCGAGGCGGTTGATGGATTCGGGCGTGTCCTGGCGGTTGCGCAGCATTTCAGCCACTTGGTCGCTCAGGCCGCGCGGCATGACCAGCCCGCGGCGCAGGGAGAGGAAGCGCTCGAAGATCAGCGCCAAGCCCAGGACGGATGTCGCCAGCAGGGGCCAGATCGGCCAGCCGGCCTCGCGCAGTATGGAAAGCAAAGCGTTCAACTCCTGGGGGGACCGGCGCGCAAGGCGGCGCGAGCCGGTATCTGATCAAGCCGAAACTGTAACGGTGCGGCAGGGGTGTGGCAAGTCGGTACGACCCCCAATCTATCCACAGATCTTGTGGATAATTCTGTGCAAAACTTCCCGGGAATGCTTGTGGGCACAGGGCTTGCACTTGTTTGCTTCAATTGAGAGCAGCTTCGTTTTTCTTAAAATCATATAAAAATCAATAAGTTAATTCGAATTTGCTGGCTTTCGGGGCGGTTGGGGGAAATTTGCTGGGACGCGGTATGATTGCGGCCCGCTACGCGGCTCCTGTGGACAGGTACGCATCGGAAAGCCCCATGACAATTGAATCTACAGTCACAAACAACGTATTTGCGCGGGATATCCTGACGGTTGCCCAGCTGAATCAAGCCGTGGGGCAGTTGTTGGAGCGCAGCATCCCGGCGCTGTGGGTGCGCGGAGAGATTTCCAACTTCACGGCGGCGGCTTCCGGGCATTGGTACTTCACGCTCAAGGACAGCCGGGCCTCCGTGCGCGCCGTCATGTTCAGAAGCCGCGCCAGCGCGGTGGGTTTCACGCCGCGCGCCGGCGATCAGGTCGAAATCCGGGCCCGCGTGTCCCTGTACGAGCCGCGCGGCGACTATCAGCTGCAGGTTGACGCCATGCGGCGGGCCGGACTAGGCAATCTGTACGAGGCGTTCCTGCGCCTGAAGGAGCAACTGGCTGCCGAAGGCCTGTTCGATCCGGCCGTCAAGCGCGAACCCGTGGGCCTGCCGCGGGCCATCGGCGTGATCACGTCCTTGCACGCCGCGGCGCTGCGCGACGTGCTGTCGGCGCTGGCGCGCCGCGCGCCCCAGGTGCCCGTGATCATCTATCCGGCGCCAGTCCAGGGGGCGGATGCCGCCGGGCGGCTGGCGGCCCAGGTGCGCATGGCCAACCAGCGCGCCGAAGTCGACACGCTGCTGCTGGTGCGCGGCGGCGGCAGTATCGAGGATCTCTGGAGCTTCAACGACGAGGCGCTGGCCCGCGAGGTCGCGGGCAGCGCAATTCCCGTCATCAGCGGGGTGGGGCACGAGACGGATTTCACCATCGTCGATTTCGTGGCCGACGTGCGCGCGCCGACGCCGACCGCGGCCGCCGAACTGGCCTGCGTGCCGCGTTCCGAATTGCTCGGCCGGGTCATGCAGGCGGCAGAGGCCATGACGCGGGGACAGCAGCGCCGGCTGGAGCGCGCTGCCCAGCGGCTGGACCGCGCCGCCGCGCAATTGGTGTCCCCGGCCCAGCGCCTGGAGCATCAGCGCGAGCGCCTGAACAGCCTGCGCTTCCGTCTGGCGACCGCCTGGTCCGGCCCCCAGGAGCGCCGCGCCGCACGCGTCAATCTGCTGACGCAGCGCCTGGCGCATCGCGTGCCCGATACCGGCCGCGCCGCCGACCGCCTCGCGGGCGCGGCGCGTCAACTGGGCCAGGCGCATGCGCGGCTGCTGGTGCAGCGGCGCAACCGGCTGGCGTCCGCCACGGCGCAATTGCGCGCGCTGGACCCGGGCAACACGCTGGCTCGCGGCTACGCCATCGCGCGCGACGATCAGGGCCGCATCGTGCGGGACGGGGCCGCGCTGACGGCCGGACAAACGCTGGGCCTGAGTTTCGCGCAAGGCGGCGCCGAAGTCGCGGTCACGCGCAGCCGCGACACGCGCGACGCGTCCTGAGCGCCGGCCGCCGCGCTTGCGCGGTGGTCATGAGCCCATGCGCCCGGTCGCATGGGCACGAGTTTTCCGTCATAGGCACATGTGTCCCTTAACCCCGCGCGGGCGGGGGGTTAACGCGGTATCCTCAGTAGTTGCCGATACAATTGACCGGCTTGATCGTGCACTCAACAGAAGGAACCTCACATGGCACACACTCTTCCCCCCCTGCCTTACGAACTGGACGCGCTGGCTCCGCACATCTCCAAGGAAACGCTGGAGTTCCACTACGGCAAGCATCACCAGACTTACGTCACGAACCTGAACAACCTGATCCCGGGCACGGAATTCGAAACGCTGTCGCTGGAAGACATCGTGAAGAAGTCCTCGGGTGGCATTTTCAACAACGCCGCCCAGATCTGGAACCACACTTTCTACTGGAACAGCCTGGCTCCCAAGGCCGGCGGCGCTCCGACCGGCAAGCTGGCTGACGCCATCAACGCCAAGTGGGGCAGCTTCGACGCCTTCAAGGAAGCCTTCAACAAGTCGGCCGCCGGCAACTTCGGTTCGGGCTGGACCTGGCTGGTCAAGAAGGCCGACGGCTCGGTCGACATCGTCAACACCAGCAACGCTGCTACCCCGCTGACCACGGCCGACAAGCCGCTGCTCACCTGTGATGTCTGGGAACACGCCTATTACATCGACTACCGCAACGCCCGTCCCAAGTACCTGGAAAACTTCTGGGCGCTGGTGAACTGGGAATTCGCGGCCAAGAACTTCGCCTGATAGGCAAAGCCAGGCTCGCCGCGGCGTCCGCGCCGCGGTTCCTGCTGACAAACCCCTCGCGCAAGCCTGGGGTTTTCTTTTTTGTTCAGCAAAAATTCAGTTTGTGAAATCCCTGTCGATTGTCGATTCCATTGCGGGGAAATGAAGAAGAAACCGGCTTTTCTTCCGGGTTATCCCTAGGTTTGCGAGCCACTATCGTTGGCCCCGGTCGACGACTGAACCACGGGGTCCACGGCCGCGGCATGCCCGCCATAAACCGTGGTAACTACAGGGAAGGGAAGCATGTTGCGGTTATTTTCGGGTTTGCGCATCGGCGCGCGCCTGTCGGGCGCATTTTTGCTGGTGGCGGTAATAGGCGGTGCGATCGGGGGCTTCGGGGTTTGGGGCCTGGCGCGCATCAATGAAATGAACGACCGGCTTTACGACACCGAGCTGCGCGGCATCTCGGACATCAAGGAAGCCAATATCAATCTGATCTACGCGGGCCGTGCCCGCAGCGGCTACCTGGCCGCGTCCACCGACAAGGACCGCCAGGCGTTGCGCAAGCAGTTCGACGATGCCGTTGCAACCATGGACGGCTTGCGCGAAAAGGCCGCCGCCAATTTCTATTCGGAAGAGGGCAAGCGCCTGCTGGCGCAGTTCACCGAGACCGAGCAGGTCTGGAAGCGCGAATCCGCCGCCTTCTTCGCCGCCGCCCAGGCCAGGCCGCTGACCCAGGCCGATCCGCAAGTGGCCGAGATCGAGGCGCGCGTGATCGCCTCATCGCAGAAGCTGGATGATCTGATGACGACCTTGGCGAAGGCCAAGGAGAACGTCGCGGCCCAAAGCGTGCAGGCGGGTACGGAGCTGTACGAAACGCTGCGTGCCGTCATGATCATCCTCGCCGTGATCGGCGTGGCGATCGGCATGCTGCTGGGGTGGCTGGTGACGCGCGGCATTGTGCGTCCGCTGGAACAGGCGGTGACGGCCGCGCGCCAGGTGGCGGCCGGCGACCTCACGACCGATATCCAGGTCACCACGCGTGACGAAACCGGCGACCTGATGGGTGCGCTCAAGACTATGAACGAAAGCCTGGCGCGCATCGTCAAGGACGTGCGCGACGGTTGCGAAAGCATCGCCTCGGCGTCCTCGCAGATTGCCCAGGGCAACGCCGATCTGTCGCAGCGCACCGAGGAACAGGCCTCCTCGCTGGAGGAAACCGCGGCCTCGATGGAGCAGTTGACCAGCACCGTGCAGCAGAACGCCAACAACGCCAGCGAAGCGGACCGTCTGGTCAACCAGGCCTCCAGCGTGGCCGTGCGCGGCGGCGAAGTGGTGGAGGGCGTGGTCCAGACCATGAGCGCGATTTCCGACAGCTCGCGCCGCATCGCCGACATCACGGGCGTGATCGACGGCATCGCCTTCCAGACCAACATCCTGGCGCTGAACGCCGCCGTGGAAGCGGCGCGGGCGGGCGAGCAGGGCCGCGGTTTCGCCGTGGTGGCGGGCGAGGTGCGCACGCTGGCGCAGCGCTCGGCGGTGGCCGCGAAGGAGATCAAGGCCTTGATCGACGAGTCGGTCACGCGCGTCGAGGGCGGCACGCGCCAGGTCGACGAGGCCGGCCGCACCATGCGCGAAGTGGTGGACAGCGTGCGCCAGGTCGCCACCCTGGTGCGCGAAATCGCCAGCGCGTCGGAAGAGCAGTCCGCCGGCATCGGCCAGGTCAACCAGGCCGTGGCGCAGATGGACTCCGTGACCCAGCAGAACGCGGCATTGGTGGAGGAGGCGGCCGCCGCCGCCGGCAGCATGCAGGAACAGGCCACCCGCCTGGCCCAGGAAGTGCGCCGCTTCAAGGTGGAAGCGGGCGGCGGATCGGCCCGCGAAGCCCAGGTCCGTCTGGTGCAGGCCGTGCCCGTGGCGCCGCGCAAGCCGGCCGTGGCGCGTCCCGCGCTGGCGCAGGCTTCGGACGACGACTGGTCGACGTTCTGATCCTGCGCTGTGGGCTGCCGGTCAGGTGGGAGTGGTAAGGTTAGCCACTTTCAACCGCGCCGGCTTTCGCCCATGAACCTGCCCGACCCCCTACGCCGGCTGCTGGCCGGCCCGCGCCGGTGGGCGCATCGCAAGGTGCGCCAGGTCAACCGCCTGTCGCGCAAGAGCGTGCAGATGGGGCTGCTGCTGGGGGGCGCCGGCCTGGTGGCGCTGATGTCGTTGGGCTTTGCGTATCTGGCTGACAAGGCGCTGGAATGGAACCGCGAGTGGGTGGCCTACAACGGCTGGCTGGCGCTGCTGGTCCTGCCGCTGAGCCTGGCGGCCTTGCGCTGGCTGACCCTGCGTTTCGCGCCCAACGCGTCCGGCAGCGGCATTCCCCAGGTCATCGGCGCCTTGTCGCTGCCGCCCGGCGCCAGCCAGAACAGCCTGGTGGCGCTGGGGCAGACCCTCTGGAAGATTCCTCTCGCGTTCTTCGGCATGCTGGCCGGCGCTTCGATCGGCCGCGAAGGGCCGTCGGTCCAGGTGGGCGCCGCCCTGATGCTGGCCTGGGGCGACTTCTGGAAGCGGCGCGGCGTGCAGCTGCGCGGCTTCCATGCCAATGAACTGATTGCCGCCGGGGCAGCGGGCGGCCTGGCTGCCGCCTTCAACGCGCCCTTGGCCGGCGTCATCTTCGCCATCGAGGAACTCGGACGCGGCACCGTGCTGCGCTGGCAGCGGCTGGTGCTGATCGGCGTGCTGGCCTCGGGCTTCCTGGTCGTGGCCGTGGTCGGCAACAACCCCTATTTCGGCGTGTTCGGCGGTGCGCCGCTGACGCATGGCATGGTGATGTGGGTGGCTATCTGCGCGGCGCTCAATGGCGCGCTGGGTGGCATATTCGCCCGGCTGCTCGGCAAGGGGGCGGCTGGCAGCGCGCCCCAGTCCTGGCGCGCCTGGATCCGCGCGCATCCGATCTGGACGGCCTTCATCATGGGCCTGATCCTGGCGCTGATCGGGCTGGCCACGGCCGGCAGCGTGTATGGCACGGGCTATGGCGTGGCCGCCGACCTGCTGTCGGGCAAGGACACGGCGCCCGCCAGCTTCGGCCTGGCCAAGCTGGCCGCGACCGTTGCCTCCTATTGGGCGGGCATACCGGGCGGCATCTTCACGCCTGCCCTGACCACGGGAGCGGGCATCGGCCATCACATCTGGCAACTGGCGGGAGAGGGCGTGGATCACCGCGTGCTGGTGCTGATTTCGATGGCCGCTTTCCTGGCCGCCGCGACCCAGGCGCCCCTGACCGCCAGCGTGGTGGTGATGGAAATGACGGGCAGCCAGCCCATGCTGTTCTGGCTGTTGGTCGGATCCCTGCTGGCCTCGGGCGTGTCGCGCCAGTTCTGCCCGCAACCCTTCTATCACATGGCCGCGGGGCGTTTCCGCAGGCAGGCCATCGTCGACGCGGGGCGCGCCGCCAAGCCGCCCGCGGCCTGAGTCCGCAGCCTCGGTCCGCGCCTTGCCATGGTGCGCGCGGCGCGCACCGACAGGGTGAACATCCATTGGACACCGTCCGTACAGCGGACATCCTGCGGACGCACCAACTTGGCGCTAAAGCCCTGCGTTAAGATCTCCCGATCCGGATTTTTTCTCACTTACTTCGAGCTTCCCATGACCGTGCATGCTTTTATTTGTGATGCGATCCGCACCCCCTTCGGCCGCTACGGCGGCGCGCTGGCTTCCGTGCGCCCCGACGATCTCGCTGCCGTAGCCATCAAGGCGCTGGTGGCGCGCAATCCCGGCGTGCGCTGGGAAGAGCTGGACGACGCCATCATGGGCTGCGCCAACCAGGCGGGTGAAGACAACCGCAACGTGGCCCGCATGGCCACGCTGCTGGCCGGCCTGCCGATCGAAGTGCCCGGCGCCACCGTCAACCGCCTGTGCGGTTCGGGCCTGGACGCCATCGGCGGCGCTGCCCGCGCCATCCGCGCCGGCGAAGCCGGCCTGATGCTGGCCGGCGGCGTGGAAAGCATGAGCCGCGCGCCTTTTGTCATGGGCAAGGCCGACAGCGCGTTTTCGCGCAGCGCCGCGATTTACGACACCACCATCGGCTGGCGCTTCATCAACAAGCTGATGAAGGCGCAGTACGGCGTGGACTCGATGCCCGAAACGGCCGAAAACGTCGCCGACGATTTCAAGATCAGCCGCGAAGACCAGGACCTGTTTGCGCTGGCCAGCCAGCAGAAGACCGCGCGCGCGCAGAAGGAAGGCTTCTTCGACGCCGAGATCGTGCCGGTGTCGATCGCCCAGAAGAAGGGCGATCCCATCGTCGTCGGCAAGGACGAGCACCCGCGTGAAACCACGCTGGAGTCGCTGGCCAAGCTGAAGGGCGTGGTCCGCGAAGGCGGCACCGTCACCGCCGGCAACGCCTCGGGCGTCAACGACGGCGCCGCCGCGCTGCTGCTGGCCGACGAAAAGGCCGCCGCCCGCCATGGCCTGACCCCGCGCGCCCGCGTGGTCGGCATGGCCACGGCCGGCGTCGCGCCGCGCATCATGGGCATCGGCCCGGCGCCCGCCACGCTGAAGGTGCTGGCCCAGACCGGCCTGAAGCTGGAGCAGATGGACGTCATCGAACTGAACGAGGCGTTTGCCGCCCAGGGCTTGGCCGTGATGCGCCAGCTGGGCATCGCCGACAACGACCCGCGCGTGAACCCCAACGGCGGCGCGATCGCCCTGGGCCACCCGCTGGGCGCCAGCGGCGCGCGCCTGGCCACCACCGCGATCAACCAACTGCACCGCACCGGCGGCCGCTATGCGCTGTGCACCATGTGCATCGGCGTGGGCCAGGGCATCGCGCTGATCATCGAACGCGTGTAATCGCCTGGCGCGCAACGGCTGGCTGCGCGCAGGAACGAAAAGGGAGCCTGAAGGGCTCCCTTTTCATGTCTGCGGGCGGACTTGCCTCAGGGCAGGCCGTCCAGCTTCTTGCCAGCCTTGATGCCGTGCTGCTCGAACCAGCCTTGGGCCATTTCCAGCGCGTAGCGCACCGGCTTCTTGGCGCAGTGCGGGTCTTCGGTCTGTGGCGCCATGTCCTCGATGTTGACGATCGTGCCATCGTCGGCGATAAAGGCAATCGAGAGCGGCAGCAGGGTGTTGCGCATCCAGAAGCACTGCACGTCGGGTTGTTCGAAGACGAACAGCATGCCGTCGTTGCCGGGCAGCTCCTTGCGGAACATCAGGCCGTCGCGGCGGGTCGCTTCCGTGTTCGCGACTTCTGCGCGGATAATATGGATGCCGGCCGAGAGCTGGGTGGTGGGCAAGGGGGCTTGCGGGCCGGTCAGCTGCGCGCCGGCCGCCGCGGGCAGTACCATCGCGATGGCGGCCAGGGTTTTCGGCAGGAGGTTTCTGAAGAACGCTGTCTTGAACAACGTGAGGCTGACAGGAATTAAAACGGCGTTCTTGAGCATGGCCTGGCGTAATGAATGAAAAATAACAAGGCGGGGCTCGAAAGCCCCGCCTGAATAATGGCGCAACCTTACCGTTGCGCTTTAAAGGGTAACTCAGGCAGCCGTGATATTAAGCGCCTGTTTGCCTTTGGGCCCCTGAATAATCTCGAAGGCCACTTTCTGGCCTTCTTTCAGGGTTTTAAAACCATTCATCTGGATGGACGAAAAATGGGCGAACAGATCTTCACCGCCGTCGTCGGGCGTAATGAAGCCGAACCTCTTTGCATCGTTGAACCATTTGACGGTGCCCGTCGATTTGGGATTGTCCCCTTGGACGGCGGTTGCGGTCGTATCAGACATGCGGACTGCCTCATTGAATCGTATGTTGACGAAGGGCATCGCGGCCTAGACCCCTGTCCCCCCTCCGGCTTCCTGGCAGATTTTCGGTGCGTTGAAAACCCCAGAATGCGTGGATAATGCGCCGCTTTTCTTTGCGGCGTCAAGTATGGAAACTACGCATTTCTACGTGTAATTTTCCGTAAGTTACACGCTAGCCGTCCCCCGTTTAAATAGAATAGCGGCCCTATGAGTTCTACCTTGGATACCCAGCATGATTTGGCCGTCGAGAAGGCTCCGGCGCGCGCCGCGCCGCCTCCGATGTACCAGGTCCTGCTGCTGAATGACGACTACACGCCAATGGAGTTCGTCGTGAAAGTGCTGCAGAAGTTCTTCAATAAGAATCACGAAGAGGCCACGCGGATCATGTTGCAGGTGCATCACGAAGGGCGTGGTGTATGCGGGGTTTATCCCCGGGACCTCGCCGCCACGCGTATTGCGCAAGTGGCCCAATACGCGCGGGCGCGCCAGCACCCCCTGCAATGCGTGATGGAACCCGTCTGAACCCCAGAATCAATGCGCCGCCTGTCATGGCGGCGTTGTGTTGTCCGGTTATTTTGACAAGCAGTATCCGCGTACCCGAGAAGCGCGCGGAATGATCAGGTCGGCAGCTCCGCCGCAAAGGAGCAGTACGTCTGAATTTGAGTGAGCGGGAGATTTGCCGTGAGTGGAAAGATCAGCAAGGCCTGGCTGGCGACAGCCGGGGTCGTGGTATTGGCCGGCGCCATTGGCGTGGGCTGGTGGATGGGCAAGGAGCGCCAGTCCGCCACTCCGGCGCCAGCCGTCGTGTCGCAGCCCGCGACTGCGGGAGGCGGCGATGCCAAACCGGCGTTGCCCGCCAGCGCGGTGGTCGGCGCGGCCGATCCGTTTGCCGCGCTTTCCTGCCAACCGCGCCAATACAACGACACGCTGGCCCTGGCTGTGACTTTCACGCAACCGGTGGACGCCAAGGCCGATCTGGACAGTTATCTGCAGGTGACGGACACGGGCTCGGCTTCCGACAAGGACAGCGAATCGGCCGCCACCAACGGTGACCAGCCCGCCTCGGTACGGCCGGGCGACTCGGCGCCCAAGGGCAAGATCCTCAAGGGCAACTGGGTGGTGGGCGACAACCCCCGCATGGTCTATTTCCCCTACGTGCAGCCGCAGCGTTCCTACGCGATCTCGGTGCGCGCCGGGCTGCCTGGCGCGGGCGCCGGCGTCAAGCTGGCGGAAGCGTCGAATTGCGAGGTGAACACGCAGGCCATGCCGCCATCGTTCTATTTCGCCAGCCGCGGCGTGGTGCTGCCGGCCGGCCAGAATGGCGGCCTGCCCGTGGCCACGGTGAACGTGTCCGAAGTGGACGTGCAGTTCCTGCGCGTATCGCCGGAGCGCGTGCCCGAACTGTTCGACACCGTGCTGGGCATCGGCCGCAGCACGGGCTCGGGCGAAGAGGAAGACAGCAGCGGCGACGAAGAAGACAACTGGCGCTATTCCGACAATCGCAGCTTGAAGGGCTCGGTCAGCAATTGGGACCTGGACCGCCTGAATTCGCTGACGACCAGCGTCTATCAAGGCCGCTTCGTCACCGACGACAAGCCCAACCGCCGCCATGTCACGTTCCTGCCGGTCGAAGGCGTCAAGGAATTGCAGGAGCCCGGCATCTACATCGCGGTGATGAGCCAGCCCGGCCGTTTCCGCTACGAGTACCAGGTGACGTATTTCTACGTCAGCGACATCGGCCTGCACGCGCGCCGCTACAGCGACCGCATCGAGGCCTATTCCGTGTCCCTCAAGAGCGGCACCGCCATCTCGGGCGCCGTGTTCGAACTGGTGGACGGCGCCGGCAAGTCGCTGGCCAAGGCCGCGGCCGATGGCCAGGGGCATGTCCGCTTTGACGGCAGCTTCGCCAATGCGCGCGTCATCCGCGCCTCGCGCGACAAGGAAATGACGGTGCTGGCCCTGGGCGAACCCGCCCTGGACCTGTCCGAATTCGACATCGGCGGCCACGTTTCGCGCCCCAACAACCTGTTCGTCTATGCCGGCCGCAATCTGTACCGCCCCGGCGAAACCTTCAACGTGTCGGTCCTGCCGCGCGATCTGGACGGCCGCATGCTGGCGCCGTCGCCCCTGACCGCCACCATCAAGCGCCCCGACGGCCGCACGGTGCTGAGCACCCTGTGGCAGCCCAAGAAGGATCTGCCTGGCTACATCGAGCGCAGCATCGATCTGCCGCTGGACGCGCAGACCGGCACCTGGCTGCTGGAATTGCGCGTGGACCCGGCATCGCGTGCGCCGGACGCGTCCTGGAAGTTCCAGGTCGAGGAATTCCTGCCCGAACGCATGAAGATGGCGCTGACCTCCGACCAAGAAGTGCTGTCGCCGGAGGAAACGCTGACCGTGGACGTGCAGGGCGACTATCTTTACGGCGCGCCCGCGGCCGGCAACCGTCTGCTGTCCAGCTTCCAGGTCAAGCGCGACCGTTTTGCGCTACCGCAGCAATGGCCCGGCTTCATCTTCGGCGACGTGGCCGACGACGCCCGCCGCCATTTCGAGGAATTGCCCGAAACGGCCCTGGACGACAAGGGCCACGGCCAGCTCGAGGTCGATCCGCGCACCGGCGGCACGCGTTCGCCGATGAAGGTGCGGGTGTCGGCCAGCCTGCTGGAATCCGGCGGCCGCCCGGTGGTGCGCTCGATCGAGCGCAGCGTCTGGCCCGCCGACCGCCTGATCGCCGTGCGTCCGCAGTTCGACGGCGACGTGGCTCGCGAAGGCGCGCCCGCCGGCTTTGAAGTGCTGCGCGTGGACGCGCAGGGCAAGATCGCGCCGCTGGCGCAGGCGCAGATGCGCCTGTACCGCGAAGATCGCCAGTACTACTGGCGTTTCGACGACCAGCGCGGCTGGAACAGCGGCTACACCGAAACCGAGGAATTGCTGGATTCGCGCGAGATCGCGCTGAACGACCGCGCCCAGCTGACCGTGCCCGTGAAGTGGGGCCGCTACCGCCTCGAAATCGCCGACCCTGAGACGGGCCAGACCCTGCGCTACCGCTTCTATGCGGGCTGGAACGCGCAGGACGCCGATTCCATGGGCAATCGTCCCGACCGCGTGCAGATGAAGCTCGAAGGCGTGCCGGCCAAGCCCGGCGACACCGTCAAGCTGACCCTGACGCCGCCGCATGACGGCCAGGCGCTGATCACCGTGGAAGGCGATCGCATGCTGTGGTCCACCTGGGTGGCCGTGAAAGCGACCGGCACGCAGGTCGAGATTCCGGTCGACAAGAGCTGGAAGCGCCACGACCTGTACATCGCCGCCGCCGTGTTCCGTCCCGGCAGCGAGGGCGACCGCGTGACGCCGGCGCGCGCGCTGGGCCTGACCTTCCTGCCGATCGCCAGCGCCGACCGCAAGCTGGACGTGACGCTGACGGCGCCGCCCAAGGCGGTGCCCGAGACCAAGGCGACCGTGCGCGTCAAGGTCGACGGCGCCCAGGGCAAGCAGGCCACCGTGACCCTGTCGGCGGTGGACGTGGGCATCTTGAACATCAACCAGTACAAGACCCCCGATCCGCTGGACTACTTCTTCGGCAAGCACCGCTACGCGCCCGAATTGCTGGACATGTACGGCAAGCTGATCGAGAAGATGGACGGCACCAAGGGCAAGCTGAAGTGGGGCGGCGACGCCGCCATGCGCGGCGACAGCAAGAGCCTGCCCAAGAAGGTCAAGCTGGTGGACCTGTTCTCCGGCGCGGTGACGCTGAACGAGCAGGGCGAGGCGGACATCCCGCTGGACCTGCCCGATTTCAACGGCACGCTGCGCCTGATGGCCGTGGCCTTCACGCCCGACAACTACGGCAGCACCGACACCGAAATGGTGGTGGCCGCGCCCATCGTCGCCGAGCTGAATACGCCGCGCTTCATCACCCCGGGCGACCAGGCCGCGATTGCGCTGGACGTGACCAACCTGAGCGGCGCCGAGCAGAAGGTGACGGTCAAGCTGGAAGCGCTGGACCCGCTGGCCATCGTCGACGGCGTCAAGACCGTGACCTTGAAGGACAAGCAGCGCACCACGTTGCGCTTCACCGCCACCACCACCGGTTCCTACGGCCTGGGCCTGATGCGCCTGACCGTCGACGGGCAGGGCGGCGGCAAGCCCGTGCACATCGTGCGCGAATCCGTGCTGCAGGTGCAACCGGCCTACGCGGCCGAGCGCCAGGTGCGCCGCCTGCGCCTGAACCCGGGCGAATCCAATTCCCCGCAGGCGTCGTGGGTGGCTTCCTATTACCCGGACTCGACCACGGTCAGCATGACGGTCTCGAACCGTCCGCCGATCAACGTCAACCGCCTGGTCGAAGGGCTGCTCAACTACCCCTACGGCTGCACCGAGCAGACCATCAGCGCGACGCTGCCGTGGGTCATGCTGGATGAGGCCGCGGCCAAGCAGTTCGGCCTCAAGCCGCGCACCAAGGCGGAGCGCGACGCCAAGGTGGCCGGCGCGATCGGCCGCCTGGCGGGCATGCGCAACGCCGTCGGTTCGTACAACCTGTGGAGCAGCTCGTCCTCGCGCGACGTATGGCTGACGGCCTATGCCGTCGGCTTCATGCAGGACGCCCGCGACAATGGTTTCGAAGTGCCCGAGGCATCGCTGGACCGTTCGCGCCAGTGGCTGCTGGAGCAGGTGCAGCAGAGTTCCGGCGCGTTCGGCATCTGGTCGCCCAACCTGAAGCGCAGCGTCGAATCCGGACGCTACGATTCCGGCGACCTCAGCATCCTGCGCGAAGACCATCGCCGCTTCGCCGGCCTGGCCACTGCCGCGTTGGCGCTGGCGCGCGACAAGAAGGCGCCGCTGTCCACGGTGCGCCAGCTGTACGACAACTACCAGGAGCGTGCCCGCTCGCCGCTGCCGCTGATCCAGCTGGCGGCCGCGTTCAAGCTCATGGGCGACGAAGGGCGCATGAAGAGCGCGCTCGAGCAGGCCGTGGTGCGCGAGTACGGCATCAACACCCGCCGCAATTCCAGCTACTACGACGAATGGCTGGGCGACTACGGCAGCGGCGTGCGTGACTACGCGCTGGCCTTCGCGATCGCCGACAAGTACGAGCTGCGCCACGAGCGCCTGGACAACCTGCTGACGCAGTTGGCCGGCCGCCTGGGCAACCGCTCGTACCTGTCGACGCAGGAGCAGATGTCGCTGTTGCTGGCCGCCCGCGCCCTGGGCGGCGACAAGGCCACGCCCTGGTCCGCCACGCTGACCGTCAACGGCGTCAGCAAGCCGCTCGCCGGCGGCACCAGCGACCAGACCGTGTCGTTGTCGGCGGCCGATCTGGCCGGCGCGCAGCTGCTGAATAGCGGCAACCAGTCCCTGTTCGTCGAATACGACATCCAGGGCAGCCCGACCACCGTGCCCGCGCCGCGCAGCGACGTCATCCAGCTCAAGCGCGGCTGGTACCGTCCTGACGGCCGTCCGTGGGATGGCGGCAGCCTGCAGACCGGCGACATGCTGGTGGTGTGGGTGCAGGCCAGCGCCAACCAGAACATTCCGGATGGTTTGCTGGTGGACCGCGTGCCGGCGGGTTTTGAAGTCGAAAACCTGAACCTGTCGCAAAGCCCCGAGATGCAGGAATGGACGATCGGCGGACGCCGCGTGGCCGAAGCCATGTCCGATCCCAACATCAAGCACCGCGAGTTCCGCGACGACCGCTATGTGGCCGCGGTGTCGCTGGGACGCGGCAAGGTGGACGTGTTCTATCTGGTGCGCGTCGTGACGCCGGGCCGCTACGCGGTGCCGTCGACGGTGGCCGAAGACATGTACCGGCCTGAAATCCGGGGCGTAGGCGAGCAATGGAGCACGGTAGAGATCCGCGACCGCGGCGCCAAGCGTCCTTGAACCCCGCCGCCACCCCCGTGGCGGGCGCCTCGCGCGCCCGCCGCTGGCGGCGGCGAGGAATCTTCGCGGCCAGCGCCTTGTTTGCGCTGGCCGCGTTGTTATTCACGCTGGACCGCCTCTATCCCTTGCCGCCCGTGGATTCGGGCGGCGCCGCCGTCGTCGTGGCCGCCGACGGCACGCCGCTGCGCAACTATCCCAGCCGCGACGGCATCTGGCGCTATCCGGTCAAGCCCGGCCAGGTGTCCGAGCGCTATCTGGAAACGCTGCTGACCTACGAGGACCGCTGGTTTTACTGGCATCCGGGCGTCAATCCGGTGGCGATGGCGCGCGCCGGCTGGCAGTGGGCCACCAACCGCCGCATCGTGTCGGGCGGCTCCACCCTGACCATGCAGGTCGCGCGGCTGATCGATCCGGATCTGGCCGGCAAGCCTTCACGCTCGATGTCGGCGAAGCTGCGGCAGGCCTGGCGCGCCATCCAGCTGGAAATGCACTACAGCAAGGACGAGATCCTGTCGCTGTACCTGACCCACGCGCCCATGGGCGGCATCGTGGAAGGCGTGGAAATGGGCTCGCGCCTGTGGCTGGGCAAGCCGGCGCGCGACCTGAGCCCGGCCGAAGCGGCGATGCTGACGGCCTTGCCGCAAGCGCCGTCGCGCCTGCGTCCGGACCGCCATCCCGGGGCCGCGCAGGCCGCCCGCGACAAGGTGCTGGACCGCATGGTCGAACTGGGCCGCTGGACCCCGGCCGAAGTGGCCGACGCCAAGATCGAGAACGTGGTCGCGCCGCCGCTGCGGGCGCGCTGGCTGGCGCCCCTGGCCGCGCAGCGGCTGCTGCAGGAAGCGGGCAGCCAGCGCACGGCGGGCCGGCGCCCTGGCGAGCGGCCCGCCGTGGTCACGTCCACCCTGGACGCGGACATGCAGGCGGCGGTGGAGCGCATGTTGCAGGACCGGGTGGACGGCCTGCCGCCCAAGGTGTCGATGGCCGTGTTGGTAATGGACAACGATACGCTGGAGGTCAAGGCCTACGCCGGCTCCGCCGATTTCTCCGACGAAAGCCGGGCCGCTCACGTGGACATGGTGCGTGGCGTGCGTTCGCCGGGCTCCACGCTCAAGCCGTTCCTGTATGCGCAGGCGCTCGACGAGGGCCTGATCCACTCCGAAAGCCTGCTGATCGACGCGCCGATGTCGTTCGGCGGCTACGCGCCGGGCAATTTCCAGGCCGCATTCGCCGGCCCGATCAGCGTGGCGCAGGCCTTGCAGCGCTCGCTCAACGTGCCGGCCGTGGACCTGTTGGACCGCGTCGGGCCCAGCAGTTTCGCCTCGGTCATGCTGGCCGGCGGGGTGCGGTTACGATTGCCCGCGGGCGCGGAACCGAATTTGAGCTTGATTTTGGGCGGGGGCGGCACCACATTGGAAGAACTGGTGGGCGCTTACCGGGCCTTGGCCCGTGGTGGCGTCTCCGGGCGGCCCCGTTTGCGGCCGGAGCAGGCGCGGGTCGAGTCCCGTATGATGAGCCCTGGGGCGGCCTGGATCGTCCGTGACATCCTGGAGAGCGGCGGCCATCCTGACCGGCCGTTCTATCAGTCAGGCAGTCCGGCGCGGCAACTGGCCTGGAAAACCGGGACAAGTTTCGGATTCCGGGATGCCTGGGCTGTCGGAGTGACCGACAGGTGGACGATGGGCGTCTGGGTCGGCCGTCCGGACGGTACGCCCAACCCTGGATTTTTCGGCGCCAACGTGGCGGCGCCGCTGCTGCAGGATATCGTGGCGGCTTTGCCCGAAGGCGCCCAGCAGGTCCGCGTCAGGCCCGAAACGGTGCAGGCCGCGGTGACATGCTGGCCACTGGGTTACAAGCTCGGCAGCGTGCCGTCCGGCGAATGTCCGGAGCAGCGCGCGGCCTGGGTGTTGAATGAAACGGCGCCGCCGTCTTTTGCCGGCTACGCCGACGCCTCGCTTGGACCGTTGCGTCTGGGCGGCGTGGCCAGCGGCTCGGTGCTGCGGCCCGTGCCGGGTGGGCGTGAAGTGGCGCTGGATGTGGATGTGCAGGGAACAGAAGGCGAAGTATGGTGGATGCTGGACGGGCGCGTGGTTGGCCATGGCGCGTCGGGTCATCCGTTTAAATTAGTGCTGGCCATGGACGGCCGATATACGCTTACCGTCATGGATGCGCAAGGCCGCCACGACAGAGTGGTTTTTGAAATCTCTGGCGTTACGCCATGATCGGCATAGAATATGAATCGTGTATTTGCCCGCTTCGATGCGTTACGGAGGAAGCGTGATTTCTCAAGAGCTTGAAGTCAGCCTGCATATGGCTTTCGTCGAGGCCCGTTCGGCCCGGCATGAATTTATTACCGTCGAGCATCTGCTGCTGGCGTTGCTCGACAACGCTTCGGCCGTTGAAGTGCTGCGCGCCTGCGCCGCGAACCTGGACGACCTGCGCCGCAATCTGCGCCAGTTCGTTTCGGAGAACACCCCGGTGATCCCGAGCGGCGCCGAGGTCGACACGCAGCCCACGCTGGGTTTCCAGCGCGTGATCCAGCGCGCCATCATGCATGTCTCGGCGGGCGGCACCGGCAAGAAACCGGTCACCGGCGCCAACGTGCTCGTGGCCATTTTCGGCGAAAAGGATTCGCACGCTGTGTACTACCTGCAACAGCAGGGCGTGACGCGGCTGGACGTCGTCAATTTTCTGTCGCATGGCATTACCAAACAGCCCCAGGTGGAGTCCGCCGCCGTGCAGAAAGAGCAGCAGACCAATGGTGAAGAACAGGGCGAATCGCGTCAGTCGCCGCTGGACCAGTACGCCACCGACCTGAACGCCGCCGCGCTGGCGGGCCGTATCGATCCCCTCATCGGGCGCGAACACGAAGTCGAACGCGTGATCCAGGTGCTGTGCCGCCGCCGCAAGAACAACCCGCTGCTGGTCGGCGAGGCCGGCGTGGGCAAGACCGCCATCGCCGAAGGCCTGGCCTGGCGCATCACGCGCGGCGAAGTGCCTGAAATCCTGCAGGCCGCCCAGGTCTTTTCGCTGGACATGGGCGCCTTGCTGGCGGGCACCAAGTACCGTGGCGATTTTGAACAGCGCCTGAAGGGCGTGCTCAAGCAGATCCGCGGCAACCCCGACGCGATCCTGTTCATCGACGAAATCCATACCCTGATCGGCGCCGGTTCGGCCTCGGGCGGCACGCTGGACGCGTCCAATCTCTTGAAGCCGGCCTTGTCGTCCGGGCAACTCAAGTGCATCGGCGCGACCACCTACAACGAATACCGCGGCGTCTTTGAAAAAGACCACGCGCTGTCGCGCCGCTTCCAGAAGATCGACGTGCCCGAACCCAGCGTCGAACAGACCGTGCAGATCCTGCGCGGCCTGAAGAGCCGCTTCGAAGAGCACCACAGCGTGCGCTACTCGGCCGCCGCCTTGTCGGCCGCGGCCGAGCTGTCGGCGCGCTTCATCAATGACCGCCATCTGCCGGACAAGGCCATCGACGTGATCGACGAGGCTGGCGCCGCGCAGCGCCTGTTGCCGCGTTCGCGCCAGAAGAAGGTAATCGGCAAGGTGGACATCGAAAACATCGTGTCCAAGATCGCGCGCATCCCGCCGCAGTCCGTCTCCAACGACGACCGCAGCAAGCTCGCGACGCTGGACCGCGACCTGAAGACCGTGGTCTTCGGTCAGGACAACGCCATCGAAGCGCTGTCCGCCGCCATCAAGATGGCGCGCTCGGGCCTGGGCAAGCCGGAAAAGCCGATAGGCGCCTTCCTGTTCTCCGGACCCACCGGCGTGGGCAAGACCGAGGTCGCCCGCCAGCTGGCTTTCACGCTGGGCGTGGAGCTGCTGCGCTTTGACATGTCGGAATACATGGAGCGGCACGCGGTGTCGCGCCTGATCGGCGCGCCTCCGGGCTACGTCGGTTTCGACCAGGGCGGCCTGCTGACCGAGGCCATCACCAAGCAGCCGCACTGCGTGCTGCTGCTCGATGAAATCGAAAAGGCGCACCCGGATGTGTTCAACATCCTGCTGCAGGTCATGGACCACGGCACGCTGACCGACAACAACGGCCGCAAGGCGGACTTCCGCAATGTCATCGTCATCATGACGACCAACGCGGGCGCCGAAACCTTGAACCGTCCGTCCATCGGCTTTGCGAATTCGCGCGTGGTGGGCGACGAAATGGCGGAAATCCGCCGCATGTTCACGCCCGAGTTCCGCAACCGCCTGGACGCGATCATCCCGTTCGCGCCGCTGGACCGCGAAATCATCCTGCGCGTGGTGGACAAGTTCCTCATGCAACTGGAAGACCAACTGCACGAGCGTCGCGTGGAAGCCATCTTCACCACGGGTCTGCGGGAGCATCTCGCCAAGGAAGGGTTCGATCCGCTCATGGGCGCGCGCCCCATGCAGCGCCTCATCCAGGACACCATCCGCCGCGCGCTGGCTGACGAGCTGCTGTTCGGCAAGCTGGTCGACGGCGGCACGGTGACCGTGGATCTGGACGAGGAGGGCAAGGTCAAACTGGACTTCGACGAGAACGGCAAGCCGCCCTCGTCGGATGCGCCTGACAAACAGGAAGTCGAACTGGTCGATTAAGGCTCTCAATGACTGCGGACCGCCAGCCGCTGATCGAGTGCGAACACTGCGCGAGCATCTATCGCCGGCATCAGCTTGAACCTGGAGAGACCGCCAATTGCGCCCGCTGCGGTGCCACCTTGTGGCGCTACAGCGGGCTTACTTTGTCCAATTGGCTGGCGCTCGCCATTTCCGCCCTCATCGTGTTCGGGGTGGCCAACGCCTATCCCGTGGCCTCCATGGCCGTGCAGGGCATGACGCAGCAGGCATCCCTGCTGGACGCCATTGCCATCACCTGGCGCCAGGACCACTGGGTCGTCGCCATCATGACGGGCATGGCCGGTTTCGCGCTGCCGATGCTGCAGCTCACCGTGCTGCTGTGGGTGCTGGGACCGCTGTCGCGCGGCCGCGAGCCCGTGGGCTTTCGTACCGCGATGCGCCTGTTGGGCGTGTTGCGGCCCTGGTGCATGATTCCGGTGTTCCTCTTGGGCGTGCTGGTGGCGGTGGTGAAGCTGGCCGGCATGGCGGCGGTGGCGCCCGGCATCGGGCTGGGCGCGTTCGGCCTGCTCACCATACTGCTGACCATGCTGGGGCGCCTGTCGCCCCACGTGCTGTGGCGTTATGCCGAGACGGTGGGCGTGGTGCCGGTGCATGTGCCGCAAGCCGGGCCGGACAGCGTCCTGACCGGATGCCATGTTTGCGGCCAGGTGCAGGCCGTGCCGCACGCCGCCGACCCGGAAGAAGAGCACCACTGTGTGCGTTGCGAGGCCGTGGTGCACCACCGCAAGCCCGACCATCTGGCGCGCACCTGGGCGCTGCTGCTGGCGGCCGTGGTGTTCTACATACCCGCCAACGTGCTGCCGGTGATGCAGGTCCGTTCCGTGTTGGGCGACAGCGCCCATACCATTCTGGGCGGCGTGGTCGAGCTTTGGGAAATGGGCTCCTGGGATATCGCCCTGATCGTCTTCATCGCCAGCGTGGCGGTGCCGCTGACCAAGCTGTTGGCGCTCATCCTGCTGCTCTTGACGGAGCAATGGCGCAGCACCACCAACCTGCGCCCGCGCACGCGCTTGTATCAAATGGTTGAGTTCATCGGCCAATGGTCGATGCTGGACGTTTTTGTCGTTATATTGCTGGCGGCGCTGGCGGACTTCCAGGGCTTGATGGAGATCAGCGCCGGCGCGGGCGCGGCGGCCTTCGGGGTGACCGTGATCCTGACCATGCTGTCCGCCATGAGTTTCGACCTGCGCCGCAGTTGGGACCTTGAAGGCCAAAGTGAAATAGAATCGCCACCGGTGGCGGGCGGGCGCCAGCCGGCGCCTGTTGCCGGCAAGGAAATGGGCTAGGAAGCGTCGCGGTTTCCGTCCACGAACAAGGAAGAGTAGATGTCCGAGCAAGCACCCGGATCCGGTGAAGAGAAGTTCGCCTCACCCGCGATCTCGCGCAAGAAGAAGAGCCGGATTTCATGGATCTGGCTGGTGCCCATCGTGGCGGCCCTGATGGGCCTGTCGCTGGTCGTGCGGACCTGGATGCAGGCCGGTCCCGACATCTCCATTTCATTCAACACCGCCGAAGGCCTGGAAGTCGGCAAGACCCAGCTGCGCTACAAGGACGTCAATATCGGCACCGTGAGGTCCATCGGCTTCAACGAAGACCGTACCAAGGTGGTGGTGCAGGCGGAGCTGTCCAAGGACGTTTCCGACCTGGCGCGCGAAGGCACCAACTTCTGGGTGGTGCGCCCGCGTTTGGACGTGAGCGGCGTATCCGGCCTGGGCACGCTATTGTCCGGCGCCTATATCGGCGTGGACGCGGCCGAAGGCAAGGACAATTCCAAGAAAGCCACCAAACTGCATTTCGAAGGGATGGAAGTGCCGCCCGCGGTCACGCATGACCGCGCCGGCAAGCGCTTCAAGCTTAAGGCGTCCGACCTGGGTTCCCTGGATATCGGTTCGCCCGTGTATTTCCGGCGCATCAACGTGGGCCGCGTGATTGGCTACGCGCTCGACGAAACCGGCAAGGCCGTCAATGTCGAGGTGTTTGTGGATGCGCCCAACGACAAGTTCGTGACTCAGGGCACGCGCTTCTGGAACGCCAGCGGGGTCGACTTCAGCGTCAATGCGGACGGCCTCAAGGTGCGCACGCAGTCGCTGGTGTCGATGGCGGTGGGCGGAGTCGCCTTCGAACCGGTCATCAGCGCGCGCGACGCCGGCAAGCCGGCGCAAGCCGACGCCCAGTTCGACCTGTACGCGACCGAGTCGGCCGCCAAGGCCAATCCGGACGGCGAGGCCTTCCCGATCCGCATGCGCTTTGACCAGTCCATCCGCGGCCTGACGGTGGGCGCGCCGATCGACTTCAGCGGCATCACGCTGGGCAACGTCACGCAGATCAACATGGACTTCGATCCGGTCGCCAAGCGCTTCTACTCGCTGGTGGATGCCACCCTGTATCCGGAGCGCCTGGGCCGCGTGTTCGACGAAGTGCGCGATCGCGCCGCCAAGGACGGCGATGTTGCGGGCAACCGCTTGCTGGGCGGGATGATCAAGCACGGCCTGCGCGCGCAGTTGCGCACCGCCAACCTGCTGACCGGCCAGCTGTACGTGGCGTTGGACGACTTCCCCAACGCCAAGCCGGTCGACTTCAAGATGTCGGATCCCGCCATGATCCCGACGGTGCCGGGCAACCTGGATCAGCTGCAGCAGCAGATCAGCAACATCGTCGCCAAGATCGAAAAGATTCCGTTCGACAAGATCGGCGAGGACCTGCGCACCACGCTGGCCAGCACCTCCAAGCTGATGAACCGGCTGGACAAGCAGGTCGCGCCTGAAGCGCAGAACATGCTCAAGCAGGCCAAGGAATCCATGGCGCAGGTCAACGCGCTGCTGGCATCCGATGCTTCCTTGCCGGTGAATACGGAGAAGGCGATGCAGGAACTGGGCCGCGCGGCTCGGTCGCTGCGCGCCCTGGCCGACTTCCTGCAAGCCAATCCCGAGGCCTTGCTGCGCGGCCGCGGCCCAGACCCGATCCCCGGCGCCGGTCCTGTCAGGAACTGAACCCCATGAATAGACGCCCATCCCCCCGCGCCCGCCTGGCGAACCCGAGTTCCGAGCAGTCGCGATCCACGGGCCGGCTGACGCCGCGCTTGCGCCCGGTCCTGTCCTTGCTGGCATTGTCGGCCGCGCTGGCCGGCTGCGGAGCGTCCTCGCCGGTGCACTATCACACCTTGCAGGCGCCGGCGGTCCAGGCTCCGGGCGGCGCCGTGGCGCCGGCCAGCTTCCTGATCGAGGTGCAGCCGGTCAATATTTCGACGCAGGCGGATCAGCCCCAGCTGATGGTGCGCACCGGCGAGGGCAGCTTGTCCGCGCTGTATTCCGAGCGCTGGAGCTCGCCGCTAGGCGACGAACTGCGCGGCGCGCTGTCGGATGCGCTGAAGCGCGAACTGGGCGCGCTGGACGTGCAACTGGTCAAGCCGGGTCCCGGCGCCGCGGTCTGGCGCGTGCAGACCGATGTGCAGCGGTTTGAGCTGGAGCCGGGCCGCATGGCCCAACTGGATGCGACCTGGCGCGTGCGGCCGGTCAACATGAAGGGTTCCGGCCTGCTGTGCCGCAGCGTGGTGACGGAATCGGTGACGGAAGAGGGCGTGCCTGCCATGATCGCCGCGCAGCAGCGCGCCGTGGTCAGCCTGGCCGGCGCCATGGCCTCGGCCATCCGTGGGCAATCCCCGGCCGGATCGGCCTCGGTCCAGATGCTGGGCTGCGCGGCGCTCAAGGACTAAGGGCTGTCCATGCGAAGGGGGGGGGCTGGCACTGGCCCTGGATGCGCGGTGGAAAATCCGCTTGATCTCAAATGGTTAACCTAGGGTTAACCATAGTGCAAACAAAGTTGCAACCTGTCTAG
This sequence comes from Achromobacter pestifer, assembly GCF_013267355.1. Taxonomy (NCBI): domain Bacteria; kingdom Pseudomonadati; phylum Pseudomonadota; class Betaproteobacteria; order Burkholderiales; family Alcaligenaceae; genus Achromobacter; species Achromobacter pestifer. The sequence goes on from NZ_CP053985.1 coordinate 5,321,827, forward strand.
CATACGGTCCTACCGATGCTGGGTCCCGTCCGGACCCGGTACTACCTTTGCCATGCGACAGGAAGCAATCTCTTATGGCCAGCACGACCCTAGGCGTTAAAGTCGACGACGCGCTCCGCGACCGGCTGAAGGCCGCCGCGCAAAAGCTCAACTGCACGCCGCACTGGCTGCACAAGCAGGCGATCCTTTCCTACCTGGACAAGATCGAGCGCGGCCACCTGCCCGCCGAGATGTCCCACCTGGGCATGGATGCGAGCGGCGAGGACGAGGCGGGCGAGGGCCATTCGGCGCCCACGCCGCCGTTCTACGAGTTCGGCCAGGACGTGCAGCCGCAGTCGGTGCTGCGCGCGGCCATCACCGCCGCCTACCGCCGTCCCGAGCCCGAGTGCGTGCCGCTGCTGCTGGGCCAGGCCCGCATGCCCAATCTGGAAAAGATCCACGCCATGGCCGCCGACCTGGTCAGGAAGCTGCGCGGCAAGCGCAGCGGCGGCGGGGTCGAAGGGCTGATCCAGGAGTTTTCGCTGTCCAGCCAGGAAGGCGTGGCGCTGATGTGCCTGGCCGAAGCGCTGCTGCGTATCCCCGACCGCGCCACGCGCGACGCGCTGATCCGCGACAAGGTCGCCCGCGGCGACTGGAAGTCGCACATGGGCGGCTCGCAGTCCCTGTTCGTCAACGCCGCCACCTGGGGGCTGATGATCACGGGCAAGCTGGTGGCCGTGAGCAGCGAGCAGTCGCTGTCCAAGGCGCTGACCCGCCTGATCGGCAAGGGTGGCGAACCGCTGGTGCGCAAGGGCGTGAACATGGCCATGCGCATGATGGGCGAACAGTTCGTGTCGGGCCAGACCATTTCCGAAGCCCTGGCCAACAACCGCAAGATGGAAGCCCGGGGCTTTCGCTACTCGTACGACATGTTGGGCGAGGCCGCGACCACGGCCGAGGACGCCGACCGTTATTACGCCTCGTACGAGCAGGCCATCCACGCCATCGGCAAGGCCGCGGCCGGCCGCGGCATCTACGAAGGTCCGGGCATCTCGATCAAGCTGTCGGCGTTGCATCCGCGTTATTCGCGCGGCCAGCGCGAACGCGTCATGGCCGAACTGCTGCCGCGCGTGAAGGCACTGACGGTGCTGGCGCGCAGCTACGACATTGGCCTGAACATCGACGCCGAGGAAGCCGACCGCCTGGAAATCTCGCTGGACCTGCTGGAGGCGCTCTGTTTCGAGCCCGAGCTGGACGGCTGGAACGGCATCGGTTTCGTCATCCAGGCCTACCAGAAGCGGGCTCCCTTCGTGATCGATTACGTGATCGACCTGGCCCGCCGCAGCCGGCATCGCGTGATGGTGCGCCTGGTCAAGGGCGCGTACTGGGACAGTGAGATCAAGCGCGCCCAGGTCGACGGCCTGGAAGGCTATCCAGTCTATACCCGCAAGGTCTACACGGACGTGGCCTACCTGGCCTGCGCCCGCAAGCTGCTGGGCGCGCCGGAAGCGGTGTTCCCGCAGTTCGCCACGCACAATGCCTACACCGTGTCCGCGATCTACCAGTTGGCGGGCCAGAACTATTACCCGGGCCAGTACGAATTCCAGTGCCTGCACGGCATGGGCGAACCGTTGTACGACGAGGTCGTGGGCGCGTTGTCCCAGGGCAAGCTCAACCGTCCGTGCCGCATCTACGCGCCGGTCGGCACGCATGAAACGCTGCTGGCCTACCTGGTGCGCCGCTTGTTGGAAAACGGCGCCAATACCTCGTTCGTGAACCTGATCGGCGATGAGACCATTCCCGTCGAACAGCTGGTGGCTGACCCTGTCGAAGCCGCCGCTCGCATCGTCCCGCTGGGCGCGCCGCACGAGAAGATCCCGCTGCCGCGCGAACTCTATGGCGATCCGCAGGAGGGCGCCCGCGCCAACTCGGCCGGCCTGGACCTGAGCAACGAGCATCGCCTGGGTTCGCTGTCCGCGGCCCTGCTGGCCAGCGCCGGCATGCCGTGGCGCGCCGGGCCCATGTTGGGCGAAGGCATCGAAGGCTGGGATGCCGCCCGGGCCATGGAAGTCCGTAATCCGGCCAACCTGCGCGATGTGGTGGGTCACGTCGTCGAGGCGCAGACGGACGAGGTCGAGGCCGCGCTGCGCGCCGCCGCCAATGCCGCTCCGATCTGGCAATCCACGCCGGTGGCGGAGCGCGCCCAGTGCTTGCGCCGCGCCGCGCAGTTGCTGGAAGAGCAGATGCAGACCTTGCTGGGCCTGATCGTGCGCGAAGCCGGCAAATCGCTGCCCAACGCCATCGCCGAGGTGCGCGAGGCCGTGGACTTCCTGCGTTACTACGCGGACCAGGCCGAAACCGAATTCAGCAACGACACGCACCGCCCGCTGGGCACCGTGCTGTGCATCAGCCCTTGGAACTTTCCGCTGGCCATCTTCACCGGCCAGGTCGCGGCCGCACTGGCCGCCGGCAACACGGTGGTGGCCAAGCCCGCCGAACAGACCCCGCTGATCGCCGCGCAAGCCGTGGCCATCCTGCGTGCCGCGGGCGTGCCCGCCGGTGCCGTGCAACTGCTGCCGGGCCGCGGTGAAACCGTGGGCGCGCAGCTGGTCGCAAGCCCCAGCGTGCGCGGCGTGATGTTCACCGGCTCCACCGACGTGGCGCGCATCATCGCGCGCACCCTGGCGGACCGCCTGGACGACGCCGGCCACACCATTCCGCTGATCGCCGAGACGGGCGGCCAGAACGCCATGGTGGTGGATTCCTCGGCCCTGTCCGAGCAGGTCGTGTTCGACGTGCTGACCTCCGCCTTCGACTCGGCGGGCCAGCGTTGTTCGGCGCTGCGCGTGCTGTGCGTGCAGGAAGACAATGCCGACCACGTGCTGACGATGCTGCGCGGCGCCATGCGCGAACTGAGCGTGGGCAACCCCGACCGCCTGGCGGTGGACGTGGGTCCCGTGATCGACACGGAAGCGCGCAATGGCATCCAGCGGCACATTGAAACGATGCGCACCGCGGGCCATCGCGTGGACCAGGTCGAACTCAATGGCGAATGCCGCCATGGCACCTTCGTGCCGCCGACCATCATCGAGATCGACAGCGTCAACGAATTGACGCGCGAAGTGTTCGGGCCCGTGCTGCACGTGGTGCGCTACAAGCGCGACGAGCTCGACGCCTTGCTGGACGCCATCAACGGCACCGGCTACGGCCTGACCTTCGGCGTGCACACCCGCATCGACGAAACCATCGCGCACGTGACCGGCCAGGTCCATGCGGGCAACGTCTACGTCAACCGCAACATCGTGGGCGCGGTGGTGGGCGTGCAGCCCTTCGGCGGCGAAGGCTTGTCCGGCACCGGTCCCAAGGCCGGCGGTCCGCTCTATATGTACCGCCTGCTGGGCACGCGTCCGGCGGGCCTGCCGCCGGCGCTGGACGCCGCGGCGGCGCTGCCGCAGCGCATTGCGCTGCCAGGGCCGACCGGCGAGACCAACACCTATGTGGTCGAGCCGCGCGGCGCGGTGTATTGCGTGGCCGCCACCGAGGCCGGCGCGCGGGCGCAGTGGTCGGTCGCCAGGCTGACGGGCAACCATGCCTGGTTCGCGGACACGCCGGCGGCGCAGGCGCTGCTGGCCTCGCTGGACGCCGGCCAGCAGGAGCAGGCGGGCATCCTGGCCGACGACGAGGTCGACCAGGCGGATTACCAGGCCGTGCTGTTCGAGGGCGATGGCGACGCGCTGCAGGCGCTGAACCAGCGCATCGCGCAGCGTCCGGGCGCCATCCTGTCGGTCCATGGCCTGACGCCCGACGCGATTGCGGCGGGCGCCGGCTACGTGCCGGAGCGCCTGCTGGCGGAGCGTTCCGTCAGCGTCAATACAGCGGCGGCGGGCGGCAACGCCAGCCTCATGACCATAGGTTGAGCCAGATGTAGGGCAACCCTTGGGCATCCAAGGGTTATCTCCAATATCGGCCGAGGTTGCACTGGAAGCAAAATCCGGTCGCACCTCGAATTCGGAAGTCGCAACCCGGCTTCCGGATTTTGCAGAACATGCATGCGCAAGCTCCCGCTACATCGGACTTGCTAGTAGTGAAAAACCAAAAACCTGGTTAAAAGCTCAGGTATAACAAGGTCTTAAGTCCGACATTCGGAGGATACCCATGAAGTTCCGCACCACTTTGAAGCTTCTCGCCGCCAGCATCGCCGCCGCCGGCATGGCCGCCTCCGCGCAGGCAGCCGACGTCAAGTTCGGTTTTGCCGCACCGCTCACCGGTCCGCAATCGCACTATGGCGAGGACATGCAGAACGGCCTGAACCTGGCCCTGGAAGAAGCCAACAAGAAGGGCATCAAGGTCGACGGCGAAACCGCCAAGTTCGTGCTGGTGTCGCGCGACGACCAGGCCGATCCGCGCGTCGGCGTGCAGGTCGCCCAGCAACTGGTCGACCAGAACGTGGTCGGCATCCTGGGCCACTTCAACTCGGGCACGACCATCCCCGCCTCGCGCGTCTACCATGAAGCCGGTCTGCCCCAGATCGCCATGGCGACCTCGCCCGAATACACCAAGCAGGGCTACGAAACCACCTTCCGCATGATGACCAGCGACACCCAGCAGGGCGCCGCGGTCGGCAAGTTCATGGTGGAAAGCCTGAAGGCCAAGAAGGTCGCGATCATCGATGACCGCACCGCCTACGGCCAGGGCCTGGCCGACGAGGTCGAGAAGGCGGTCAAGGCCGCCGGCGGCCAGGTCGTGCGCCGCGAGTACACCACCGACAAGGCCAACGACTTCACCGCCATCCTGACCAACATCAAGGGCGCCGCGCCCGACGCCATCTTCTACGGCGGCCTGGACGCGCAATCCGGTCCCATGAAGCGCCAATTGGCCACCCTGGGCCTGAAGGCGCCGCTGGTTTCGGGCGAAATGACCCGCAGCGACACCTTCATCAAGCTGGCTGGCGACGCCGCCGACGGCACCTACGCCTCGCTGGCCGGCGTGCCGCTGGACAAGATGGCCGCGGGCAAGGACTTCGAGCAGCGCTATCAGGCTCGCTTCAAGAAGGCCCCCGGCGTGTATGCGCCCTACGCCTATGACGGCGCGTGGAACATGATTGCCGCCATCGAGCAGGCCGGCTCGGCCAAGCCCGAGAAGTACCTGCCGGCGCTGGCCAAGCTGAACCGCAAGGGCGCCACCAGCGAGCACATTTCCTACGACGCCAAGGGCGACCTGAAGGAAATCTCGGTCACCATCTACGAAGTCAAGAACGGCAAGTGGGAGATGGTTGAAACGATGGTCAGCCAGGCCAACTAAGGCCGCTAGACCGGGGCGGGAAGGCGGCTGCGAGCCGCGTCCCGTCCGTATTGCAGCGTGCGCGCCGTCCGGCGCGCGCCACGCGCGGCGCCGTGGCAGGCCCGAGGGCCGCCACCGCGCGATTTTTCCAGGCTTATTCAGCGGCCCCTATGGATATCTTCATTCAACAACTGATTAACGGCGTCACGCTAGGCAGCGTGTACGCCCTGGTCGCCCTGGGCTACACCATGGTGTACGGCATCATCGGGCTGATCAACTTCGCCCATGGCGACGTCGTCATGATAGGTGCGATGGCGGCGACTACCATCGCCATTTCGCTGGTGGGCGGCGATCCTTCCACATCCGCCTTCGTGGTGCTGGGCGTCGGCCTGCTGGTGTCCGTGCCGCTGTGCATGGCCGTGGGCTGGACCGCCGAGCGCGTGGCCTACCGGCCGCTGCGCCGTGCGCCGCGCCTGGCCGCCCTGATCACCGCCATCGGCGTATCCATCATCCTGCAGAACGTGGCGATGATGAGCTGGGGCCGCAACTATCTGAACTTCCCGCAGGTGCTGCCGCCGCAGGTGTTCGAGATCGCTGGCGCGCGCATCAGTTCGCTGCAGATCGCCATCGTGGTGATCGCCGCGCTGATCATGGGCGGGCTGCTGGCCGTGGTGCACAAGACCCGCCTGGGCACGGCGATGCGCGCCACCGCGCAGAACCGCGAAGTGGCCGGGCTGATGGGCGTGAACATCAACACCGTGATTTCCGCGGCGTTCTTGATCGGTTCGGCGCTGGCCGCCGTGGCCGGCATGATGGTCGCCACCTACTACGGCGTGTCGCAATACACCATGGGCTTCATGCTGGGCCTGAAGGCCTTCACGGCCGCGGTGCTGGGCGGCATCGGCAACCTGGTCGGCGCCATGGCGGGCGGCCTGTTGCTGGGCATCATCGAATCCCTGGGCGCCGGCTACATCGGCGACCTGACCGGCGGCTTTCTCGGCAGCCATTACCAGGACGTGTTCGCGTTCTTCGTGCTGGTGCTGGTGCTGATCTTCCGTCCGTCCGGCTTGCTGGGCGAGCGCGTGGGAGACCGGGCATGAGCACAACCCTGAAAAACAGCGGGTTTTCGACCCGCAACCTGATCGGCATTGCGCTGATCGGCGTGGTGCTGGCGGTGCTGCCCTTCGTGATCGGCATGGCCGGCCAGAGCTGGGTGCGCATCCTGAACTTCGCCTTGCTGTACGTGATGCTGTCGCTGGGCCTGAACATCGTGGTGGGCTTCGCCGGTCTGCTGGACCTGGGCTACATCGCGTTCTACGCGGTGGGCGCCTACACCTGGGCGCTGCTGGCGTCGCCGCATTTCGGCCTGCACCTGCCGTTCTGGGCGATCCTGCCGATCGCGCTGGCGGTGGCCTGCCTGTTCGGCGTGCTGCTGGGCGCGCCCACGCTCAAGCTTCGAGGCGACTATCTGGCCATCGTGACGCTGGGCTTCGGCGAGATCATCCGCATCTTCCTGAACAACCTGAACGCGCCGATCAACATCACCAACGGACCGCAGGGCATCAACCGCATCGACACCTTCAAGGTCGGCGAGTTTGCCTTCGGCCGCACGGAAAGCCTGCTGGGCATCCGCGTGACGGGGCCCGAAAAGTACTACTACCTGCTGCTGGCGGTGACGCTGATCATCGTGGTGGTCTGCGTGCGCCTGCAGAATTCGCGCATCGGTCGGGCCTGGGAAGCGATCCGCGAAGACGAGATCGCCGCCAAGGCCATGGGCATCAACACCCGCAACATCAAGCTGCTGGCGTTCGCGATGGGCGCGTCCTTCGGCGGCGTGGCGGGCGCCTTGTTCGCCTCGATGCAGGGCTTCGTCAGCCCCGAGAGCTTTTCGCTGATGGAATCCATCTCCATCCTGTGCATGGTGGTGCTGGGCGGCATGGGCCACATCCCGGGCGTGATCCTGGGCGCATTGATCCTGGCCGCGCTGCCCGAGTTCCTGCGCGCGGTGGTGGAACCCGTGCAGCACATGCTGTTCGGCGCCGTGGTGCTTGATCCTGAAGGCATACGCATGTTGCTGTTCGGCCTGGCCATGGTCTGCGTGATGCTGTTCCGTCCGGCCGGCCTGTGGCCGTCGGCGGTGCGCAAGCGCGAACTGGCGACCAAGACCCAGGGAGGCGCGGCATGAGCAAACTGCTGCAAGCCCAGGGACTGGGCAAGCGCTTCGGCGGCCTGCAGGCCTTGTCGGACGTCAGCTTCGACATCGAGCAAGGCGAGATCTACGGCCTGATCGGCCCGAACGGCGCGGGCAAGACCACGCTGTTCAACGTGCTGACCGGCCTGTACATCCCGGAAGAGGGCAGCTGCACCTTCAATGGTCAGTCCATGTCCGGCAAGAAGCCGCATGAAGTTGCCTACGCGGGCCTGGCGCGCACCTTCCAGAACATCCGGCTGTTCGCCAACCTGAGCGCGATCGAGAACGTGATGATCGGCCGCCACATGCGCACCAAGTCGGGCGTGTTCGGCGCCGTGCTGCGCACGCGCGGCACGCGGGCCGAAGAGGCCGCCACCGAAGCGCGGGCGCAGGAGTTGCTGGACTACGTGGGCATCGGCCACCGCGCCAACGACGTCGCGCGTTCCTTGCCCTACGGCGACCAGCGGCGCCTGGAGATCGCGCGCGCCCTGGCCACCGATCCCAAGCTGCTGGCGCTGGACGAGCCGGCGGCTGGCATGAACGCGTCGGAAACGGTGGTGCTGCGCAAGCTGGTCGAGAAGATCCGCGCCGATGGCGTCACCGTGCTGCTGATCGAGCACGACATGAAGCTGGTCATGGGCCTGTGCGACCGCGTGCTGGTGCTTGAATACGGCAAGGTGCTGGCCATGGGCAAACCCGCCCAGGTGCAGCGCGATCCCAAGGTCATTGAAGCGTATCTGGGCGCAGGCGCCGCGCAGGATCCGCAGATTCATCAGGAGCGCCCGGCATGACGGCAGCATCCCAACCCCTATTGGAATTGCGGGGCCTGCAGGTCTCCTATGGCGGCATCCGTGCCGTGCGCGGCATCGACCTGCGCGTGGACGAAGGCGAACTGGTCTGCCTGATCGGCGCCAACGGCGCCGGCAAGAGCACCACGCTGCGCGCCATCTGCGGACTGGTGCCGCTGGCGGGCGGCGAAGTGGTTTACGGCGGGCAGTCCGTCGGCGGCCAGAAATCGCATGAGCTGGTGCGCCGCGGCCTGGTCATGGTGCCGGAAGGCCGGGGCATCTTCGGCCAGCTCACCATCGAGGAAAACCTGGCGATGGGGGCCTACATCCGCCGCGACGCGGCCCAGATCCGCCAGGACACCGACCGCGTCTTTACGCTGTTCCCGCGCCTGGCCGAGCGCCGCAAGCAGGCGGCCGGCACCTTGTCGGGCGGCGAGCAGCAGATGGTGGCGATGGGCCGCGCGATGATCGCGCGCCCCAGGCTGCTGCTGCTGGACGAGCCCTCGATGGGCCTGGCGCCGCTGATGGTGGAGAAGGTCTTCGAGGTGGTGCGCACCATCGCCCGCGAAGGCGTCACCATTCTGCTGATCGAGCAGAACGCGCGCCTGGCGCTGGAAAACAGCCATCGCGGCTACGTGATGGAATCCGGCGAGATCATCCTGTCCGGTCCGGCCGGCGACATGCTGCACGACCCCAAGGTGCGTGCGGCCTATCTGGGTGAATCCGAGTAGGGCAGGATCTTGGGGGCGGGGCGGCAGGGCGTCGAGCTTGCGGATGTCAGGGTTCTTTAGCCGCCGAGGCTGCCCTGCGCCATTCCGATGCTCGCCCCGGTGGGGCTGCGCTTCGGATGGCTCCGGGGTCCTCGGCTGGCAGTCGCCTAATGCGGGTGGTTTCGGACGCCGTTCATGGGCAGATGCCGTGAGCCGGTGGCCGGACGGAGGGATCCGAAGCGCAGCCCCACCGGGGCGAGCATCGGAATCTCGCAGTCCGGACGCCGGCGGCTCAAGAACGCTGCCTCACAAAACCGAAGTGCGGGGCGGTAGGGCTTCGAGCTTGCGGATGTCAGGGTTCTTTAGCCGCCGAGGCTGCCCTGCGCCATTCCGATGCTCGCCCCAATGGGGCTGCGCTTCGGATGGCTCCGGGCCGCCTCGGCTGGCAGTCGCCTAATGCGTTGGTTTTGGACCCCGTCCATGGGCAGATGCCGTGAGCCGGTGGCCGGACGGAGGGATCCGAAGCGCAGCCCCATTGGGGCGAGCATCGGAATCCCGCAGTCCGGACGCCGGCGGCTCAAGAACGCTGCCTCACAAAACCGAACGTCAGCAATTCACCCAAAAATGTTCTAAGCCGGTGCGCGTTCACGGTCCACGGCCGTGACCACGCCGGCCTCGATCAATGCGTCGATTTCCCGCTGGCCATAGCCGAACTCTCCCAGGATCGCGATGGTGTCTTCGCCCAGCCTGGGCGCCGCGCGGTGGTATTGCGCGGGCGTGGCCGACAACTTCACGGGCATCCCTACGGTGCGCACCTTGCCGGCCACCGGATGATCCTGTTCCACCACCATGCCGCGCGCCAGCGTCTGCGGATGCGACAGCGCCTGCGCGATCGAATGCACTGGGCCGGCGGGCACGCCGGCCTCGTCGAAAACGTCCAGCCATTCCTGCGCGCTGCGCGTCTCCAGGATGGCCGACATCTCCGCCACCAGTGCTTCGCGGTTATTCATGCGGTCGCGGTTGCGGGCGTAGCGCGGGTCTTCCGCCCACTCCGGCTTTTCCAGCGCCTGCGCGATGCGTTGCCAGTTCTTCTCGTTGGCGCCGCCGATGATGATCCAGTCGGTGGCCGTGGGGAAGGCCTGGTAGGGCGCGCTGAGCACGTGCGCCGATCCGGTGGGGCCGGGCGACACGCCACTGCCGAAATAGATGGCGGCATGCCAGTACAACTGCTGCAGGCTGGCTTCCAGCAACGACGTTTCGACGATCTGGCCTTCGCCGGTGCGCTGCTTGTGCTGGTAGGCCGCCAGCACGCCGAAGGCCGCCAGCAGGCCGGCGTTGATGTCCGCGACCGAGTTGCCGGTGCGCAGCGGTGGCCCGCCTGGTTCGCCGGTGATCGCCATCAGGCCGGAGAAGCCCTGCGCCACCAGGTCAAAGCCGCCCTTGTCGGCATAGGGGCCGGTGGTGCCGTAGCCCGACACCGCGCAATAGATCAGGCCCGGGTTCTCCTGGCGCAGCCGTTCGTAGCCCAGGCCCAGCTTTTCCATCGTGCCCTTGCGGAAGTTCTCGGTCACCACGTCGGCGTCGCGGATCATGCGCAGCAGGACCTTCTTGCCCTCGGGGTGCTTGAGGTCCAGCGCGATGGCGCGCTTGTTGCGGTTGAGCATGAGGTAGGGCGCCGAGATGCCGTTGATCTGCGGGTCGCGGTACTGGCGCGAGTCGTCGCCGCCGTCGATCTTCTCGACCTTGATGACGTCGGCGCCCATGTCGGCCAGCATCATGCCGCAGGTCGGGCCGGCCATGATCTGCGACAGCTCGATCACGCGCATGCCGGCAAGCGCGCCGGCGGGGCGCTGGGTGTCGCCCTGGGTATCGTTATGCATGAGTCCTCCTTGCATGGGGTTCAGCGGGCGTTGAATTGCGGTTTGGCCTTGGCTAGGAAGGCCTGGTAGCCCGTGCGGAAATCCTCGCTGTCGAAGCAGTCGAAGGCTTCGTCGCGGTCGGCATCGGTCAGGGGCTTGCCATGCACCAGGTTGCGGATGAACTTCTTGTGCCAGCGCGCCACCAGCGGCGCGCCGTCGGCGATGCGGCGGGCGGTGGCCTGGGCTTCGGAGGCGACCTGGCCGTCGGGCGTGACGCGCGTGACCACGCCCAGGCGCAGCGCTTCCTGCGCATCGAAGATGGTGCCTTCCAGCAGCACCTGCAGGGCAGTGGACGGGCCGACCAGGCGCACCAGCGGCGCCAGTTCCGAATACGACATCACCAGCCCGAGGTTCTTGATGGGCACGCCGAAGCGCGAACTCTCGCCGCAGATGCGGATGTCGGCCAGGCTGGCGATCTCCAGCCCGCCGCCCACGCAGATGCCGTGTATCTGCGCCACCACCGGATGGCGGCAATTGCCGATGGCCTCGATGGTCCGGCGCATCACGGCGCCGTATTCGATGGCCTGACGCTTGTTGCTGCGGGCGGTCTCGAATTCGCTGATGTCGTTGCCCGGCGAGAAGGCTTTCTCGCCCGCGCCGCGCAGCAGCACGCAGCGCACGCTGTCGTCGGCGTCCAGCTCCAGGAAGGTGTCGCCCAGCAGCCGCCAGCTGTCTATGGTGAAGGCGTTGAGCTTTTCCGGGCGGTTCAGCACCACGGTCACGATGTCGCCGTCGCGCTGGCACAGGATGGGGGAGGAGTCGGAAGTGGGGGTAGCGCTCATGGTGTTCCTTTGCGTGGGCGGGGGCGCACCCCCGCCGGGTTGCTGCGGGCTTACTGCTTGGTCAGGCCCAGGCTGGCGGTGAGCTTGCCGTACTTGCTCCATTCGTCCTGGACGTAGCGGGCGAAGGCCGCGGGGTTGGCCGGGCCGCCACCCAGTTCCATGCCCTGGTCGGCCAGCTTGGCCTTGATCTCGGGATCGGCCAGCGTCTGGCTCAGGGCCTGGTCGAGCTTGTCCAGCACCGGCTTGGGCAGCTTGGCCGGGGCCAGCACCGCGTACCACTGCACGATGTCCACGCCCTTGATGCCGGACTCGGCCAGGGTGGGCACGTCGGGCAGGCGTTTGCTGCGTTCCGCGCTGGTCACTGCCAGCGGGCGCAGCTTGCCGGCCTGGATCTGGTTGATGGCGCCGGGCAAGGTATCGAAGTTCATGTCCACGCTGCCGCCCAGCAGATCGGTCATGGCCTGGCCGCTGCCCTTGTAGGGCACGTGTTCCATGCTGACGCCCGCGATCTGCGAGAAGCGCGCGGCGCTCAGGTGCTGCGGGCTGCCCATGCCGGAAGACGCATAGGTCAGCTGCTTGGGCTTGGCGCGGGCGTCGTCCACCAGGTTCTGCACGCTGGCGTAGCTGTGCTTGGCTGGATTGACCACCAGCACGTTGGGCACCGAGCCGATGTAGCGCACCGGCGTGAAGTCCTTGATCGGGTCGACGCTGGACTGCACCACGTAGGGCGCGGCGACGGTGGACTGCATGTTGGCGAGCAAGAGGGTGTAGCCGTCCGCATCGGCCTTGGCCACGAAGTCGGCCGCGATCAGGCCGGAAGCGCCGGGCTTGTTCTCGACCACGACCTGCTGGCCCAGCAGCGCCGACAGGCGCGCGGACAGGATGCGGGCGGACACGTCGGTGCCGCCGCCGGGCACGAAACCGACGATCAGGCGTACCGGCCGTTCCGGCCATTTGGATGCGTCTTGCGCCAGGGCGGGGCTGGCGGCGGCCAGGCCGGCGGTCAACGCCAGGGCGCCGGCCCAGGCGCGAGCGTGCTTGTGCATGTGGGTCTCCTTGGTGGATGTAAGCCTGCCCGCGTGTTGCTTGATCTATGATGGGGTCAGGTTGGTATGCCGCTGGTGTTTGGTATACCAGATACAAAAATAGTCGAATTAGCGAGTGGCAACAACTCATGGCTAACCCTGAAGTTATGGACCCGTCCGTCCCCGATTTGGCCATCCATCACCCGACGCTGCCGGCCGTGGTGGCGGAAAAGCTGCGGCAGCTCATCATCGACGGCACCTTCAAGCCGGGCACCTGGCTGAACGAGCGGGACCTGTGCGACCAGCTCAAGATTTCGCGCACGCCGTTGCGCGAGGCCTACCGCATGCTGGCTTCCGACGGCCTGGTGACCCTGCAGCCCAAGCGCGGCGCGATGGTGATCGAGCTGTCGGCCGACGACGTCGAGAACATCTTCGACCTGCTGTCGGTGCTGGAGGGGTTGGCGGTGCGCAGCGCCGCCGAGCGCGCGACGGACGCGGAACTGGCGCAGATCGCGCAACTGCATGCGCAGATGCGGCAAGGGTATGAGCAGCGCGACATCCGCGCGTATTTCGCGGCCAGCATGGGCACGCATATCGCCATCAACCGGGCGGCCCACAACCCGGCGCTGACGCATTCCTATGACCGCTTGAACCTGCAGGTGCAGGCGCTGCGCTACAAGTCGAACTTCGATATCGACGAATGGACGGCGGCGGTGGCCGACCACGAGGCCTTCGTGCAGGCGCTGATGCGGCGCGACGGCGAGCTTGCGGAGTCGCTGATCCGCAAGCATGTGGGCAGCAAGAAGACCTACAACCTGCGCGGCCGCGCGGGCGGCGCGGCCAAGGCCTGACCAGGCCGGTGATTTGCGCGGACAGCGCGGGGCCAGGCCTCGGCTGTCCGCGGCGCAAGCGCGCTCAGGCCGGCTGCGCCACCACGCGCTTCCTGCCTATCATCAGCGCGATGACGGCGGCGATGAGGCCCGTCATGCCGGAGATAACGAAAGCCATCAGGTAGCTGCCCTGCGCTTCGCGCACGGCGCCCGCCATCCAGGCGGCGCTGGCCGCGCCCAGCTGGTGGCCGGCGACGATCCAGCCGAACACGATGGGAGCGTCGCGCTCGCCGAAGGCTTCGGTCGTCAGGCGCAGCGTGGGCGGCACCGTGGCGATCCAGTCCAGGCCGAAGAAGATGGCGAAGATCGACAGGCTGTAGAACGAGAAGTCGGAATAGGGCAGGTAGATCAGCGACAGCCCGCGCAGGCCGTAGTAGACGAACAGCAGCTTGCGGGGATCGTAGCGGTCGGTGAGCCAGCCGGACGCCGTGGTGCCGATCAGGTCGAAGATGCCCATCAGCGCCAGGAGGCCCGCGGCCTGCACCTCGGGCATGCCATGGTCGCCGCAAAGCGCGATCAGGTGCGTGCCGACCAGGCCGTTGGTGGTGAAGCCGCACACGAAGAAGGTGGCGAACAGGAACCAGAAGGTGCGGGTGCGCGAGGCCCGCGCCAGCGCGCCGAAGGTGGCCGCCAGCATGCCGGTGCGCGGCGCGGCGGGCGCGGGCGGCGCATGCGGATCGCTGCCGAAAGGAACCAGGCCCACGCTCGATGGGCGGTCCGGCACCAGCCACCAGGCCAGCGGCACCAGCGCCGCCGCCGCGGCCGCCACAGTCCAGACCACCCGGGTCCAGTCGCCCGACGAGGCCAGCGCCGCCAGCACCGGCAGGAACACCAGCGTGCCGGTGGCGGAACTGGCGGTCAACAGGCCCATCATCACGCCGCGGTGCTGGGTGAACCAGCGGTTGACGACGGTGGCGCCCAGCACCACGGCGACCGCGCCGGATCCCAGGCCCGAGAACACCCCCCAGGTCAGCAGCAGGTGCCAGGACTGGGTCATGAAGGCGCTGGCCGCGCTGGACGCCGCCATCAGGATCAGCGCCCCGATCAGCACCCGCCGTAAGCCGAAGCGCTCCATCGCGGCGGCGGCGAATGGTCCGACCATGCCATACAGGAAAATGCCGACCGCCGCGGCCATCGAGATGGTGCTGCGGCTCCAGCCAAAGGCTTCTTCCAGGGGCACCAGCAGCACGCTGGGCGAGGAGCGCAGGCCGGCGGATACCAGCAGGGACAGGAAAATCACCGCGACGACGACGAATGCGTACTTTTGGCCGGCGCGCCGGAAAGGGACGGGAGGGTGGGCTATACTCATGTTACTGACCGGTACGTATTGAGGTTTGCGAATAGTACGTACCGGTCAGTAACATCGTCAAGCGATTTTTAGTCGGATCCGTCATCCGGAAAGGAGCCCTCCATGGCCAGCAAGACCTCTAGCGCCGACCGGCCCGCATCCAAGCCGCCGCTGGCGGCCGAGCGCATCCGCAAGACCGCGCGGGAAATGTTCTACCGGGACGGCATCCGGGCGGTGGGCGTGGACGCCATCGTCAGCGGGGCGGGGGTGACCAAACCCAGCCTGTACCGCAGCTTTTCGTCCAAGGACGAACTGGCGGCGGCCTATCTGCGCGACTACGACGCCGAATTCTGGGCGCGTTTCGATGCCGCGTGCGCGGCGCATCCCGGCGACCCTCGCGCCCAAGTCCTCGACTACCTGTCCGGCCTGGGCGCACGCGCGGTGCAAAACGGATACCGGGGCTGCGGCCTGACCAATGCGGCGGTGGAGTATCCCGAAGCCGGGCATCCCGCCCGCGCCGTGGCGGTGGAACACAAGGCGGAGCTGCGCCGGCGTCTTGCCGCCATGGCCGCGGAAATGGGGGCGGCCGACCCCGAGGCGCTGGGCGACGGGCTGTTGCTGCTGTTCGAAGGCGCCTTCGTCTCCAGCCAGCTTTTCGGCGCAGGCGGCCCCGCCGGCCGGGTCGCGCAGATGGCCGACAAGCTGATCCAGGCGCATCTCGCGCAGTCCTGACATGGCGCCCTACGACGCGTTGCATCAGGTCTGGGGAGCGGGCGGCACAAGATAGGTGCAGATAGCAGTGCACATGTGCACCATTTTTGGTGTTTGTACTCATTGCGCAACGCACAAAAAAATGCTTGAGAAATTTATTGCGACGCAGCAAGCACAGGTCTAAGATGGACTCGTGTTGTTCCACATCGCTTTCTCAAGGAGAGAACCATGAGCGATACCGCGCTGAAGAATGCCCGCATGTCGGATGAGCTGGAACGTACCCTGATTCATGACGCGATCATCGCGGAAAGCCTGTCCGGCCATACTTCCGGCACGCGCTGGCTGCGCCTGAAAGTGCGCCTGGCCGCCTTCGGCGGCGCCGTGGGCGAGGTATTGCACGACATGGACGCCGGCCGCCGCCAGCACCCCGTGGTCTCCGCCTACCACTGAGCCCGACAGCGGGTACGAGAAAAACGCCAGCATCGCTGGCGTTTTTTCATGCCTGCCGATCGCCGCGCCGCGGCCGCGGGCTCAGACCAGCATGTCCGCCACCAGATAGCCGTCCAGCAGCAGGATGCCGACCGTGGCCGCAACCGCGGCCCAGGCCCAGGCGCCGCGCAGGACGTACTTGCCCATCAAGCTCTTGCGGCAGGCCAGCAGCACCAGCGGTCCCAGCGCGAAGGGCAGGGCCAGGCTCAGGATGACCTGGCTCAGCACCAGCAGTCCGTCCGGATCCTGGCCGCCGGTGTAGGCCAGCAGGCCGGCGGCCGCCGCGCCCGCCACCAGCCGCGTCGCCAGCGCGCGGCGGCGGTCGGACCAGCCGCTGCCGACCTGGAATCCATGGGACAGGATGCGTCCGGCCAGCACGCCAGTGATGGTGGAGCTTTGCCCCGCGGCATACAGCGCCACCGCGAACACGATGGCCGCGCCGACGCCCAGGGTCTGGCCGATCACGGCATGCGCGTCGTCCAGGCTGGAAACGATGATGCCCGAGCCCGACAGCGAAGCGGCGGCGACGATCATGATGGCGGCGTTGATCAGCATGGCCAGGCCCAGCGACACGATGGTGTCGTTGCGCGCCACGCGCATGGCCAGGTCGCGGGCGGCCGGCGGCAATTGCTGCGCGCGCTGCGCCAGCGAGCCGGAATGCAGGTACAGGTTGTGCGGCATCAGGGTGGCGCCGAGTATTCCCAGCGCGATCAGGAAACCCTGCGGGTCGCGCAACGCGCGCCCGGTCTGGGTGACGCCGTGCGCCACTTCCGTCCACGCCGGATTGGACTTGAACAGCAGGAACACGAAGGACATGGCGACCACCGACAGCAGCAGGGCGATGAAGCGCTCGTGCTTGTCGGCGTTGCCGCGCGTGAGCGCCAGCACGGCGAAGGTGCCGACGCCGGTCACCGCGACGCCCGCGATCAGCGGCAGCCCGAAGAGCAGGCGCAGCGCGATTGCGCCGCCGATGAGTTCGGCCAGGGCGGTGGCCAGGATCGCCGCCTCGCCGGCCAGCCAGGCCGTCTTGGCCAGGCGCGGTGACAGGTGGCGGGCCGTCAGCGTGGCCAGGTCCTGGCCGGTGGCCAGCGCCAGGCGCGACACCAGGATCTGAAAGCCCAACGCCAGCAGGGCCGAGCTGAAGACGACCAGCAGCAGCCCATAGCCGAAGCCGCTGCCGCCGGCGATGTCGGTGGCCCAGTTGCCCGGATCGATGTAGCCCACGGCCACCAGGATGCCGGGACCGGCGATGCGGCGCAGGCCGGCCGATACCTGGACGTCCTGCGCCAGCGCCGTCCTGCCGCCGGATATCGCGTAGATGAATTGGCCCATGCTCGCTCCTGAGAATGATTCTCATCATCCTCTTGGGGGGCCGGATCGTCAAATTGATTTTGGGCAAGCGGGGGATAGGGCCGCCCAATGAAGCCCAATGGCGCCGCCCCGGGGCGGACGGGCCATGGGCCGTGGGAGGATCAGGACTTGAGCTTGGCGTCCATGGAGATCTTGGCGTTCAGCACCTTGGACACCGGGCATCCCTTTTCCGCCTTGCGGGCGGCATCTTCGAAGGCCTGGGCGCTGGCGCCGGGGATGACGGCTTCCACGGTCAGGTGGACGGCGGTGATGGAAAAGCCGTCATCCACCTTGTCCAGCGTGACCTCGGCCTTGGTGTTCAGGCTTTGCGCGACCATGCCCGCTTCGGCCAGGATGTTGGACAGGGCCATGGTGAAGCAGCCGGCGTGCGCCGCGCCCAGCAATTCCTCGGGATTGGTGCCGGGGGTATCGCCGAAACGGGTGTTAAAGCCGTAGGCCTGTTCCTTGAGCGCGCCGCTCTGCGTGGAGATCGTGCCCTTGCCGGTCTTCAGATCGCCCGACCAGTGGGCGCTTGCGGTTTTCTTCATGCGTGACTCCTGTAAAAGGGCCGCGCCCGTCGCGCGCGCGGCCGGTGTGGGAGGGCGCGGGCCGCCGGCTGGGGCGGGGCGCTTTGCCTGAGATGGCATGGACGATGATACGGCCGGCGCATGCGCCAGGCGCGGAAAGCGTCTGCGCGCAACGGCAAGCCGATGTAACCGCAGGCCCGCTGTCTTGACGCGCGTCGTAAGGCCGCGCTCGCCCATCAGGCAAAATACGGTATCTGCTCAAATCTCGCCGAGAACCGCTGTCATGTCTTTCAAACTCGTCCGCTACGCCTGCGCCGTCGCGCTGGCCGTCCCCGCTTGGTCCGTCCAGGCTGAAATCGTCATCGGCGTGGATGTGTCCACCACCGGTCCGGCCGCCGCCATCGGCATCCAGACCAATAACGCGATCCGCCTGTGGCCGGCCACGCTGGGCGGCGAGCCGGCGCGCTACGTGGTGCTGGACGACGGCACCGACGTCAGCCGCGCGGTGAAGAATATGCGCAAGCTGACCTCGGAAGACAAGGTCGACGCCATCGTCGGCCCCAACACCACGGCCGCCGCGCTGGCCGGCCTGGACGTGTTGGCCGAAACCGGCACGCCCATGATCGCGCTGGCCGCCTCCAGCGTCATCGTCGAGCCGCTGTCGGATCCGAAGCGCGCCTGGGCCTTCAAGATGCCGCAGAACGATTCACTCATGGCCACCGCCCTGGTGGCGGACATGAAGAAGAAGGGCCTGAAGAACGTGGCCTTCATCGGCTTCGCGGATTCCTACGGCGACAGCTGGTGGAAGGAGTTCACGGCGGCTGCCGGGACCGATCTGAAGATCGTGGCGCAGGAACGCTTCCAGCGCACCGACGCCTCGGTGGTCGGGCAGGTGCTGAAGGTCATCGCCGCCAAGCCGGACGCCGTGCTCATCGCCGGCGCTGGGACGCCTTCCGCCCTGCCGCAGAAGACGCTGCTGGAACGCGGTTACACCGGCGCCATCTACCAGACGCACGGCATCGGCACGCTGGAATTCCTGCAGGTCGGCGGCGCGGACGTGGAAGGCACCTTGTTCCCCACCGGCCCCGGCGTGGTGGCGCGCGAGCTGCCCGACGACAACCCGGTCAAGAAGGTGGCGGTGGCCTTCGCCGACAAGTACGAAGCGCGCTACGGCGCCAACACGCTGACCCAGTTCGCGGGCGACGCCTATGGCGCCTGGATGCTGCTGGACTCGGCGGTGGCGCGGGCGCTGAAAACCGGTGCCAAACCCGGTACCCCGGAATTCCGCGCGGCCCTGCGCGACGCGCTGGAAAACACGCGCGACCTGGTCGTGCCCAATGGCGTGCTGAACATCACCAAGGACAACCACCAGGGGTTCGACGAGCGCGCGCGCGTCATGGGCATCGTCAGGAACGGCCGTTTTTCCTATGCGGAATAAGTGGGGACATATATCTCTGCCATTCGTAACTTGTCCTGACGCCGCGTAGGGCGAGGGAGCAAAAAGCAGGCTGCGGCCTGCTTTTTTTTGAGCATATCATTCGTGTAGAAATCATTTAATAGCGTATCATTTTTAGTGAATCCATATACCTCGAAATAAATACAGGAGAAACTGCATGAGCCTGATCCGATCCAGACGTTTGCTGGCCGCCTTGAGCCTGGGGGTGCTGGCGGCGTGTTCCGACTCGGGATCGGACCAGGCTGCGCCGGCCGCGAGCGCGCCCGCCGCGGCGTCCACCCTGGAAGCCGCCAAGGCCGCCGGCAAGATACGCATCGGCTACGCCAACGAAGCGCCGTTCGCCTACATGGACAGCAAGGAGTCCAAGGTCACGGGCGAATCCGTGGAGATCGCCCGGGTGGTGCTCAAGCGCATGGGCATCAACGACGTGGAGGGCGTCCTGACCGAGTTCGGCTCCCTCATTCCGGGCCTGCAGGCCAAGCGTTTCGACATCATCGCGGCGGGCATGTACGTCACGCCCGAACGCTGCCAGCAGGTGGCGTTCTCGGACCCCACTTATGGCGTGGGCCAGTCCTTCCTGGTCAGGCAGGGCAATCCCAAGAACCTGCACAGCTACGAAGACGTGGTGAAGAATCCCGACGCCAAACTGGGCGTGGTGGTGGGCGCGATCGAAGCGGAATACGCCTCCAAGATCAAGGTGCCGCCCGCCCAGGTGGTGGTGTTCCCGGACGCGGTCAGCGCGCTGTCCGGCGTGCAGGCAGGGCGCGCCGACGCCTACGCCGCCACGGCGCTCACGGTCAACGACCTGATGGGCAAGACCAGCGCCGCCAGCGGCCTGGAGAAAGCCGATCCGTTCAAGGACCCCGTCATCGACGGCAAGGACGTGCGCGGCTACGGCGCCTACGCCTTCCGCAGCGACGACAAGGCCTTTGCCGATGCCTTCAACGCCGAACTGGCCAAGTTCATCGGCACGGAAGAGCACCAGAAACTCGTGGCGCCTTTCGGCTTCACCGCGCAGGAACTGCCCAAGGGGGTCACGGCCGCCAAGCTGTGCGCCGGCCAGTAAGGGGGCGCGCATGCGGTTGATATCCGAGCATTTCGCCGAACTGGCGCCGCCGCTCTTGCAGGGGTTGGCGGTGACCCTGGAGATCATGGCCGGCGCGGTGGTGCTGGCCGTTCCGCTGGCGCTGGCCGCGGGCATCGGGCGCCTGTCGTCTTTGCGCCCGCTGCGCTGGATCTCGGCGGTCTACGTCGAAGTATTCCGCGGCACCTCGGCCCTGGTGCAGCTCTTCTGGTTCTACTTCGTGCTGCCGCTGTTCGGCGTGCAACTGCCGGCCATGCTGGTGGGCATCGTGGTGCTGGCGCTGAATGCCGGGGCCTACGGCGCGGAAGTGGTGCGCGGCGCGATCCGCGCGGTGCCGCCGGGCCAGCGCGAAGCCGGCATCGCGCTGAACCTGACGCGCGGCCAGATCATGCGCCGCATCGTGGTGCCGCAAGCCGTGCCGGCCATGCTGCCGCCGGCCGGCAACCTGCTGATCGAGCTGTTGAAGAACACCGCGCTGGTGTCCCTCGTCACCATCACCGACCTGACCTTCCGCGGCCAGCTGCTGCGCAGCGAGACCCTGCGCACCACCGAGATCTTCACCCTGATGCTGCTGATGTACTTCGCCGCGGCCCTGCTGATCACGGCCGGCGTGCGCCTGTTGGAACGCAAGGTGCGCCTGCGATGAAGCCGGTGTTCGACTGGTCCTTCGCCCTGGAGATCCTGCCCACCCTGGGTTCCGCGCTGATCATCACGATCCAGGCCACGGTGCTGGGCATGCTGGTGGCCGTCACGCTGGGCCTGGCGCTGGCCTTGCTGCGGCGTTCGCGCTTGCGCATCGTGTCGCTGCCCACGGCCTGCGTGATCGAGTTCGTGCGCAGCACGCCCTTGCTGGTGCAGATGTACTTCCTGTTCTATGTGCTGCCGCTGACGGGCGTGCGCCTGTCGCCGCTGGCCACCGGCATTACCGCGCTGGGCCTGCATTACGCGACCTATTGCGCCGAGGTCTACCGCGCCGGCATCGAAGCGGTGCCGCGCGGCCAATGGGAGGCCGCCACCGCGCTGAACATGTCGCGCTGGCGCACGGCGGTGGGCGTGGTGCTGCCGCAGGCGATCCCGCCGGTGGTGCCGGCGCTGGGCAATTACCTGGTGGCCATGTTCAAGGACACCCCGCTCCTGTCGGCGATCACCGTGGTGGAACTGCTGCAGCAGAGCAAGATCATCGGCTCGGCGACGTTCCGCTACACCGAGCCCCTGACCCTGGTGGGCCTGCTGTTCCTGGCGCTGAGCCTGGTGGCGGCCTGGGGCGTGCGCGGGCTGGAGGCCCGCCTGCAACGATATGGAGGAAAGCGATGAGCGCCAGCGTGAGCATCAAGAACCTGCGCAAGCAGTACGGCGAACTGGAGGTGCTGCGCGGCATCAACCTGGAGATACCGTCGGGCCAGACCGTGGCCGTGATCGGCCCCTCGGGTTCAGGCAAGTCGACCCTGCTGCGCGTGCTGATGACGCTGGACCCGCCCACCAGCGGCGACATCGAAATCGACGGCGTGCCCATGTGGGCCGATGCGCAGGGCCGGCCGGCCGGCCCCAACTCCGAGCACCTGCGCAAGGTCCGCGGCAAGATCGGCATGGTGTTCCAGCACTTCAACCTGTTCCCGCACATGACCGCGCTGGGCAACGCCATGGAGGCGCCGCTGCATGTGCGGGGCATGCCCCGCGCCCAGGCCCGCGAACACGCCGTGGAGTACCTGGAAATGGTCGGCCTGGGCGACAAGCTGGATGTCTATCCGGCGCAGTTGTCGGGCGGACAGAAGCAGCGCGTGGGCATCGCGCGGGCGCTGGCCATGTGCCCCCACATCATGTTGTTCGACGAGGTGACTTCGGCGCTGGATCCGGAGCTGGTCGGAGGCATCCTGCAGATCCTGCGCGACCTGTCGGCCCGGCGCAGCATGACGATGATCATCGTGACCCACCAGATGAAGTTCGCTGAACGCAGCTCGGACCGGACCCTGTTCTTCGACGAAGGCAATATCGTCGAGGACGCCGAATCGTCGGTGCTGTTCAGCCAGCCGAAAGAGGCGCGTACGCGCCAGTTCCTGGACTCGGTGATCGAAGGGCAGTAGCGCATCGCCTGCGGACGCGGTTTGACCCCGCCCGGGGCTGCGGTATTCAGGCCGCCAGCCGGGGCGGGGCGCTATGCTGTCGCATCCAACGCCCCGGAGGCTACCGCATGTCGCTGCTTTTCAGTCCCACGTCCATTGGCCAGCTGGAGCTGGCCAACCGCATCGTCATCGCGCCCATGTGCGAGTATTCGGCTGAAAATGGCCTGGCGACCGACTGGCACATGATCCATCTGGGGCACCTGGCCTTATCCGGCGCCGCGCTGCTGTTCGTGGAAGCCACCGCCGTGGAGCCCGACGGCCGCATCACCCCGGGAGACCTGGGCCTGTGGTCCGACGAAACCGAGGCGGCCATCGGCCGCGTCGTGGCCGCCATCCGCCGCTATGCGCCCATCAAGCTGGGCATACAGCTAGGCCATGCGGGCCGCAAGGCTTCCAGCGAAGCGCCCTGGAACGGCGGCCAGCTGGTGCCGTCCGAGGCCGGCGGCTGGCAAGGCTGGGCGCCTTCGGCCGTGCCGCACAACGCGTCCGAACCGCCGCCCCACGCGCTGGACGCGGTGGGCCTGGCGCGTGTGCGCGACGCCTTCGTGGCCAGCGCCAAGCGCGCCCTGCGGCTGGGCTTCGACGCGATCGAGCTGCACGCCGCGCACGGCTATCTGCTGCATCAGTTCCTGTCGCCGCTGTCCAACCGGCGCGACGATGCCTACGGCGGTTCGCTCGAGAACCGCATGCGCTTTCCGCTCGAAGTCTTCCAGGCGCTGCGCGAGGCTGTTCCGCCGTCGGTGACGCTGGGTGTGCGCGTGTCGGCCACCGACTGGGTCGAAGGCGGCTGGGATCTGCAACAGACGCTGGTCCTGGCGCAAGCCTTGAAGGAACGGGGCTGTGAATTCATCGACGTCTCCAGCGGCGGCGTCTCGTCCCAGCAGAAGATTCCCGTGGGCCCGAACTACCAGGTGCCGTTCGCCGAGGAGATCAAGCGCAAGGTGGGCATGCCCACCATCACGGTGGGCCTGATCACCGAGGCGCAGCAGGCGGAAGACATCCTCCAGAACGGCCAGGCCGACATGGTCGCGCTGGCGCGCGGCATGCTGTACGACCCGCGCTGGCCGTGGCACGCCGCGGCGCAACTGGGCGGCCAGGTCAGCGCGCCGCGCCAGTACTGGCGCTCGCAGCCGCGGGACCAGAAGGCGTTGTTTGGCGAGACGCGCTTCGGCCAGCGCTAGGCGCAACCGGCAGGCCGGCGGCCTGCCGGACCCCGTTTATTGCGGCCGCCTGCCGTCGTAGGCGTTCTGCAGCAGCGCCCGCAAGGCCTCGCGTTCCAGCGGGCGAGGATTGGGGTAGGGCGTCTGCAAGGCGATGTCGCAGGCGCGGTCCAGGTCTTCCTGCCGCATGCCGATGTCGCGCAAGGCGGTGGGCGCGCCCAGCGAACTGGCCAGGTCGAACACGCCCGTCGCGGCAGCCGGCGCGCCCAGCGCCGCCGCGATGCGCGCCATGGCCTGCGGCGCGGCCGCGGCGTTGTAGGCCAGGGCTTGCGGCAGCACCACGGTGTGGACTTCGGCGTGCGGCAGGTTGAAGCTGCCGCCCAGCGTATGGCAGAGCTTGTGATGCAGCGCCATGCCCACGCTGCCCAGCACCGTGCCGCACAGCCAGGCGCCGTAGAGCGCGTCGCCGCGCGCCTGCAGCAGGTCCGCGCCGTTGGCGCCGGCGTGGATGGCGGGCAGCGCCTGCGCCAGCGCGCGTATGCCTTCCTGCGCCATCAGGTCCATGATCGGATTGCCGTCCGGCGAATAGAGGCCTTCGGCCGCATGGGCAATGGCGTTGATGCCGCTGGTCACGCTCATCGATACCGGCAGCGACAGGCTGAGCTCGGGGTCGTACACCACGCTGCGCGGCAGCACCCGGTCGTCCTTGCCGGTCTTTTTCACGCCGGCCTCGGTGAGACCGTAGATCGGCGTCATCTCCGAGCCCGCATACGTGGTGGGCACGGCGATGACCGGCAGCCCGGAGTCCAGGGCGATCGCCTTGCCCAGGCCGATGGTGGAGCCGCCGCCCACGGCTACCGCGCAATCGGCGCCCAGCTCGCGCGCCGCCTCGCGCGCCTGGCGCGCGATTTCGATGGGCACGTGCATCACGGCCTGATCGAAGATTCCGGCCACCCGCGGCGCGCCCAGCAGGGCCGCTACCCGCTCGGCCTGCGCGCGCTGCGGCGGCGTGCAGAGCACCAGCGCGCGCCGCAGCCCCAGCGCATCGAGTTC
This sequence comes from Achromobacter pestifer, assembly GCF_013267355.1. NCBI lineage: Bacteria > Pseudomonadati > Pseudomonadota > Betaproteobacteria > Burkholderiales > Alcaligenaceae > Achromobacter > Achromobacter pestifer. The sequence continues at coordinate 5,346,629 of NZ_CP053985.1, forward strand.
GGCCGCCAGGCCGCCCAGGCTGCCCGGCCCGAAGACCACGCGTTGGGCGCGGCTGGCATAGATGAAGGAGTGCATGGCGTTCGCCGTCTGCATGTCGGTCATTGTGCAACGATTCCGCGGCTCTTGATGAGCTGGCCCCAGCGCTGGGATTCGGCCTGCACCAGCCGGTTCATGTCGTCGCGGCCGCCGGCCACCACTTCGAAGCCGGATTCGGTGATGCGTCCGGCCACGGCCGGATCGCGCAGCGCCGCGATGGTGGCCTCGGCCAGCTTGTCCAGCGTTGCCGCCGGCGTTTGCGCCGGCGCCACCATGCCCACCCAGGAATAGATCTCGAAGCCCGGATAGCTCTCGGCGATGGCGGGCACGTCCGGCAGGGCGGCGACGCGCTTGGGCGCGGTCACCGCCAGCGCGCGCAGTTTGCCGCTCTGGATGTGGGGCAGCACCAGCGGCAGGCTGGCGATGATGGATTCGACGTGTCCGCCCATCAGGTCCGACACGGCCGGGCCGCCGCCGCGGTAGGGTGTATGGATGCCGCTGGTGCCCGCGGCCTGGTGGAACATTTCGGCTGCCAGATGGTTGGAGCTGCCCGCGCCGACCGAGGCGTAGGACACGCCGCCCTTCTTGCCGGCCGCGATGTAGTCCGCCAGTGTCTGGTAGGGGCCGCTGGCCGTGACCGCCAGCACCATGGGCGAACGCACCATGTACGACACGCCGGTCAGGTCGCGGGTCGAGTCATAGGGCAGCTTGGGGTAGATGTGTTGTTCGGTGGCGTACGAATCGAACACCATTGCCACGGTGTAGCCGTCGGGGGCTGACTTGGCCACCAGCGCGGTGCCTATGGTGCCGCCGGCGCCGCCGCGGTTGTCGATGACCACGGTCTGGCCCAGCTTGTCCTGCAACGCCTGTTGCACCTGGCGCGCGACCCGGTCCACGGTGCCGCCCGCGGCAAAGGGCACCACTACCGTCACCGGCTTGCTGGGGTAGGACTCGGCTGCGGCGGGCAGGGCGGTGGCCCAGGCGCTGGCGGCCAAGACGGCACTGGCCAGCAGGGCGCGGGGCGAACGGCGGAATGCGGTGATCGGGGGCATGCGGGTCTCCTGGGCTTGTAATCGTTGTAGTTGGCCGTCGATCTTTGTCGAAATTGCCAAAATGCGGCCATACACGGTATCGTAAATGCCAAACCTCCCAGGAAAGCAGGCGCCGCGCGCCAAAGCCTTTTGCGCCATACGCACAAATGAAAACCGTCAAATTCGCCGAGAGCCTGTCGATCTTCGTGGACGTCGCCCGCGCGCAGAGCTTTTCCGAAGTAGCCCGCCGCCGCGGCATGGTGGCGTCGTCCGTGGCGCGGCAGATCGGCGCGCTGGAGTCCGAGCTCAAGGTGCCGCTGTTCGTGCGTTCCACCCGCGCCCTGATGCCCACCGAGGCCGGCGAGGTGCTCTACGAGCGCGCCGTCAAGATCCTGCACGACATGACCGAGGCGCGTTCCGAAGTCATTTCGCTGGAGCAGACCGTGCAAGGCTTGCTGCGGGTCAGCTGCCTGCCCGCGTTCGCGCGGCGCTACGTGGTGCCCATGCTGCACCAGCTGGGCGAACGCCATCCGCAATTGCAGGTGGAGCTGGAACTGACCGAGCGCGTGGTGGATCCGGTGGTTGAACGCATGGACGTGGTGGTGCGGGTGGGGCAGCAGCCCGACAGCAGCCTGATCGGGCAGCGCATCGGCAGCCACCGCTACCTGATCTGCGCCGCGCCCTCATACCTGGAGCGCCACGGCGTGCCGCGCACGCTGGCGGACCTGTCGCGCCATCGCCTCATCGACCGGCGCCACAGCACCAGCGTGCGTGGCTGGCGCGAGCTGGGCGATGGCCAGTGGGCGCAGGACGCCCGATTCGTTCTGGAATGCGACGACTGCGACGCGCGGCGGTTCGCGGCGCTGGAAGGGTTGGGCATCGCGCTCATGCCCAACTGGTCCGCGGGCGCGGACCTGGGCGCAGGCCGGTTGGTACAGCTGACCTTGCAGGACGCCAGCCCGCCGCCGGAAAGCGGCATCTACCTGCTGCGCGCCATGCCGCGCGCCAACGCGCGCATCCGCGCCTTCACCGAGCAACTGCGGCGGCAGATCGGCTCGCCTTCCGTGTGGGACGCGGCCATCGAGGCTGCGCGCGCGGCCTGACGCTGCCGGCCGCCGGGCCGCGTGGCCGCGGTCCGGTCCCGAGGGCATCTCACCTGGCGTCGTGGAAGATGATGCCCAGCGTGTGCCGCTCTCCCTTGCGCAGCCGGCTGACGCCGTGCCGCAGATTGGCGCGGTAGTAGCCGCGCGCCGACCGCACTGGCCTGTGGTTGACGGCAAGCACCACGGCATCGCCTTGCCGCAAGGGCACCACGTCGGCCCGCCCGGGCTGTCTGGGATTGCTCTCGGCCAGCAGCAGCTCGCCGCCCTCGAAATCGCGTCCTGGCTGATTGAGCAGGACGATGGCCTGGAACGGAAAGACATGGTCGCCGTACAGGTCCTGGTGCAGGCAGCAATAGTCGTCGGCTTGGTAGCGCAGCAGCAGCGGCGTGGGCCGGCGCTGTCCGGCGGCGTGGCAGATCTCCTGGAATTCGTCATGCGTTGCGGGAAAGCGCGCTTCGATGCGCATGGCGGCATGCCAGCGGTTGGCGATGGGCGCCAGGCGCGGGTAGAGCGATTGCCGCAAGCCTTCGACGATGCCGGGCAGCGGATAGCTGAAGTACTTGTACTCGCCCCGGCCGAACGCGTAGCGCTCCATCACGATGCGGCTGCGAAAGCGCGCCTCGTCGCCATAGCCGCCCGCAAGTTCCTCGCACTGGGCCTGTGTCAGCAGGGCAGGCAGCACGGCATGGCCGTCGCGGCCGAGACCGTCTTCGACGGCCTGCCAGTCCGCCGCCGCGATCCGGGTTTCAGGCAGGCCGTGCAGCATGGTCGATGTAGGCATGGCGGCGGTTGGCATTACGGGGCATTGTAAAAGAACAGTTCCAGGCCGACGCGTACACCGTTGCGCACCCGGCTGACGGCATGCTTGAGGTTGACGCGGTAATAGCCCTTGGAACCGTGGAAGGGGCGTTCGGCCGTGGCGATGATGGCGACGTCGCCGAAACCGAGCGGCGCCACCAGCGGACGCGACTGCATGCGCGGGCGCTGCTCCGTCATCACGAACTCGCCGCCTTGGAAGCCGTCTCCCGGTTCGGACAGGAGCGCGACCACCTGCATGGGGAAGACCAGCAAGCCTTCATTGCGCTGGTGCAGCGCCATGTAGTCTTCGACGCCGAGCCGGCTCAGGTGCGATTGCGCCCGGGTCTGGCCGGCGTCGCGGTTGCGCTGAAGAAAATCTTCCAGCTCGTCGGGATAGCGCGCGCGAACGTCCAGACGCTCGTTCCAGCGATTGGCGTGGACGGCCAGTCGACGGTACAGCGCCGTGCGCCATTGCTCCAGCAGCGGGGGCAATCCGGCGTCGAAGTAATACAGGTCGCCGCGTCCCAGGCCGCCGGATGCCAGGCTCACCCGCCGGGCATGCGGCGCGTCGGCCTGCCGCGCCAGACTGCGCGCCAGCTCCGCGTCCAGCAGTCCGGGCAGCACGGCGTAGCCTTCGGCATCGAGCTGCGATCCGATGTCCGTCCAGTCCAGGCGGTCCAGGCTGGTTTCGAGGGCGGTCATGCCGCTGTCATGCATGGGGTCCTCATCGATGTTCGGATGCGGGCGCGGCATCATGCCGCGTCATGGAAAATGAGGCCCACGGTGTGGCGCCGCCCGCTGCGCACGCGGCTCACGCCGTGCCGCATGGCGACCTTGCGCGGCCCGCGCGCGCCCGCCGCGGGCCGTTGATTGACGGTGAACACCAGCGCGTCGCCCTGGCCCAGGGCCACGACCTCGGCGCGCTGGCTTCTGGCTGCAAGCTCGGTCATGACGAACTCGCCGCCGGTGAAATCCTTGGCCGGCTCGGACAGCAGAATGGCGACCTGCAGCGGAAACACAAGCTCGCCATAGAGATCCTGGTGCAGGCAGTTGTAATCGTCCTCGCCGTACTGCAGCATCAGCGGCGTGGGGCGGGTCTGGCCCGCCTGGTGGCAGCGTTGCAGGTAGTCGTCCAGCCCGGCCGGGTAATGCGCGGCCGTGCGCAGCCGCTGGTTCCAGCGGTTGGCGATCGGCGCCAGCCGCGCATAGAGCGCGTGGCGCAGCTGATCGAGCAGCGGCGGCAAGGGGTAGGCGAAGTACTTGTACTCGCCGCGTCCAAAGCCATGGCGCGCCATGACGATGCGCGAGCGAAAGCGCGCGTCATCCGGGTACAAGGCGGCGAGCGCGCGGCATTGCGCGGGCGTCAACATGCCGGGCAAAACGGCGTTGCCGCGGGCATCGAGCGCATGCTCCACGTTTTCCCAGTCATAGTCGGCAGCTTCCTTCATGTCCTAGTCCCCCGCTTGCCGCGGCGCGCATACCCGGCCCTCCCTGTGATTACAGGCGTGGCCAGTGTAGAAATCCACCGCCTTTTTGAAACTCCGTTTGTTGCGCTTGCATTCCCCAAAACAAAAAACGCCGCGGAAGCGGCGTTTTCAGGCGGGCAGGAACCGTCGCGGCTCAGAGGCGCGAATAGGCCTGCTCCAGCTCGCGATGCAGCTGGTCGGCGAAATCCTCGCGCGCGGGATCCAGCTGCGACAGCAGGCGGGCCAACACGACATTGTCTTCCTCGCCGTTCCAGATCTTGATGTAGGTGCCTTCCTTGTAGCCATGCTGCTGGCGGAAGATGTTCAGCACGTTCTTGGACACGTATTGGGTGTAGGCGTCGTTCCAGCTCATCTCGCAGGACGTCATGGTCTGTTCCAGCACCTTGAAGCTGGCGCGTCCGCACACGGCCAGGCCGCCGATCAGTTCCAGCAGCTCGGGCACGTTCAACTGATCCAGCGCATGGGTCTTGCCGTCCAGCGCGACCGAGGCCGGGCCGGACAGGTCGGCGACCAGCGCGCCGGCCGCGGCGCCGATGTCGCCGCGGGACTGGACGATGGTGTGCGACAGATAGAAGTGCAGGATGTCCACCAGCTCCATCTGCACTTGCGGCAGGTCGATGGTCTGCTTCTTCCACCACTTCCAGCCGTAGTGTTCCAGCGCTTCGGCGGATTCGACGAAGGCGGCGCGCAGGAAGCGGGCTCCGCCGTTGACCCAATCCGGATTGATCATGCTGTTCAAGTGGCCCTGCAGCTTCAGCATCGTGGCCGCCTGGGCCTGGTTCAATCCGACTACGTTATTCACTTTCACTCCGGGGTTCATGGGTCTTTCGACAGCGGCGGAAATGTTAGCACCATTGCCCGTGGGCGCCGCGCCGCCCGTTGCCGCAATCAGGCCTCGCCATCCTTGCGGTACGAGGAGCGCTTGAGCGGAGGCAGCGGCGTCTTGTTGCGCGGGTTGCGCGCGTTGCGGGCCGCCTTGAACAGCATGATGGCGAAGAAGGCCAGGAAGACGGCCGGCATGGCCTCGTCCAGGTCGAAGCCGGGGCCGCGCAGGGCTTCGAAGATGATGCGCGCCGCGGCCCAGCCCGCCAGGACGCCGCCCACGGTCAGGATGACGCCGATCTTGCGCTGGGTGGCGTGGCGGGCCATGGATACCGTGGCGGCGTCCTCCTGGCCAGGAGCCGTGGGGGCCTGCCGGGATTGCAGCGGAGGCGGGGCAGGATTGCCCCAAGGAGCGCTGGATAGCGTATCGGATCGGGGGGCAGGCGCGGGCGGCGGCGGAGGAACGGGGGTGGCCGACTGCCGGGATCCGGCGCGCTTGTTCGGAACCTGGCCGGGCGTCGTGCCGCCTGCGCGCGTCAGATTCTCGATGTAGCGCGCGAAATCGCCATTCCTGGGTTCCCCGTCTATGGCCATTGCCCCTCTCTCCGGTTCAGTTGCCGCGGCGTTGGCGCGCCGGGACCCGGCGCTTGCGCAGCATGGCTATCAACAGCCCGCATCCTAGCAGCACCGAGAGTCCCGCGCCGACCATCATGGCAATCTGTTGGGCATTGTCGGCCGTGCCCAGGCTGCGCGCCGTGATGTAGCCCGGCGCCAGCATCAGCGGCATCCACAGAATGGCGGAGGCGACGTTGGCCACCTGGAAGCGGCTGTGCCCCATGCCCATCACCCCGGCGACGGTGGGGATGGTGGAGCGGATGGGTCCCAGGAAGCGGCCGATCAGCACCGAGGCGAAGCCGTAGCGGTAGAAGAACAGGCGGGCGCGCGCCACGCCGCTGCGCTGTTGCTTCAGCGGCCAGCGGCGCAGGATGCCGGGGCCGGCCCAGCGGCCCAGCCAGTAGGACAGGGCATCGCCCACGATGGCGCCGGCAATGCCCCAGGCGATGATGCCCCAGGGGTTCAGGGTGCCCGCGCCGATCAGGCCGCCGGTCAGCAGCATCAGGGCCGTGGCCGGGATGAACAGGCCCAGCAACACCATCGATTCGCCCAGGGTGAGCAGGAAAGTGATCGGCCCCGCCCAAGCCTGGTTGGCCTCGATGAACAACCCGATCTGGTCGATGTATTGGTCCATATATATGAAGTTGAAAATTAGCTGAACGCAATCAGGTATGTTAACGCCTGCGGAAACGGCCGTGCGCCGTATAGTCCGTCTGGATGAAGCTAATTGTTGGAGAGTTATGGATTCGGTTACGCAGGCGGTGCTGGGCGCGGGCATACAGGGCGCCCTGCTGGGGCGGGTGCAGGGGCGCCGGGCGTTGATCTACGGCGCGGCGCTGGCCACGGTGCCGGATCTGGACGTCCTGATGCGCTATCCGGACCCGGTGTCGCTCATGACCTACCACCGCGGCTTCTCGCACTCGGTCTTCGTGCTGACCGGCCTGGCGGTTTTCCTGGCCTGGCTGATCCGCAAGTACTGGCCGCAGGCGCCATACAGCGGGCGCCGGCTGTTCCTGACCTTATGGCTGGTGCTGGTGACCCATCCGGTGCTGGACGCCTTCACGGTCTACGGCACGCAGCTGTTCTGGCCGCTGGCGCGCATACCCGAAAGCTGGGCCGCCGTGTTCATCATCGATCCGGTCTATACCGTGCCTTTGCTGCTGGCGGTGCTGTTCGCCATCGGCTTCGGCATGACGCTGACGGCGCGCCGGCTGCTGGCCGCGGCGCTGGTGTTCAGCACCGCCTACCTGGGATTCGGGCTGGCCGCGCGCATTGTCGCCGAGGACCGCGTGCGCGAGGCGATGCAGGCGCAGGGCATCGCGCTCAGCGAACTGCGCGCCGTGCCCATGCCTTTCAATACGCTGGTGTGGCGCGTCATCGCCAAGACGCCCGACGGCCACTATTACGAGTCGGTCAGCAGCCTGTTCGACCGGGAGCCGCCGGAATGGCTGCGCCAGCCGCTCAACCTGGACGTGGCGCAAACGTTGGCGGATGTGCCGCTGCATCAGCGCCTGCGCTGGTTCACGGACGATTGGCTGCGCTACGACGTCATCGGCAACGCCCTGGTGGTCACGGACCTGCGCATGGGCATGGCGGGGCATTACACCTTCCGCTTCAAGATGGCCGAACGCGCGGCGGACGGCAGCTGGCAGGCGGTGACGCCCTCCAGCTGGCCCACCGAGCGCGGCGGGTGGGCTGAGCTGAAGCTGGTGCTGGCCCGCATCCTGCATGCGCAGCCGCCCCTGCCGCTGGCGCAGTGGTCGGAGCTGTCGACCAGGTAGGGACGTGATTTACGTCACGGCCGGCGGCCGCGGCAGCGGCGAGCAGGCCTGCTCGTAGGCTTCGGCCGCCTGCAGCAGCTGCAGGTCGGCGTGGCAAGGGGCAACCAGCTGCAAACCCACCGGCAGGCCATCCTGGCCCAGGCCGCAAGGCAGGCTGACGGCCGGGTGGCCGGTCAGGTTGAACAGCATGGTCCATGGATACCAATGGGCGCGGATGTCGCCGTACGAGCGGCCGTCGATGTCCATGGTGTCGAATATGTCCGTACCCAGCGGCAAGGCGGTGCGCGACATGGTCGGCATGGCCAGCAGGTCGGCCTGGCCGAACAGCGCCTGCACCTTGCGGTAGAGGGCGGTGCGGGCAAACATGGCTTCCTGGTATTGCTGGGCGCTGAACGCCGCGGCCGTGGCGATCTGCCGCCGGAAGGTGGGGCTGTAGGCGTCGGGTTCGCGCTCGATCAGGGGCAGGAAGCGGGTGCGCCAGACCGTGTGGTTGATGACGCGCCAGATCGGCTCGACATCGAAGCCCGCGCCGTCGAAGGGTTCGACTTCCGCACCCAAATCGGCCAGGCGCGCCAGCGCCGCCTCGAAGGCGCGGCGCACGTCGGCAGCCACGGGGCGGCCGGGCGGGGCGGCGCAATAGCGTATGCGTTTGCCGCGCAGCGTCTCGGGGGCGGCGGCCGCGCCGGCGTAGTCGGCCCTGGGCACGCCCAGGGACCACGGATCGCAGTCATGCGGGCCGGCCATGGCCGCCATCATCAAGCGGGTATCGGCCACGGTGCGCGTGGTCGGCGTGACATAGGTCTGGTTGCCGATGGCGTCCTGCGCCTGGCTGTGCGGTATCGCGCCCAGGCTTTGCTTGAATCCCACCACGCCGTTGCACGCCGCGGGAATGCGGGTGGAGCCGCCGCCATCGGTGGCCACCGCCAGCGCCGTGATGCCGGCGGCCGTTGCCGCCGCGGCGCCGCCGCTCGAACCGCCGCAGGTGCGGTCCAGGTTCCAGGCGTTGCGGGTGTGGCCGAACAGCGGGGAATCGGTCATGGACTTGGAGCCGAACTCCGGTGTGGTGGTCTTGCCGATCAGGATGGCGCCTTGCTGGCGCAGCCGCGCCACGGCCACGGCGTCTTCGGTTGGTACGTTCGCGCTGAACGGCACGGCGCCGAAGGTGGTCCGCACGCCGGCGGTATTGACCAGGTCCTTCACTGTGTAGGGCAGGCCGTGCAAGAGGCCCGGCGCATCGCCGCGCATCAGCGCGGCCTCGGCGAGCCGGGCCTCGGTCATGGCCTCGTCCGCGCACAGCGTGATGAAACAGTTCAGGACGGGCTGCAGCCGCTCGGCCCGGTCCAGCGAGGCGCGCACCAGTTCGACCGGGGACACCGCCTTGGTTCGGACCAGGCGCGCGGCCTCGACCGCGCTCAACTCACATAGGGAATCGCGCATCGCGTGTACGTTCCGCCTATTCGTCGAAGGAAATGCCGGCGGCCTTGACGATGGGGGCCCAGTGCGCGCGCTCCACGCCGATGCGGCGCTTGGCGGCCTGCGCGTCCTGGGGTTCGACCAGGAAGCCCGCGGTTTGCAGTTTTTCCACCAGCGCCGGCCGCTTGCCGGCCGCGACGAAAGCCCGTTCCAGCTGGGCGACGGTGGCGTCCGGCGTGGCCGCGGGCGCGTACACGCCGTACCAGCTGGCGGCATGCTGGTACTGCGGATAGCCCTGTTCCAGCAGCGTCGGCACATCGGGCAGGGTGGGCAGGCGGCGGCTGCCGGCCACGCCCAGGAATTTCACCTTGCCGGCGTTGTACAGGGGCAGCATGCTGGCGACGGCGTCCCAGCCCATCGACACCTCGCCGCCCGCCACGTCCACCAGCATCGGCGCCGCGCCGCGGTAGAGCACGGGCACGACCTCCAGGCCGTTCTGGCCGCCCATTTCTATCGTGCCCAGTTGGCCGGGGCTGCCTTGCGTCGCCAGGCCCAGGGTCGCCTTGGCGCGCGCCTGTTTGGCCCATTGCACGTATTCGGCCATGTTGCCGTAGGGCTGGGCGGCGCCCGTGACGGCGCCGGTGGGCACGTCCGCCACCAGGGCGACCGGGCGCAAGTCATGGTCCGGGTCGTATCCCAGCTTTTTGTAGGTCAGCGGAAAGATCACGAACATCGGCGACGAGCCCAGGTACAACGTGAGCCCGTCCGGCTTGGCGCGTTTGACCGCGTCGAATCCCAGGCGGCCCGACGCGCCGGGGCGGTTTTCGACGATGACATTGGCGTAGCCCGCTGCCTGCAGCTGTTCGGCATAGGCGCGGGCCACGGCGTCGGCGGCCCCGCCCGCCGCGTAGCCGACCACCAGGCGCACGAGCTTGTCGCCGCCGCCCGCTTCCTGGGCCATTGTGCTGGGTGGCAGGCACGCCGCGGTCGCGGCGGCAAGGATGAAGGCGATAAGTCGGCTGCGGTTTGGCAAGGCGGTCTCCTGTGTGCGCTGTATAGGCTCCTGCGGGCTTGACGTCCGCGGATCGGCTCATGGCCACGCGTTATGCCGGTATCATCGTTCCGCTTGGGTTTACCGTATAGTGAATTATTCGCCTATGGGGTTGAGAAAATGGTTAAGTCGCAGCCCATCGAATCGCTGGCTTCGCGCCTGAAGCTGCGGCATATGCAGATTGCGCTCGCGCTGCGCGACGCGCCTTCGGCCAAGGAGGTGGCCGCCGCCGCGAACGTGAGCGAGTCCGCGGTCTCCAAGACCTTGGCCGAGCTGGAAGCGCAGCTGGGTTTCAAGCTGTTCGAGCGCATCGGCAATGCCAAGCGTCCGACGGAGATGGGCCGCCAGATCCTGCCCATGATGGAAGCCGTGGTGGCGCAGTCACGCGGACTGGCCCAGGCCGTCACGGATGTGCGCAGCGGCCGCCTGGGCGAACTGCGTATCGGCGTGGCGACCGACATGGGCAAGCTGACGCTTGCGCCCCTGATCCATGCCTTCAACCAGGCGCAGCCGGGGGTCGCACTCGACGTGCAGGCCGGCGGATACCGCGCCATGGCGGACCAACTGCTGGACGACAGACTGGATGCGCTGGTGTGCTATGACGCGCCCGGGCTGATTGCGCCCGGCCTGGGGCGCTTGCGGCTGGCGCCACCGCAGCCGCTGGTGGTCGTCGCCAACGCCCGGCTGTCGCCGCTGGCGGCCCGTCGCCGCCTCACGCTGCAGGAGTTGCACGGGCAGCCCTGGTGCAAACCGCGCCCGGGCACGATGATGCATGACAAGCTGACCGCGCTGTTCCTGGGTTGCGATCTGGGCCTGCCGCCGCGCGGCATCCAGGTCAGCGATCTGCTGCTGACCGATGAATTCGTCCGCACCACGGATTACCTGGTCATGCTGCCGCTGGCGGCGGCGCAACGGCTGACCGTCGCGGCCGAGGCGGTCATCCTGCCGGTCGAACTGCACCAACACAATCCGCCCACCATCGTCGCGTGGCAGCGCGCCGCCGAACGGCAGCCGCCGCTGCGTCAATTCCTGCAGTTCTGCGAAGCGCCGCCAGGCTGAGGACGCCGCCGCGCGGTGCAGGGGCGCCCAGCCCGTGACTCTGGCCCCCGGCGCTCCCGGGGGCTTTTTCATGGGGTTTCCATATTGACCGCCGTTGAACCTCTGCATTATTCTTGTTCAACTTATAGGAACATGAGTTCCGTTTTATGGAACAAGCATGAGTATTCTCGATGGTGTCCAGCGTGTGCTGGGGCTATATGCGGAAGGCGCGTCGGATCTGAGCTTCACGGAAGTGGCGGCGCGCCTGTCCATGCCCAAGAGCAGCGCGTCGCGCCTGCTCAACCAGATGCAGCACTACGGCTTGCTCGACCAGGACATCGTGACGCGGCGCTATCGCGCTGGGACCATGCTGGCCCAGGCGGTGCGCGCTGGCACGGCGGCCACGCCGCTGGACGACGCCTGCCGCGCCGTGCTGGCCCGGCTGTCCGACGACAGCGGCCTGACCGCCTATCTCTCCACCCTTAACCAGCGCGAAACCGTGGTGCTGCAACGCCTGAACGGCTCGCACCCGGTGCAGGTGCTGTCGCCGCCCGGCTCGCGCCGCGCCGCCTCGGGCACGGCCATGGGCCGGGCGCTGCTGTCGCGCCTGGGCGAAGCCGAATTCCAGGCGCTCTACGGCGCCGACCCCGATCAGCCGCTGCCCCGCGAAGGCCGGGACTGTCCCGCCACGGTCGGCGAACTGGCCCGCCTGGTGGCGCAGACCCGCGCCGACCATTGCGGCGTGGCCATCGACCAGGCCATGCCAGGCATAGGCGCGGTGGCCGCCGCCGTGCGCGATCCCGCCACTGGCGAACTGCGCGGCCTGTGCCTGTCCTTCGTTGCCTTCCAGGCCGATGCCGACCGCGTCGCGCGCTTGCGCGAGTCGGTGTTGCAGCAGGTCGGCGCGCTGGGCCGCGAACTGAACGATCCCTATTGGCTGGCCTGAACGCTTTCAGGCCCACAGATGCGTCCGCGTCACCGGACATCCAGAAAATCCCCTTACGGAAATCCTCTCCATGAACCTACTGCTACTCAGCAACTCCAGCAGCGACGCCGGCTATCTGGTCCACGCGCTGCCCGACATCCGCGAACTGATCGCGTCGCTGCCGCAAGGCGCGCCGGCCGTCTTCGTGCCCTACGCAGGCGTCACGCGCGATTGGGACGACTACACCGCGCTGGTGGCGTCGGCGCTGGCCGATACCGGCCTGGACATCCAGGGATTGCACCGCGCCGAGGATCCCGCGGCCGCGCTGGAAGGCGCCGCCATCATCATCGTGGGCGGCGGCAATACGTTCAACCTGCTGGGCCAGCTGCGCCGCCTGGGCCTGCTCGAGGTCGTGGCGCGCCGCGTGCGCGAGGGCGCGGCCTACCTGGGCTGGAGCGCCGGCTCCAACCTGAGCTGCCCCAGCATCTGCACCACCAACGACATGCCCATCACCGACCCGCAAGGCTTCGACGCGCTGGGCCTGCTGTCGTTCCAGATCAACCCGCACTACACCAACGCCCATCCGCCCGGACACCGCGGCGAAACGCGCGCCCAGCGCCTGGCCGAATTCTGCACGCTGAATCCGCGGATGCCCGTGCTGGGCCTGCCGGAAGGCTCCGCGCTGCGCGTGCGCGGCAACCGGATCGACCTGGTCGGCGCGCACGACGCGCCGCTGTTCCGCGGCAGCGAGGAGCCGCGCGTGTTCCGTCCGGGCCCCGTGGAGATCCCGGCATGAAGCACGTCATCGATACCATCGAACTGCTGTCCTCCGCCCACATCACGGGCGAGGCCGTGGCCGAGCAGTTGCGCGCGGCCGGCAACTGCGAAGTCGAAGTGACCCGGTTGGAACGCGACGGCGCCGCCACCGAATTCCTCTCCATCGTGATTCCCGGGCTTGATGAAACCGCGCCGCAACTCGGCATCGTCGGCCGCCTGGGCGGCATCGGCGCGCGCCCCGCGGTCACTGGCCTGGTGTCCGACAGCGACGGCGCGGTGGTCGCCATCGCCGCGGCATTCAAGCTGATGGCCATGGCCCGCCAGGGCGACGTCATGCCGGGCACGGTGCGCATCCGCACCCACATCTGCCCGCGCGCCGGCACGCGGCCGCACCATCCGGTGCCGATGATGCGTTCGCCATTCCCCATGCGCGAGATGATGTCGCATGAAGTCGACCCGCGCATGGACGCGATCCTGTCCGTCGACACCACGCGCGGCAACCGCCTGGTCAACCAGCGCGGCGTGGCGCTGACGCCGGTCGCACGCCAGGGCTATCTGCTGCGCATCCCCGAAATCATGCTGGACGTCATGGGCTGGGTCAGCGGCGAATTGCCGTTGACGCTGCCGCTGACCACGCAGGACATCACGCCCTATGAAAACGGCCTGTGGCACGTGAATTCGCTGATGCAGCCCACGATCGTCACCGGCGCGCCGGTGGTGGGCGTGGCGCTGACCGCGCAGACCACCGTGCCGGGCTGCGCCACGGGCGTGACCAATGCCGTGGACGCCGACGTCGCCATGCGCTTCTGCATCGAGATCGCCAAGCTCTATGGGCAAGGCGCGATGCGCTTCGTGGACGATGCCGAATGGGCCGCCCTGCAAAGCCGCTACGGTTCGATGGCGCATCTGCAGACCGTGGGCCGCGAAGACGGGAGCGCGGCATGAGCGCGCCGCCGCGCCGCGTGGCGTTCTTCACCATCGGACAGTCGCCGCGCAGCGACGTGGTGCCCGAGATGGCGTCGCTGCTGGGCGCGCAGGTGCGCATCGACGAGTTCGGCGCGCTCGACGGCCTGGATGCCGCCGGCCTGGCCGCGCTGGCGCCCAAGCCGGGCGAATACCGCTTTGCCACGCGCATGCGCGACGGCTCGCAGATCGAACTGGACGCGGCCGCCGCCGAGGCCCGCTTGGCCGAGGTCATGCGCCAGGCCGACGCCGCCGGCTACGACGTGCTGGTGCCGCTGTGCACCGGCACCGCGATCGCGCCGATGCGCACGCTGGTGGTGGAGCCGCAGCAGGTGGTGGACCACCTGGTCGCCGGCCTGGCCGAGCATTGCCGCAAGGTGGGGCTGGTGGTGCCGCTGGAAGCGCAGGTCGACGCCTTCCACATGGTCGTGCCGCTGTCCTGCGAGACCGTGGTCGTGCATGCCTCGCCCTACGAAGCCGACGCGGCGCAGGCCGCGCTCAACTTCGAGCGGGCGGGCCGCGAACTCGCGTCCTGCGACCTGATCGTCATGCATTGCATGGGCTACGCCGAGCGCATGCGCCAGGCAGTGGCGCAGGCCTCGGGCCGGCCGGTGCTGCTGTCCAACCGCATGGTGGCGCAGACGCTGGCGCAAGTATTGGAATAACGCCGCCGAACCCGTCCCGCAACCTTGCCGCGCACACCGATGCGCGGCGCGGCGGGGACAGGCGAGCGGCGAGAGGAGACGAAGCGGGCTTCGTCAATCAATCGTTGGGAGTGTTTTTCATGTTCAGCCGTAATCTGCATCGCGCCGCTGGCGCACTGTTCGCCGTCACCACCCTGACGGCCGCGCCGGCCTTCGCCGCCGACGCCTGGAAACCCGCCAAGCCGGTGCGCCTGCTGGTGGGCTTCGCGCCCGGCGGTTCCGCCGACACCCTGGCGCGTCTCTTGGCCGAGCCGCTGTCGCAGCGCCTGGGCCAACCCGTCGTGGTCGAAAACCTGGCCGGCGCGGGCGGCAACATCATGGCCTACCGCCTGGCCCAGTCGCCGGCCGACGGCTACACCATCGGCATCGCCGCCGCCGGTTCCATGGCCATCACGCATGTCCTGAACCCCAAGGGCACCAACTACAAGCCGGCGGATTTCACGCCCATCACGCTGGCCGCGGTGCAGCCCAACGTGGTCATCGTCAACAAGGACGTGCCGGCCAACAACCTGGCCGAACTCAAGGAATACTTCCAGAAGACGCCGACCGCCACCTACGGCACCGCCGGCGTGGGCATTTCCAACCACCTGATCGCCGAAACCATGCTGTACAAGCTGGGCGTGAAGGTGCCGCACGCCGCCTACCGCGGCGCCGCGCCCGTCATCACCGACCTGCTGGGCGGCCACATCGCCATGACGATGGACAACATCTCCACCGCCGCGCCGCTGGCCTCGCAAGGCAAGGTCAAGGCCATCGCCGTGGCCTCGATCAAGCGTTCGCCGCAGCTGCCCAACGTGCCGACGCTGGACGAGCAGGGCCTGAAGGGTTTCGACATGCCGACCTGGCAAGGCGTGTTCGCACCCGCCGGCCTGCCCGCCGACGTGCTGGCCGCCTACTACGCGGCCATGCAGGACGTGCTGAAGCAGCCGGCGCTGGTCGAGAAAATGGCCGGCCTGGGTTCCGAGCCGGTCACCGGCATGACGCCTGAGCAGTTCAGCCAGTTCCTGGAGAAGGACCGCCAGCAATGGGCCGACATCGTCAAGGCGGCCAACATCAGCCTGGAGCAGTAAGCCAGGTTGCCCCAAAGACCCTCCGGTAACACGGAGGGTTTTTTTTATGGTCCAGGCTGCCGAGCTTGACTCTGAAGTTACTTCAGGCTTTTTCATGAGGCCTGGCAATACGCCGGAACGGCGATTCGGAGTCTGAAATGGGCATACTGAAGCATCTGTTGGGCGGACAGGGCAGCCGCCATGGCTACGGCGGCCGTCATGGCTATGATGGCCATCGGGGTGGCTCCCACGGCAATCCGCCGCAAAGCGCTCCCTCGCATGCCGCGGGCGTGGCCTGCAATAATTGCGGCGCGGCGCAGCCCGCGGGCAGCCGGTATTGTTCGCAATGCGGTGCCTCGCTTGCGGCGGCCGCATGTCCCCAGTGTCGTACCGCTCTTGCTCCAGGAGCGAGCTTCTGCGGACAGTGCGGCACCGCAGTCGCGCGCACGGTTCAGCCCTAATTCCCTTCCACGACCAGGACAGCCATGAGCGATAGCCATCAGCACGGCGACGTGCGCGCCTTGCCCGAATCCCGCCTCTGGATCGCCTTTGCCTTGACCGGCACGTTCATGCTGGTGGAGGTGGCCGGCGGGATGATCACAGGCAGCCTGGCGTTGATCTCCGATGCCATGCACATGCTGACCGACGCCATGGCCCTGCTGCTGGCGCTGGTGGCGATACGCGCCGGCCGCAAGGCGGCGGACCTGATGCGTACCTACGGCTACGCCCGCTTCGAGATCCTGGCGGCGGCGGTCAATGCGCTGGTGCTGCTGGGCGTCGCGTTCTACATCCTGTACGAGGCCTACCAGCGCTTGTCGGCGCCGCAGGAGATACAGTCGCTGGGGATGCTGGCGGTCGCCGTGGTTGGGCTGGTCGTCAACCTGATCTCCATGCGTCTCTTGGCAGGCGCCAAGGACGAAAGCCTGAACGTGAAGGGCGCTTATCTGGAAGTATGGGCCGACATGCTGGGCTCGATCGGCGTGATCGTCGGCGCCGCGCTCATCTGGTTCACGGGCTGGCGCTGGGTGGATTCCGCGCTGGCGGTGGGCATAGGCTTCATGGTGTTCCCGCGCACGTGGGTGCTGCTGCGCGAATGCGTGAACATCCTGCTCGAAGGCGTCCCGCCGGGCATGAGCCTGCAGGCGGTGCGCGCCGCCATCGCCGGCACGGCAGGGGTAGCCTCCATCCACGACATCCATCTGTGGGCGGTGACGCAGAGCAATCCGATGCTGACGGGCCACGTGGTGCTGGCGGCCGGGGCCGACGGCGAACAGGTGCGCTGCGCCATCGAAGCCCGCTTGCAGGAGGATTTCGACCTGCACCATACGACGCTGCAGATGGAGCGCGAGGATCGCTCGGCGGTGGAGCACATCCACTGAGCGGGGGGGGCGCGGCAAGTTCACCAGCAAAGAAAAACCCCTGTCCGGAAACAGGGGTTCGTCCGCAGCCAGGCCAGGCCCTTGGGCCTGGTTTTTTATTCGGGTAGCCGGGCTGCGATTTCGGCGATCAGTCGGCGCGCCGCGTCCAGCTTGTCGGCGGCGGGCAGGGGATGCGTGCCTTGCTCGTCAAACAGCACCAGTTCGGTGGTGTCCGCGTCCATGACCTTGTGCGCCAGGTTGCCGACCAGCAGCGGAATGCCCTTGCGCGTGCGCTTGGCCTCGGCATGTTCGGCCAGCTTTTCGGTTTCGGCGGCGAAGCCCACGCACCAGGGGCCATTGGGCAGCTTGGCCACTTCGGCCAGGATGTCCGGATTGGGTTCGAATTCCATCACGGGCGCGCCGCCGCCTTCGCTGGTTTTCTTCAGCTTCTGGTTGCTGACGTTCTTCACGCGCCAGTCCGCCACCGCGGCCACGGCGATGAAGATGTCGGCATCGGCCGCGCTGGCCATGACCGCGTCGTGCATCTGGCGCGCGGTGGTGACCGACAGCGCGGTGACGCCGCGGGGCACCTGCAGGAAGGTGGCGCCGGTGATCAGCGTGACGCGGGCGCCGGCCTCGCGCGCGGCGCGCGCCAGCGCGTAGCCCGTCTTGCCCGATGAGCGGTTGCTCAGCACGCGCACCGGATCCACGGGTTCCGAGGTGGGGCCGGCGGTCAGCAGCACGTGGCGGCCGGCCAGCAGCTTGGGCTGGAAGAAGGCGATCAGGTCGGTCAGCAGTTCATGCGCTTCCAGCATGCGGCCGTCGCCGGTTTCGCCGCAGGCCTGTTCGCCGGCGGCGGGGCCCAGCACGCTGATGCCGTCGGCGCGCAGCTGTTCGACGTTGCGTTGGGTGGCCGGGTTGGCCCACATCTCGCGGTTCATGGCGGGAGCGACCAGCAGGGGACAGGCACGCGCCAGGCACAGCGTGGACAGCAGGTCGTCGGCCATGCCGTGCGCCAGCTTGGCCATGAAGTCGGCGCTGGCGGGCGCGATCAGCACCGCGTCCGCGCCGCGCGTCAGGTCGATGTGCGCCATGTTGTTGGGCACGCGGGCATCCCAGGCATCCACGAACACCGGCCGGCCCGACAGGGCCTGCATGGTGACCGGTGTGATGAAGTGCGTGGCCGCCTCGGTCATCACCACGTCGACGGTGGCGCCTTGTTCGGTCATGCGCCGCACCAGTTCGGCGATTTTGTAGCAGGCGATGCCGCCGGTCAGGCCGAGGACGATGCGTTTGCGGGCGAGGTCGAGCATGAGGGAGGCGGCGGGTTCAGCGCCGTGTAAACGAGGAACGGACAGTGATTTTATTCTGCATTGCGGCATTGCGCCGTTCGCGATGCGTTCAGGGGGCATCAAGCAGGACAAAAACCGGGGGAAATGCGGGAGCAGACCGGGGCATCGCGCCCCGGCCGGGCCGTTTTCAGGCCTGGGTCTTGGCCTTGCGGCCGCGCAGGAGTTCGTCCAGCACCAGCAGCACGGCGCCGCAGCTGATGCCCACGTCCGCCAGGTTGAAGGCGGGAAAGTAGGAGTCATTCCAGTAGAACAGCAGGAAGTCCACCACGTGGCCATAGACCACGCGGTCGATGACGTTGCCGATGGCGCCGCCCAGGATCAGGGTCAGCGCCAGGCTGAAACGCGGCTGGCCATGGGTGCGGCGCAGGATGATGGTGATGACCACCGCCGCCACGCAGCCCAGGCCGGTGAACAGCCAGCGCTGCCAGCCTTCCTCGGACGCCAGGAAGCTGAACGCGGCGCCGCGGTTGTACATCAGCGTGAAGTCGAAGACCGGCAGCACGTTGACACGCTCGCCGTACTGGAACGAGGTGTTGAAGTAGATCTTGGTCAGCTGGTCCAGCACGATGATGAGCAAGGCCAGGGCCAGCCAGCCGCCCACGCGCGCCGGGGCGGCGCGGGCGGGGGCGGTGGCGCCCGTCGCTCCCGGTTCGGAGGCGCGAGCCATGCTCAAGCCTTGTCGCGGGCTTCGCCCGAGCCGAACAGGTTGGACACGCAGCGGCCGCAGATCTCGGGGTGATCCGCGTCCTGGCCCACATCCAGGCGCCAGTGCCAGCAGCGCTCGCACTTCTTGTGCGTGGACGGCGTGACCTCGATGCGGGTCTCGCCTTCGCTGGCATGCACGGTGGCGCGCGAGACGATCAGCACGAAGCGCAGGTCGTCGCCCAGGCTGGCCAGGAGTTCCTGGTCGGCGCCATTGGCGTACAGGTCCACTTCGGCTTGCAGCGAGGAACCGATGTCGCCGGCCGTGCGCACTTCTTCCAGCTTGCGCTGGACTTCGGCGCGGATGGCGCGCAGGCGGGCCCACTTGGCCGACAGGGCGTCTGCGTCCGCGAACGGCGGCAGGGCGTGGTAGACCTCGGTGAAGATCGTGGTGCGGGCGGCGTCGGCCTGGTTCTTCAGGGCCGAGTTGACCAGTTCCTTCCAGGCTTCCTCTGCCGTGAAGGACAGGATCGGCGCCATTAGCTTGAGCAGCGTCTGCGTGATGTCCAGCAGGGCCGTCTGGGCCGAGCGGCGCGCGCGGCTGTCCACGGCCGAGGTGTACAGGCGGTCCTTCAGGATGTCCAGGTAGAACGCGCCCAGGTCTTCCGAGCAGAAGTTCTGCAGGCGCGAAACGGCCGGGTGGAAGTCGTAGCGTTCGTAATTGGCCTGGACTTCCGCCTGCATCTGCGCCGTCATGGCCAGCGCGTAGCGGTCGATCTCGAAGAGTTCGCCGTAGGGCACGGCTTGCGTCACGGCGTCGAAGTCGGCCAGGTTGGCCAGCAGGAAGCGCAGCGTGTTGCGGATGCGGCGGTAGCCTTCGACCACGCGCTTCAAGATCTCGTCCGAGATGGACAGTTCGCCCGAGTAGTCGGTGGAGGCCACCCACAGGCGCAGGATTTCCGCGCCCAGGGAGTCGGACACCTTTTGCGGGGCGATCACGTTGCCCACCGACTTGCTCATCTTGCGGCCCTGGCCGTCCACCACGAAGCCGTGCGTGAGCAGGGCCTTGTAGGGCGGTTGGCCGTAAAGCATGCAGCCGGTCAGGAGCGACGAATGGAACCAGCCGCGGTGCTGGTCCGAGCCTTCCAGGTACAGATCGGCGGGCCAGGCGAGTTCAGCGCCATGCGAGCCGGCGAAGTCGCCGTCCTTGCCGCCTAGCACCGTGGCATGGGTGCTGCCCGAGTCGAACCACACGTCCAGCGTGTCGCGGTTCTTTTCGTACTGGTCGGCTTCGTCGCCCAGCAGCTCGCGCGGATCCAGCGTCTGCCAGGCTTCGATGCCGCCTTGCTCGACGCGCTGCGCCACCTGTTCCAGCAGTTCGGAAGTGCGCGGATGCAGCTCGCCGGTTTCCTTGTGCACGAAGAAGGCCATCGGCGTGCCCCACTGGCGCTGGCGCGACAGGGTCCAGTCCGGACGGTTGGCAATCATGGAATGCAGGCGGGCGCGGCCCCAGGCCGGGTAGAAGGCCGTGGCGTCGATGCCGGCCAGCGCCGATTCGCGCAGGGTCGGGCTGCCGTCCTTGGGCGCCACGTCCATGCCGGCGAACCACTGGCTGGTGGCGCGGTAGATGATGGGGGTCTTGTGGCGCCAGCAGTGCATGTAGCTGTGCTTGTGCTTTTCCACGTGCATCAGGGCGCCGGCTTCGGTCAGCGCCTCGACGATCTTGGGGTTGGCGTCCCAGATGGACAGGCCGCCGAACAGCGCCAGGCTGTCCGCGTACTTGCCGTCGCCCATGACCGGGCTGATGAAGTCGGTGTCCTTCATGCCGTGCTCCTTGCACGACACGAAGTCCTCGATGCCGTAGGCCGGCGCCGAGTGCACCACGCCGGTGCCGGAATCGGCCGTCACGTAGTCGCCCAGGTAGGCGGGCGACTTGCGGTCGTAGGCGGCGTTGAACTGCGCCAGCGGATGGCGGAATTCGATGCCCGACAGCGCCGCGCCCGGGGCGGTGGCGATGATTTCGCCTTCCAGGTTCCAGGCCTTCAGGCAGGCTTCGACGCGCTCCTTGGCGATCAGCAGCAGGGGGCCGAACTTGGGGACCGGGGACACGCGCACCAGCGCGTATTCGATTTCGGGATGCAGGTTCAGCGCCTGGTTGGACGGAATGGTCCAGGGCGTGGTGGTCCAGATGACGATGGCGCCATCGTCCACCGATTCCAGGCCGAAGGCGCTGGCCAGCTTGGCGTGTTCGGCGAACGGGAAGGCCACGTCCACCGCCGGGTCGACGCGGTCGGCGTACTCGACCTCGGCTTCGGCCAGGGCCGAGCCGCAGTCGAAACACCAGTTCACGGGCTTCAGGCCGCGGAACACGTAGCCCTTGTCCAGGATGCGGCCCAGCGCGCGGATTTCGTCGGCTTCATTGCTGAAGTTCATCGTCATGTAGGGACGATCCCACTCGCCCAGCACGCCCAGGCGCTTGAAGTCCTTGCGCTGGCGGTCGATCTGCTCGAGCGCGTAGGCGCGGGCCTTGGACTGCACTTCGGCCACGGGCAGGTGCTTGCCGTATTTCTTTTCGATCTGGATTTCGATCGGCATGCCGTGACAGTCCCAGCCCGGCACGTAATGCGCGTCATAGCCGGCCATGTTGCGGCTCTTGACGATGATGTCCTTCAGGATCTTGTTGACCGCGTGGCCGATGTGGATGTCGCCGTTGGCGTAGGGCGGGCCGTCGTGCAGCACGAAGCGCGGCCGGCCGCGGCTGGCGGCGCGGATCGCCTGGTAGACGTGGTTTTCCTCCCACTGCGAAATCCAGGCGGGCTCGCGCTTGGCAAGGTCGCCCCGCATGGGGAAGGAGGTATCGGGCAGGTTGAGGGTCTTTTTATAGTCCATGAACGGCAAAATAGGCGCGCGCGTTTCGCGCGTCTTCGGCGATGGCGGCAGTCAGGGAAGGGAGGTCAGGAAATTTTTCTTCGTCCCGCAGCTTTTGCAGGAATTCGACGCGTACGAGTTTACCGTAAGCGTCGACGGTCTCGTCGAGCAGGTGCGACTCCAACAGCACGCGGCCGCGGTCTTCGACGGTGGGGCGCACGCCCAGGCTGGCGACCGCCGGCAGCGGCCGGTCGGCCAGGCCGTAGACCTGCACCACGTAAATGCCCGAGCGCGCGGCGCAGCGCTCCGCCACCCGCAGGTTCATGGTGGGAAAGCCCAGCGTGCGGCCCAGCTTCTGGCCGTGGATCACGTGGCCGCTGATGTGGTACGGGTGGCCCAGCAGGTGGCGGGCGCGTTCCAGGTCGCCCACCGCCAGCGCGGTGCGCACCTCGGAACTGGATATCCGGTGGCCTTGCTGGTCCGTCACGTCAGCCAGCGTCTGCACCTCGAAGCCATGGCGCAGGCCGGCCTCGCGCAGCAGGTCGATGTCGCCGCTGCGCTTGTGGCCGAAGCGGAAATCCTCGCCCACCAGCAGCCATTTGGCGTGCAGACCCTGGACCAGCAGTTGTTCGATGAAGGCGTTGGCCGACATTTCGGCCAGGCGGGCGTTGAAGCGCTCCACCACGACCTGGGTGATGCCGTAGCGAGCCAGCGCCGCCAGCTTGTCGCGCAACCCCGAAATGCGGGTGGGCGCCAATTCCGGGCGTTGGTTGAGGGTGGCGAAATACTCCCGCGGATGCGGCTCGAAGGTCATCACGGCGGGCGTCAGGTTGCGGTCGCGCGCGACTTGGCAGACGCGCGCCAGCATGGCCTGGTGTCCGCGGTGGACGCCGTCGAAATTGCCGATCGTCAGCGCGCAAGGGGCGCGCCGGTCGGGCGGGGGCAGGGATCGATAGATGCGCAGCGATGGTTTCACGAGCGAGAGTTTACAATTTTGGATTCCGGGTTTGTTCCTGTCCTTTCCTGCCGTGCGTCCAGGCTGTCGCCGCGCGCAGGATTTCGGAGGACGGATGGGCCCGATTTCCCTTGGAATTCCTTATCTTGCCGGAAATATCTACCACCAAGCGCCGCATCGTCATCCTGATCTCGGGACGCGGCAGCAATATGCAGGCATTGGCCGAGGCCTGCCGCAATGAGGGCTGGCCGGCCGAAGTCGCCGCCGTCATCGCCAGCAAGCCCGACGCCGCGGGCCTGGAGTGGGCGGCCCAGCAGGGCATCCCCACTGGCGCGCTGTATCACAAGGACTACGCCAGCCGCGAAGCCTTCGATGCCGCGCTGGCCGCCGAAATCGACCGCTACGAACCCGATTACGTCATCCTGGCGGGTTTCATGCGCGTGCTGACGCCGGGCTTCGTCAATCACTATGCCGGCCGGCTGGTCAACATTCATCCCTCGCTGCTGCCGGCGTTTCCGGGGCTGCACACGCATGCCCAGGCGTTGGCCACGGGAGTGCGGGTGCACGGCTGCACCGTGCATTTCGTCACGCCGGTGCTGGATCACGGTCCCATCATCGCCCAGGGCTGCGTGCCGGTTCTGGCGGAAGATACGCCCGAAGCGCTGGCCGAACGCGTGCTGGCGGTGGAGCATCAGGCTTTTCCGGCCGCGGTGCGTTGGCTCGCCGAAGGCCGAGTTACCCTGACCAGCGACCTCAGGGTGAACGTGCAAGGCAATCCCGATCGCCTTTTCGCCTGGTCGCCGGCCGCCTGAGCGGCCCCGAATCGAATTTTTCGGGCGGAAGCCCTCCGCCCCACTGGAACACACCATGACTAAACCCCAATCTCCGCGTTCCCGCCCGGCCGGCGCTGCCAGGGCCGCTTCCGACGGCCGCGACGGTCGGTCTTTTTTCTCGCGCCCCAAGGGCGACGCACGCGCGCCGACCGCGCGCGACAGCGGCCGTGAAGACCGTTCCGGCGGCAGCCGCGACGAGCGCTCTGGCGGCGGTCGTCCGGCGCCGCGCCCGTCCTATGATGCCCCGCGCGGCGAAGGCCGCGGCGGCGAACGCGGCTCCCATGGTTCGGAGCGCCGCGAAGGCCGCCCGAGCCCGCGGCCGTCGTTCGACCCCTCGCGCGGCGAAGGCCGCGGAGCCGAACGCGCCTCCCAGGGCTCAGAACGCCGCGAAGGCCGTCCTGGCCCGCGCCCGTCCTATGACGCCCCGCGCGGCGAAGGTCGTGGCGGCGAGCGCGCCTCCTACGGTTCGGAACGCCGCGAAGGCCGTCCTGGCCCGCGTCCGTCCTACGACGCCCCGCGCGGCGAAGGCCGTGGCGGCGAGCGCGCCTCCTACGGTTCGGAACGCCGTGAAGGCCGTCCTGGCCCGCGTCCGTCCTACGACGCCCCGCGTGGCGAAGGCCGTGGCGGCGAACGCGCCTCCTACGGTTCGGAACGCCGTGAAGGCCGTCCTGGCCCGCGTCCGTCCTACGACGCCCCGCGCGGCGAAGGCCGTGGCGGCGAGCGTGCCTCCTACGGTTCGGAACGCCGTGAAGGCCGTCCTGGCCCGCGTCCGTCCTACGACGCCCCGCGCGGCGAAGGCCGTGGCGGCGAACGCGCCTCCTACGGTTCGGAACGCCGCGAAGGCCGTCCGGGCCCGCGCCCGTCCTACGATGCCCCGCGCGGCGAAGGCCGTCCGGGCCCGCGTCCGTCCTATGACGCCCCGCGCGGCGAAAGCCGCGGCGGCGAACGCGCCTCCTACGGTTCGGAGCGCCGTGAAGGCCGTCCGGACTCGCGGCCGTCCTACGGCTCCCCGCGAGGCGAGGATCGCGGCAGCGAGCGCGGCCAATACGCAGGCCCGCGCGGCGGCGACAGCGGCCATGGCCACGGCAGCCAGGACCGCGCGGCGCAGAAGCCCCAGTTCAACCGCCCGCGTCAGTCGCATGCAGCCATCCGCATCGACCAGGTGCAGCGCGTCCTGGGTGAAATCCTGCAGTGGACGTATCCGGCCGACGCGGCCCTGTCGCACTGGCTGCGCCACCACCCCAATCTAGGCGCGCGCGACCGTTCCGAAGTCGCTGAAGCCGTCTACGACGTGCTGCGCCATCTGCGTCGCTATCGCCAGTTCGGCGAAAGCGGCGTCGGCCCGGCCTCGCGCCGCCTGGCCATCCTGGGCCTGGCCGCGACGCTGGGCGCCGAGGCGCTGACCGATGGCATGGACGCCGCCGAAGCCGAATGGCTGCAGCGCGTGTCGCAGATCGACCTGGCGACCTTGCCGCGCGCGGTGCGTGGCAGCATTCCGGACTGGCTGGACGAGCGCCTGGGCGCCATGGACAGCCCCGAAACCCTGATCGAGGCGCTGAACCGCCAGGCCAGCCTGGACCTGCGCGTCAACCCGCTCAAGGTCGAGCGCGACGCCATGCTGACCGAGTTGCAGCAGGGCGCCGGCCGCTATGAACCCGTCGCCATGCCGTATTCGCCCTGGGGCATCCGCATGCAAGGCCGCCCGGCCATCAATCGCTGGCCGCAGTTCGAGAACGGCAGCATCGAAGTGCAGGACGAGGGCAGCCAGCTGCTGGCCCTGCTGGTGGCGCCGCGTCGCGGCGAAATGATCATCGACTTCTGCGCTGGCGCCGGCGGCAAGACGCTGCTGCTGGGCGCGCTGATGCGCTCCACTGGCCGCCTGTACGCGTTCGACGTGTCCGCCGCCCGCCTGGCGCGCGCCAAGCCGCGCTTTGCGCGCAGCGGCCTGTCCAACGTGGTGCCCGTGGTCATCGACAGCGAAAACGACGCCCGCGTGAAGCGCCTGGCCGGCAAGGCCCAGCGCGTGCTGGTCGACGCCCCTTGCAGCGGCATCGGCACCCTGCGCCGCAATCCGGACCTGAAATGGCGCCAGCACCCCGAGGCGCTGGCCGAATTGGGCCAGTTGCAGGAACGCATCCTGAACAGCGCGGCGCGCTGCGTGGCCCCGGGCGGACGCCTGGTCTACGCCACGTGCAGCCTGCTGGCCGAGGAAAACGAGGTGCAGGCCGAACGCTTCCTGGCCAGCCATCCTGATTTCGAGCGCCTCGACGCCGCTGAAATCCTGGCGGCGCGCCTCGAAAACCTGAAGCTGGACGGACCTTACGTGCAGCTGCGTCCCGACGTGCACGGCACCGACGGCTTCTTTGCCGCGGTGTTCGAGCGCAAAAAGAAGGGCGCGGCAGCCGGGGCCGGTGAGGCTGCGGACGCTGGCGAGGCTGAGGCTGAAATGCCGGCCGAAGCGCCGGCCGAGGACGCCGCGGCCGGCCCGCAGGACCAGCCGGACTGAACGTGGGCGCCGGGTCAGGGACCCGGCGTCACGACCACCGTGGCGCTGTAGCGCCGCGTGCCCAGGGTCTTGTTCTGGTATTTCACTTCCCAGGCCAGGCTGTCATTGCCTGGCTGGTCGGCTTGGTAGACCACCTGGGACACCGGCACGGCCTGGTAGGCGCAGCGTCCGGAATCGCTGGATTGGCCCCGCGTTTGCATGATGTTGGCCTTGCCCAGGCGCGGCGTCAGGGTGAGCGAGACCCTTGGTGCGCGCAGCGCCAGGCAGTCCGCTCCGCGGATCTCGTAGTACGAGGCCAGCACGGCGACATCGCCCGATTTCAGCGTCTGCGCGGAAACGGCGGCGGGCAGGGCGCTTCCCAGCGCGGCCAGGGCGTAAAATAAATGGGGACGGATTTTTTTCAGCAACATCAGTGGGGCAAAAGAGACAGTTTGGTCGGTAAAGCACCCGCAGTGTGCGCCAGCCGCAAGTCCGCTTCAAGACCGGACGCCAAGCTGACAGGAACTTTAACGGCGAAATCCGGCCCAAACCTTGCGCCTTCGCGTATGCCCCCCACCTTCCCTGGGGAGGACGGCCCTAGCGCCGCGTGCCGCAAGGCTCGGCCTCGCAACCTTCGTTTTCGGTGGCGAGAGTGGGTTTTTGTCCTGAAAAACCGGGGCTTAGTCCTTGATTTCGCTCAAAAACTATTTTGAAACTACCTTGTCATAAGTCAGCCAAGGTAAGCTAAACTCCAGGCACTTCTCTAGCGAGGCTCCTAACAGCTTTATGGATTACATCCTTTCCTTCATTGCCGGCGGTCTGACCCAAGCCACTTGGTGGCAGGTCGTCGTGTTCACCCTGGTTGTGACGCACATCACGATTGTGGCGGTCACGGTCTTCCTCCATCGCAGCCAAGCGCACCGTGGTCTGGATCTGCATCCGGCCGTCATGCACTTCTTCCGTTTCTGGCTCTGGATGACGACCGGCATGGTCACCAAGGAATGGGTGGCCATCCACCGCAAGCACCACGCCAAGTGCGAAAAGGAAGGCGATCCCCATTCGCCCATCCTGTTCGGCATCTGGAAGGTGCTGTTCCGCGGCGCGGAACTGTACCGCGAAGAATCGAACAACAAGGAAACCATGGCCAAGTTCGGCCACGGCACGCCTGACGACTGGCTCGAGCGCAACGTCTACAGCAAGCACAGCCTGTGGGGCGTGCTGACCATGCTGGCCATCGACGTTGCCCTGTTCGGCGCCATGGGCGTCACGGTGTGGGCGGTGCAGATGGCCTGGATTCCCTTCTGGGCCGCCGGCGTCGTCAACGGCATCGGCCACTACTGGGGCTATCGCAACTACAACAGCCCGGACACCAGCACCAACGTGTTCCCCTGGGGCATCGTGATTGGCGGCGAAGAGCTGCACAACAACCACCACGCCCATGGCACGTCGGCCAAGTTCTCGGCCAAGTGGTACGAATTCGACATCGGCTGGTGCTACATCAACATCCTGAAGTTCTTCGGCCTGGCCAAGATCAAGAAGGTTGCGCCCAAGCTCAAGCTCGACGACTCCAAGACCGGCATCGACCTGCGCACGCTGCAAGGCGTGATCACGCACCGCTACGAAGTCATGGCCCGCTATGCGGACGTGATCAAGAGCGCTGCCCGCGAAGAAATGGCCAAGCTGAAGGAGTCGCGCAACAAGGGCAGCGCCGAATGCGACTGGACCAAGCTGCACAGCGTGCGCCGCGCGATCCACCGCAACGAGGACATCCTCCAGCCGGAACAGCTCGCCGCCGTGGATCAGGCCATCGCCCAGAACAAGTCGCTGGCCACGCTGGTGCAGATGCGCCGCGAACTCGGCCGCATCTGGGAAAGCTCCAGCGCCAGCAGCGAACAGCTTCTTCATGACCTGCAGGCCTGGTGCCAGCGCGCCCAGCAAAGCGGCATCGCCGGGCTCGAGCAATTCGCTCGACGTCTGCGCCGCTACGCGGCATGATGCTAGAGAAGCTCAATCCTGAACAACGCGCCGCAGTAACGTTAGAACCGCAGCACGCCCTGGTCCTGGCCGGGGCGGGCAGCGGCAAGACCCGGGTGCTCACCACCCGCATGGCCTGGCTGATTCAAACCGGCCAGGCTTCGCCTTTTGGGCTGCTGGCGGTCACGTTCACCAACAAGGCGGCGCGCGAAATGCTTGCGCGCATGTCGGCCATCCTGCCGATCGACACGCGCGGCCTGTGGATCGGCACCTTCCACGGCCTGTGCAACCGCATGCTGCGCGCGCATCACCGCGATGCCGGCCTGCCGCAAAGCTTCCAGATCCTGGACGTCACCGATCAGCTTGCGGCGATCAAGCGCCTGATGAAGGCCAATGGCGTCGACGACGAAAAGTTTCCGCCGCGCGATGTGCAGCGCTTCATCAACGGCGCCAAGGAAGAGGGCCTGCGTCCTGCCGACGTGGAAGCCTACGACGCCCATCGCCGCCGCCTGATCGAGATCTACCAGCTCTACGAGGCCCAGTGCCTGCGCGAGGGCGTGGTGGACTTCGCCGAGCTGCTGCTGCGCGCCTACGAACTGCTGTCGCGCAATGCGCCCGTGCGCGAGCACTATCAGCGCCGTTTCCGCCACATCCTGGTCGACGAGTTCCAGGACACCAACACGCTGCAGTACAAGTGGCTGCGCCTTTTGGCCGGCGGCGGCGCCGCCATCTTCGCGGTGGGCGACGACGACCAGTCCATCTATGCGTTCCGCGGCGCCAATGTCGGCAACATGGCCGACTTCGAACGCGACTACGCGCGCGGCACGGTGATCCGCCTGGAGCAGAACTACCGTTCCTTTGGCCACATCCTGGATTCGGCCAACGCGCTGATCGGCCACAACACGGGCCGCCTGGGCAAGAACCTCTGGACCGAGCAGGGCGACGGCGAACCGGTGCGCGTCATCGAGCAGCCGTCCGACGGCATGGAAGCGCAGTGGATCGTGGACGAGATCCGTTCCCTGATCCGCGAAGGCAGCCTGCGCCGCGAGATCGCCGTGCTCTACCGCAGCAACGCGCAGTCGCGCGTGCTGGAACACGCCATCTTTTCCGCCGGCATTCCCTACAAGGTGTACGGCGGCCTGCGCTTTTTCGAGCGCCAGGAAATCAAGCATGCGCTGGCCTACCTGCGCCTGATGGCCAACCCGCACGACGACACCTCGTGGATGCGGGTGGTCAACTTCCCCACGCGCGGTATCGGTGCACGCACGCTGGAGCAATTGGGCGACGCCGCGCGCGCGCACGACACCAGCCTGTATGCGGCCGTGGCGCTGGTGCCCGGCAAGGGCGGTTCCAACCTGGCGCAGTTCGCCCAGTTGATTCATCGCCTGATCGAAGAGACCCGCGACCTGCCGCTGCCGGAAATGGTCGAGCACATGCTCGAGGCCAGTGGCCTGAACGCGCACTACAAGGCCGAACGCGAGGGCGCGGAACGCCTGGAAAACTTGAGCGAACTGGTTACGGCCGCGGCCGTGTTCGCGTCCGAGGAAAACTACGACGGCATGCCCGCCGGCGTGGTGCCCGAACAGGACACGGCCTCCACGCTCAACGCGGGCGTGGTGGACGCACCCGTGGTGGCGTCCGACGGCCTGACTCCGGTGGCCGCGTTCCTGTCGCATGCGGCGCTGGAAGCCGGCGACAACCAGGCCCAGCAGGGCCAGGACGCCGTCCAGCTCATGACCGTGCATGCGGCCAAGGGCCTGGAGTTCGACGCCGTGTTCATCACCGGCCTGGAAGAGGGGCTGTTCCCGCACGAGAACAGCGTCCTGGAAGCGTCCGGGCTGGAAGAAGAACGCCGCCTCATGTACGTGGCCATCACGCGCGCGCGGCAGCGCCTGTACATCAGCCTGGCGCAAAGCCGGATGCTGCATGGCCAGACGCGCTACGCGATGCGTTCGCGCTTCCTGGACGAGATCCCCGAGCAGCATCTGAAGTGGCTGTCGCCCAAGGCCGGCCTGGCGCCGGTCGGCAGCACCGGGGCGGGTTGGGGCGGCGGCAACCGCGGCGACGCTTTCGGACGCAAGGCAACCAATACCATTGCGCCGCGTCAACCGCGCGGCGTCGCCACCGGTGTCACGGTGGGCGACAAGCAGTATCGTGTGGGTCAGGGCGTGCATCACGCGCGGTTCGGCGATGGCACGATCGTAAGCCTGAGCGGAGCAGGACAGGACGCCCAGGCTGAAATCCAGTTCCGCGACGTGGGCGCCAAGACCTTGGCGCTGGGCATCGCCAAACTCGACATTGTTCAGGGTTGACACACATGGCCGACAACGATTCTCCCAAAGCCGAGTTGGCGTCGCTGCGCGCCGAGGTCGATGAAATCGACCAGCAGATCATGCTGTTGCTGGGCGTGCGCTTCCGTTGCACCGACATGATCGGCGAGCTCAAGCGCGAGCTGGGCATGGACCTGGTGGATCCCCGGCGCGAAGAACAGCAGGTCGAGCGCATCCGCCGCCTGGCGCAAGAGGCGGGCGTGCCGCCCGCTCTTGCCGAAACCATCCTGCGCGAAGTGATCGACACCGTGGTCGACCACCACACCCGCCTGCGCGAGCGTCCGTACTCGTAATGGCAGGCCGGCGTCGCCCAGGTGCCTGCGTCTGCAGGCACCTGGGCGACGCCATTCCCTTCCTCTACAACACCCGCATGAACGCCAGCAAGGCGTCGATTTCATCCGCGTCCAGTTCCAGCGGCCGGATGTGCTCGGACTTGCGCGGTGCGTATGGGTCGGGCGGATCGCCGGGCGCCGGGTCGCGGCCCATGCCGGCGTTGTACATCCGCAGCAAACCCTTCAGGTCCGCGAACAGCCCGTTGTGCATCCACGGGCCGGCCCGCGCCACATTGCGCAGGCTGGGCGTGCGGAACTTGCCCAGGTCGGCGAGTTCGCGGGTCGCTTCGTAGCGGCCCAGGTCCTGGTTGCGGCGGCCATAGAAGGACAGGCCGATGTTGTGGAACTGGTGGTCCGTCAGCAGCGCGCCGCTGTGGCAGTTCATGCAGCGCGCCTGGGTGCGGAACAGATGCATGCCGATCAGCTCGCTGTCGTCCAGCGCATCCGACTGTCCATCCAGGAATTTGTCGAAGCGCGTGGGCTCGGGCCGCAGCGTGGCGACATAGGCGGCCAGCGCGCGCGCCAGGCGGTCGGCGTCCACCGGCGGCTGCGCTGCCGGGGCCGCGCCGAATGCCAACAGGAACTGTGCAGGGTAGGGATCGGCCGCCAGCAGGCGCGCCGCGGCGCCGTCGGCGTCATGGTTCATTTCGCGGGGATCGTGGATCGGCCCCAGCACCTGCTCCTTGAGGCTGGCGGCGCGTCCGTCCCAGAACAGCCGGGGCGCGAACGGCGCCGCATACAGCGGCGTGGAGCGCCGCCTGCCCATCAGCTTGTCCTCGCCCACGGCCAGCGCGAGGCCGTCGGTGAAGGCGCGCTGCGGCAGATGACAGGAGGCGCAGGAGACCTGCCCCTTGCGCGACAGCCGGGTATCGAAGAACAGCGTCTGCCCCAGCGTCACGGCCGCGGGGCGCGCGACGTCCGCGGCCAGTTCCTTTTGGCCGGCATTGGCGGCGGTCCAGGCGAGGGGCGGACTGGAAGCGGGCGGCACCGGGCCCCATTCGCGCCAGGCCACGCCAGGATCGATCGTGGGCGCAGGCCAGGTCGACGGTGGCCCAGCGTAGTGTGGCCGCAGGCAAGCGGCGTTCCAGCCCGTGGGCGTGCGGCAGCCGGCCTGATCGGCCTGGGCGTCTGCATCCGCGCGGGACGCGGGCGCCGCCAGTGCCAGCACGGCGCCCAGGATCAGAAGCGGTAACCGACTTGCAGCCATAGCTCCCGTCCCGTCTGATAGGTACTGCGGTTGGTCTTGAGGTTCGGATTGCTGGCCGTCACGGCGGGCCTGCGGTCCAGCACGTTCAGGACTTCGACCGTGAATTCCAGGCTGCGCGCGAACGTGGGGTTCCAGGCGAGCTTCGTGTCCCAGGTCCAGTAGGAAGGGATTTCGCCGGATTCGAATCGATCCAGGTAGTCGGGCCGCGGACCGAGCCCGACGTAGACGGTGGCGTCGCGCTTGCTGCGCCAGTTCACCATGTTGCTCCAGGTCAGCCCCGTGCGCGGCCACGCGCCGGTCAGGCTGAGCGTGGCGATCTGCGGCTGGTAGAAGGAGCTTGGAGGCAGATCGATGGCGCGCAGGCGCGAGCCGTTGTAGATCACGTATTCGTCGGGGTCGCGCGCGTCGCCGTTGTAGCCTTCGACCAGGTCCGCATTGGTCTTGCGCTTTTGCCAGCTCCAGCTAGCCTGCATGTTCCAGCGCGTTTCGCCCAGGCGCCAGGGCTCCAGCGTGCGCACGGAAAGGTTGACGCCGTCGGTGGTGGACAAGCCGTCGTTGGTGTAGCGGTAGCCGTCCTTGTCGTTGCCGGTCGTGGTCCACTGGTCGCGGCCGTTGCGGCGCACATAACTCAGCACGCCTTCCAGGCCCGCCATGCGCTGGCGCAGCGAGACCGCCCATTCGTCGTCATAGGGCATGCGCAGGCCCTTGTACTGGACGTAGTACTCCTTGCTGCCGTCCGCCACGGGGAGGCCGTCCTTGTCCAGCACTTGGCGCCGCAGGCGGCTACGTTCTTCCTTGAGCGCCGTCTCCAGCACGCCGGCCCCGTAGTAGCGCGACCAGCCGGCGCTGAGCAGGGTATCGCCCGAACCGAACATGTCCCAGTCCAGCCGCGTGCGCGGCGACACGTTGTTGTTGCCGAGGAAGGTCTCGCGGTCGTAGCGCAAGCCCGCGTCCAGGGCCAGCCGTTGCCATTCGATGCGGTCCGACAGGTACAGGCTGGCCATGTTGTAGTTCACGTCCACGGTCCCGGGCAGGTAGCGGACCTTGCTGTAGTCCCGGTAGCTGCCGTCGCGGTTGTAGGCGCGCTGGTAGGAGTGGCTTTCCTGGAAACGCTCGAAGTTCGCCTGCACCTGGTTCAGTTCCACGCCCGCATAGGGGATGTGCGTGAACACGCCCGTGCGCACCGGATCCAGGTCGATCCTGCCCTTCAGCGTCCAGGTGTCCTGCCGCGTCTGCTCCTTGCCGAAGCCGCCCGCCGTGTACAGCGGCAGCCGGTAGGGGCGGAATGTCACCAGCTCGTCGCCGACGGATTCGCGGTTGCTCAGCGATCGGTCCCAGCCCGCCTGCAGCGCAAGCCGGCCGCCCTGGAAGTAGTGGTCCAGGTTGGCGCCGATGCCGCGCGCCTCATGATTGTTGTCCCAGCGCGTGTGCCGGAACAGGTCGCTGGCCAGGGTCTCGCTGCGGTCGCTGTACTTCAGCGTCAGGTCGGCCGTGGTATCGGCGCTGGCGCGCACGCTGAACTTGCCCAGGAAGTTGTCGATGCGGTCGTTGTAGGCAGCCTGGCCCGGGGCCGGCTGCCCCTTGTCATCCACGCCCATGTTCCAGCGCGTGATGTCCGATTCGCGGCGCGACATGGCCAGCACGGCGCCCGATTTTTCATTGAAGGCGAGGTCGCCCACGGCGGAGTAGAAGCGCTTTTTCCATTCCGGCGAATAGCCTGGCTTGCCCTGCGCCCAACTGTTTTGTTCGCCCTCGGCCACCTCCTGCCGCGTCATTTTGGAAGTGTTCCAGCGGTAGTCCAGATTCAAGCGGTTTTCGCCCGAAAAGCGGCGCAGCCTGGCGTCGACGACGCCGCCCGTGAATCGGCCGTACTCCACCGGCACGAAGCTGTCGTGCACGCGCACTTCCTCCAGCAAGCTCGTGTCGACGAAGTACGACTGCGGATTGCTGGGCACGTTGCCGACCTGCAGGTTCAGGTTCTTGCTGGCCGGGTCCACGCGGTTGGTCGCGTCCATGCCGTCGAGCTGGAACAGGTTCTGGTAGGGGCTGGAGCCGTGGAAGGAAATGTCCTCCACATTGAGCGAGCCGCGGTTCTGCGAGCCGGCGGCGCCCGGGTTGGTGCGTACCGCCGGATGCGTCGCCACCAGCGTGCTGAGGTCGCGGTTGGAGCTGGGCGTTTCGGCGATGTCCTCGCGGGTATAGATGCGCTCGCCCACCTGTTCGCCGTAGACCCGCACGGCGTCCAGGCGCAAGGCGGAAAACTGGTTGGTCTTGTCGACGTAGACGATGTAGCGGCCAGGTCCCTCCGCGCGCAGCGCCAGTCCGGACCCCGCCAGCAGGTGGTTCAGCGCGAGCAACGGTGAGTACTCGCCTTGCAGCGGCGGCGAGGTCTTGCCCGCCACGGCCGCCGGCGGAAACGAGATCTCCAGGCCGGCTTGCCGACCCAGCGCGAGCAGGGCCTCGCCCAGGGGCTGCGCCGGCAGGTCGTAGGTGGCGCGCGCGGCGGGTTGGGCGGCGGCCGGAGCCGCCGTGATCAACGCGGCGATGACGAGCGCCGCCGAAGCGCCAGACCGGCGGGCGCGCCGGTTGATGAGAGAAAACAGCATGAATGCGTCCAAGCGGGTGTTGATGTCAGCCGTAGGACGTGTCCAAGCAGGGCTTACCTCATCGGATTGTCGATGAATAATTTATATCGATTCTCATTTACCGATTAGCAATCGACTTCAACGCAAGATCAGCAGGCCTGGCAGTTCGGTAATGCCGACCTTGGCCTGCGCCAGCAGCAATTCCAGCGCACGCTTGGGGTCGCCGATGCTGGCGGTGCCCGAGACGCGCAAACGTCTTGCGGTTTCGCCCAGCACCAGGATGTGCTTGCCGCCGTAGCGGGAGAGCCGCGCCGCGGCCTCGGGCAAGGCGACATCGTTGAAAGCCAGCAGGCCCTGGCTCCAGTCCGGCGCCGGTTCCTGTGCGGGGGCGAGGCGGGCGATGCCCGTTGCCGACACGGCAGCTCCCTGGCCCGCGTCCAGTACCAAGGCCGCGTCGTCCTGGCAGCTCAGGCAATGGACAGCGACGCGATGTTCATACACCGTCACGCGCGTGCCGTCGGCCTCGCGCGCCACGACATACCGGGTGCCAAGCGCCGCGGCGGACGCGTCAGGCGTCATCACCGTGAAATCCGGACCGCCGGGGGCGCGCGGCGCGGCCGTGAACAGCGCCCGTCCAGCCAGCAGCCGTACTTCGCGCTTGCCCGGCGCGAAGTCGATGGCGATGGCCGAGTCCGCGTCCAGCGTGGCGCTGGAGCCGTCGGGCAGGGCCACGCGGCGCACTTCGGCGCCGGTCGTATAGTCGGCGCCGGGATGCACCGTCCGCAGCAGCAGCCAGGCCGGCCAGGCCGCCAGCAATGCCAGCGCAGCCGCCGCGCCGCGCTTGCGCGCGCGCCGTGGCGCCAGCAGCTTGCCTTGCTCGATCTCGCCCATCCGCCGCCACAGGCGCGCCAGCCGCTCGTACGCGGCGGCGTGGCTGGCGTCGGCCCGGTACCAGGCTTCGAATTCGGCCTGGGCCTGTGCATCCATGCCCTGGCCGCTGTGGCGCACGACCCATTGCGATGCTGCTTCCTGGGTGCTGTGGGATTCAGGAGCAGCCATGGTCAGGACGCCAGCGCCTGATCGCAGGCCAGCAGGATGCGCATCATGTGCTTTTCCACGGCGCTGATCGAAATCGCGAAACGTTCGGCGATGGCGCGGTAGCTCAGGCCTTCGTGCCGATGCAGGACGAACACGTCCAGGCTGCGGCGCGGCTGGGCCAGCAGGGCGGTTTCCAGCCTGCACAGCATCTGGCGCGCGGCGGCGACATCCAGGGTGTCGGGTTCATACAGGGAAGGGTGCGAGGCCGCGTAGTCGGCAGTGGCCGTCAGTTCGCGGCTGCGCCGCCGGTGCCAGTCGGTCGCGATATTGGCGGCCACGCGAAAGACGTAGGCGCGGTCGTTGTCGGGACGCGTCCTGTCCTTGAACTCCGCCAGCTTGATCCAGGTGTCCTGGGCGCAGTCCTGCGCGACGTCGCGCGAGCCGGTGCGCAAAGAGAGGAAACCCAGCACCTCTCGGTAATGGCGGAGAAATACATCCGTGAGCGTAGACATGTCGCCGGCGCCGGGCGCCAGATAGAGTCAAATTCGCGGCAGAGTATAAATGATAACTATTTCTATTGCCAGATGGGCGGGGGCGGATGGAAGTGACGGCGGGCAGGGCGCCCGCCGTCCGATTTCAAGCTTCGGATTGCTCGATCTCTTCCAGCGAACCCTGGATTTCCAGCCATTGCTCTTCCAGCTCGTCCATGCGCTTGCCGTGTTCGCCGTGCTCGGCCATGACCTTCTGGCGTTCGGCGCGGCGCGCGTCGGAGTACAGGTCCGGGTCGGCGATGACGGCGTCCAGCGTATGCAGCTTGGCGCGCAGCTTCTCCATCTCGGCCTCGATCTTGGCAAGCCTGGATTCCAGCGGCTTGCGCAGGGCCGATAGGCGTTGGCGCTGTTCGGCTTCGGCGCGGCGCTGGGCCTTGCGGTCCACCACCGGTTCGCCGCCTTCGGCGTTCTCGCGCGCCGCTTCGGCGCGTTCGCCGGCGTTGCGGGTGGCAAGCCAGTCCCGGTAGTCTTCCAGGTCGCCATCGAACTCCTGTACCGCGCCGTCGGCCACGATCCAGAAGCTGTCCACCGTGGTGCGCAGCAGATGGCGGTCGTGCGACACCAGCAGCATGCTGCCGCCGAAGTCCGCCAGCGCGGCGGCCAGAGCCTCGCGCGTTTCCACGTCCAGGTGGTTGCTGGGTTCGTCCAGCAGCAGCAGGTTGGGCTTTTGCCAGACGATCAGGGACAGCGCCAAACGCGCCTTTTCGCCGCCGGACATGGGGCCGACCTTGCTGGTCACCGTGTCGCCCGAAAACCCGAAGCCGCCCAGGTAGTTGCGCAGCTCCTGTTCGCGGGTCTCGGGAGCCAGGCGCGCCAGATGGGCGATGGGCGTGCTGTCCACGTCCAGCATGTCCAGCTGGTGCTGGTGGAAATAGCCGATGGCCAGCCCGCGCGAGGCGCGGCGTTCGCCGGCCTGCACCGGCAGCTCTTCGGCCAGGGTCTTGATCAGCGTGCTCTTTCCGGCGCCGTTGGCGCCCAGCACGCCGACGCGGCTGCCGGCGCGCACCATCAGCGTCACGTCGCGCAGGATGGGCACGGCGTTGCCGTCGGCATCCGTGTAGCCGGCCGACAGGTGCTCCAGGGTCAGGAGCGGATCCGGCACCTGGTCAGGCGAGGGGATGCGGATGTCGATGCCCGCTTCGGCATGCAAGGGCGCCAGCACCTGCATGCGCGCCAGCGCCTTGACGCGGCTTTGCGCTTGCTTGGCCTTGGACGCCTTGGCCTTGAAGCGGTCGATGAAGCCTTGCAGCCGGGCCGTTTCGCGGGTCTGGCGTTCGTAGGCGATATTGGTCTGACGCAGGCGCTCGGCGCGTTGCGTCAGGAAGTCGCCATAGCCGCCGCGGTAGCGCACCAGCTTGGCGTGGTCGAAATGCAGGATGGACTTGGCGACCGCATCCAGGAACTCGGTATCGTGGGAGATCAGCATGACGGTGCCGGGATAGGCAGCCAGCCACTTCTCCAGCCACAGCATGGCGTCCAGATCCAGGTGGTTGGTGGGTTCGTCCAGCAGCAGCAATTCGGACGGCGCCATCAGCGCGCGGGCCAAGGCCAGGCGCATGCGCCAGCCGCCGGAAAAACTCTCTACCGGCTGCATCCATTCGGCGGGCTTGAAGCCCAGGCCGGCCAGCAGCTGCTCGGCGCGCGAGGCCGCGCTCCAGGCGCCGGCTTCCACCAGCGCCGCTTCCACTTCGGCGATCTGCGTGCCTTGCTCGTCCGTCAGTTCGGCACGGCGCGCCTGCAATTCGCGCAGATGGGTGTCGCCGTCGATGACGAATTCGCGCGCGGGGCGTTCGTCCGCCTCGAGTTCCTGCTTGACGCTGGCGATGCGCCAGCCGGCGGGCATGGCCAGGTTGCCCGCGTCCAGGTCCAGCGTGCCGGTCAAGAGCGCGAACAGCGAGGACTTGCCCGCGCCGTTCTTGCCCACGATGCCGACGCGCTCGCCCGGATGCGCGACGAATTCGGCGCCGTCCAGCAGCACCTTGGTGCCGCGGCGCAGGGTCAATCCAGTAGCGCGTATCACAGGCTGAGTTGCTCGCGGGTAAGCAGCAGAAGCTGGTCGGAGGCTTCTTCGGTGTCCAGCCACACGGGCGACAGCTGCGGGAACGCGGCTTCGAAGAAATCGCGTTCGTGGCCGATCTCCAGCACCAGCACGCCTTCCGGCGTGAGAAAGCGCGGCGCCGCTTCCAGGATGCGGCGCACCAGGTCCATGCCGTCGTCGCCGCCGGCCAGGGCCAGCTGCGGTTCGTGGCGGTATTCCTGGGGCAGGGCGTCCATGGAGCCGCTGTTCACGTACGGCGGATTGCAGATGATCACGTCGTACAGGCGCGGCGGCAGGCTGTCGAACAGATTGCTGGCGTGCAGGTCCAGGCGGTCCGCGAGGCCGTAGTCGTCGACGTTGCGGCGCGCCACTTCCAGCGCGTCCGGCGACACGTCGACCGCGTCCACGTGGGCGTAGGGGAAGGCCAGCGCGGACAGGATGGCCAGGCAGCCGGAACCCGTGCACATGTCCAGCACGTTCTCAACGGCCAACGCGTCCTGCACCCAGGGCGAAAGACCCGAATCCAGCAATTCCGCGATGGGCGAGCGCGGCACGATGACGCGCTGGTCCACGTAGAAGCGGTGGCCGCGCAGCCAGGCCTCGTTGGTGAGGTAGGCGGCGGGCAGGCGTTCGGTCACGCGGCGGTCTATCAGTTCGAGTACGCGGTTGCGCTCTTCGCTGAGCACGCGGGCGTCCAGAAAGGGCTCCAGCGTGTCCAGCGGCAGGTGCAAGGCGTGCAGCGTCAGGTAGACCGCCTCGTCCCAGGCGTTGTCGCTGCCGTGCCCCAGCGCCACCTGGGCGCCGTTCAGGCGTGATACGCCGTAGCGGATCAGGTCGCGCAGGGTCAGCAGTTCTTGGCGGGCGGATTGGTACATGTCAGACCTTTGTATTCCCCGCCGGGCCGCCCCAAGGGGAAAAGCGCCCCCTCGGGGGGCCGAGAGCCCGCATGGCGGGCGAAGCGTGGGGGCATTTCATTAAACGAGCAGGAGGTTTTCCAGCGTGCGCCGATAAATGTTCTTCAACGGATCCAGCGAGGCCACTTCGACGCGTTCGTTGACCTTGTGGATCGTGGCGTTGCAGGGACCGAATTCGATGACCTGAGGGCAGATCTTGGCAATGAAGCGGCCGTCGGACGTGCCGCCCGTGGTGGACAGCTCGGCCGTCACGCCGGTTTCGTCGCGGATGGCCGAGACCAGCGCATCCGTCAGCGAACCGCGCGGCGTCAGGAAGGGCTCGCCACCCAGATCCCAGTCCAGCGCGTACTCCAGGCCATGGCGGTCCAGCACTTCATGCACCCGCGCCTGCAGGCTTTCCGGCGTGCTGGCGGTCGAGAAACGGAAGTTGAACAGCGCCACCGCTTCGCCCGGCACCACATTGGTGGCGCCGGTGCCCGAGTTCAGGTTGGACACCTGGAACGTGGTGGGCGGGAAGTACTCGTTGCCCTGGTCCCATTCGATGTTGACGATGTCGGCCAGTGCCGGCGCCAACTGGTGCACGGGGTTGCGCGCCAGGTGCGGGTAGGCCACGTGGCCTTGGATGCCCTTGACCGTGAGCTTGCCCGACAGCGAACCGCGGCGGCCGTTCTTGCAGGTGTCGCCCAGCACGTCGCCCGAGGTGGGCTCGCCGACGATGCAATAGTCCATCTGTTCGCCACGCGCCTTCAGCGCGTCGCAGACGATGGCGGTGCCGTCGATGGACGGACCTTCCTCGTCGGAGGTGATCAGCAAGGCGATCGAGCCGCCATGCTGCGGGTGGGCCGCCACGAATTCCTCGGCCGCCACCACGAAGGCGGCGATCGAGCTCTTCATGTCGGCCGCCCCGCGGCCGTACAGGTAGCCATCGCGCTCGGTGGGCACGAACGGATCGCTGTCCCACTTTTCGCGCGGACCCGGAGGCACCACGTCCGTGTGACCGGCAAACACGGCCAGCGGCGCCGCGCTGCCGCGGCGCGCCCACAGATTGGTGACACCGCCCTGGGCGATGGTCTCGCAGGTGAAGCCGATGCGTTCCAGGCGCGCGACCAGCGTCGCCTGGCAGTCTTCATCGGCCGGCGTGACGGACGGGCGGGCAATCAGGTCCTTGACCAGATCCAGTACGACCGACGATGGACCCACCTGCCGCTGCGCGGCTGCCTCCCCAAGGGAGGGTGCACGCCCTTCGGGCGGCCGTGCGGACGTGCTGCTCATTACGCCCTCAGCAGATCATTGATGCTGGTCTTGGCGCGGGTCTGCGCGTCGACGCGCTTGACGATGACCGCGCAAGCCAGGCTGTGCGAACCGTCGGCCGACGGCAGCGAGCCCGGGACCACGACCGAACCCGAAGGCACGCGGCCATAGGTGATCTTGCCGGTGGCGCGGTCATAGATCTTGGTGCTTTGCGACAGGAACACGCCCATGGCCAGCACCGAGTTTTCTTCGACGATCACGCCTTCCACGACTTCCGAGCGGGCGCCGATGAAGCAGTTGTCTTCGATGATGGTCGGGTTGGCTTGCAGCGGTTCCAGCACGCCGCCGATGCCCACGCCGCCCGACAGGTGCACGTTCTTGCCGATCTGGGCGCAGGAGCCGACGGTGGCCCAGGTGTCGACCATGGTGCCTTCGTCGACGTAGGCGCCGATGTTCACGTAGGAGGGCATCAGCACCACGTTGCGGGCCAGATAGGCGCCGCGGCGGGCCACGGCCGGCGGCACCACGCGGTAGCCGCCTTGCTTGAAGGCGTTGTCGCCGTACTCCGAGAACTTGAGCGGCACCTTATCGTAGAACTGCAGCGGAGCCTGGCCCATGATGGCGTTGTCGTTCAGGCGGAACGACAGCAGCACGGCCTTCTTGATCCACTGGTGCACGACCCAGTCGTCGTTGATTTTCTCGGCCACGCGCAAGCGGCCCAGATCCAGGCCGTCGATGGTGCGTTCGACCGCTTCGCGCACTTCGGCGCTGGCGTCGGTGGGCGACAGGCTGGCCCGGTTGTCCCAGGCTTGTTCGATGGTGGTCTGCAGGTCGAGAGTCATAGCGGCTCAGCTTTTAAAAGGTTGATCAAACGGAAGTATGCACAAAATGGGCGATGCGCTCGGCTGCCTGCACGCAGTCAGCCAAAGGCGCCACCAAAGCAATGCGGATGCGGCCCTGGCCGGGATTCACGCCGTGCGCCTCGCGCGCCAGGAAACTGCCCGGCAGCACGGTAACACCAGTACGGCCAAAAAGGTCGCGCACGAAGGCCGTATCCGAGCCGGGCGTGGCCGCCCACAGATAGAAGGAGGCTTGCGGACGGGACACGTCGAGCACCTTCTGCAGGATAGGCACGACGGCGTCGAATTTCTCGCGGTACAGGCGCCGGTTGTCCTTCACGTGCGCCTCGTCCGTCCAGGCCGCAATGCTGGCGGCGGACACGATGGGGCTCATGGCACTGCCATGATACGTGCGATACAGCAGAAAGCGGCCGATCAGCGCGGCGTCGCCCGCCACGAAGCCCGAACGCAGGCCGGGCACGTTGGAACGCTTGGACAGGCTGGAGAACGCCACCAGGTTGCGGTAGGTATCGCGGCCCAGGCGGCGCGCGGCCTGCAGGCCGCCCAGCGGCGGGTTGCCTTCGTCCAGGTAGATTTCCGAATAGCACTCGTCCGAGACGATCACGAAGCCATGGCGGTCGGACAGTTCGAACAGCGTTTTCCATTCGTCCAGCGACATGACGTTGCCGGCCGGGTTGCCCGGCGAGCAGACGAACACCATGCGCGTCTTCTTCCAGACGTCGTCCGGCACCTGGTTCCAGTCGCTGGCGAAATTGCGCACCGGGTCGGCGTTGACGAAGTAGGGCGTGGCGCCGGCCAGCAGGGCCGCGCCTTCGTAGATCTGGTAGAACGGGTTGGGGCAGATCACCACCGAACCGGCGGACGGGTCGATGACGGTCTGCGTGAACGCGAACAGCGCTTCGCGCGAGCCCAGCGCCGGCAGCACCTGCGTTTCCGGGTCGGGGGCCGGGATGCTGTAGCGCCGCGCTAGCCACTCCGAGATCGCCCGGCGCAGGGCAGGATCGCCCTTGGTGGACGGGTACACGGACAGGCCGGCAAGACTGTCGCGGATGGCCTGTGCGACGCGCTCGGGCGCGGCGTGTTTGGGCTCGCCGATCGACAGATTGATGGGCGTCAGACCGTCCGGCTGCTGGCTGGCCGAAGCCAGCAAAGCGCGCAGTTTTTCGAACGGATAGGGGTGTAGGGCATCGAGGCGCGGATTCATGACGCAAGATTTTAACAAGCAAGCTACAATAGCGGGCTTGGCTTAAAGCGAAGGTGGCGAAATTGGTAGACGCACCAGGTTTAGGTCCTGACGCCGTAACAGGTGTAGGGGTTCGAGTCCCCTCCTTCGCACCAACCCTATTTGGGCACTGATTTGGCTTGATGCCAACAATGTCCTGCAAGCCCCCCGGCATCCGTGCCGGGGGGCTTTTCTTTTATCTACGGCTTTGACGCCCTTCATTGAATCGCGCTCGTTGCGCCATCCACGCCAGGATTGACGCCTTGGGGGCAGGGGAGGCCTGGGAACGGCCTGCGAAATTGGTGGATCCTATCGCGGGGCCTGCCTGCGGGCTATGACGAGGTTCGGGGGCTCGGGTAGTTGCCCAAGTCACCTACCGATGGCATCAATGGCGGTCCGGCAGTGATCTTCACGCCCAGGCTCCTTCCAAGCCTGTGAGAGGGGGCTTCCACTGCGACGTGTATCAGCCAGGCGGCCAATATCGCGATCGTCGTCATGATGAACAAGGCATTCCAATCCGAGAATCCGATCGACAGCAGGAAAGCCATGCCTGTATATCCAAGAACCGGATGCACGGCGTACAAGGGGAAACTGATCTTCGCGAAAAAATCCAGGATGGGGCCACCGGACCATCCACGGGCAAAAAAGTAGAACAGGGTAAATACCAGCAGCGCGATT
Organism: Achromobacter pestifer; assembly: GCF_013267355.1. Classification (NCBI taxonomy): domain Bacteria; kingdom Pseudomonadati; phylum Pseudomonadota; class Betaproteobacteria; order Burkholderiales; family Alcaligenaceae; genus Achromobacter; species Achromobacter pestifer. Next base: position 5,389,695 of record NZ_CP053985.1, read on the forward strand.
CCATAGGACCACACGGTCGAACTATCCCATTGATGCACTATTGCCACCCAACCGAAAACCGCGAACATGGCCGCTGCGGTTGCAAGCAATGAGCGCGATTTGAGCATTTCGCGGCCATGGTAGTTGAACGCGATGCCAATACTCATGAATGTGAGGTATGGCAGCGGGTACAGCAGGTTCGCGGCGCCGTTCCAGGCCAGCGACATCTCAATATTTGCACCATGGCTGGATGCCGCGACCGTAACAATGGCGATCAAGGCAAGCGGAGTCAGCCTCCCTGCGGCGACCCAACGCCAGACAAGCAAGATGTACAAATAGAACAACACTTCAATTTCGAGGGTCCAAACGATTCCGTCAAATTGGGGACCGCCGATCAATCCGCGAAAAAGGGACATGTTGGCGACTACATCTGATCGGGTGAACGGAAGGCGATAGTCGTTCAGGTGGGGCATCACCGACAAGACGACGAGGCTAACCGTCAGACAGATGCAGTAGGTAGGCCAGATGCGGAACAAGCGGCCCACGGCAAAAGCGGTGCGGCCATTACTCTTGCTGGCCAGTGCTGCGACCGACTGCGGGATGACGAGGCCGCTGATCAGAAAAAACAGGGATACAGCAAAAGGCCCCGGATTCAGATATCTCATTGTTTCAATCGCCCACGGCGCGTAGGCGTTGAAATAGAGCGGTTCCTCCCTGGGAACGAACCAGGGTGTGCTGCTCCCCTTTATATTGTGAAAAACCAGGACGTAATGGCCGAATAGCACGATGAGCGCGGCCAGGCCTCGAAGCGTGTTCGCGAACTCCAGCCGGCCGTGATGCGACGAAGCCATGGCATGATTCATTTTGTAATATTTGTTTCGTTATTTTTAGGGCGGGACGAGTGTAGCCTGTCTGATGACGGACTCGTTTCGTGGCGACTCATCGGACGCTGGCGGCTATCGAGCGGCTAGCCCTCCGCCCGGTTTTTTCCCCGCGCGAATGTGCGGTTTTGATATGCGTATCGTTCTTCGGTGGAAGTTTGCCGGTACACGACAGTTCGGGGAGGGCCTTTCATGGCGCTCAAGCACGCTGCATTTATGGATGTCATCGATATACGCACCCCGCATCGCGAACAGGGGGAGGCCGTCAGCGTCAGTTTGATGAAGACGGCGCACATGCAATTGCTGCAATTGGCGCTGCCCGCCGGCCACGGCCTGCCGCAACACGCGGTGGCGGGCGAAATCACTATCCATTGCGTGGCCGGCGAGGTCAGCGTGGCATTGCGCGACGGCGTGCGCCAGCTGCGCGAAAACCAGCTCGTCGCGCTAGCCGCGCATGAGCCGCACGCCTTGCAGGCCGTGAGCGATGCGACCGTGCTGGTGACAGTGCTGCACGCCCCCGCGTAGTCCCCATTTTTCTGACGCAGACGTGTTCCCTGAGAGGTGAGCCGTGCATGAGCTGTTGGCCGACTGGTGCGAAATCCTTAACCGCTTGCTGCGGGACGTGGCCAAGGCCCACGCCACGGCGCAGGCGCGCGACAACGCGCTGCGCCATGCCCACCGGCATTCCTGCCAGGCGCCGATCTGCTTCCGGATGTCGGGCGCCACGGTCAGCCACCTGGCCGAGACGCTGGATTGCGCCATCCGTGCGTCCTGCGCCCGCCAGGACAACTCCGCCTGGGTGCGGGCGCTGGACGTGGCGTACACCAAGTTCCTGCTGTACTTGATCCGCGACGTGGATCGGTGGTCCAGCGGCGGCCTGCAGGAAGTGGCGGCCTAGGGGACCGGCCGCTGGCCGGTGCATTACGGCGTTCTGGATAAACAAACAGCATTCCGGCCCGGTTCGTGCGGGCATCGTCCGCGCTTTTGCCGCCTGCGCCTTTCCGTCTAGCCAGTCCGCACGATCCCCGCGCCCGTCCTGCGACGTTACCGTGGTTGCGGCAGGGGTGCCCGCGTCCGGCTGCGCTCAAGAATTGTCAAGATTTACATTGCTTTGAAGTCGTCGTTGCCGCCCCGCGATACCGTGGCATTTTCGTTTTTCGGGGAGTCGATATGTATTCGCTTTCTAAGCGTTGCGGCGCGGAGTTCTTTGGTACGTTCTGGCTGGTATTGGGAGGCTGCGGCGCAGCGGTGCTGGCCGCCGGTTTCCCGGAACTGGGTATCGGTTTCGCCGGCGTGGCGCTGGCCTTCGGCCTGACCGTGCTGACGATGGCGTTCGCGGTGGGCCACATTTCCGGCGGGCATTTCAACCCGGCCGTCACGGTGGGCCTGGTGGCGGGCGGCCGTTTTCCCGCCAAGGAAATCCTGCCCTACGTCATTGCCCAGGTCCTCGGCGCGATCGTGGCGGCGGCGGTACTGGCCTGCATCGCGAGCGGCAAGCTGGGTTTCGATCTGAAGGGCAGCCATTTCGCGGCGAACGGCTACGGCGCCTATTCGCCGGGCAAGTACTCGATGGTGTCCGCCCTGGTGACGGAAGTCGTGCTGACCGCGGGCTTCATCTTCGTGATCCTTGGGGCGACCAGCAAGCGCGCGCCGGCCGGCTTCGCGGCGATCCCGATCGGACTGGCGCTGACGCTCATCCACCTGATCAGCATTCCGGTGACGAACACCTCGGTCAATCCCGCCCGTTCCACCGGCCCCGCGCTGTTTGTGGGCGGCTGGGCGCTGGAGCAGTTGTGGCTGTTCTGGGTCGCGCCCATCGTCGGCGCGATCGTCGGCGCCATCGCCTACCGCCTGGTCAGCGATCCCGCGCAGGAGCGTAGCTAAGCCAGGTGCTCCACCGGGCGATAATGGGGCCGAGTCTCTGATCCCGGTCCCATGAACGAATTTACGATTGTCATCAACCTTGTATTGGCCATGCTGCTGGGCGCCGCCGTCGGCGTCGAGCGGCAGTGGCGGCAGAACTACGCGGGCGTGGTCACGCATGCGCTGGTCTCGCTGGGCGCGGCCGCCTATACCGCCTTGCCCGCGTTGCTGGATGCCGGCAACGACATGCGCCTGGGCAGCCAGGTGGTGACGGGCATCGGCTTTCTGGGCGCGGGCCTGATCATGCGGGACGGCCTGACCATACGCGGCCTGAGCGCGGCCGCCACCATCTGGGCCACCGGTGCGGTGGGCGTGCTGGCGGGCTATGGCTTTCTTGCCGAAGCCAGCGCGGTGACGGCGCTGATCCTGGTGACCAACGTGCTGTTGCGGCGCGGCGCCAGGCTGGTGGACCGCTACGTGCCCGAGGCGGAAACCGAAGAGCGTTACTACAACATCGCCTTGACCTGCGCGTCCACGGACGAAGCCCTGGTGCGGGCCGAACTGCTGAACGCCCTGGGCAAGCACAGCCTGCGCCTGCGCGGCGTGGAAAGCCAGCAGCGCGACGGCGGCCGTTCCGAGGTGACCGCGGTGGTCTATTCCATGCGCCAGGAGGACGAGCGGGTCGAACAGCTGGTGGGCAGCCTCAGCCTGCTGCCGCAGACCTACTCGGCCAGATGGACTTCCGACACCGGCAATGCATGATGCGCGCCGGAATCAGGACACCGTAAGTCCGATTTCAATACGCTTGCGCACCTTCTTCCAGATGACGAGCGTATTCCGTGACGACACCGATTTCTCCCGCCGCGCCTGTCGGTCTTGCGCACTATGACCGGGCCACCATCGCCTTTCATTGGCTGACGGCGGCGCTGGTGGTGGGCTTGTTCGCGCTGGCCGAAATCTGGAGCTTCCTGCCGCGCGGCACGCCCACGCGGCGTTTGCTGCAGCACCTGCACATTTCGTTCGGACTGCTGTTTGCCGCCGTGTTCGTGCTGCGCGCCGTCTGGCGCCTGAGCGCGGGCCGTCGTCTGCCGCCGGCCTCCGCGGGCTGGCTGCGCGCAGCTAGTACAGGCGTACATGGATTGCTGTACCTGCTGATGGCGGCGCAGATCGTGCTGGGCTTCCTGTTCCGCTGGGCGCAGGGCGAGCCGTTCGCGTTCTTCGGCCTGTTCGACGTGCCCACGCTGATCGCCATCGATCACGAGCAGCGCCGCTTCATCGGCGGACTGCACGACACCGTTGCGTGGTGCATCATCGTCCTGGCGCTGCTGCATGCGCTGGCCGGGCTCTTCCACCACTACGTCCTGCGCGACGGGGTGCTGCGCCGCATGCTGTCCAGCCGCTGAGGAGCGCGCGGCGAGAGGGGGGGTGAAAGGCGGGCCGGGCAGGTTGTACATTACGCACTATCACTGCCTTACTTCCACAGGATGTACCCATCATGACCGCCCTTGAAGTGTCTATCTCCTCCTCGATCAGCTGCGCGAACGATCGCCCCTTCGTGCTGTTCGGCGGCATCAACGTGCTGGAATCCAAGGAACTGGCGCTGCGCGCCTGCGAGGAGTACCAGCGCGTCACGCGCAAGCTGGGCATCCCGTACGTATTCAAGGCCTCCTTCGACAAGGCCAACCGTTCGTCCATCCATTCCTATCGCGGTCCGGGGTTGGAAGAGGGCATGAAGATCTTCGAGGCGGTCAAGAAGGAATTCGGCGTGCCCGTCATCACCGACGTGCACGAGCCGTGGCAGGCCGCCACCGCGGCCGAGGTTGTGGACATCCTGCAGCTGCCGGCCTTCCTGGCCCGGCAGACGGACCTGGTGGTGGCGCTGGCCAAGACTCAGCGCATCATCAACATCAAGAAGCCGCAGTTTCTCAGCCCGGCCCAGATGCTGAACATCGTCGAGAAGTTCACCGAGGCCGGCAACGAAAAGCTCATCCTGTGCGACCGCGGCACCAGCTTCGGCTATGACAATCTGGTTGTAGACATGCTAGGGTTTGGCGTGATGAAGAAAGTGTCCGGCAACCGGCCGCTCATATTCGACGTCACGCATGCCTTGCAGCAGCGCTCGGCGCTGGATGCCGCATCGGGCGGCCGCCGCGAGCAGGTGGCCGAACTGGCGCGCGCAGGCATGGCGGTGGGACTGGCCGGGCTGTTCCTGGAAGCCCACCCCGATCCCAAGAACGCGAAGTGCGACGGCCCCAGCGCCTTGCCGCTGGACAAGCTGGAGCCCTTCCTGACCCAACTGAAGATGCTGGACGACCTGGTGAAGTCCTTTGCCCCTATCGACATCGAACCCTGAATCCCGCGGTCATATTGGCTGCGCAAAGTTGTTATACGATCCGGGCCAAACATTGGGGAGGCCTGGATGTCTTTGTATGTGATCGTCGCCGTTCGAAAAGAGCCCGTCAGCGGGCATGTGGCCTATGTGCGCTGGGGCCAGGCCGAACGCGGCGTCCCCGGCTGGGTCACCGAGCCGGTGACGGCGGCGGCATCCGAAGTCATCGAAGCGATCAAGGACGGAGCGGAAGTGGAAACCGCCATCAGCCAGGACGGCATGAGCGTGGCGCTGCGGCCGGTGCGCGTGCTGGTCGATGACGACGGACGCGAACATCTCGCTTCCGCGCCCGTTCCCAGCTCCACCTTGCACACGCTCTTCGACCTGCCCGAATTCTGATCCGGACAGGCCGGCTGGCGCCTAGCGGCGGCCCTGCGCGAAATTGAGCAGGGCGTCTCCGGCCATTCGGTAGCGCACCCATTCATCCTGCGGCAGCGCGCCGATCGACTTGTAGAAATCGATGGCGGGCGTGTTCCAGTCCAGCACGCTCCATTCCAGCCGGCCGCAGCCATTGGCCACTGCTTCTTGCGCCAGGTGGCGCAACAGGTCGCGGCCCGCGCCGATGCCGCGTTGCTCCGGCGTGATGTACAGGTCTTCCAGGTAGATGCCGTTCTTGCCCAGCCAGGTCGAATAGCTGTAGAAGTAGACGGCGTAGCCGATGGGCTTGCCGTCCAGCAGGCACATCAGGGCCTTGGCCGGCGCGTTTTCGGCGAACAGGGTGCGTTCGACATCCTCGGGGCTGGCGATCACTTCATGGGCGGCGCGCTCGTACACGGCCAGCTCGGTGATGAACGCATGGATCTGGGCCGCATCCGTAGCGACGGCCGGACGAATTTCGATAGTCACGGGTACTTCCTACTACTGCTTTTGGGGGGCCTTATCCTACCCGCGAATCGGGCAGAGCGCATTTTCGTCCGGCGAGTCCATTTCGGGAATACCCTTACTTGCGCACGGAGCGCCCGGGGGCGATTCTTGAAAGCGTTCTGCCCTCGAGTCCAATGCGTACAACAGGGGACATCTCCCATGCCTGAACCTGGCTCCGCCGCCAGCACGCCTGCCGCAAGCCGTAAAAGGCGTCGCCTGTCCTGGATCTGGCTGGTGCCCATCATTGCAGCCTTGGGCGGGCTGATTTTGGTGGTGCGTGTCTGGATGGAAGCGGGCCCCACCGCTACCATCAGCTTCCAAACCGCCGAAGGGCTGGAGGCCGGCAAGACCCAGGTCCGCTACAAGGAAGTCGTGGTCGGCGTGGTCGAACGCGTGGCCTTGAATTCAGATCGTTCGGGCATCGTCGCGACCGTGCGCATCAACAAGGACGCCGCCAGCCTGTTGCAGGAAGAGACCGTGTTCTGGGTGGTCCGGCCCAGGCTGACACTCAGCGGCGTGTCGGGACTGAGCACCTTGTTCTCCGGGGCCTATATCGGCGTGGACCCGTCCGACCGGTTCCGCCAGGAAGGCGAGAGCCGCGCCTCCAAGCACAGCTTCGTCGGCCTGGAGACCCCGCCAGAGGTGGCGCAGGACCGCGCCGGCAAACGCTACACGCTCAAGGCCCACGACCTGGGCTCGCTGGACATAGGTTCACCCGTCTACTTCCGACGCATCGCGGTGGGCGAGGTGGTGGCCTACCACCTGGACAGCAGCGGCGAAGGCGTCAACGTGCAGGTATTCATCGATGCGCCCAATGACGATTTCGTCAACAGCGCCACGCGCTTCTGGAATGCCAGCGGCGTGGATTTCAGCGTCGATGCGCGCGGCCTGCAAGTGCGCTCGCAGTCCCTGCTGTCCGTGATCGTGGGGGGCGTCGCGTTCGACACCATCGAGCAGCACGCGCACGTGGCGGCCAAGGCCGATGCCGAGTTCACCATCTTCCCGTCGGAAGGCGCCGCCCGCGCCCAACCTGATGGCATGCCGCTGCACATCCGCATGCGCTTTGACCAGTCGGTCCGGGGGCTGGTGGTCGGCGCGCCCATCGACGCCTATGGCGCGGCCATCGGCCAGGTGGACTCCATCCGCCTGGAATTCGATCCGGCGATCAAGCAGTTCTACGCGCTGGTCGGAGCCACCGTCTACCCCGAGCGCCTGGGCGCGCAGACGGTCGAGGAAATCAAGGAATACTCGGGCTCGACGCTGGAGCATCCCAATGGCAAGCTGCTGGCCGCCCTGATCCAGCAGGGCCTGCGCGCGCAGTTGCGCATCGGCAACTTGCTGACCGGCCAGTTGTACGTCGCCATGGCGGTGTTCCCGGACGCCAAGCCGGTGACGTTCAAGATGGAAGAGGATCCGTTCATTCCCACCGTGCCGAACAACCTGGATCAGTTGCAGCAGCAGATCAACAGCATCCTCACCAAGCTGGATCGGGTGCCGTTCGAAGGGCTGGGCGCCGATCTGGGGCAGTTGCTGCGCGCCACCTCCAGCCTGATGAAGCGGCTGGATACCCGCCTGGCGCCCGAGGCGCAAGCCATGCTGCGCCAGGCCAGCAAGTCCCTGGCCGCCGTGGGCGGGGTGCTGAGTCCCGACGCTGGCCTGCCGGTCAATGCCAATGCGGTCTTGCAGGAACTGTCGCGGGCGGCCCGGTCGCTGCGGGAGCTGTCGGACTATCTGCAGGCGCATCCGGAGTCGCTGCTGCGGGGCCGCGCGCCGGATGCCCAGTACCAGCGCCAGCCGGCGCGCTAGGCTAGGATGCGAGCCACTGCGCGATCTGGCGGGCGCTGGTTTGCGCGTCCGTGCTCGAGGTGTCCAGCACCAGGTCGCTGAACGGACGCGCGGCATAGCCTTCGAGGTACATCTGCGCGATGCGCTGCCGTTCCCATTCGGTCAGGACGCGTCCGCCCCGGTCCGATTGGGCGGCCGCGAGCGTGGGAGCCAGGGTCACCACGCGCAAGCGGGCGCCGCGCCGCTCACACGCAGCCAGGATCTGCCCGTAGCTGTCCTGCTCCAAGGGGTAGGCGATGACCAGATGGAGGTCCTGCGCCTCGGCGATCAGCCTGGCGAGGCGCGCCAGCGCCAGCGCCCATTGCTCGGTGTGCGGCAGATGGCTGGGAGCGTCGTGGTCATCGCCGTCGATGAAGCGCGCAGCGGGCAGCAGGGCGGCCAAGGCGGCTCCGACCGTGGACTTGCCGCTGTTGATCGGGCCGTTGAGATGGATGACGGTGGTGTCAGGCGTTGAGATGGCTGTTCCTTTCGGTGCGGGCGGGCGCGCAGGCGTCCGCGCCGGCCGAATCAGAACAGGCATTGTCGCAAAGCGAACTTGCGGCCGAAAGCGCGGACTTCATCGCCGTCCACGGACGCCGCCAGGTCCCAGCGGTCGCCGCGCGTCACCAGGAAGGAACGGCCGGTGACGGCGTGGCGCAAGGCGAATTGCCAGAAGGCGGCCTCGGAGCCCACGGGTTCGAGGTCGTGCGGTCCGATCAGGAGCCGGATGGGGCGGGGCGTCGCCCCCAGTGTCCAGCGCAGGGCGATACCCAGGAACGCAAACCGCGCCGAAAGCGACGAAGGCTGGACGGTCAGCACGCGGATTCTGTTGATCATGGCCAGGACCCCTTGCAGATAGATCCCAGCGTAGCAAAAGCGGTTCAGGCCTTCCATACCGCCTTTGGCGGAAATTGGCGGGCCCGGCCGGGTGCTATTTCTGGATGGCGCCCGGCGCCTGGCCGCGGGTGATCCGGCCAAGCAACAGCAGGGCGCCGGCTGGCGCCAGCGCGAACGCCGCGAACAACCATTGCGCGGCATGCTGCGCGCCCGCGACGCCGCCCGGATCCGCCAGGCCCGCGCTGTTGGTGATGACGCCGGCCAGCGCCGCCGTCAACGCCGTCGCGTACAGTTGCACGGTGGTGATGGACGAGGAGGTCAAGGTTTCCTCGCCGGCAGGCGCCGCGGTGAAGATGCGCGTCAACAGGTGCGGCCAGCTCAGGCCGATGCCGAAGCCCACGCCGGCCAGCGCCAGCACATAAACCGCCAGGCCGGGGTAGGACTGCAACTGCGTGGCGCGCGGCGTCATATAGGCCAGGGCGGCCAGCGAGGCCAGGATCACCACGGGGCTCAGGCGCACCAGGACATTGGCGGCCAGGCCGCTGCGGGTGGCGCTGGGCATGGCCGCCAGGGTCCAGCCTGCCGCCATGGCGGCGGTCATGTAGCCGGCCGCCAAGGGCGTCATGCCATGGATGACTTGCAGGAAGTACGGCACGAAGATTTCGGTGGTGATGGCGGCCACCACCAGGCACATCACCGCGTACAGCGCGCCCAGCGGCTTGGCGATCGAATAGGCGCCGGTAGGCAGCAGCCGCTTCGCGGCGCGCTGGTCCACCGCCGCGATCAGCGCGGCGATGGCCAGCCCGGCGGCAATGCCCGCCAGATTCCAGCGCAGGTCCGTCGACAGACTGGCCAGCGTGATGGCGAGCACGCTGGCCACCAGCAGGCCCAGCGTGATCACGGGCAGCGGGCTCGGCCGCGAGGGCGGGACCGATTCCTTGCCGCCGACCTTGAGAGCCACGATCGCCGCCAGCCCGGCCGCCACGGGCAGCAAGGCCCAGAACGCCAGCCGCCAATGCCCGGTCTGGGCGAAGACGCCGCCGATGGCCGGGCCGCACAGGGTGGCGACGCCCCACATGCCCGACACCAGGGCCATCGCGCGCGACCAGAGGGGCGCCTCGAACACCAGGCGGATCAGGGCATAGCTGAGCGCAAACAGGATGCCGCCGCCCAGGCCCTGGATGCTGCGTCCGGTCAGCAGCGCCGGCATGCTCGGCGCCAGCGCGCAAACCACCGATCCCGCGGTGAACACCGCGACCGCAAGCAGGTAGGCCGCGCGCGGCCCCAGCGTTTCGATCAGCCTGGCGGACAGCGCCGACCCGACGATGGAAGTGACAACGAACAGCGTGGTGTTCCAGGCGTAGTACTCCAGCCCGCCGATGTCCTTGATGACGCTGGGCAGGATGGTGGTGACGATGTAGACGTTGATGGCGTGCAACGCCACCCCGCCCGCCAGCGCGATGGAGCGCAGGGCATTGGTTCCGTGCAGCAGATCTGCCCAGGACGCGCTTGATACATGGGTGGTGCCGGTGCTCACGCGGTCTTCCGCCTTTTGAGAGAAATTATTTAAACAAGATTTATATTGGATAATACGCATGCCGCCGCGCAACCGCAAACGCAGTGTGCGCGCGCCGTAGGGTGGTCAGCGCCTGCGCAATCCGCGCAGCAGCAGATCCAGCGCCTGCAATGCCTGTGCCAGACGCGGTCCGCTCTCGGGATCCTGCGCGATCCAGAAGGCGCTTTCGACCAGGCTGCCGTTGATCAGCCGCGCCAAGGCCTGCGGCGCGGCAGGTTCGATGACCTTCTGTTCCATCATCGTCTGCAGCAGCGCCGCGAGCGACGCAATGCAGTGTTGCTGCGAGCCGTCCGCCGCCGCGCCGAGCACGGCCGGCGCGTCCTGCAGCACGATGCGCCGGATCTCGGGTTCGGCCGCCATCTCCAGATAGGCGCGGCAGCGCCCGCGCAAGGCGGCCCAGGCATCGGGCGCCTGCGCGGCGATGGCGGCCAGGCGCTGGTCCATTTCGCCGTCGATCTGTTCGACCACCGCCGCGAGCAAGCCCTTCTTGTCGCCGAAGTGGTGATACAAGGCGCCGCGCGTCAGCCCCGCCGCCGCCGTGAAATCGTCCATGGACGTGGCGGCGTAGCCGGCCTCGCGGAAGGCCAGGCGGGCCGTGGCCAGCAGTTTCGCGCGGGTGGCTTCTATCATCTCGGCGCGGGAACGCGTCATGCTCCTCTCCAAAGACATACGGTACGTATGTAAATTGACATACGCATCGTATGTGAATACGATGCCGCTGTCCATGGCAATCAAAGGCTTCCGGTGTCGAATCCGTATCGCGAGTTGTTCCAGGCGCCCGGCGCCCTGGGTTTTGTCCTGGCCGGCGCCGTCGCGCGCCTGCCTCTGCCCATGATCGGCATCGGCATCATCACCATGTTGTCCGAGGTGCGCGGCTCATATGCGCTGGCGGGTGCCGTCGCCGCCGCTTTCGCCCTGGCCACGGCCTTGCTGGCGCCGCGGATTTCCCGCCTGGTGGACCGCCATGGCCAGGGCAGGGTGCTGCCCGTGGCCGCGGGCCTGTGCGTCGCGGGACTGGTCGGCCTGGCGGCGTGCGTGCAATGGAACGCGCCCGATTGGACTCTGTTCCTCTTCGCAGCGCTGGCAGGGGCCTTGCCCAGCATGCCGGCGATGATACGCGCGCGCTGGACCGAGATCTTCAGGGACCAGCCGCAGTTGCGCACCGCCTACGCGCTGGAGTCCGTGGCCGACGAGCTGAGTTTCATTGTCGGGCCCCCGCTGGCCGTCGGGCTGAGCGTGCTGTTCTTTCCGCAGGCCGGCCCCTTGTTCGCGGCGCTGCTGCTCGCGGCGGGCGTGACGGCCTTCGTGCTGCAGCGGGCCACGGCGCCCGCGGTGCGGTTCAAGCAGGAAGGGCGCCAGGCATCGGTGCTGCGCATGCCGCCGATGCGCGCCCTGCTGGCGGTGATGGCTGCCATGGGCCTCATCGTCGGCACCATCGACGTCCTGAGCGTCGCCTTCGCCCGGCAGCAGGGCATGCCGGCCGGAGCCAGCCTGGTGCTGTCCGCCTATGCCCTGGGGTCCTGCGTGGCCGGCCTGGTGTTCGGCGTGCTCAAGTTCCAGATGCCGTTGGCTCGCCTCCTGGTGGTTGCGGCGGCGGTCACGGCGTTCACGACGGTTCCGCTGCTGCTGGTGAACGATCTGCTCACCCTGGCGCTGGGCGTGCTGCTGGCCGGCCTGTCGTTCGCCCCGACCATGATCATCGCGATGGCGCTGGTGGAAAGCAGCGTGCCTGGCCATCGCCTGACGGAAGGCCTGACCTGGCTGGTGACCGGCCTGGGCGCGGGCGTGGCGGCGGGCGCGGCGCTGGCAGGCTGGGTCGTCGACCACTACGGCGTGGGCGCGGGATTCTGGACGGCGGTAGGCGCGGGCGCGATCGTGTTGCTGGCCGCCATGCCGGTGGGACGCAGTCCCGCGGCCAGGCAAGCCGGGGCCTGACGCGGCAGGTCTATAGAATGGCGGCTTCGGCGCCCGCCCAGGCGCGCCGCCAGGAGAAGCGCATGTCCAGAACCGTCGTCAATCCCGATAGCGTGCCCAACACCGTGCAATACGGATTCAGCCAGGCCGTCATCGTCACCGGGCAGCGCCGCATGCTGCTGTCAGGCCAGGTCGGGGTCGACGCCAACGAGCGCACGGTGGGGCCGGGCCTGCAGGAGCAGACCGAGGCCACGCTGGACAATATCGAGCGCGTGCTCGCCGCGGCCGGCGCCACCTTGGCGCAGGTCATCATGCTGCGCATCTACATCTGCGAGACGGCCAGGGAAGACCAGGAAGTGATCGCGCAGGCGCTGCGCGACCGTTTCAAGAAGGATCCTCCGCCCTCATCCTGGATCATCGTCAGCGGCCTGTCGCTGCCGGAATGGCTGATCGAGATCGAGGCGGAGGCCATGCTGGACTAGGGCCTGTGCAAGGCGCCATTTAGCGTGAACAGGACCTAGCCGCGCCAGGGCGTCGCGGCAAAGGCGGCGCGCAGATGGGCCAGGAAGCCCGCCGTGCGCGCGGGCAGTTCCTGGCGCGATTTGACCAGGGCCACCACGTCGGCCGACGGCAGGCTCCAGCCGGGCAGCAGCGGCACCAGCGCGCGCGCCTGCAGATGCGCGGCCACGTCCCACTCCGAGCGCACCATGATGCCGTGTCCGGCCAGCGCCCATTCCACGGCGGTTTCCCCCGCATTGCTTGACAGCAGCGGCGCCACGCGCACCCCCACGGCCGGGCCGCGCCCATGCTTGAAGCGCCATAAGGTCACGTCTTCATCGTTCTCGCGCAGTGCGATGCAGTCGTGCGCCCGCAGGTCCTCGGGCTTGGCGGGGGCGCCGCGGCGCGCCAGGTAGGCGGGCGATGCGCACAGGATCCGCCGGTTCGGCGCCAGCGGGTAGGCGACCAGCGTCGAATCGCGCAGCTCGCCGATATGCACCATCACATCCCAGTCGTCGGACGCCAGCCGCGGCGGCCCGTCGGACAGCGTCAGGCTGGCGGTGACGTCCGCGCTCTGGCGGCGGAATTCCGCGACCAGGCCCGCGATGTAGCGCTGCCCGAATCCCAGCGGGGCGACCACGCGCAGATGGCCTGCCACCACGCCCCGGCGTCCCGCCAGTTCGTCGGCCAGCTCGCCCAGTTCGCCGCAGATCTGTTCCGCGCGCAACGCCAGCAGCCTGCCTTCGTCGGTCAGCGCGGTGCCGCGCCCCGAACGGTTGACCAGCCTGACCCCCAACCGCTTTTCCAGCGTGTTCAGCCTCTGGGTGACGGCCGGCGGGGTCACGTCCAGCGCGCGCGCCGCTTCGGCCAATGAGCGGGTGGCTGCCAGGCTAAGGAAAAAACGCAGGTCTTCGGTCGTAATCATGCAGGTATGGATTAATGGACGATTAAGTCCAGATTAAACACGCGGAACCGCCGCCGCGCCATACTTCAGCCATTCCGATACGCCATGCCGAGAACGCCATGAACCAGAACGCCACGCCTTCCTCTCTCGATACCCTCGATACGCCATGCCTGCTGCTGGACGAGACGCGCATGATGCGCAACATCGGGCGCCTGAACGCGCTGATGGCCGGGCATGGGGTGCAGCTGCGTCCGCATCTGAAGACGCCCAAATCCATCGACGTCGCGCGCCGGCTCATGTCCTCGCCGCAGGGGCCGGCCGCCGTGTCCACGCTGCAGGAGGCCGAGCAGTTCGCGGCCGCCGGCGTCACCGACCTGCTTTATGCCGTGGGCGTGTCGCCGGCAAAGCTGGACCGCGTGCTGGCGCTGCGCCAGCGCGGCGTGGATCTCACCGTGGTGGTGGACAGCCTGGAGGCGGCGCGCGCCGTCGCCCAACGGGCCAGGGAGGCGGGCGACGCCATCCCGGCGCTGATCGAGATCGACTGCGACGGCCATCGCGCCGGGGTGCAGCCGGGCAACACGGCGCAACTGCTGGCGATCGCGCGGGTCCTGCACGAGGACGGCGCGTGCCTGCGCGGCGTCATGACGCATGCCGGCGAGTCCTACGGCTGTGATAGCGTCGACGCCATTGCCGACATGGCCGAGCAGGAGCGCCTGGCGGCCGTCACCTGCGCCGAGGCGATCCGCCAGGCAGGCCTGCCATGTCCGGTGGTCAGCGTGGGCTCCACGCCCACCGCGCATTTCGCCCGCAAGCTCGACGGCGTGACCGAAGTTCGCGCCGGGGTGTACGTATTCTTCGATCTGGTGATGGCCGGGCTGGGCGTGTGCTCGGTGGACGATATCGCCGCCTCGGTGTTGACGACCGTGATAGGCCATCAACCCGACAAGGGCTGGATCCTGGTCGACGCCGGATGGATGGCCATGTCGCGTGATCGGGGTACCGCCAAACAGCGGGTGGACCAGTTGTATGGCCTGGTGTGCGACGCCCGCGGCACGGTCTATCCCGACCTGCTGCTGGCCGAGACCAATCAGGAGCAGGGCATCATCAAGGTGCGCCCCGGCAGCGGCGCGGCCCTGCCCGAGCTGCCCCTGGGCGCGAAGCTGCGCATCGTGCCCAATCACGCCTGCGCCACTTGCGCCCAGCACGATGCCTATGAGGTCGTGCGTCCGGACTCGTCCGAAGTGCTGGCGCATTGGGAACGCTTTCGCGGCTGGTAACCGCCGTCTACAAGGAGGCATGCATGGAATTCATCCATACGCATCAAGCCACGCCGCCCGCCGGCCACTATTCGCAGGCGGTGCGCGCCAACGGTTTCATATTCGTCTCTGGGCAGCTGGGGTTCCTGCCGCCCGCGGCGCCGGGGCAGCGGCCGGCGCTGGCCGATGGCGCCGCGGCCCAGGCCCGGGAGGCGCTGCGCAGCGTCCGCGCCATCCTCGAAGCGGCCGGCGCCTCGCTGGCCGCGGTCGCCAGCGTGACGGTGTACATCCCGGACGTGGCGCTCTGGGACGAGGTCAACCAGGTCTACGAGCAGTGCTTCGGTGATCATCGGCCGGCGCGGGCCATCGTGCCCACCCGCGAGCTGCACTACGGAGCCCTGGTCGAGATCAGCGTGGTTGCCGCTGCTTAGCGCGGCGGTGCGTGAGAGCGGACGCATCCAGGCGGACGCCTATAATGCGTGCGCCTCAATACCTACGGGGGAGACCGTCCGCATGCAGTACGAATACCTGTTCTGGTCCATGGCCGCAATGGTGGCGGCGGCGCTGGTTGGCGGCTCGCTATGCGGCCGCCTGGGCTCTATCAAGCATGTGCTGCTGGGGGTTGCCGCGCTGGCCGCGGCGGTGGGCGTGGCGGTGTTCCTGCTGTCCCGCCACGGCGGCTTCAGCGAGCTGTCTGCGATGCTGTCGATCGCCGCCTTTATGTTCAGCCTGGTGATCGGCGCCGCCGCATCGCTGCTGACGCGGCGCATCCTGCTGCGCCGCTGAACGCAAGGCGCCTTGCGCCTTACTCTTCCGCGTCGAAATCCTCGTCGTCTTCGTCGTCTTCATCCTGTTCCAGGGCGTCATAGCCCTTCCAGGTGATGCGCCAGCGCGTCGCGCCCGCGGTCGCCGCGGTTTCGCTGATCTGCTTGACCAGGCCCGCGTCTTCCAGCAGGTCCAGGTGATGCGCAATCAGCTGCAGGCCTTGCTCTTCGGGATGCGGCGCCAGGGCCACGTTCTTGATGTCGTGCGTGCTCAGGTTGGGGCCCGGCGCGTCGCGCAGGGCGCCCAGGATAGTGACGACCAGATCGAAATCGCGTTGCATGATGTCCACCATTCATTGGGGGTAAAAGACAGGCCGACAATAGCAGAGATCCATGGCGGCGACGCGACAGGCGCCACAGCCGGGTTACAGTCCAGGGTTCTCGACAACCGATACGTGCATATCCCATGAAGAAACCCGCAGAGCGCGATTGCCTCGCGCTGATCCCCGGCTACACCGGCCAGGCCGCCAAGCTCTTTCTCACGCGCGGCGAAGACGGCCGCATCGAAGGCGTGACCGTGTTCGACCTGCTCGGCCACATCAAGCTGCAGGGCGATGCCGACGCAGCGGCGACGTGGGTCGGCGAATGGCTTGCCCAGGAGTCCGACAACCGCAAGGCCCGCCGCACGCAGCTGCTGGCGCAGATGTTCCTCTGCAAGCTCGCCGGCGACGAGAAGGGCGTCTTCCTGGCGGCCCAGAAGCCGCTGGCCCGCGTGCTGGCCGATGCCGGGGTGCGCAGCCGCTCCGTCGCGGCCACTTCCGGCGCCGCGCGCCGGTCACTTGGTCCTACAGTCAAGAAGCATTAGCCGAAGGCTGTTATAGTCGCGCCTGGGCGTGAGAGTGCACCTGCAAGGTGCGTGCCCAGGCGGGCAGAGCCCGCGAATCAAGGAAGAGTGATCATGGAAATAGTAAGTCGGCAGATTGCCGACGTAGCGGGCGGCGTCGAGCTGCACACCACGCTGGATGGCGAGAGCATCAGCGTCTACGTCCTGGAGGGCGTGACGGATCTCGATGCGATCGCAGACATCGTGCCGCGTGAAAAAGTCGAAGCAGGGGCTGACATACACGCCTCTAGTGTCGACAATGTTGATAATGCGCAAGAACAGATCGACCAAGTCCTGGAAAATATGAATCCCGGTGACGTGGCGGTTTTCCTTTGCTCGGGCCCCGATGCTTTCGGCGCGGCGCTCGATCTGCTGGGTTTACCTATCGACGAGTAAGCCTGGCGGCAAACCAAAGTGCTAGCCCGAACGGCGTATGAAGAAATTCTCGTACGCGGGCAGGCGGCATTTATATAAGCCTAGATTGTTTTTTTATGATGCGTGGGTGTAAACACCTATGCAGGACTTCTTATTGCCTATGAAAATGTGTGGAATCCGCTTGCAGTTTCTCTTTGTTGCATTATTGGCACGCATTTTTTAGGATTATGTTGACTTGTGAGGGGAACCTAACGATAGTGTCGGCACACGATCACAAGCGTTGCGATTTTCGTTCAGTGCCGTGCCTTTTCCGGCTCAGCGTTATTGTTCTACTGTCCCCTCCTTGATTGATTCGTGACCTCCGGGCATTTGCCCATTATCTCTAGGAAATACAGTATGGAAACCGGCGTCGTTAAGTGGTTCAACTCGGAAAAGGGCTATGGCTTCATCACCCCGGAAGCGGGTGGTAAGGATCTGTTCGCTCACTTCTCCGAAATCCAGGGCTCGGGCTTCAAGTCTCTGGAAGAGAACCAGCGCGTCAGCTTTGTGACGGCCAATGGCCCCAAGGGCCCGCAAGCCACGAAGATCCAGGTCCTGTAAGGGTCTGAGTTTTCGATAGAAGCCCCCTCGTGGGGCTTTTTTGTTTTCTGCGGCGGCCATTCCTAAACATGGAAAGTATCGCTGCACCAGTAATGTCAGGGTAATCCCTAGAATACATAAATCCTGGTACGGGAATCACATCCGATTCATTCATCTGGTGTATGACCCTGATCCAGACGCGCGTCTCTGTTATTGTCGGCCTTGCCCCAGACTTCCGGATACGCGCTCTCATGACTACTGCTTCCTCCACGCAGATTGTTCCGCAGCCCCAGGAGGTGGTCGCGTTCTGGCTCGATGCCGGCCCCCAGCAATGGTTCAGCAAGAGCGCCGAATTCGATGCGGCCTTCCGCGCCCGTTTTGAGGCGGCCCACATGGCCGCCGCGGCCCGCCAGCTGGATGCGTGGCTGGACGACGCCAAGGGCGCCTTGGCGCTGATGGTCCTGCTGGACCAGTTCCCGCGCAATGCCTATCGGGGCACCGCGCACATGTTTGCCTCCGACCCCCTGGCCCAGTACTTCGCCGACCGCGCCATCGCGGCCGGCCACGATCTGGCGGTGGATCCGCAACTGCGCCAGTTCTTCTACCTGCCTTTCGAACACGCGGAGAACCTCGCGGCCCAGAACCGCGCCGTTGCCCTGATGGAGCCGCTGGACGCCGATTCGCTGCGCTGGGCGGTTCTGCATCGCGACATCATCAAGCGCTTTGGGCGCTTTCCCCATCGCAACGCCGCGTTGGGCCGGCAGACGACGCAGGCCGAGCAGGCGTTTCTCGATTCCGGCGGCTTCGCCGGATAGAGCTCGCGCGGCACGCTGTTCAGGGGTGCCGCGGCTGCACGTATCCGCATGTGTCCACGCGTGCCAAGTTGAAAATATTGGACCCCTTGCACGGCCTCAAGCCTTGTCTGGCCTGGCTTTCCGGCGGTTTCCGGATGCTGTTGGATTTGCGGATGTTTGACGTTTTTCGGGGTTCGCCAATACACTGGGTTTAGCGAGATTTTCAAGCGACGCGGTCTGCGTTTCACTTGTCGCCGTCAGTGGTGCTGCGGTTGCTTCCTCTCCCATCCTTGATGATCTGGCGCCCCGCGAGCAATCGCTTTTTCTAGGTTCAAGGACATTCCATGGCAACCGGCATCGTTAAGTGGTTCAACGCCGAAAAGGGTTATGGTTTCATCATGCCCGATGATGGCAGCAAGGATCTTTTCGCTCACTACTCGGAGATCCGCAGCGAAGGCTATAAGTCGCTGCAGGAGAACCAGCGCGTCACCTTCGAGGTCGGTACCGGCCCCAAGGGTCCCAGCGCAAAGAACATCAAGGTAGCGGCCTGACCTTCGCAGGGCAGCGCCCCGGGCCGGCCCGGCGCTCCGCCCAGAAAAAAAAGCCCCCGCACGCAATGTGCGGGGGCTTTTTTTATTCTCGCCGCGGCGCCGGCCGGCCCGTATGGGGGCCTGCCCTGGGTAGGCTTCCAGGCGTCAGTGCTTCGCGTGGTTGGCCGGCGGCGTGGCCAGCTTGTCCACCAGCGCGATCCCTAGCGCCGACAGGATGAACAGGGCGTGGATGATGGTCTGCCACATCACGCCCGCCTCGGAGAAGCGCGCGTTGGGCGTGCCCAGCGTGCCGGCTTCAATGAAGGTGCGCAGCAGGTGGATCGACGAGATGCCGATGATGGCCATCGCCAGCTTGACCTTGAGCACGCTGGCATTCACGTGGCTGAGCCATTCGGGCTGGTCCGGGTGATTGTGCAGGCGCAGGCGAGACACGAAGGTTTCGTAGCCGCCCACGATCACCATCAACAGCAGGTTCGAGATCATGACCACGTCGATCAAGCCCAGCACCAGCAGCATGATCTCCATTTCGCCGAAGCTGTTGGCGTGCGTCAGCAGATGCCATAGCTCCTTCAGGAACAGCATGACGTAGACGCCTTGCGCGACGATCAGGCCCAGGTACAAGGGCAGTTGCAGCCAGCGCGAGCTGAAGATCAGGCTGGGCAGCAGGCCCAGGCGGGGAGGGGGGGTGGAGATCATATTTTTTGGGTGCGAGCCGAGTGGAGTGTGCGAAAAATGGCGGGCGCAATTCTATCAATGCCGCGTTGCCGCAGGTATCAGTTTTTATGAAGAGTCCCGTCCGCGGGGCTGCCCGTAGCATGATTGCGCGGGTCTTGTTGAGGTTTTATGTAAGGAAAACTGGCATTTGCGAAACTGTGTGGCGAAACGCTTGGTGGGCATTGGTCGTATATAGAATTGCGGCCTCGTTCGCATAGAGCCAGTAAAGAGGAGTTTGTTCCCATGAAGATCCGCTACACCGTCGCTGCCCTGGGCGTTGCGCTCGCCCCTTTTTCCGCCTCCCAGGCTTTGGATATCGGCGGCCTGGTCGGCGCCGGCAGCAAGGTGGTTCAGGCTGCCACGTTGAGCGACGCCGAAATCAAGACACTGTCGGACAAGGCTTGCGCGCAGAGCGACTCGCAGGAAAAGATCGCCGCTCCCGGCAGCAAGTACGATGTCCGCCTGCAGAAAATCGCCAAGCAGCTGGGCGGCACGGTCAACGGCCAGAAGGCCAGCTACAAGGTCTATGTCACCAAGGACGTCAACGCCTGGGCCATGGCCAACGGCTGCATCCGCGTCTACAGCGGCCTGATGGACATGATGACCGACGATGAAGTGCTGGGCGTGGTGGGCCACGAAATCGGCCACGTTGCGCTGGGCCACAGCAAGAAGACGATGCAGACCGCCTACACGGTTTCGGCCGCGCGCGATGCCGCCAATGCCGCAGGCGGCGCCACCGTGGCCGCGCTGAGCTCGTCGCAATTGGGCGACTTGACCGAGAAGTTCATCAACGCGCAGTTCTCGCAGTCGCAGGAAAGCGCCGCCGACGATTATTCGTTCGACCAACTGCAGGCCAAGGGCCTGAACACCCGCGGCCTGGTGACCGCGTTCCAGAAGCTGGCTGAACTGGACGGCGGCAAGAGCGATATGATGAGCTCGCATCCGTCCTCGGCCAAGCGCGCGCAGCACATCGAAGAGCGCATCGCCAAGGCCAAGTAAGGCGTCCATACAGGCGTAAATTCCCCCGTTCCGGGTGGAAAACGGGGCGCGAGTATCCGGGCTTATCCGGGTGCTCGCGCCCCTTTGCGTCAGGGGACCGGAAGTTTCCGGTAAAATCCCCCGTTTATCCGCCCGTCATCTCTTTATCTCTCGGAAAATAGGTCATTTAATGCAGCCTGTGGTTGAAACCCTCTCCGGCCTGGAGCGCCGTGTTGATCTGGCCGTCTCGGTGGCCGACGTCGAAAAGGAAGTCCAGGCGCAATTGAAGCGCGTGGCCCGGACCGCCAAGGTCCCCGGCTTCCGTCCGGGCAAGGCGCCGCTCGCCATGCTCGAGCGCAGCCATGGTCCCAGCATCCGCTACGACGTGATCAATAGCCAAGTTGGCCGTGCCTTCGAACAAGCTGTCGACGGCGCCAAGCTGCGCGTCGCCGGCGCCCCGAACCTCGAGCCCAAGACCGACGGCGTTGCCGACGACACGCTGGCGTTCACCGCCACGTTCGAGGTCTATCCCGAAGTTGCCGTGCCGGACCTGTCGGCCCTGGCGGTTACCCGCTACGACACGGCCGTCACCGACGCCGAAGTGCAGCAAACCCTGGACGTCCTGCGCAAGCAGCGCGCCACGTTCGAAGCCCGTGAAGGCCGCGCCTCGCAAGACGGCGACCGCGTCACGCTGGACTTCGCCGGCACCATCGACGGCGTGCCGTTCGAAGGCGGCAAGGCCGAAGACTTCCCGTTCGTGCTCGGCCAAGGCCGCATGCTGCCGGAATTCGAAGAAGCCGCCCGCGGCCTGAAGGCTGGCGAAAGCAAGGTCTTCCCGCTCAAGTTCCCCGATGACTACCAAGGCAAGGAAGTCGCCGGCAAGACCGCCGAATTCACCATCACCGTCAAGGAAGTGGCTGAAGGCGTGCTGCCCGAGCTGAACGGCGAATTCGCCAAGTCCCTCGGCCAGGCCGAAGGCGACATCGAAAAGCTGAAGGCCGACATCCGCAGCAACATCGAGCGCGAAGTCAAGGTCCGCTCGGCTGGCCGCACCAAGTCCAGCGTCATGGACGCCCTGGTCGAAGCCGGCAAGTTCGACGTGCCGAAGGCCCTGGTCGACAACGACGTGCAAGGCCGTGTCGCCGCTGCCCGCGAAGAGCTCAAGCAGCGCGGCATCCCCAACGCTGAATCCGTGCCGATCCCGGCCGAAGCCTTCGCCACCGAGTCCGAGCGCCGCGTGCGCCTGGGCCTGCTGGTGTCGGAACTGGTCAAGCAAGCCCAGCTGCAAGCCAAGCCCGAGCAAGTCCGTGCGCGTATCGAAGAGTTCGCCGAGAACTACGAACAACCCGCACAGGTTGTCAGCTATTACCTGGCTGACCGCCAGCGTCGTGCTGAAATCGAGGCTATCGTGCTGGAAGACAACGTCGTCGCGCACGTGCTGGAAAAAGCCAAGGTCACCGAAGAAAAGGTGGCTTTCGATCAGTTGATGGGGATGGCGTAACACTATGCAGAGATTCACCGATTTCTATGCGGCAATGAATGGCGGGTCCTCGGTGACCCCCACCGGCCTGGGCTACATTCCCATGGTGATCGAGCAGTCGGGGCGCGGCGAACGCGCCTACGACATCTATTCGCGTCTGCTCCGCGAGCGGCTCATTTTCCTGGTGGGCCCAGTCAATGACGCAACGGCCAACCTGGTCGTGGCGCAGTTGCTGTTCCTGGAATCGGAGAATCCTGACAAGGACATTTCCCTGTACATCAACTCGCCTGGCGGGTCGGTGTATGCGGGAATGGCCATTTTTGACACCATGCAATTCGTCAAGCCGGACGTGTCCACCCTGTGCACCGGCCTGGCGGCCAGCATGGGCGCGTTCCTGCTGGCGGCAGGCAAGAAGGGCAAGCGCTTCACGCTGCCCAACTCGCGCATCATGATCCACCAGCCCTCGGGCGGCGCCCAAGGGCAGGCCTCGGACATCCAGATCCAGGCTCGCGAGATCCTGGACCTGCGTGAACGCCTGAACCGCATCCTGGCCGCCAACACCGGCCAGACCATGGAACGCATCGAACTGGACACGGAACGTGACAACTTCATGTCCGCCGAAGATGCGGTATCGTATGGACTGGTGGACAAGGTGATGAGCTCCCGCTCGGAAGGCTGACTTCCAGGTTGATCTGAACCCGCTGCCATCATGTTTGAGTAAGCGCATGCGCTAGGCTTTGTTCCAGCCTGGCGCATCTTTACCTGAGATACGAAAGAAATATGCCTGAAAAAAAGGGATCGGCAGACGCAAAAGTGCTGCATTGCTCGTTTTGCAATAAAAGCCAGCATGAAGTCCGCAAGCTGATCGCGGGTCCGTCGGTATTCATCTGCGATGAATGCATAGATCTGTGCAACGACATCATCCGCGAGGAGGCGCAAGCCACCGCGCGCGCGGCGATTCGTTCCGAACTGCCCACTCCGGCTGAAATCAAGACTTTCCTCGACCAGTACGTCATTGGGCAGAACTCGCCCAAGCGCATGCTGGCCGTGGCCGTCTACAACCATTACAAGCGCATCCGCCACGGCGAGATCAAGGGCGACGAAGTCGAGCTCTCCAAGAGCAACATCATGCTGATCGGCCCCACCGGGTCGGGCAAGACGCTCCTGGCCCAGACCCTGGCGCGCATGCTGAACGTGCCCTTCGTCATGGCCGACGCCACCACGCTGACCGAAGCCGGTTACGTGGGCGAAGACGTCGAGAACATCATTCAGAAGTTGCTGCAGAACTGCAACTACGAAGTGGAAAAGGCGCAGCGCGCCATCATCTACATCGATGAAATCGACAAGATTTCCCGCAAGTCCGACAACCCGTCCATCACCCGCGACGTGTCGGGCGAGGGCGTGCAGCAGGCCTTGCTGAAACTGATCGAAGGCACGGTCGCTTCGGTGCCCCCGCAGGGCGGCCGCAAGCACCCGAACCAGGACTTCGTCCAGGTCGACACGACCAACATCCTGTTCATCGTGGGCGGCGCCTTCGATGGGCTGGAAAAGGTCATCCGCGACCGTACCGAGAAATCGGGCATCGGCTTTTCGGCCTCGGTGCGCGCCAAATCGGAACGCGGCGTGGGCGAGCTGTTCTCCGAGGTCGAGCCCGAAGACCTGATCAAGTTCGGCCTTATTCCCGAACTGGTCGGCCGCTTGCCGGTGGTCGCCACCCTGGACGAGCTGGACGAAGCGGCCCTGGTGCAGATCCTCACCGAGCCCAAGAACGCCTTGCTCAAGCAGTTCCAGAAGCTGTTCGCCATGGAAGGCGCCGAGCTCGACGTGCGTCCCGCCGCCCTGAAGGCCATCGCCCGCAAGGCGCTGCGCCGCAAGACGGGCGCGCGCGGTCTGCGTTCCATCATCGAGCAGGCCCTGCTCGACACCATGTATGACCTGCCTTCCCAGGGCAACGTCAAGCGCGTGGTGCTGGACGAGGGCGCGATCGAAGGCGAGGGCAAGCCATTGCTCATCTACGCCGACGAAGACGCGGCTTCAGATAAGCCAGAGCGCGGGGAAGTCCGCGACGCCGCAGCCTGATATTTCAAAAGAGCCCGTTCCTGTAACGGGTTTTTTTGCCTAAGGCGGATTCCCGGGTGCAAACACGCTTTTCCTGCAGGCGCGACGCTTGCATACTGAGGGTGCCGCCCGCGGTTTTTTTCAGCCTATGGGGGATCCAGGCGCCGAGATCTTGAATTTTCGGCTATTGTTCCCATAACAGACGTAACCGACGTGGATCGCCCGGGTATACCCGGATCTCCCGTCCCCGATACGCCGAGTCATACCGAGGAACCTCCTATGTCTGCCAGCCAGACCCTGCCTTCCGACCCGATCGACCTGCCCCTGCTCCCACTGCGCGACGTCGTGGTGTTTCCGCACATGGTCATCCCGCTGTTCGTCGGCCGTCCGCGCTCTATCCGCGCGCTCGAGGTTGCGATGGAAGCGGGCAAGAGCATCATGCTTGTGGCCCAGAAATCCGCCGGCAAGGATGATCCCACCCCTGAAGACGTCTACGAGATCGGCTGCGTGGCCGGCATCCTGCAGATGCTCAAGCTGCCCGACGGCACCGTCAAGGTGCTGGTCGAAGGCACCCAGCGCGCCCGTATCAACAGCATCGAGGACGCCGATTCGCATTTCACCTGCCAGGTGACGCCGATCGAACCGGATGCCATGCAAGGCTCCGAGACCGAAGCCCTGCGCCGCGCCATCGTCGCGCAGTTCGAGCAATACGTAAAACTGAACAAGAAGATCCCCCCGGAGATCCTGACCTCGCTGGCTGGCATCGATGATGCCGGACGCCTGGCCGACACGATCGCCGCGCATCTTCCCCTCAAGCTCGAGCAGAAGCAGAAGATGCTCGAGATCGTCGGCACCTCCGAGCGCCTCGAAGGCCTGCTCACGCAACTCGAAACCGAAATCGACATCCTCCAGGTCGAGAAGCGGATTCGCGGCCGCGTGAAGAAGCAGATGGAAAAGAGCCAGCGCGACTACTACCTGAATGAGCAGGTCAAGGCCATTCAGAAGGAGTTGGGCGAGGGCGAGGAAGGCGCGGACATCGAAGAGCTTGAAAAGAAGATCATCGCTGCCCACATGCCCAAAGAGGCGCGCAAGAAGGCCGATGGCGAGCTCAAGAAGCTCAAGCTCATGTCGCCCATGTCGGCCGAAGCCACCGTGGTGCGCAACTACATCGATACGCTCATCAACCTCCCCTGGAGGAAGAAGAGCAAGATCAACAATTCCATCAGCAACGCGGAAACGGTGCTGGACAACGACCACTACGGTCTGGAGAAGGTCAAGGAACGGATCCTGGAATATCTTGCCGTGCAACAGCGCGTGGACAAGGTGAAGGCGCCCATCCTGTGCCTGGTCGGCCCTCCTGGCGTGGGCAAGACCTCGCTCGGCCAATCCATCGCCAAGGCGACGAACCGCAAGTTCGTCCGCATGGCGCTGGGCGGCGTGCGCGACGAAGCCGAGATCCGCGGCCATCGCCGCACCTACATCGGCTCCATGCCCGGCAAGATCGTCCAGAACATGTCGAAGGTCGGCGTGCGCAATCCCTTGTTCCTGCTCGATGAAATCGACAAGCTGGGCATGGATTTCCGCGGCGATCCCTCGTCGGCGTTGCTGGAAGTACTGGATCCGGAACAGAACCACACGTTCCAGGACCACTACATCGAAGTCGACTTCGACCTGTCCGACGTCATGTTCGTGGCCACCAGCAACACGCTGAACATTCCGCCGGCCCTGCTGGACCGCATGGAAGTCATCCGTCTTTCCGGTTACACCGAGGAAGAGAAGATCCACATCGCCCGCGACCATCTGCTGCCCAAGCTGCTGAAGAACAACGGCGTGAAGGATAGTGAACTCTCGGTCGACGACAGCGCGCTGCGCGACATCGTGCGCTACTACACCCGCGAAGCCGGTGTGCGTGCGCTTGAACGCGAAGTGGGCAAGATCTGCCGCAAGGTCATCAAGCAGTTGCTGACCCAGAGCGACCGCGCCAAGGCCGAAGGCAAGGCTGCCGAGGTCAAGCCGGTGAACGTCACGGGCGACAACCTGAGCGATTTCCTGGGCGTGCGCCGCTACACCTTCGGCATGGCCGAAAAGGAAAACCAGATCGGTCAGGTCACGGGTCTGGCCTGGACGGAAGTCGGCGGCGATCTGCTGACGATCGAAGTCGCGGACATGCCTGGCAAGGGCGT
Organism: Achromobacter pestifer; assembly: GCF_013267355.1. Taxonomy (NCBI): domain Bacteria; kingdom Pseudomonadati; phylum Pseudomonadota; class Betaproteobacteria; order Burkholderiales; family Alcaligenaceae; genus Achromobacter; species Achromobacter pestifer. The sequence continues at coordinate 5,415,839 of NZ_CP053985.1, forward strand.
CATTCAACGCACGGGTTCGCTGGGCGACGTGATGAAGGAATCGGTCGAGGCGGCCCGCACGGTGGTGCGTTCCCGCGCCCGCCGCCTGGGCTTTGCCGACAGCGTCTTCGAGAAGCACGACATGCACGTGCACGTGCCGGAAGGCGCGACGCCCAAGGACGGTCCGTCCGCGGGTATCGCGATCACCACGGCCATGGTGTCGGCCTTGTCGCGCATCCCGGTGCGTGCCGATGTCGCCATGACCGGCGAGATCACGCTGCGCGGCGAAGTCCTGCCCATCGGCGGCCTGAAGGAAAAGCTGCTCGCGGCTCACCGTGGCGGCATCAAGACGGTCTTGATCCCGGAAGAAAACGTCAAGGATTTGGCGGAGATCCCGGACAACGTCAAGAACCATCTTGAGATCGTGCCGGTGCGCTGGATCGACAAGGTCCTGGAACTGGCGTTGGAGCGTCTGCCGGAGCCCTTGGCCGAGGAAGAGGCGGTCAAGGAGCCCCTGGTGGCCAAGCCTACCGAACCCGGTTCGACCGATCCGGTGCTCAAGCACTGATGCACGCCCGGAGGACGCCGCCAGTACGGGGCGTTTTTCCAGGATGGGGCTTCCAACAAAAAACCCCGCCAGGAAAATTGGCGGGGTTTTTTTATGCTGCGGGCAGCGGGCCGGCGCCGCAGGCCTTTAGTGCAACGCGTGCGTGCGGATCAGGCCGACCGCGATGCCTTCCAACGCGAAATCCTGGCCTGCTTCGACCACGATGGGTTCAAAGTCGGGGTTTTCGGGCAGGAGTTCGATGTGGCCGTTCTGGCGCTGCAAGCGCTTGACCGTGACATCGTCGCCCAGACGGGCCACCACGATCTGGCCGTTGCGGGCTTCCGAGGCTTTCTTGACGGCGAGCAGGTCGCCTTCCAGGATGCCGGCGTCGCGCATGCTCATGCCGCGCACCTTGAGCAGGTAGTCGGGCGTTTGCGCGAATAGATTGGGGTCGACGCCGACCTCGCGTTCGACATGCTCGGCGGCCAGGATGGGGCTGCCAGCGGCCACGCGGCCAACCAGCGGCAGCAACAATTGCGCCAGGCCCGGCATGGGCAGCGAGCTTTGCGTGGGGGCAGGGGAGTTGTCCTTCAGGCGGATGCCACGGGAGGCTCCGGCCGTCAGTTCGATGGCGCCCTTGCGCGCCAGCGCCTTGAGGTGATCTTCCGCCGCATTGGGGGAACGGAAACCCAGGGCCAGGGCAATCTCGGCGCGGGTTGGCGGAAAGCCGGTGCGCGCGACGGTCTGCCTGATGAGGTCCAGGATTTGTTGTTGGCGATCAGTGAGTTTGCTGGCCATGGCGATGATCCGGTGCTAGCGGACTGTACATATATACAGCGCCATTCTGGGGGACGCAGCGCAAAAAAGCAAGCTATGGGGCCGCCGCCGCGCCAAAGCCAAGGTGACGGCAGGCCGGTCAGGATGTCCCGGATCGGACGCACCCGGCGAAATCGGCCGCGGCCGGCCGTTGGAAAGCCATGTGCTTACGGCTCCATGGCACGGCCGGGCCTGGACGATGCCGCGTCTGCTACTCCGGCTTGATTCCGGCCGCGTCGATGACGCCGCGCCACTTTTGGGTCTCGGATTCGATATAACCCTGCAATTCCTCCGGACGGGTGGCTTTGATCGTGATGGCTTTGTCTTCGAGCTTGCGGATGATGTCGGGTTTGGCCAGCGCTTTCAGCAAGGCGGAACTCAGCACCGACAGTCGGTCGGCCGGAATGCCGGCTGGGCCCATGACGCTGACCCAGGCGTCTACGCTCATGTTCTTCACGCCCAGTTCCTCGGCGGTGGGCACGTCGGGCAGTTCCTTGATGCGCGTGGTGCTGGTGATGGCCAGCGCCCGCACTTTGCCCGACTGCACCAGGCTCAGGGCCGCGGGCAGATTGTCGAACCCGAGGTCGACGTGACCGCCCATCAGGGCGGTCAACGCCGGCCCGCTGCCTGAGAAGGGAATGTGCTGCATTTTTGCGTCCGTCAGGATCTTGAAGTATTCGCCGGTCATGTGCGGCGATGTGCCGGTCCCGGGGCTGGAGTAGGACAGTTGCCGCAGCGTTGCATCGGCGACCAGGGTGCGCAGGTCCTGATACTTCGAATCGGCATTGACCAGCACCAGATTGGTGTAGAAGCCAACCTCGCCGATCATGGTGAAATCCTTGATGGGGTCGAAATTCAGCTCCTTGCGCAACAGCGGGTTGATCACGTTGGTGGCTACGGTACCCAGGAAGATGGTGTAGCCGTCGGGCTTGGCGTGTGCGACCGACGAGGCGCCGATAGTGCCGCCAGCGCCCGCCTTGTTTTCGACGACCACGGCCTGTCCCAGTTCGCGCGATAGGCCCTCGGCCAATACCCGCGCGACGATATCCGTCGAGCCTCCCGGCGGAAACCCGACCACGAAGCGGATAGGCTGGTCCGGAAAGGCTGCGGCGGCGGAGCCGCCCAGCGTGACGGCCAACACGCAGCTTGTGGCGGCAATCCAGGTCTTGAAAGTCATGATCGATGTTCCTCCTGCCGGGTCGCGTCGCGCAAGTCGTCGATAATTCGCCGCTTGTCGATCTTGCCCAGCGTGTTTTTGGGAAAAGACTGCACGATGTGGATGATTTTGGGTGTCCGCACGGACCCCAATTGCTGCTTGCCGTAGTCGATCAGCGCCTGCGCGCTGATCGCTTCCGGCCGAACCGGCACGACCGCCATTTCGACGCGTTCGCCCCATTCGTCGTCGGCGCTGCCGAACACCACGCATTCGGCGATGTCTGGGTGTTGCGCATAGGCGTTCTCGACGTCGGAGGGATACACATTGAAGCCGCCGCTGATGATGACGTCCTTGGAGCGGCCCTTGATGAACAGGAACCCGCGCTCATCGATGACGCCGATGTCTCCAGTGTGGAACCAGCCGTCTTTCAGGACGGCCGCGGTCTGTTCGGGCATGTTCAGGTAGCCCGACATCAGCAAGTCGCCGCTGGCGATAATTTCGCCCAATGTGTTTGGGTTGGCGCTTGGGCGGCCATCGGCGCCGACGACTGCCACGCGCGTCAGGGGGCCGATGCGGCCTGCGCTGCCTCGGTTTTCCGCTAGGGAGCCTGTAGCGCCGTCCATGCCTGCGATGATGACTGGCGCTTCTGTCAGGCCGTAGGTAACGCCCAGTACGGGGCCAAACGCCGCAATCGCCTGCGACTGCAGCGGGGCAGGGCATGGCGCACCGCCATACAGCAGGTTGCGCAGCGCTGGCAGATGGCGCGCAGCGTCACGCTGTGCCTGCACCAACCGCTGGAGCAGCGTGGGAGGCAGCCAGGTGGACGTCACCCCATGGGTGTCCATCAAGGCGTGCAGTTGCTCGGCCGTGGCCTTGCTGGCGATCACCAGGCAGCCACCGGCATGCAGTACCGGCAGCACGAAAGTGCCTGCGCCATGCGTCATCGGCGGAGCCAGCAGAAAGCGTTCCTCGCTGTCGAAGCCATACGCCATGGCCAGCGACGCCACCATGGTGTTGATGCAGCGCAGCGACTGCAATACGGCTTTGGGCGCGCCCGACGATCCGCCGGTGAACTTGATGGCGGCCCTATCGCCCAGATCCGGGTTGAAGCGCAATGGTGACTGGCCTGCGTGTTCATGCACCAGCGCGTCGATATGGAGCTCACGGCCCGCGTCGTTGCAGATGCGCAGGCCATGGTAGGAAGCCAGCAGCGCCTCGTATGCCGCGTCGTGCAACACGATGTCGGGTGTGGCCGTCGCCAACTGGCGGGCGATGTCCTGTTCGACTACGGTCGGCGTCAGCGGCACCAGCACGCCGGCGCAGGCGTAGGTGGCCAATATGCCCAGCAGCATCGCGTGCGAATTGCCAGCCAGCGTCGCGATCACCGGACGCGGTTTGCCCGACAGGCGTTGCAGCGCCGCGGCCAGCGCTAGCGTCTGGCCGCGCAGCGCTTCGTAGGTGTGGGCGCGGCCGCTAGCCGCATCGATCGCCGCGATGCGATCTGGGTACCGCATGGCCGCATGCAGGAAAAAATCGATAGGCTGCATGCTAGAGCCTGTTGCTGAGCACCGTGACCACGGCCGCGGCATCTTCGTAATGCAAGAAGCCGCCGCCGTTTTCGGCCACTGCGGTACGGGCGCCCTGTACCTGGCGCGCTCCAGCCTCATGGCGCAGTTGCGTAACGAGCTCATGGATTTGCACCAGTCCCGTCGCGGCGATCGGGTGTCCCTTGGACACCAGGCCGCCCGATACGTTGACGGGTGTGGTTCCGCCCAGGCTGGTTGCTCCGCTTTCGGTGTATGGCCCGCCTTGGCCGCGGGCGCAAAGGCCCAGATTTTCGATCTGCAGCAGTTCCGCGAAGCTGGATGCGTCATGCACTTCAGCCAGGTCGATGTCCTGCGGAGTGATCCCGGCCATGGCATACGCGCGCTTGGCAGCCAAGTGCACGCAGTGCCTGTCCATATCGGTGATGTCGCGGATCACCGTGCTGGCCGCGCCGATGCCTGCGACCCTGACGGCCCGTTGCCTGCGCGCGTCGGACAGGGTGCGGCTGCTGGACAGCACGATGGCCGCGGCGCCGTCAGAAATGGGTGCGCACATGGCGCGCGTCAGAGGCCAGGCGATCTCAGGGGTCGCAAGCACCTCGTCGAGCGACATAGCGTTCTGGTACTGGGCCAGCGGGTTCATGGTCGAGTGCGAGTGGTTCTTGGCGGCCGCGCTGGCGATCTGCCGCTGCGTGGTTCCATACGTGCGCATATGCTGGCGCGCCATGGCCGCATAGATGTCCATGAAAAAGCTCTGCGTATTCCAGGCGCCGGGAGAGTTCAGCCGCTGTCGGATGTCAGGGTCGGTCTCCTGCTGGCAGAAGAAATCCCATGTCTGGCGCAACAGATGTATGTCGGTGCCGCCGAAGAACGCGTTCATCATCTCGGTCTTCTTGTCCGGATAGAACATCTTTTCCGCGCCGACCACCAAGACCGTGTCGAACATGCCCGATTCGATCGCCATGCAGGCGTTGAACAAGCCGGAACTGCTGCTGGCGCAGGCATTTTCGATATTGAAGACGGGGATGCCGCTCACCCCCATCGCGTTCAGCGCGCATTGGCCGCGGATCGAATTCTGCTTTTCCATTTGGCCCTGGCGCACGTTGGAGAACCATGCCGCCTGCATGTCTTCCAGGGCGTGGCCGCTGTCGGTCAGGGCATTGTTGACGGCTTGTTCGGTCAATTGCTTGACCGAGAGATCCGGGTGGCGGCCAAGCGGAGTATGGGCGATGCCGGTGATGTAGACGTTCATGATGGGTGTAGGCAGCTAGTCGATGAGTGGCTCTATTCTGCGTGGCCGGCCGTTCCGTATTAACCCCTGCTTACCCGTTGAAAACAGGATAAAGTTCCGGCATATGAAACTTTTCTGCCTGATGTGGACCCGGATGACATGACGCAATCCTCCAGCATCCAGAAGGCGCTGCGAGTGCTGAAAACCGTGCAGCGCCATCACGAAGAAGGTCTGCGGCTCACGGACGTGTGTCGAGAGCAGGGGTTGGAAAAACCGACGGCGCTGCGCCTGTTGCGCGAACTGCTGGCGCAAGGGCTGGTGGCGCGCAACGCGCGCAGCAAGAAGTACTACCTTGGCGACTACTGCCGGAAACTCGGGGAATCACTGGCTACGCAATCGTCGCTGTCCGTGCGCTATGGACCTTTGCTGCGGCGTATCTCCGACCGCACCGAAGACGCCAGCTTCCTGGTGATCCTGCAAGACCTGGATACCCTGTGCATCGGCCGGGAAGTGGGTACCTATCCCATTCAGGCCTTGGCCATCCCGGTCGGCAACCGTCAGCCCATCGGTGTGGGCGCGGGCGGGCTGGCCATGCTGGCGAGCTTCGACGAAGACCTCACGGAGCATTACCTCAACGTCAACAGGGCTCGCTTTCTCAAGTACAAGTCGCTCACGCTCGAGCAACTGCGCGTGCGCATTGCCCGCGCACGTAAGCGCGGCTATGCCGTGATAGGTAGCCACGCGGTCAGCAAGGTTACCGGCGTGGGCGTCACGCTGATGAATAAGGAAGGCGATGTGCTGGGCGGCATCAGTGTCGCGGCGCTGGACAATCGCATGACGCAAAAGCGCCAGGAAGCGGTTGCCCAGGTGATCCGCGAAGAGATGAACCGGTTCCTGGACAAGTAAAGTTGCCGCGCGCAGCGGGCAGCGCCAAAGAAAACGGGACCCGAAGGTCCCGTTGCTGGCGGCAGGCCCGGATGGGCCTGTGCGCGGCAAGTGGTTTTACAGCACTGCCGCGATGCCCTTGGCGACCTTGTCGATGTTGCCGCTGTTCAGTGCGGCGACGCAGATGCGGCCGCTGGACACGGCGTAGACGCCATGTTCTTCGCGCAGGCGATCCACTTGCGCGGCGGTCAGGCCCGAGTACGAGAACATGCCGCGCTGCTGCAGCACGAAGCTGAAGTCCTGCTTGCCGCCGTGTTCCTTGATCTTGTCGACCAGTTGCTTGCGCATCTGGCGGATGCGGTCGCGCATGCCGGCCAGTTCTTCTTCCCACATGGCGAAGAGTTCGGGCGTGTTCAGGACCGTCGACACCACCGTGCCGCCGTGGGTGGGCGGGTTGGAGTAGTTGGTGCGGATCACGCGCTTGAGCTGGCTCAGCACGCGGGTGGCTTCGTCCTTGCTGCCGGCCACGACCGTCAGCGCGCCGACGCGTTCGCCGTACAGCGAGAACGACTTCGAGAACGAGGAGCTGATGAACATGGTCAGGTCCAGGTCGGCGAACATGCGCACGACCGACGCGTCTTCGGTCAGGCCGTCGCCGAAGCCCTGGTAGGCGATGTCCAGGAACGGAACCAGATTGTTTTCCTTGACGACGGCGGCGATCTGCTTCCACTGGTCGACGGTGGGGTCCACGCCGGTCGGGTTGTGGCAGCAGGCATGCAGCACGACGACGGTCTTGGCCGGCGCGGCCTTCAGGTCGGCCAGCATGGCGTCGAAGTTCAGGCCGCGGGTGGCGGCGTCGTAGTACGAATAGGTGCCGACTTCGAAACCGGCGCGCTCGAATAGGGCGCGGTGGTTTTCCCAGCTGGGATCGCTGATCAGGATCTTGGAGGCCGGCAGCAGCTGGCGCAGGAAATCGGCGCCGATCTTCAGCGCGCCGGTGCCGCCCAGGGCCTGGGTGGTCAGCACGCGGCCGGCGGCGGCCAACGCGGAATCCTTGCCCAGCAGCAGGGCTTGCGCGCCGGAGTTGTAACCGGCGATGCCTTCGATCGGCAGGTAGCCGCGGGCGGCGGCGGCCTCGATGCGGGCGGCTTCAGCCTTGCGAACCGCGCCCAGCAGGGGAATGCGACCCTGATCGTCGTAGTACACGCCCACGCCCAGATTCACCTTACCGGGACGCGTATCAGCGTTGTATTGTTCGTTCAGGCCAAGAATAGGGTCGCGCGGGGCGAGTTCGACGGAATCGAAAAGGGTGCTCATGGGAGTCTGATGAGGTGGGTGGACGCAGTACGGGCTGCTGTGGATAATGGGGGGTTTACCCTGGAAGAGTCTAGCATGCCTAAGAGCGCAATAGACCCGATTACGGCGGCGGCCGCAGCGAACCCGGCGGCCGATCCCGCGGCTGCATCGGCCGTGGCGGATCCGTCCGCGCCAGGCCCTGGATTCATCGATTTCCCGGGCAGCCCGTTTCACCTGTACCAGCCCTATCCGCCGGCCGGCGATCAGCCCACCGCCATCGAGGGGCTGACGCAGGGCGTCGAGGACGGCCTGATGTTCCAGACGCTGCTGGGCGTGACGGGCTCCGGCAAGACCTACACCATGGCCAACGTGATCGCCCGCATGGGGCGGCCGGCGCTGGTGCTGGCCCCCAACAAGACGCTGGCCGCTCAGCTGTACGCCGAGATGCGGGAGTTCTTCCCGAAGAACGCCGTCGAGTACTTCGTTTCGTACTACGACTACTACCAGCCGGAGGCCTACGTGCCGACGCGCGACCTGTTCATCGAGAAGGATTCGTCCATCAATGAACACATCGAGCAGATGCGGCTGTCGGCGACCAAGAGCCTGTTGGAGCGTCGCGATACCATCATCGTGGGCACGGTGTCGTGCATCTACGGTATCGGCAACCCGGGCGACTACCATGCGATGGTGCTGATCCTGCGCAGCGGCGACCAGATCTCGCGCCGCGAGATCCTGGCGCGCCTGGTCGCCATGCAATACACCCGCAACGATGCCGAGTTCACCCGCGGCACGTTCCGCGTGCGCGGCGAGACCATCGACATCTTCCCGGCGGAAAGCCCGGAGCTGGCGCTGCGCCTGGCGCTGTTCGATGATGAAATCGAGAGCCTGGAACTGTTCGATCCCCTGACCGGTCGCATCCGTCAGAAGCTGCCACGCTTCACGGTCTATCCCGGCTCCCACTACGTGACGCCGCGCGATACCGTGCTGCGCGCCATCGAGACCATCAAGGAAGAGCTGCGCGAGCGCGTCAAGCGCTTCGTCGACGACGGCCATCTGGTGGAAGCCCAGCGGCTGGAGCAGCGCACCCGCTTCGACCTGGAAATGCTGCAGGAGCTGGGCTTCTGCAAGGGCATTGAAAACTACTCCCGCCACCTGTCGGGCGCGGCGGCGGGCGAGCCGCCGCCCACCCTTATCGATTACCTGCCGTCCGATGCACTCATGTTCATCGACGAAAGCCACGTCACCATCGGTCAGTTGGGCGGCATGTACCGCGGGGACCGCGCGCGCAAGGAAACGCTGGTGCAATATGGCTTCCGCCTGCCGTCGGCGCTCGACAACCGGCCGCTGAAGCTTGAGGAATTCGAGGCCCGGATGCGCCAGTGCGTGTTCGTGTCCGCCACACCGGCCGCCTACGAGAAAGAGCACACCGACAACGTCGTGGAGCAGGTGGTCCGGCCTACCGGGCTGGTGGATCCGCTGGTCGAGGTCCTGCCTGCCCGCACCCAGGTCGATGATCTGCTCGGGCAGATCAAGGCGCGCGTGGCGCTAGCGGAGCGCGTGTTGGTCACCACCCTGACCAAGCGCATGGCAGAGGACCTGACGGACTTCCTCGCCGAGCACGGCGTGCGCGTGCGCTACCTGCATTCCGACATCGATACCGTGGAACGCGTGGAAATCATCCGCGACCTGCGCCTGGGGACGTTCGATGTGCTGGTGGGGATCAACCTGCTGCGCGAGGGTCTGGATATTCCCGAAGTCTCGCTGGTCGCGATCCTGGACGCCGACAAGGAAGGCTTCCTGCGCTCGGAGCGCAGCCTGATCCAGACCATCGGCCGCGCGGCGCGCAACCTGAACGGCCACGCCATCCTTTACGCGGACCGCATCACCGATTCGATGCAGCGCGCCATGGAAGAAACCAGCCGCCGGCGCGCCAAGCAGCAGCAATTCAACGCCGACCACGGCATCACCGCCAGGGGCGTGCAGAAGGCCGTGCGCGAACTGATCGACGGCGTCGTTGCGCCCACGCAGCACGATGCGCTCGAGGCCGCGGTTCCGGCCGAGTTCCTGAAGGACGAAAAGGCCTTGGCCCGCGAAATCAAGCGCCTGGAGAAACTGATGATGGACCACGCCCGGAACCTGGAGTTCGAGCAGGCGGCCGCGGCCCGCGACGCCTTGACGGCGCTGAAGCAGCGGGTGCTGCTGGACGGGGCCGTGTAGCGCGCATCGGTGTATCTAAACGTTTCTTTTTGCTGACATTTTGCTGAATTGATCGGAAATCTGTTGCGTTGCAATCAAGTCTCCACAATTCGTCGGAATATCCGGATTAAGTGTTCAAGCGTTAGGTCTTGATAGTTATCTAATTCATTGATTTAAATGAATAAATAATGGGATTTCATTCGCTGGGTCTGAATCGCGCAGACGCAAAAAAAGCTTGCCTTATCTCGGGTTTTCCCGCACACTTACTTCCATGATGACCAAGGTACTTTTCGTTTGCATGGGCAATATCTGTCGCTCGCCGAGCGCAGAGGGCGTGTTTCGCCATTTGGTGAACGACGCGGGTTTGGGCGATGTGGTTCGCATCGACTCCGCGGGCACGCACGCGTTTCACATCGGCGAGGCGCCTGATGCCCGGGCGCAGGCCGCAGCGCGCAAGCGCGGCTACGAGATCACGCACTGCGAAGCGCGTCAGGTTACCGCGGAAGATTTCCGCGATTTCGACCTGATCCTCGCCATGGACTGGGACAATCTGTCTGCCATGCAGCAGCAGTGCCCCAAGGCCTACCAGCACAAGCTGATGCTGCTGATGCGCTTTGCCAACGAGTTCGAAGAGGCCACCGTGCCCGATCCGTACTATGGCGGCGCCGACGGTTTCGGCAAGGTTCTGGACTACCTGGAAGACGCCTGTCAGGGTGTGCTTGAACTGGTGCGCAAGCGCGCGACCCAGTACCAGGCGGCGTGATCCGCTTTTTCCGCAGGGCTGCCCGCCGGGCGGTTCTCGGAGGTATCTGGCAGTGAAAGACCGCGCGTATGCGCGGTTTTTTCTAGCCGGGAGCCATACCAAATTAGTCGGGAATAGGCTATACTTGAGCCAATTACTCGGGTATTGGCCGCTGGATTCGCCTGCGGCCATTGCCGAATCACAGGGAACCTACCATGCGGCTAACTACCAAGGGGCGTTTCGCCGTGACTGCCATGATCGATCTGGCTATGCGGCAGCATAGCGGTCCGGTCACTCTTGCGGCCATCAGCCAGCGTCAGAATATCTCGCTGTCCTACCTGGAACAGCTGTTCGGGAAATTGCGTCGCCACGAACTCGTGGACAGTGTGCGCGGTCCCGGCGGCGGCTATTCGCTCGCGCGTCTGGCACGTAACGTTACCGTTGCCGATATCATCTTCGCCGTCGACGAACCCCTGGACGCCACCAGCTGCGGCGGCAAGCGGGACTGTACGAGCGGCAACGACGGCAAGCCGGGCAAGTGCATGACGCACGAACTCTGGGCTACGTTGAATCGCAAGATGGTGGATTACCTGGATTCGGTGTCCCTGCAAGATCTGGTCGATCAGCAGCGCGTGCGCCAATTGCAGGAAGCCAACAATCAAGCGCAGGCTTGCGCGGTACGCGTGGACAGGGTGGGGGGCACTGCGAACGCCGCCAACGCCCCGGCCGCGACCGTCGCTGCCAACGCCACCGTATAAGCAGTATCAGGAGTTGTAGAAATGACCACCCGTCCGATCTATCTGGATTATTCCGCCACGACGCCCGTCGACCCCCGCGTCGTGGACAAGATGGTGCCCTGGCTGTATGAAAACTTCGGCAACCCGGCTTCCCGCAGCCACGCGTTTGGCTGGGAGTCCGAAGAAGCCGTCGAGCGCGCCCGCGAGGAAGTTGCCAAGCTGGTGAACGCCGATCCCCGCGAAATCGTCTGGACCTCCGGCGCCACCGAATCCAACAACCTGGCGATCAAGGGCGCCGCCAACTTCTACTCGGAACGCGGCAAGCACATCGTCACCGTCAAGACCGAGCACAAGGCCGTGCTGGACACCTGTCGCGAACTCGAGCGCCAGGGCTTCGAAGTGACCTACCTGGACGTCAAGGACAACGGCCTGATCGACCTGGACACCTTCAAGGCCGCGCTGCGCCCCGATACCGTGCTGGCATCGGTGATGATGGTGAACAACGAAATCGGCGTGATCCAGGACGTCGCAACGCTGGGCGAGATCTGCCGCGAGAAGGGCATCATCTTCCACGTGGACGCCGCCCAGGCGACCGGCAAGGTGGAAATCGACCTGCAAAAGCTCAAGGTCGACCTGATGTCGTTCTCTGCCCACAAGACCTACGGCCCCAAGGGCATCGGCGCGCTGTACGTGCGTCGCAAGCCGCGCATCCGCATCGAAGCACAGATGCACGGCGGCGGCCATGAGCGCGGTTTCCGCTCGGGCACGCTGGCCACGCACCAGATCGTCGGCATGGGCGAAGCTTTCCGCCTGGCCCGCGAAGAAATGGGCACCGAGAACGAGCGCATCCGCATGTTGCGCGACCGCCTTTGGGCTGGCCTGTCGCAGATCGAAGAGGTCTACCTCAACGGCGACATGGACCAGCGCGTCCCGCACAACCTGAATGTCAGCTTCAACTATGTCGAAGGCGAGTCCCTGATCATGGCGATCAAGGAGCTTGCCGTCTCCAGCGGCTCGGCCTGCACCTCGGCCAGCCTGGAACCGTCCTACGTGTTGCGCGCCCTGGGCCGCAACGACGAACTGGCGCACAGCTCGATCCGCTTCACGCTGGGCCGTTTCACGACCGAAAAGGAAGTGGACTACGCCATCGAGTTGCTCAAGAGCCGCGTCGGCAAGCTGCGCGATATGTCGCCGCTGTGGGAAATGGCCAAGGAAGGCGTCGACTTGAACACCGTGCAGTGGGCTGCGCACTAAGCGCCCGCGCCTAGAAATTCGTGGAGAATTAACATGTCTTACAGCACTAAAGTTCTGGATCACTACGAAAACCCGCGCAACGTCGGTTCGTTCGACAAGTCGGACGAATCGGTGGGTACCGGCATGGTCGGCGCGCCCGCCTGTGGCGACGTGATGAAGCTGCAGATCAAGGTGAACGAAGCCGGCGTGATCGAAGACGCGCGCTTCAAGACCTACGGCTGCGGTTCGGCCATCGCTTCCAGCTCGCTCGTGACCGAATGGGTCAAGGGCAAGACGCTGGACGAAGCGATGAACATCCGCAACACGCAGATCGCCGAAGAACTGGCCCTGCCGCCCGTGAAGGTTCACTGTTCCATCCTGGCCGAAGACGCTATCAAGGCCGCGGTGCAGAACTACAAAGAAAAGCACTCGGCCCCGGCTGAAGCTGCTGTGGCGGGCTGAACATGTCCGTTACCCTGACCCAACAGGCTGCCACCCATATCGGCCGCTACTTGCAGAAGCGCGGAAAGGGTATCGGCTTGCGGCTCGGCGTTAGGACGACGGGCTGCTCCGGCATGGCCTACAAGCTCGAGTACGTGGACGACGTGGCGCCAGAAGACGTGGTGTTCGAAAGCTTCGGCGTGAAGGTCTTCATCGACCCCAAGAGCCTGTCCTATCTGGACGGCACCGAACTCGATTACGCCCGCGAAGGCCTGAACGAAGGCTTCAAGTTCCGCAACCCCAACGAAAAGGCGACCTGCGGCTGCGGCGAGTCGTTCACGGTGTAAGTCTTGGCTGGAGACGATCACTTCAGCCTGTTTGGCTTGCCGGCGCGCTTCGATCTGGACGCCCAGGCGCTTGAATCCGCGTGGCGCGCCGTCGCCGCGCAGGTTCATCCCGACCGCTACGCTACTGCCAGTCCCGCGGAACGCCGCGTGGCCATGCAGTGGGCGGCTCGCGCCAACGAGGCCTACCGCCTGTTGCGGGATCCGATGCTGCGGGCGCGTTACCTGTGCGAGCAGGCGGGCGTGGACCTGCAGACCGAGAGCAATACGGCCATGGACCCCGAGTTCCTGATGCAGCAGATGACCTGGCGCGAGATGCTGGACGATGCGCGCGACGACCCCGACGCCCTGGCGGCCTTGCAAGCGGAATTGCAGCAGGCGCGCGCGACCATGCGCGCCACGTTGACCCGCTTGCTGGACCAGGACCGCGATTACGCGGCGGCCGGGCTGAAGGTGCGGGAATGGATGTTCGTGGAGAAGCTGGCGGAAGAACTGGCGCACGCCCAGCCCGCCGCATAGCCCAGGCCGCGCTGGGGCGTCCGCCAGACGGGCGCCGGCACAGCGCCGCCTACTGACCATAAAAGCAGAATCATGGCCTTATTGCAGATATCAGAGCCTGGCGAATCGCCCGCGCCACACCAGCGCAAGCTGGCGGTCGGGATCGACCTGGGCACCACCAATTCGCTGGTCGCGGCCGTGCGCAGCAGCGTCGCCGAAGTGCTGCCTGACGCGCAGGGCCATGCCTTGTTGCCCTCAGCGGTGCGCTATTTCCCCGGCGGCAAAGTCACCACGGGCCGCGAGCCTCTCGCGCAGCAGGCCGAGGATCCGCTGAATACCGTCGTTTCGGTCAAGCGCTTCATGGGGCGTTCGCTGGAAGAGGCGCGCGCCAGCCGTGCACCGTACGAATTCGTGGACGCGCCCGGCATGGTGCGCATCCGCACCGTCCAGGGAGACCTGAGCCCGGTCGAGGTGTCGGCGCAGATCCTTGCGGTCCTGCGCCAGCGTGCCGAAGACGTGCTGGGCGACGACCTGGTCGGCGCTGTCATCACGGTGCCCGCTTATTTCGATGACGCCCAGCGCCAGGCGACGCGCGACGCCGCCCGTCTGGCTGGCCTGAACGTGCTGCGCCTGCTGAATGAACCCACGGCAGCGGCCATTGCCTACGGCCTGGATAATGCCGCCGAAGGCGTGTACGCCGTGTACGACCTGGGCGGCGGCACGTTCGATATTTCCATCCTGCGCCTGACGCAGGGCGTGTTCGAAGTCATTGCCACGGGCGGCGATACCGCTCTGGGCGGCGACGACTTCGATGCCTTGATCGTCGATCATGTGGTGGCCGGGCTAGCCCCCGGCGAGTTTGCGCCGGCGGATCGCCGCCGCCTGCTGATGGCGGCGCGCGCCGCGCGCGAAGCCTTGTCGGACGCGGATGCCGCCAGCCTGAAGCTGGCATTGTCCGACGGCAGGACCGTGGACACGAGCCTGACGCGGGCGGCATTCGAAGAACTGGCCCAGCCCCTGATCGTCCGCACGCTGGACTGCGCGCGCCGCGCCTTGCGCGACGCCTCGCTGGCGCCGGCCGACGTGCGCGGCGTGGTGATGGTCGGCGGCGCCACGCGCATGCCGGTCGTGCGCGCGGCCGTGGGCAAGCTGTTCGGCACGCAACCGCTGACGGACCTGGACCCTGACCAGGTGGTCGCGCTGGGCGCCGCCTTGCAGGCCAATCTGCTGGCGGGCAACCGCGCTCCCGGCGAGGACTGGCTGCTGCTGGACGTGATCCCGTTGTCGCTGGGCCTGGAAACCATGGGCGGCCTGGTGGAGCGCATCATCCCGCGCAACAGCACCATCCCCGTGGCGCGCGCGCAGGAATTCACGACCTTCAAGGATGGCCAGACGGCCATGAGCATCCACGTGGTGCAGGGTGAACGCGACTTGGTCGCGGATTCGCGCTCGCTGGCCCGCTTCGAGCTGCGTGGCATTCCGCCCATGGTGGCGGGCGCCGCGCGCATCCGCGTGACCTTCCAGGTGGACGCCGATGGCCTGTTGAGCGTGACCGCGCGTGAACAGAGCAAGGGCGTCGAGGCCATGGTGTCCGTCAAGCCGTCCTATGGCCTGACGGACGACGAGATCGCGCAGATGCTGGCCGACAGCGTGGCGCAAGCCGACACCGATGCCCGCGCCCGCATGCTGCGCGAGCAACAGGTGGACGCACGCCAACTGGTCGAGTCGGTGCAGGCCGCGCTGGCCGTCGACGGCGACCTGCTGGACGCCGAGGAACGCAAGCGCGTGGACGAATGCCTGCAGGCCGCCATCGCTGCCCAGGACGCCCAGGATGTGGACACGGTGAAGGACGCGGTCCAGGCCCTGTCGGCCGCCACCGATGACTTCGCTGCGCGCCGGATGGACCGCAGCATCCGTGCTGCGCTGGCGGGCCGCAAACTTGATGAGATTGCCTGATAACACGCTATGCCGAAACTGACTGTATTGCCTCATCCCGACTACTGCCCGGAAGGCGCCGTGATCGAAGACGCGCCCAAGGGCGTGTCGATCTGCCGCGTGCTGCTGGACAACCACATCGATATCGAACACGCCTGCGAGCTGTCGTGTGCGTGCACGACCTGTCACGTGGTGGTCAAGCAGGGCTATTCTTCGCTGGAAGACGCCACCGACGACGAGGAGGATCTGCTGGACAAGGCTTGGGGCCTGACCCCGACCTCGCGCCTGTCCTGCCAGGCGCTGGTGACGGACGCCGACCTGACGGTCGAGATTCCCAAGTACACCATCAACCACGCCAAAGAGGGCCATTGATGAAGTGGACCGACACCTACCAGATCGCCGAAGCGCTGCTCGACGCGCACCCTGACGAGGATCCCAAGACGCTGCGGTTCGTGCAGCTGCGCGAGTGGGTCCTGGCCTTGCCCGGCTTCAACGACGACCCCGCGCATTGCGGCGAGAAGATCCTGGAGGCCATACAGATGGCCTGGATCGATGAAGCGGACTGATCGCTGAGTCGAAAGCGCTCCCTGCGGGGAGCGTTTTCTTTTTAGCGCCGCGCCATGGCCTCCACGGTATCATCAAGGATCTTCTTGTCGTTCCCATTTCCCTGAGTCTACCGATGCCCGCTGCCCAATTGCGCTTTGGCCTGGCCGCCAACCGGCTGCACCACGAAACTCCCGATGCCGCGCTGTTTACCTGGTTGCGCGCGTGTTCGGGCACGATACGCGAGCTGGGCGTGCAATTGCACACCGTCGGCCGCACCCACGACGCGATCGTGCGCGAGGGCATGCTGCAGGGCTACGGCGGGCTGATCCGCTATCCCTACGGCCGCGAGGGCGGCTTGATGAAGTTGGTGGCCCGGGTGACGGAAGGGCGCGACGGGCAGGCGCCGTTCGACGGCGCGATCTACCTGATCGATCCCGTCGACCCATCGTCGATCTTTCCGGAGGCGTTGGCCCTCAAGCGCCAGTGCATCACGCACGGCCGTCCGTTCATTTCGACGCTCGCGGGCGCCATCGAATGGATGGAAGTCGAGCGCGTCCATGCCGGCCTGCCGCCGGATGTCTCGGCTTCGCGCCATTTCAACTTTACCGGCCAGACCGTGGCGCTGATTGCCCACGATGCGCTCAAGGACGATATGGTGGCGTTCGCCAGCGAGCACTTCGATGTGTTGTCGAAGTTCGCGCGGCGCGTGGCTACCGGCACCACCGGCGGCCGCCTGAACGACCTGGCCTGGTCGCGCGGCTGGCCCAAGGACACGCCCTGGGTGCACCGTTACCTGAGCGGGCCGCTGGGCGGCGACGCGCAGATCGCGGAGCTGGTGCTGGAACACCAATGCCAGCGCGTGATCTTCTTCGAAGATCCGCATGTGGCCCGCCAGCACGAGGCCGATATCCAGCTGCTGGAACGCGCGGTGCGCGTGGTGACCGAGTCCGCGACCTGCGCCACCTCGCCGGTGGTGGCGCGGCGCTGGGCGCAGGCGGTGGAAAAGCGCGTCATCTGACTTTGGCCGGGGTGGGTGCGTCGCCAGGGCGGGAGTCCGTGATGATGCGACCGACCCGGTCGGCCACGGCGGACGCGGCCATGGACAATGGCAGGACATCGGACCGGCACAGGAACACCGGCCGCGTCAGGCGCGGCTTGACGATGCGGTGCAGGATGACGTCGCCGCGCGCGGCTTCCTGGTGCACCGCCGCGTAAGACAGGATGGTGTGCGCGATGCCAGCCTGCGCCAGTTCGATCAGTTGCGGAATGGCGTTGGCCTCGGCAATGACGCGGAATTCGGCGCGCTCCTGTTGCTGATACTGGTCCAGCAGGCGGCGCAGGCTGTGTTGGCTGCCGGGCAGTACAAGCGGCAATTCGGCGAGAGCGTGCAGATCCATGACCGGCAGCGCATGCAGTGCGGCTAGGGCCGGCTTTTTTCGCGGCTTGGCCGATGGCGGCGAAACCACGACCAGTTCTTCGTCTATCAGGTGCTGGAACCGCAGGTCGACCGAGGCGTCGTCGCTGAAAGTCAGTCCCAGGTCGGCATGTCCGGAACTGACGAAACCCGGAATGTATCCGGTACTGGATTCGATGATCTTCAGATAGACGCCGGGCCAGTGCTTCAACGAAAAGCGCAGGAGCGGCACGGTGAGCAGCTTGGCCATGGACATGGACATGGCCAGCGACACGGTTCCGCGCGGTGCGCTGAGGTCTTCGCGCACGTCGGCGCGCGCTGCGTCGATGCGGCCGAGAATCTCGCGCGCGTGCGCCAGCATGCGCGCTCCCGCGGCTGTCGGCGTGACGCCGCGGGCGCTGCGATGCAACAGCACCACGCCCAGATCCTCTTCCAGATTGCGTATCAGCAGGCTTAACGCGGGTTGCGCGACGTGGAGCGCGGCGGCGGCGCGGCTGATCGATCCGGTGGAAACCACGGCGACAAAGCACTGCATTGCGCGGATGGACATCGACATGCGTAAACCTCGTGCCGGCAGGTCATCACAAATTTATTATGGCCTGCATATTTAAACGGTATTTCTAATATATCAAGACGCTTCGCATAATGGACGCCATCCCTCTAAGAACACAACGGAGACATCATGGCGTTCCAAAGAATTCTTGCCGCTTGCGCGGCTGCGGCGGCGCTGTCCGGCCCGGCGTTGGCCGATACCTGGCCTGCCAAACCCATTACGCTGGTCGTGCCTTTTTCGGCCGGCGGCCCGACTGATTTCATCGCCCGTCTGGTGGCCGAGCCTCTGGCGCGCGAGCTGGGGCAGCAGGTTATCGTGCAGAACAAGCCGGGCGCCAGCGGCAATGTCGGCTACCAGAGCGTGCTGAACGGCCCGGCCGATGGCTACACGCTGATGCACAACACGGTGGCCATGCAGGCCATCAATCCGCTGATGTACCCGAGCGCGAAGATGTCTCCGCTACAGGACTATGTGCCGGTCGGCACGACGGGCGCCATGCCCAATCTGCTGATGGTCAATCCCGAGCGCACGCCGGTCAAAACGTTGGCCGAGCTGGTCCAGCGCGGCCGCGAAATGAAGAACGGGCTCAGCTACGCGACCTTCGGCCCCGGCAGTTCGCCACACGTCTATGGCGCATCGTTGCAGAAGCTTGCGGGCTTTCAGGCCGTGGGCGTGGCCTACAAGGGCAGCGCGAATGCCGTGACCGACGTCATCGGCGGACAGGTCGATTTCCTCTTCGACAGCATGTCGACCAGCCTGGGCCAGGTGCAAGGAGGCAGGCTGAGGGCCCTGGCGATTACCGCCGCCGAGCGCTCGTCCTTGCTGCCGGACGTTCCCACGCTGAAGGAAGCGGGCTATCCCAGCCTGGATCTCAAATTCTGGTTCTCCCTGCAGGCTCCCGCGGGCACCCCGCCGGACGTGGTGCAGAAGCTGCGTGAGGCCGTGGCCCGCGTGGTCGCAAGCGATGCCTACCGCAAGGGGATGCAGGAGCGTGGCGCGGAGGCTTTCCAGGTCGCTCCCGCCGAACTGGACGCGTTCTTCAAGCGTGAAACCGCGCAATGGACGCAAGCTGCGCAATCCATCGGCCTGAAGGGCGAGCAGTAATCATGTTGACTGAAGCACGCATGACGCCGTTGAAGAACATCACCGTCCTGGACCTGAGCAAGGTACTGGCCGGGCCGCTATGCGGCCAGTATCTGGGCGAGCTTGGCGCCCAGGTGATCAAGGTCGAACCCGTGGACAAGGGTGACGACACGCGCGCCTGGCTGCCGCAGGATGCCGGCCAATCCGCAACCTTCCTGGCGGTGAACCACAACAAGCGTAGTCTGGCCGTGGATCTCAAGACGCCGGCAGGGCGCGCCGTGGTGCACCGTCTCGCGGAACAGTCGGATGTGGTGCTGCAAGGCTTCGGCGGCAAGACCGCCGCGCGCCTGGGCGTGGATTACGAGACGCTTAGCGGCCTCAATCCGCGGTTGGTGTACTGCGAAATCTCGGGCTATGGCCGCGAGGGCCCGATGGGCGAGGAACCGGGCTATGACGTCATGCTGCAGGCTTTCAGCGGCATGATCAGCACCATGGGCGAGCCTGATGGAAACTTCGCGCGCGCCAGTTTTTCGCCTGTGGACCTGGGCACGGGATCGTTCGCGTTGAGCGGGATCCTGGCCGCGCTGCTGGAGCGCAGCCAGACCGGCAAGGGGCAGTATCTGGACGTTTCCCTGTTGGACACCTCGCTCGGCCTGATGTCGTACATGGCGCAGAACTACTGGCGCACCGGCCAGATTCCGCGCCGCATGGGCACGGGCCATCCGGCCATGTGCCCATATCAGGCATTTCGCGCGGCCGATGGAGACATCATGCTGGGCGTGGGCAACGATGCGCAATGGCAGCGCTTCTGCGCAGTCGCGGGACTGCAGGACCATGTCGATGCGCCCCAGTTCGCAACCAACGCCGACCGGGTCCGCCATTTTGCCGAGACGGTCGCGCTGGTCCAGGCGCGCATGGAGACGCGCAGCGTGGCGCAATGGCTGGACCTGCTCAAGCCCGCGGGCATCGCTTGTTCCGCCATCCACACGCTGGACGAGGCGCTGGCGCATCCGCAGGTCGCTGCGCGCGAACTGATCGTCAAGAGCCAGCACAAGGTGCTGGGCGAGGTCCGCAACGTCGGCCTGCCGATACGGTTCGGTCGCCAGCCTCGCCAGGCCGCGCTGCCCGCACCCGTTCTGGGTGAGCACACTCGCGAGATCCTGGCAGAGCTGGGTTACGCGCAAGCCGAAATCGAAGCGTTGCTGGCGTCGGGCAGCGCGCAGGCCCAATCCTGAATGCGAGAATACCGATGACATTCCTGCGCTACGAAGTCCGCGATCAGATTGCGGAAATCCATATGTGCCATGCGCCCGTCAATGCGCTGGACGAAGACATGCTGGACGCGCTGATCGCCGCGCTGGAACGGGCCAATGCCGACTCCGCCGTGCGTGCCGTGCTGCTGGCCAGCGATTTGCCTGGGCGCTTCTGCGCCGGGCTGGACATGAAAAAGCTGCTGGAAAGCACGCCGGCGCGGATTCATGCGCTGTTGTCCAAGCTGTACATCAAGCTCTACGACACGCAGTTCAACATGACCAAGCCTTCGATATCGGTGGTGTCGGGCGCGGTGCGCGGCGGTGGCATGACGGTGGCCATTTCCAGCGACTTGGTGGTGGCCGCGGACACCGCCACTTTCGGCTATCCGGAAATCGATGTCGGCGTCTTGCCGGCGATCCACTACGTGCATCTGCCGGGCATCGTGGGCAAGCACCGGGCGTTCGACCTGCTGTTCACCGGGCGCATCTTCGATGCGCAAGAGGCGCACGGACTGGGGCTGGTTGCGCGCGTCGCGCCCGCGGCGGAATTGCTGGAGCAGGCCCGCCTGTTGGCGCGCTCGTTGGCGGGCAAGCCGCCGCAAGTCCTGGCCATGGGGCGGCGCGCCTTCGTCTACAGCAATGACAACGAGTACCGGCGCAGGGTAGCCACGGCGGTCGAGGTGTTTTGCAACGCAGCCGCCACGCCCGAGGCGCGCGAGGGCCTGAGCGCCTTCGTGCAAAAGCGCGCGCCCGACTGGAGCGGGCTGCGGTGAGGCGGCTGGAGCCGCCGCCAGAAGTATCTCCGGGTCTTATTCGCCCTTGAACTGCGGCGTCCGCTTCTCGCGGAACGCCCGCACGCCTTCCGCGAAGTCTGCGCGTGAGGCGCTGTCCAGAAAGCGCGCGGTCTCCTCGGCCAGTTGGGTTTCCAGCGTGGCATGTTCGGCCGAACGCAGCAGATCCTTGGCGCCCGCGATGCCGTGCGGCGCGTGGCGGGCAATCTCTTGGGCATAGGCTTGCGCGGCTTGCGCGAGTTCTCCCGCCGCCGCGGTGCGCGTGACGATGCCCCAGGCCAGCGCGTCGCTGGCGGAGAACGCGTCGTGCCGCAATAGCAGGTCCAGCGCGCGGCGGGCGCCCAGCACCCGTGTGAGGCCGTGGGTCATGCCGGCGTCGGGAGTCGCCCCAAGCTTGAGATAGGCCGTCATGAAGCGCGCGTCGGCGTCGGCGATGGCCAGGTCGCAGGCCAGCGCCAGCGACAGGCCCGCGCCCGCGGCGATGCCGTGGATTTGGGCAATCCAGATCTTTTCCATGCGGGCGATGCGCGCAATGAAGTCGTTCAGCGGCGTGAACAGCCCCAGCAGCGTGGCGCGTACCTGGGCGGGTTCGCCCGTGAACATACTGATGTCGCCGCCGGCGCAGAAGGTCTTGCCCGTGGCGCGCAGCAGCACGGCGCGGATTTCGTCGCGAGTTTCCAGCCATTGCGCGGCCCGTTGCAGGTCTTGCGCCATCGCCACGTCGATGGCGTTGAGGGCGTCGGGGCGGTTCAGCGTCACGGTCGCGATCGCGCCGTCGGTTTCCAAAAACAGCGTGTGGAAGGCGGGATGTGCTTGGGTCATGGCGAGTCTCCGTTATCGGGTAAGTACCAGCTGTCGATCCAAAAACCGCGATGCTATGGTCTGAACCGAGCGCTTGCTTGGTTTTCTTTTAAGCACGCTTAGCGTAACGCATAGAACGATTTTCCGGCGCTGTACTGGCGTAGGTAAAGACAGGTTCGTTGCATCTCCTGCCTCGCGGGTTCGCCAGACCGACGTCGATAAAAACTTCGCACATATAAAGGCGAGGAGACAAATGGTGGATCAGTCCGACAGCACTCCCTTGCTGGAGGTGGATGGGGTCACGCTGGCGTTCGGCGGGGTCAAGGCGCTTACGGGCGTGGGCTTTCGCGTGGCGCCCGGGTCCATCACCACGGTCATCGGCCCCAACGGCGCGGGCAAGACCTCGCTGTTCAACACCATTTCCGGCTTCTACCGTCCGGCATCCGGGCAGATCCGCTTCCAGGGGTGCGACATCACGCGCGTGGCGGCGCCCGAGCGGGCCCGCATGGGCCTGGCGCGCAGCTTCCAGAACATCGCGCTGTTCCGCGGCATGACCGTGCTGGACAACATCAAGCTGGGCCGCCATGCGCACCTGCGCACCAATGTGCTGGACGCCTTGTTCTATCTGGGGCGCGCGCGCCGCGAAGAAATGGCGCTGCGCGCCGACATCGAAGAACGCATCATCGACTTCCTGGAAATCGACCACATCCGCCACGCGCCGGTGGCCGCGCTGTCCTATGGCCTGCAGAAGCGCGTGGAGCTGGCGCGGGCGCTGGCCATGAACCCCAAGGTGCTGATGCTGGACGAGCCGGTGGCGGGCATGAACCGCGAAGAGACCGACGACATGGCGCGCTTCATCCTGGATGCGCGTTCCGAGTGGGGCGTGACGGTGCTGATGGTGGAGCACGACATGGGCATGGTCATGGACCTGTCGGACCATGTGGTGGTGCTGAATTTCGGCCAGGTGATCGCCGACGGCACGCCGGCGCAGGTGCAGGCGGATCCGCAGGTCATCCAGGCCTACCTGGGCGCGGGCGACGTCGGCGACCTGCGCCGCCGCCTGCGGGAGGCGGCCTGATGGACATGCTGTTCTTCCTGGAAGTCACGCTGGCCGGACTGGGCAGCGGCGGGCTCTACGCGCTGGCGGCGCTGGCCTTCGTCATCGTCTACAAGGCGACCCGGGTGGTGAACATCGCCATCGGCGAATTCCTGATGCTGGGCGCCTACGTGTTCTACGCCTTCGCCACGGGCATGGAATGGCCGATCTGGCTGGCCATCGTGGGCGCGGTGGTGGTGTCGGGCGCGTTGGGCGCGGTGGTCGAGCGGCTGACCATCCGCCCCATGCTGGGCGAGGCGCCGATCTCGGTGTTCATGATCACCGTGGGCCTGGCGTCGATCCTGGTCGGCGCGGTGGAGCTGATCTGGACGGCCGACCAGCGCCGCCTGCCGGAGTTCATGCCGCGTTCGCCGGTGATGATAGGCGAGGCCTTCGTCGCGCCCAAGGTGTTCTACGGCTTCTGGGTGGCGGTGGTGCTGGCGTTGCTGGTGCTGGTGGTGTTCCGCTACTGGCGCGGCGGGGTGGCGCTGCGCGCCACGGCTTCGGATCAGGGCGCGGCGTACGCCATGGGCATCAACGTGCCGCGCGTGTTCTCGCTGGCCTGGGTGGCGGCGGGCGCGCTGGCCGCGGTGTCGGGCGTGATCGTGGGCGCGATCGGCGGTATTTCCTCGTCGATGGGCGTGTTCGGCCTGTCGGTGCTGGTGGTGGTCATCGTGGGCGGCCTGGACAGCGTGGCCGGCGCCCTGGCGGGCGGCGTATTCATCGGCCTGCTGGAGGCCTGGGCCGGCGCCTACATGGGTGGCGAATACAAATTGCTGGCTACCTTCATCGTGCTGGTGGTGGTGTTGATGGTCAGGCCCTACGGCCTGTTCGGCACCCGTGAAATCGAGAGGCTCTGACCAATGCGCATCGCGACTGCCAAGCAGACTTATCTTGCGGACGAAGCGCTGTTCGACACCCGCACGCAGAAGGCGTGGCTGGCCTTGCTCGCCGCATCGCTGATCATGTTTCCCTTCGTGGCCGACGCCTATTGGCTCTACCTGGCCTGCCTGGTGGCCATCAATGTCGCCAGCGCCACGGGGCTGAACATCCTCACGGGCTATACCGGCCTGGTGAGCCTGGGGCAGGCGGCCTTCATGGGATTGGGCGCGTACACAGTGGCGGTGCTGGAGCAGCGGCTGGGTACGCCGGTGCTGCTTAATCTGGTGGCCGGCGGGTTGGTGGCGATGCTGGGCGGCCTGCTGGTCGGCATTCCATCCTTGCGGGTAAAGGGGCTGTACCTGGCCATCGCCACCATTGCCGCGTCGTTCATCGCGCATTTCATCTTCGCCAACTGGCAGTTCACCGGCGGCACGACGGGCTTGCAGGTGCCGCCGGCGCGGGTGCTGGGCGTGGACCTGGACACCTCGTTCAAGATCTACTGGCTGATCGTGCCGGTGACGGCGCTGATGGTGCTGGGCGCGGCCAACCTGTTCCGCACGCGCATCGGGCGCGCCTTCATCGCCATACGCGACCGCGACATTTCTGCCGAGGTGCTGGGCATACGCCTGCTGCGCTACAAGCTGCTGTCGTTCGGCCTGTCCTCGTTCTACGCCGGCGTGGCGGGCGGCATGTGGGCTTACTTCTTCCGGGTCGTCACGCCCGAGAGCTTTCCCTTGATCATGTCGATCTTCTTCCTGGCCGCCATCATCGTGGGCGGCATGGGCACGATCCTGGGCTCCATCCTGGGCGCCATTTTCATGACCATGGTGCCGGAACTGCTCAAGCTGATCGTGGGCTGGCTGCCGGTGGGCGGCGACGCGCTGCGCCTGATTTCGCCGGTGCGCACCATTGTTTTCGGCCTACTGATCGTGGGCTTTCTGATCTTCGAGCCGCACGGGCTCGCGGAAATCTGGCGGCGCGTGCGCCGCTACTTCCACCTCTGGCCTTTCCGCACCTAGCCATGGCGGCGGTGGCCACCCATAAGACCCTCAGGAGACTAACCATGAAGCGCATCCGGATCGGCAGCGGTTTATCGAGGTTGTTGGCCCCCCTGGGCCTGGCGGCGGCCCTGTCGGCGGCGCCCGCCGCGCAGGCGGCCGAGGACCTGGTGCTGGGCGGCTCCATCCCGCTGAGCGGGGTGTTCGCCTTTGCCGGGCAGGGCATCCATGCCGGGATCACCGACTACGTGAAAATCGTCAACGACCAGGGCGGCGTGAAGGGGCGCAAGCTGCGCTACGTGCCGGAAGACACCGCTTACAAGGTGGACGCGTCGGTGGCGGCCTTCAAGAAGATCACCAGCCAGAACAAGGTGAATTTCTACTACGGCGATTCCACCGGCTTCTCCAAGACCATCAACGCCGAACTGAATCGCACGGGCGACATCCTGATGACCGGCGCGTCCTTCGCCACGGAGCTGAACGATCCCGCCAAGTATCCCGCCCAGTTCATGCTGGGCCCCGACTACACGGAAATGTTCGGCATCCTGCTGCGCTACATCGCCAAGGAACAGCCCGGCGCCAAGGTGGCTTTTGTGTATTCGGACACGGAGTTCGGCCGCGATCCCATCGCCAGCTCGCGCGCGGTGGCGGAAAAACTGGGCCTGAAGGTCGCGACCGAGATCATGACACCGCCCGGCAGCGTGGACGTGTCGACCGAAGTGATCAAGCTGCGCCGCGCCGATCCGGACTACACCATCTTCCACGGTTACGTGCTGGCGCCGATTCCCGAGTTCGTGGGGCAGGGCAAGCGCATGGGCCTGAAGACGCGCTACATGGGCACGTTCTGGACCATGGACAACTCCACCGTGATGCAGATGGGCGAGGACGCCGAAGGCTTCATGGGCGTGATGCCGTACCGCTACTACTACGACACGGCGGCCGATGCGCCGATGCTGAAGAAGATCCGCGAGATGCGTCCGCAGTACCAGAGCACGGGCTACATGCAGGGCTTCCTGGCCGCCATGCTGTTCACCGAGGTCGCCAAGCGCACGCTGGACGCCGGCAAGGAGCTGACCAGCGCCAATATGAAGGCGGCGCTGGACGGCATCAAGGATTTCGACACGGGTGGCCTGATCGGCGTGCCGATTTCCATCAAGGGCAATTCGATCCCGGTGGGCCGGATCTACCGCGCCGACGTGAAGCAGAAGCAGATGGTGCCGGCATCCGACTGGATCGTGCTGAAGTGAGGCGGCCGTGAATTCCGGACATGACGCGCATGCCGCGCCGCCCGCAGCGGCGGTGCTCGATATCAACAATATCGAAGTCGTCTACAACAAGGCGGTGCAGGTGCTGCGCGGCTTGTCCCTGTCAGTGCCGGCCGGCAGCATCGTGGCGCTCTTGGGCAGCAACGGCGCCGGCAAGTCCACCACCTTGAAGGCCGTGTCCGGCCTGCTGGACCTGGAGGACGGCGCGCTGGTGCGCGGACAGATCGTCTTCAACGGCGGCGACACCGCGGGCGCCAGGCCTCAGAACCTGGTGCGCGCGGGCTTGGCGCACGTGATGGAGGGGCGCCGGGTGTTCGAGGACCTGACGGTCGAGGAAAACCTGGTGGCCGCCACCTACGCCCTGACGGGCAGGCCGGGGGCGAAGGTCGACTTCGATCTGGTCTATGGCTATTTTCCGCGCCTGTTCGAGCGCCGTCGCGGCCTGGCGGGCTATCTGTCGGGCGGCGAACAGCAGATGCTGGCCATCGGCCGCGCGCTGATCGCGCAGCCCAGGCTGATGCTGCTGGACGAGCCTTCGCTGGGTCTGTCGCCGATGCTGGTGGAGAACATCTTCTCCATCATCGCTCGCATTAACCACGAACAGGGGGTATCGATGCTGCTGGTGGAGCAGAACGCGTCGGTGGCGCTGGCGGTGGCGCATTACGGCTACATCATGGAAACCGGCAAGGTGGTGATCGACGGCAGCGCCGAAAAACTGGCGGCGGATCCCGACGTGCGCGAGTTCTACCTGGGCGTGGGCGGCACGGGCGAGGCCCGCGGCTTTCGCGACATCAAGCACTACAAGCGCCGCAAGCGCTGGCTGTCATGACGGACAAGCACATGGATATCTCCGGCGCATCCGCGCAGGCATGGCCGGCCCTGACGCTGCCGCAGATGCTGCGCGAGCAGGCGCGACGCCAGCCCGCGGCCATCGCCATCCGGCAGAAGGACTTCGGCATCTGGAAGCCCATGGCCTGGGCGGAGTACTGGAGCCGCGCCTGCCGCGTGGGGCTGGGTCTGCGCGCCCTGGGCCTGAGCGTGGGCGGCCGGGTCGCCATCGTCTCCGAGAACCGCGTGGAATGGCTGTTGACCCAGATGGGGGCGGGCGCGGTCGGCGCGGTCGCGGTGGGCGTGTATTCCACCAGCCCGGCCGAGGAAATGGGCTACGTGCTGGAGCACGCGGACGTGGAACTGGTAGTGTGCGAGGACCAGGAACAGACCGACAAGGTGCTGCAGGTGGCGGACCGGCTGCCGCTTCTGCGCCGCATCGTCATGATGGAGACCAAGGGCCTGCGTTCCTATGCGCCCGCCGAGCGTGAGCGCATCGTGACCTACGCCGAGATCGAGGCCGAGGGTGCGCGGCGCGAGGCGGCCGAGCTCGCCGCGTTGAACACGGCGCTGGACGGCCAGCGGCTGGATGACACCGGCCTCATGATCTATACCTCCGGCTCCACTGGCAAGCCCAAGGGCGCGATGCTGAGCTACGGCAACATGCGCGGCGTGGCGCCGGGCATCGCCGAGCGGCTGGCGATGGATGGCAATAGCGTGCACCTGTCCTACCTGCCGCTGTGCCACGTGGCCGAACAGATGCTGTCCACCTTCGTGCCCATCTACCTGGGCGCGCAGGTGAATTTCGGCGAATCGATACGCACGGTGCAGGAAGACCTGCGCGAAGTTGCGCCAACGATCTTCCTGGGCGTGCCGCGCATCTGGGAAAAACTGCACGCCGCGATTTCGATCAAGATGCAGGAGGCCGGGCGCCTGCAGCAATGGCTGTACGGGCGCGCCGTGGCGGCCTGCACGCCGTTCCTGGAGAAGTCGCCCGCCCAGTACAGCTTGCGCGAGCGCTGGACGCGTTGGCTGTGGTACTGGCTGGTGCTGCGCGCCTTGCAGAACTTCATCGGCCTGCGGCGGGTGCGCGTGGCGATGACGGGCGCGGCGCCGATCTCGCCGGACGTGGTGCGCTACTTCCGCACGCTGGGCGTGCCGCTGATCGAGGTCTACGGGCTGACGGAGTCCGCGGGCATGATCTTCGGCCAGCATCCGGACCGCGTGAAGGTGGGCACCGTGGGCGAACCCATCCTGGGCGTGGAATGGCGCATGGGTGACGCCGGCGAGCTGCTGGTGCGCGGCGACATGGTGTTCCAGGGCTATTACAAGAATCCGGAAGCCACCGCCAGCACCGTGCGCGACGGCTGGTTGTACACGGGCGACGTGGTGGCGGAAGAGGCGGGGCGAGTGCGCATCGTGGACCGGCTCAAGGACATTATGATCACGGCGGGCGGCAAGAACCTGACGCCTTCCGAGATCGAGAATGCGGTAAAGGGCAGTCCCTACGTGAAGGAATGCATCGTGATCGCGGACGGCAGGAAGTACGTGTCGGCGCTGATCCAGCTGGAATTCGACACGGTGGGCAAGTGGGCCGAATCGCGTCGCATCGCCTTCACGCATTTCCGGTCGCTGGCCGAATGCGCGCAGGTGCGCGAACTGGTGCAGCAGGAAGTCGCGCGCGCCAATGCTGGCCTTGCGCCGGTGGCGCAGATCAAACGCTTCCATCTGCTGACCAAGGAGCTGGACCACGACGATGGCGAAGTGACCGCCACCATGAAAGTCAGGCGCGCCAGCATCTACCGCAGCTACGCGGACGAGATCGAGGCGCTCTACGTTGAGGAGACGACGGCATGAACGAAGCCGTGATCGTGGAGGCCGTGCGCACCCCTTTCGGGCGGCGCGGCGGATGGTGGGCGGACACGCGGCCGGACACGCTGTTGGCTGAGACGGTGCGTGGCCTGTTGGCGCGGGCCGGGTTGCCAGGCGCCCAGGTCGAGGACCTGATCGCAGGCTGCGTCAGCCAGGCGGGCGAGCAGGGCGCCAACATCGGCAGGCTGGCCGCCATGTTGGCGGACCTGCCCGAGAGCGTGCCAGGCGTGGCCCTGAACCGCATGTGCGGATCCAGCCAGCAGGCGGTGCACTTCGGCGCGCAGGCCATCGCCGCGGGCGACATGCGCTACGTGGTGGCGGGCGGTGTCGAAAGCATGAGCCGGGTGCCGATGTTCCTGGACGTGACGCTGGGGCAGGGCGAGTTTCGCGGTTTCGAGACGCTGAACCCCGCTCTGCTGGCGCGCTATCCGCTGATTCACCAGATTGAGAGCGCGGAGCGGATTGCGGAGCGTTGGCAACTGTCGCAGGCGGATATGGACGAATGGGCCAGGGAAAGCCATGCGCGCGCCTGGAGCGCGGCGCAGGCCGGCCGCCACGCCGAGCTGCTGCCGGGACCGCGGGCAGGCGCCGAACGCGACGAAGGCATCCGCGAGCAGACCGATGCTGCCCGGATGGCGGCCATGGCGCCCGCCTTGCGGCCGCCGGGCCAGGGAGGTGTCACCGCCGCCAACGCCAGTCAGCTGGCGGATGGCGCTTCCGCGGTGCTGCTGGCGGACCGTGACGCGGCGCTGGCCGACGGCCTGCGGCCGCGTGCACGCTTTCTGGCGCGGGTGGCGGTGGGATCGGACCCGGTGCTGCAATTGACCGGAGTGATCCCTGCCGCGCGGCAGGCGCTGGCGCGCGCCGGCCTGAGCCTGGAGGACATCGACTGGATCGAGATCAACGAGGCCTTCGCCAGCGTGGTGCTGGCCTGGCAGCGCGAACTGGGTGCGAACCTGTCCCGCATCAATCCCTGGGGCGGCGCGATTGCGCACGGGCATCCCTTGGGGGCGACGGGAGCCGGCCTGATGGCCAAGATGCTGACGGGCCTGGAAGCCACCGAAGGCGAGCTGGGCATGCAGCTGATGTGCATCGGTCATGGCATGGCCACGGCGACCATCATCCAGAGGCTGTGACCGGACATGGAGAAGCTGCGGGAGGCCACGGAAGGCCGGGACGAAGGATCGGAATCCGAGCGCCGGCGCGAGGTGATCCTGACGGCCGGGCAGCTGTTCTGCAAGCACGGCTATGAACGCACCACCGTGCGCGAGCTGGCGCGGGCGGTGGGCTTGCAGTCCGGCAGCTTGTTCCATCATTTCCGCAGCAAGGAGGAGATCCTGGTGGCGGTGATGAATAACGGCATCCAGGAAGTGATAGACCATGGCGAACGGGCGCTGGCGCGCTACCAGGCGCCGGCGGACCGGCTGGCCGCGCTGTTCCGCGTGCATATGTGGAGCATGCTGCATGGGGCAGGCGGAGACGCCATGAATGCGCTGGTGTATGAATGGCGCAGCCTGTCCTTGCCCAGCCGGGCGGCCGTGAAATCGCTGAGCGACCGTTACGAGGAAATGTGGCAGGACGCGGTGGCGGCCGCCATGGCGGCGGGGCTGTTGCAAGGCGACGCGCGCGTCATCAAGCGCTGCGTGCTGGGCGCCATGAACCTGACGGTGCAGTGGTACAAGCCGGACGGCCGCTTGCAGCCCGCCGAGTTCATCGATGCGATGCTGCAGGCTTCGCTGCCGTCGCTGCCGGCGGGGGCCGGCAAGTGGCCCGAATAGGCAGGCCGCAAGGCCGGGCGCTCAGCCCCGGCGCTTGAGGAACGCGCCTACGGCGCAGGCGACGGCCAGCGCCAGCAGCGTGCCCGCCACGGGCAGCAGGAAATCCACCTGGCCGTGATAGCCGCCGCCGGTGACGCCGCCCGCGACACCACCCGCCCACAGCAGGAAAGTCATCAGCGAGGCGGCCACCGAGATCGCCGCAGCGATGCACAAGGCGATGAACACCGGCCGGCGCGGCCGCGCCGCCGGGTAGGGGGAGGAGGGCTGGACGCTGCGGGGCTGTTTGATCCAGTAGATCAGCCCCGCCACGACCAGCAGCAGCATCAGGATCTTGAAGATCATGATGCCAGCCGCCGTTTAGTCTTCACGGCGCAGGTGCGGGAAGAGGATGACGTCGCGGATGCTGGGGCTGTCGGTCAGCAGCATGACCAGGCGGTCGATGCCGATGCCGCAGCCGCCCGTCGGAGGCATGCCGTATTCCAGGGCGCGGATGTAGTCCGCGTCGTAGAACATGGCTTCCTCGTCGCCCGCGTCCTTGGCCTCGACCTGCGAGCGGAAGCGCTCGGCCTGGTCTTCGGGATCGTTCAGTTCCGAGAAGCCGTTGGCGATCTCGCGGCCGGTCATGAAGAGCTCGAAGCGCTCGGTGATGCCCTCGCGGGTATCGGAGGCGCGCGCCAGCGGGGAGACTTCCACCGGGTAGTCGATGATGTAGGTGGGGTTCCAGAGCTTGGCTTCGGCGGTTTCTTCGAACAGCGCCAATTGCAGCGCGCCCAGGCCGGCGCGCGACAGCACCGGGCCGTCGGCGTCGGCGCCCAGCTTCTTGAGTTCCGCGCGCACGAAGGCCGCGTCGTCCAGCTGCGCCTGGGTGTAGCCGTCGGCGTACTTGAGGATGGCTTCGCAGATGGTCAGGCGGTCGAACGGCTTGGACAGGTCCAGTTCGCGTTCGCCGTAGGTCAGCACCGCGCTGCCGGTGGCCGAGATGGCGGCCTGGCGGATCAATTCTTCCGTGAAGTCCATGAGCCAGCGGTATTCCGCAAAGGCCGCATAGAACTCCATCATGGTGAATTCAGGATTGTGGCGCGGGCTCACGCCCTCGTTGCGGAAGTTGCGGTTGACTTCGAAAACGCGTTCGAAGCCGCCGACGATCAGGCGCTTGAGGTAGAGCTCGGGCGCGATGCGCAGGTACATTTCCATGTCCAGCGCATTGTGGTGCGTGACGAAGGGCTTGGCCGCCGCGCCGCCCGGGATCGGGTGCAGCATGGGGGTTTCCACTTCAAGAAAGCCCGCGTTCAGCATGAACTGGCGGATGCTGCCCACGGCCTTGCTGCGCGCCTCGAAGGTGCGGCGCGTGGCGTCCGTCATGATGAGGTCGACGTAGCGCTGGCGGTAGCGCAGTTCTTGGTCGGCCACGCCGTGGAACTTGTCGGGCAGCGGGCGCAGCGACTTGGACAGCAGGCGCGCGCTGGCGGCGTGCACCGACAGCTCGCCCTTGTTGGTCTTGAAGACCGACCCTTCGATGGCGATGATGTCGCCGATGTCCCATTGCTTGAACGCGGCGTAGTTGTCTTCGCCCAGCGTGCCGCGGTCCAGGTAGATCTGGATGCGGCCGGTGCTGTCCTGCAGCGTGGCGAAGCTGGCCTTGCCCATGACGCGCTTGAGCATCATGCGGCCGGCGACCTTGACGGTGACCGGATTGGCGGCCAGGGCTTCCTGCTCCTGGCCGTCGTACTTGTCATGCAGGGCGGCGGCGCGGGCGTCGGGAACGAAGTCGTTGGGGTACGCGACCCCGGTTTCGCGCAGTTTGGCCAGCTTGGCGCGCCGTTCGGCGATCAAGCGGTTTTCATCCTGGGCGGGAGCCGGAGCGGTCGTGTGGTCGGTCATGGTCGGGGGATCAGTCGTAATTGCGGATGTCGTCGATTTCGGTCGTGCCGAAATCTTCGCGATCCAGGTAGGCGAGGATGCGGGAGGCCACGTTGGCGGGCGAGGACAGCTTGCCGGTCGCGTGGAACTCCTGGAACTTGGCCAGCGCCGGGAAGCTTTCCGGATCGCTGGAACGGATGGCGACCTGCATGTCGGTGTCGACGATGCCGGGGGCCAGCGCGACGATGCGCGCGCCGTCGGCGCCTTGCTCGGCCTTGACCACGCGCGAATACATGTCGAGCGCGGCCTTGGTGGCGCAGTAGACGCCCCAGCCGGCGTTCGGGTTGCGGCCCGCGCCGGAGGAGATGTTGAGCACGCGGCGGTCGGCCTTGAGGTCTTCGACGGCGGCCAGGAAGCGCGCCGTGAGCAGCATGACGGCGCTGACGTTCAGGTTGAAGGCGGCGGCGATGGCCGCGCCGTCGGCCAGCGCGTCGGTGGCCGCGATGGGATGCACCGTGCCGGCGTTGTTGATCAGCAGATAGCGGCTGGCGTCGCGCGGCAGCGATGCGCAGATGCGCTGCGCCACCGTCTCAACGGCGTTCAGGTCCGAGAGGTCCACGGACAGCTGTTCCAGCTGCGCGTCCTGCGAGCGCGCGTAAGCGGCCAGCTCGGGGTCTTCGCGGCGCGCCAGGGTGATCAGGCGGGTGCCCGGTTTGGCCAGGCCGCGCGCCATGGCGGCGCCGATGCCGCGCGAAGCGCCGGTGAGAATTGCAATGGTGTCGGACATTCGTGAACCTCTGGATGCGTTGAGGGGACTATCGCGAAACTCAGATGCCTTGCTTCAGGCTGGCCTGGATGAAGGGGTCCAGGTCGCCGTCCAGCACCTTCTGGGTGTTGGAAATTTCGACGTTGGTGCGCAGATCCTTGATGCGGCTCTGGTCCAGCACGTAGGAGCGGATCTGGTGGCCCCAGCCCACGTCGGTCTTGGAGTCTTCCAGCTTCTGCTGCTCGGCCATGCGGTTGCGCATTTCGAGTTCGTAGAGCTTGGACTTCAGCATCTGCATGGCTTCGGCGCGGTTGCGGTGCTGCGAACGGTCGTTCTGGCACTGCACCACGATGCCGGTGGGCATGTGGGTCAGGCGCACGGCCGAGTCGGTCTTGTTGATGTGCTGGCCGCCCGCGCCGGAGGCGCGGTAGGTGTCCACGCGCAGGTCGGCGGGGTTCACTTCGACTTCGAAGGATTCGTCGACTTCGGGGTAGACGAAGACGCTGGCGAACGAGGTGTGGCGCCCGCCCGAGGAATCGAACGGGCTCTTGCGCACCAGGCGGTGCACGCCGGTTTCGGTGCGCAGGTAGCCGAACGCGTATTCGCCCTCGATCTTGATGGTGGCGGACTTCAGGCCCGCGACGTCGCCGTCGGATTCTTCCAGCACTTCGGCCTTGAAGCCCTTGCGCTCGGCGTACTTCAGGTACTGGCGCAGCAGCATGGAGGCCCAGTCCTGCGCTTCCGTGCCGCCGGCGCCGGCCTGGATGTCCAGGAAGCAGTTCAGCGGATCGGCCGGATTGGAGAACATGCGGCGGAATTCCAGCGCTTCCAGTTTTTCCTGGAAGGCGTCGGCGTCCTGCTCGATGGATTCGAGGGTGGCGTCGTCGTCGTCGGAAGCGGCCAGTTCGAACAATTCGTTCGAGTCGGCCAAGCCCGAGCCCAGGGCGGTGAGCGTTTCCACCACGTCTTCGAGGGCTTTCTTTTCACGGCCCAGGTCCTGGGCGTGCTTGGGATCGTTCCAGACCGCCGGATCTTCGAGTTCGGCGTTTACGACTTGCAGGCGTTCAGCTTTGGCATCGTAGTCAAAGATACCTCCGTAGAGCCTGTTCGCGCTCCGCGTAATCGGCGAGGCGGGCTGCGAGCTGGTTCTGACGTTCGGCTTCCATGATGATCCTGTCCTGATGACTTTTGTGCGAAACCAAACATTTTACCGTGCTTGGAGCAAGTGCGCGGCCGTGCCTGGTCCGAAGGGGGACGGATCGTATCGCGGCGGATGTTGCTGCCAAACCCAAGTTGTTCAGTTTTTTGTCAACTGCTGGGTTTTAGGCTGCGGGGTGACGGTCTGGCCGTTCCTGATCGGAACGAGGCGGGCCGCAACGGCGCCGGCGAGCAGCCGGCCTATCCCGACAGAGGAATGGAGACATAGATGGAAAACGCGATGGCCCCCGGAGTGTCGCCGGCGATCCCGGCGACCGAGGAAGACCGGATCTACCGCAAGGTAGGCTGGCGGCTGGTGCCGCTATTGGTGGTGTGTTACGTCGTGGCCTACCTGGACCGCGTGAACGTGGGTTTCGCCAAGCTGCAGATGTTGCAGGAGCTGCAGTTCAGCGAAACGGTCTACGGGCTGGGCGCGGGTATTTTCTTCATCGGTTACTTTATTTTCGAGATTCCCAGCAACATCATCCTGCACAAGGTGGGGGCGCGGGTCTGGATCGCGCGCATCATGATCACCTGGGGGATCATCTCCGCCTGCATGATGTTCGTGACCAGCGTGCACATGTTCTACGCCTTGCGCTTCTTGCTGGGGGCGGCCGAGGCTGGATTCTTTCCGGGCATCATCCTGTACCTGACCTATTGGTATCCGGCGGCCCGGCGCGGCCGCATCACGACTTTCTTCATGACCGCGGTGCCCATGTCCGGGCTGATCGGCGGCCC
This sequence comes from Achromobacter pestifer, assembly GCF_013267355.1. Taxonomy (NCBI): domain Bacteria; kingdom Pseudomonadati; phylum Pseudomonadota; class Betaproteobacteria; order Burkholderiales; family Alcaligenaceae; genus Achromobacter; species Achromobacter pestifer. The sequence continues at coordinate 5,451,140 of NZ_CP053985.1, forward strand.
GATCTCTGGCTGGATCATGAGCACCTTCCATGGCGACCATGGGCTGTCGGGCTGGCAGTGGCTGTTCCTGCTGGAAGGCATTCCATCGGTGCTGATCGGCGTGCTGGTGCTGATCTATCTGGACGACCGCATCAACAAGGCCAAATGGCTGACCGCCAATGAAAAGGCGGTGCTGATCCGCAACATCGCGGCCGAGGAGCAGCAGAAGGAAGACCCGCCGATCCGCGCCGCGCTGACCAAGCCGCGCGTGTGGGCGATGGCGTTGATCTACTTTTCGTTCGTGATGGGGCTGTACGGCGTGGGCTTCTGGATGCCGACCCTGATCAAGAGCACGGGCGTGCAGAGCCCGCTGGCCATCGGCCTGCTGACGGCGATTCCGAACCTGTTCGCCGTGATCGGCATGATCCTGATCTCGCGCAACTCGGACCGCCATCGCGAGCGCCGCTGGCACGTGGCGCTGCCCGCGCTGTTCGGCGCCGTGGGCCTGCTGTTCTCGGCGATCTGGAGCGGCAACACGGTGCTGGCGATTCTGGCGCTGACGGTGGCGAACATCGGCATCTGCACGGTGCTGCCGCTGTTCTGGAGCCTGCCCACCGCCTTGCTCGGTGGCACGGCGGCCGCGGCCGGCATCGCGCTCATCAATTCGGTGGGCAACCTGGCGGGCTTCGTCAGCCCGTATCTGGTCGGCTGGTTGAAGGACATGACCGGCACCACCAACACTGGCCTCTACATGCTGTCGGGCTGCCTGGTAGTGGGGGCGCTGGTGGCGCTGGCGCAGCCAGCGAAGTTGGTGAACAAGTAGAGCGGAGGCAGCGCGGGCGGGCCTGGACACGATCCCAGGTCCGCGCCGCGCTGAACCATCAGGGGTTTTTCACCCCGCGTGTTCGATCACCAGTTGCACCGACACCATTCCGTTCCATACGTTCTGCTCCAGGCGGTAAGCGGCCTGGATGTGCTCGGGCAGCGACTGGTCGTGGCCGAACCAGATGGCGTCAAAGCGCTGGTGGCCGCGTTCGAGTGACAGCTTGAGGTGCTTTTCCCCGACCAGGCGCTGGTTGCGCACCACGAACTCGTCGAGGAACAGCGGCGCGGCGAAGCCGGCGCCCCACACCTGCTGTTGCAGCATGCCAGCCACGTCGGCGTTGGCGTAGCCGGTTTCCAGCGAGCCGTCGGTCTCGATCACCGGTTCGAAGGTGTCGCGGCCCGTCAGCTCGCGCACCGCCGCGTCGAAGGCCGGGGCGAAGGCGGCGAAGTCGTTGCGGCCCAGGGTCAGGCCGGCCGCCATGGCGTGGCCGCCGAACTTGCGGATCAAGTTGGGATGGCGCTTGGACACCAGGTCCAGCGCATCGCGCAGATGCACGTCGGGGATCGAGCGGCCGGAGCCGCGGATTTCGTCGTCGCCGGCGGGCGCGAAGGCCAGCGTGGGACGCCAGAACTTTTCCTTAAGGCGCGAGGCCACCAGGCCCACCACGCCCTGGTGCCAGCCCGGGTCGAACACGCAGACCGTGGCGCCCGCGGCCGCGTTCGGCTCTTCCATGGCGGCCAGCGCCTGTTCGCGCATTTCGGCTTCGATGGTGCGGCGTTCGCGGTTGATGTTGTCGAGCTCGCGCGCCATTTCCAGCGCTTGCGCCTCGTCGTCGGTGGTCAGGCAGGCGATGCCCAGGCTCATGTCGGCCAGACGGCCGGCGGCATTGATGCGCGGGCCGAGCGCAAAGCCCAGGTCGAAGCCGTTGGCCGCGCGCGGCTCGCGCCCGGCCACGGCGAACAGCGCGCGCAGCCCGGGTTGCAGGCGGCCTGCGCGCATGCGTTGCAGCCCTTGGGTGACCAGCAGGCGGTTGTTCGCGTCCAGCTTGACCACGTCGGCCACGGTGCCCAGGGCCACCAGGTCGGACAGCGCGTCCAGGCGCGGGCCGCCATCGGCCGCGTAGACGCCGCGGCGGCGCAGTTCTGCGCGCAGCGCCAGCATCATGTAGAAAATGACGCCCACGCCGGCCAGGTTCTTGGACGGAAAGCCACAGCCCGGCTGGTTGGGGTTGACGATGGACAGGGCCGCCGGCAGCGTGTCGCCCGGCAGGTGGTGGTCGGTGATGACCACGCCGATGCCGGCGTCATTGGCCGCGTCCACGCCGTCCACGCTGGCGATGCCGTTGTCCACGGTGATGATGATGTCGGGCTTGCCCGCGCGGTGCCGGACCGCCAGGTCGACCACGGCCGGCGACAGGCCGTAACCGGTTTCGAATCGATTGGGCACCAGGAAGTCCACGTCGGCGCCCATGGCGGACAGGGCGCGCAGCCCGACCGCGCAGGCGGTGGCGCCGTCGCAGTCGTAGTCGGCCACGATCAGCAGCTTCTTGCCCGCCTGGATGGCGTCGGCCAGCACGCCCGCGGCATGGGCCGAATGCGTCAGGCCGGCGGGCGGCAGCAGGGACGGCCAGGCGAGCCGGGTCTGGTCGGGATGGGTGACGCCGCGGGCGGCCCACAAGCGGGCCAGCAGGGGATGGATACCCGAGGCTTCCAGGATATGGCAGGCTTGCAGGTCAGGCGTACGGACGGTTAAGCGGGGTGAGACCACCAGGCGCTCCAGTTTTTCTTGGGCGCGGGCAGCAAGCCTAGCAGGCCCCCGCGCGGTTTCAGGGTAAGGGCGACCTTGCGGTCGTCGCCCAGCAGCAGCAGTTCGGCGGGCGCGGCCGGTAGGCCGTTCTTGCCGGCCAGCGGCCGCAGATGCTGCGCGTCCAGCGCAGCCAGGGCATCCAGCCAGGCAGCCCAGTCGCCGGCTCGCTGTGGGGCGTCCAGGTTGTCGTAGACCTGCGCCGCGGCCGGCTGGGTCTGCGTCCAGGGCGTGCCGCCGCCATACAGCCACAGCGCGTTGACCGGCGGCAAGCCCCGCGCCGCGCGGGCGTCGTTGACCGGGTGTTCGTGCCAGGCCATCTGTATTTCATTGAGCAGCCGGCGCCACGGCCGCGCTTCCGCGTCCTGGCGCCACCAGTCGTTCAGGCGCTGTCCGGCCACCGCCAACGGGCTGGCGGTCTGCGGACGCAGGCCGTCCGGCAAGCGCAGGCGCCAGCGTTCTGGCGAGAGCGGCTCGACCGCGAAGCCCGTGTCCTCGAACAGGGGGCGGGCCGTATCCAGCAGCGCAGCCGTTTCCTCGGCGCGCAGCTCCATCAGGCCAGGGTCCAGCAAGGTCGCCTGGTCCGTGCCCAGCGCCAGATGGACCAGTTCGGCCAGCCAGACGGGTTCAGGGCCTTCGGCTTGCGCGCCGGCCAGCAGCGGACCCAGTCCTGCGCCGGGCGGCAGGCCGGGCTCGGGGACGTAGCCCGCCCGGTCCAGCCGCCAGGATTCGTAGGGCGTGCAGCCCTGGGCGCGCAGGTCGTGGGCCTGGGGCCGGGCGGCGCCGGCCTGCAGCCAGCCGTGCAGCGTGGGCGCGCGTTCGGGCAAGAGCTTGGCCAGTTCGGCGGCGACGGGAAGGGCGGGCAGGGCGCCCGGAATGACGATCAGCATGGGCGCGATTGTAGTCCGCGCGGGCTGCGGGAACTAAGCGGCGTCCGCCACTGCCATAGCTTGAAACGCCTGGTCTCGGAACCGCACATCCGCGGGGCGGAATCCAGGCGGTTAATGCCATAATGCGCTCGTGCTGAAAATACCCTACGAACTATGGATAGGCGCCCGCTATGCCGGGTTGGCCAGAATCCGCCAGCGACGCGGCCGCCGCGATCGCTTCATCTCCTTCATCGCCGCCAGTTCCATGGCGGGCATCGCGCTGGGCGTCGCCGCCCTGATCGTGGTGCTGTCCGTGATGAACGGCTTCCAGAAGGAAGTGCGCGACCGCATGCTGTCGGTGCTGCCGCACATTGAACTCTACATCCCCGGCGCGGCGCCGGAGCGGGTGCTGGAAAAATGGCAGGAGTTCGCTTCCGCCGCCGAGAAGAATCCTGCCGTCAAGGCCGGTGCTCCGTTCGTGGCGGCGCAGGGCATGCTGGTGCGCGGGCAGGCCTTGCGCGGCGTGCAGGTGCGCGGCATCGACCCGCAGACCGAAGGCAATGTGTCGGACCTGCCGCGCCAGATGGTGTCGGGCAAGCTCACCGACCTGAAGCCCGGCAGCTTCGGCGTGGTGCTGGGCAATGAACTGGCCGACGGCATGGGCGTCAAGCTCGGCGACACGCTGTTGATGATGGCGCCGCAAGGTTCGATCAGCCCGGCGGGCTTCACGCCGCGCATGCGCCAGTTCACCGTGGTGGGCGTGTTCTCGTCCGGCCACTACGAATACGATTCCTCGCTGGCCTTCGTCGACGACGAGGACGCCGCCCGCGTGTTCCGCGACAGCGGCACCGCCGGCGTGCGCCTGCGCATCGCCGACATGCAGCGCGCGCCGGAAGTGGCGGCCGAATTGCAGAAGGTGCTGCCGCCCTACATGATGGCAAGCGACTGGTCGCGCAACAACCGCACCTGGTTCGCGGCCGTGAAGACCGAAAAGCGCATGATGTTCCTGATCCTGGCGCTGATCGTGGCCGTGGCCGCGTTCAACCTGCTGTCGTCCCTGGTCATGGCCGTGAAGGACAAGCAGTCCGACATCGCCATCCTGCGCACGCTGGGCGCGGGACCGCGCGAGATCGCTCGTATCTTCCTGGTGCAGGGGGCGCTGATCGGCGTGATCGGCACGCTGCTGGGCGTGGCGGGCGGCATCCTCATCGCCTACAACGTGGACGTGATCGTGCCGTTCATCGAAGGCCTGCTGGGCGTGCATTTCCTGCCGCGCGAAATCTATTTCATCAGCGCCTTGCCGTCGGATCCGCAGATGGGCGACATCGTCACCATCGGCGTGACCTCCCTGGTGCTGTCGCTGCTGGCGACCCTGTATCCCAGCTGGCGCGCCTCGCGCCTGCAACCCGCACAGGTGCTGCGCCATGACTGACATGCTGACTCCCGCGCTGCAGGCCGACAACATCGTCAAGGTCTATGACGAAGGCCCCGCGCGCATCGAAGTGCTGAGCAACGTCAGCCTGTCCGTGGCGCGCGGCGAAATGGTCGCCATCGTCGGCGCCTCCGGTTCCGGCAAGAGCACGCTGCTGCACATCCTGGGCCTGCTGGACGTGCCTACCAGCGGCTCGGTTTCAGTGGACGGCCAACTTGGTATCGGACTGTCCGAGGGCCGCAAGAGCGCCGTGCGCAACCGCAGCCTGGGCTTCGTCTACCAGTTCCACCACCTGCTGCCGGAGTTCTCCGCGCTGGACAACGTGGCGATGCCGCTGATCGTGCGCCGCGAGAACCGCGACAAGGCGCGCGCAGCCGCGCACGAGGTTCTGGCCATGGTGGGCCTGTCCGCCCGCGAGGGACATTTCCCGGGCCAGCTGTCCGGCGGCGAGCGGCAGCGCGTGGCGCTGGCGCGCGCGCTGGTCACGCGGCCTGTCTGCGTGCTGGCCGACGAGCCCACCGGCAACCTGGACCGCCACACCGCGCACATCATGTTTGAACTGCTGACGCGGGTGAACCAGGAGTCCGGCACGGCGTTCGCCATCGTCACCCATGACCCGGAATTGGCTGCCCGCGCCGACCGCCAGTTGCTCATGGAAAACGGCCGCCTGGTTTCGGGTTAGGGCGCGCCGGGGGATAATCCGGGCAAGGAGGTCGCGCCCATGCTGATCGATACCCATTGCCACCTGGATGCCGCCGAGTTCGACGCCGACCGCGAGCAAGTCGCCGACGCAGCCTGTGAGGCGGGCGTCCAATCCATCGTGATCCCGGCCGTCGAGCGCGCCAATTTTTCCGTGGTGCGCGAACTTGCCGGCAAGACGGCCGGCGGCGCGTACGCGCTGGGCATACACCCGCTGTACGTGCAGCGCGCCGGCGACGGCGACCTGGAGGCGCTACGCGCCGCCGTCAAGGAATCGCTGGGCGACCCCCGCTTCGTCGCCATCGGCGAGATCGGCCTGGATTTCTTCGTTCCTGAAATTGCCTCCGGCGAACCGCGCGAGCGCCAGGAGCGCTTCTATGCCGCGCAACTGGCGCTGGCCGCCGAGTTCGGCTTGCCGGTGCTGCTGCACGTGCGCAAATCGCAGGACATCCTCTTGAAACACCTGCGCCGCCATCCGCGCATCGGCGGCATTGCGCATGCCTTCAACGGCAGCGCGCAGCAGGCGCAGGCCTTCATCGATCAGGGTTTCGCGCTGGGCCTGGGCGGCGCCATGACCTATGAACGCGCCTTGCAGATCCGCCGCCATGCGGTGGACGTGGATCTGGCGCATCTGGTGCTGGAAACCGATGCGCCGGACATCCCTCCGGCCTGGCTGCATCCGCCGCAGCGGCGCAATGCGCCCGCTGAACTGGTCCGCATCGCCGCCACGCTGGCGCAGCTGCGCGGCATCACGCCGGCGCGGGTGGCACATGCCACCACGGCCAACGCCTTGCGGGTATTGCCGCGGCTGCCGGCCGCGATCCTGGCCGACGCCGACTGATCGGGCGGGGCCTCAGCCGCTCAGGCGCGGCAGTTCCAGCCGCACGCTCAGCCCTTGCGGCGACATGTTGCGGGCCGACATCCTACCCTTGTGCGCGGCCACGGCGGCCTGGGCAATGGACAGGCCCAGGCCGGCGCCGCTGCCCGGCTTGCGCGCGCCCGAGGCGGTGCGATAGAAAGGTTCGAACAGCGATTCCAGCTCTTCGGCGGCCACGCCCGGCCCGCGGTCTTCGATCTCCAGGCAGGCTTCCTGCGCGTTCGACAGCAGGCGCACGCGGATCGCGCTGTGCGCGGGGGCGAAACGCAAGGCGTTGCGCAACACGTTTTCGATCGCGCTGGCCAGGCTGCAGCGGTCGCCGACCAGGGGCACGGGAGCGTGCTGGTCCCACTCTATGCGGATCCGCCGGCCGCCGGCTTCGTAGCGCGCGTCCTCGACCACATCGGACACGATTTCGGCCAGATCCAGGCTGTCGGTAGGCACCGGCAGGGCGCCCAGGCGCGCCAGCCGCAAGGTGTTGCCCACCAGCGCGTCCAGGCGTTCGCACTCGAGTTCGATACGGTCCAGCTGCAGGTCCTGGCGCTCGTCCTTGCGCCGCGCCAGTTCGGCTGCCAGCCGCAGCCGCGCGAGCGGCGAGCGCAGCTCGTGCGCAATGTTGCGCAGCAGCTGCTCGCGTGTGTCGACCAGCGCCTTCAGGCGGTCGGCCATGGCGTCGAAGTCTCGCGCCAAGAGGCCCAATTCATCCTTGCGGCGGGCCAGCTTGGCGGGCGTGTGCGCATCCAGGCGCCCGGCGGACAAGGCATGCGTGGTCTGGCGCAACTGCGCCAAGGGGGCGGTCACGTGGCGGCTCAAGGCCCAGCAGAACGGCGCGGTCACGGCCAGCGCGAACAGTACCAGCGCCAGCGCGACGGGCGACAGGGCCAGCACTTCCCAATGCGAAGAGTCGAACGGCAGGAACAGCAAGAGCAGCACCGAGCCATCGGGCAGAACCAGCTTTTGCGGCTCCCACCAGGAAACGCGCTCGCCGGTGGGGTCGGCAGGCAGGTAGTCGGCTTTCGGCGAGCGGTCCGGCCCGGCGCGGAAGTCGCTCAGCCAGTCTTCCATGCGGGCGGGCAGCCGCCGGCCCAGGATGTCCTTGTCCTGGGTGTCCATGACGTAGATCTTCAGGGCCGAGTAGCGCTGGTCCATGGCCTCGACCCAGCGCTTGAGGCCGTCCGCGCCCTCGCTGCGGGCGATTTGCGCGGCGTCGCGCGTGAGGTTGCCGGGATTCAGGCCGTCCAGCGAGTTGAAGCGGTACCAGGCGACCGCGGCCGTCAGCACCATGCCGCAGACCAGGATGACGGCCATCGCGCCCCAGAAGGTCAGGAAAGCGCGCCAGAACAGGGAGCGGGCGGGCAGCCAGGCCATCAGTCCGCGCCCGCCAGCACGTAGCCCAGGCCGCGCAGGTTGCGGATCGCCAGCGTCTCGAGGCCGCTGTCGCCGCGCAGCTTCTTGCGCAGCGAGCTGATGTGGGTATCGATGCTGCGGTCGTAACGGTCGGGCTTGCGGCCCAGCGCGTACAGGCCGATCTGGTCGCGCGCGACCACCTGGCCGGGCGTGCGCATGAGGATTTCCAGGATGCGCTGTTCGGCGCCGGTCAGCGCGATTTCGCTGTCGCCCACCCGCAGCAGGCCGGTGGCGGGATCCAGCGACACCGCGCCCAGCGCCAGGGCGGGGCGGGCGGTGTCGGGCACTTCTTCGAAGCGGCGCAGCACCGCGGTGATGCGGGCCTTGAGCTCGCGCGGACTGAAGGGTTTGGCGAGGTAGTCGTCGGCGCCGAACTCCAGGCCCAGCACACGGTCCGTCTCGCTGCCGTGGGCGGTGAACATGATGACGGGCCGGCGCGAGCGCTGGCGGTACTGCTTCAGCAGGTCCAGCCCGTTGCCGTCGGGCAGCATCAGGTCCAGCAGCACCAGGTCGTAGTCGTCTTGCGCCAGCAGGGCGAGGCCCTGCGCGCCGCTATGCGCCAGGGCGAGCTGGCAGTGACCGGGTTCCAGGTATTCGCGCAGCATCTGCGCGAGCTCGACATCGTCGTCGATCAGCAGGATGCGGCGAGTCACCGGGGCGTGGGAAAAAGGCATGCGTGTCGTCGGTTCTGCATCCGGCAGTTTGGCTTATGGCCGCGGGCCGGAGTGTCAAGAAGTTCAAAGAAGATAAAAGTTGCGGAAAGCGTGTTGCTGGCTCCCGGCAGGTCCAATTCTAATATGAGAATGGTTTTCATTAATAAATACGGGGCAGGACGGACGCCGCACGCAGGGTGCGGGGCGGGCCTGGGACGGGAGAAACTGGAATCATGAGCAGCAAAGAATTGGTCGCCGGCCGGCGCGGTCCGGGTTCGCGCACGCAGTTGGCGGCGGCCCTGTGCGCCGCGGGTTTTGGCGTGGCGCAGCCCGCCTGGGCGCAAAGCGCGGACAGCGCCAAGACGCTGGACACCGTGGTGGTGACGGCCTCGGGCTATGAGCAGCAGATCCAGGATGCGCCGGCGTCGATCAGCGTGATCACCCGCGAGGACCTGGACAAGAAGTTCTACCGCGACATCAACGACGCACTGGTGGATGTGCCGGGCGTGATCGTCACCGGCGGCGGCGACCGCCAGGACATCAGCCTGCGCGGCATGGGCCCCAAGTACACGCTGATCCTGATCGACGGCAAGCGCCAGAATTCACGCGAAACCCGCACCAACTCGGATTCCACGGGCGTGGAAGGCGGCTGGACCCCGCCGCTTTCCGCCATCGAGCGCATCGAGGTGGTGCGCGGCCCCATGTCCTCGCTGTATGGCTCGGACGCCATGGGCGGGGTGATCAACATCATCACGCGCAAGGTGCCCTCGGAGTGGGGCGGCGAGATCCGCCTGGACACGACGATCCAGGAAAGCAACAAGTCGGGCGACATCTACCAGGGCAATTTCTACCTGTCCGGCCCGATCAAGACGGACCTGCTGGGCCTGCAGATCTACGGCCAGGCTACGCAGCGCGACGAAGACGACATCGTCGACGGTTTCCGCAAGCGCAACTCGGAAAGCGTCACGGCCAAATTGGCGCTGACGCCCAACCGCGACCACGACATCGTGCTGGAAGCGACCACCATGCGCCAGAAGCTGCACGAAACGCTGGGCAAGACGGTCGAGCCGCTGCCGCCCGGCCAGGCTTGCGGGCGCAATGGCTGCCCGGCCTCGTCCGATACCGATTACCGCAGCAACAAGTGGGCGCTGTCGCATACCGGACGCTGGGGCTGGGGCGTGTCGGACAGCTACGTGCAGCAGGAAGAGTTCGACAACCGCTCGCGCCAGATGAAGATCAAGAACCTGGACATCCAGACGAGCTGGACCATGCCCCTGGGTTCGCACATGCTGACGCTAGGCGGCAGCTACCTGAGCCAGCGCCTGAACGATCAGACCGGCAACCAGTTGGCCAACGGCCCCAGCAAGGTGGACCGCTACCAATGGGCCTTGTTCGCCGAGGACGAATGGCGCCTGACCGAGAGCTTCGCCGTCACCGCGGGCCTGCGCATGGACGAAGACGAGAACTTCGGCACGCACTTCAGTCCGCGCCTGTACGGCGTCTGGCACATGGCCGACCGCTGGACCCTGAAGGGCGGCGTGTCCACCGGATTCCGCGCGCCCGACCTGCGCCAGACGGTGGCGGGCTGGGGCCAGGTCAGCCGCGGCGGCAACATGTACGGCAACCCGGACCTGACGCCCGAGAAATCGGTGACCGAGGAAATCGGCATCCTGTATGACGACGGCGAGGGCTTCAACGCCGGCCTGACGATCTTCAACAACGACTTCAAGGACAAGATCACCCGCGTCGCTTGCCCCTTGACCCAGTGCACGGACGGCCCGAACCAGTTCGGTTCGGACCCGACCACCTACATGAACGTGGACAAGGCCAATTCGCGCGGCGTGGAAGCCAACCTGAAGCTGCCGCTGTCGCGCGACTGGTCTCTGACCAGCAGCTACACGTTCACCAAGTCGGAGCAGAAGTCCGGCCAATACAAGGGCCAGCCGCTCAACCAGCTGCCCAAGCACCTGTTTACCACCACGGTGAACTGGCAGGCCTCGGACGCGCTGCAGGCCTGGGCGCGGCTGAACTACCGCGGCAAGGAAAGCCAGCCCATCACCGGCCCGTCGTCCTCGTCGGTGGTCGCGCCTTCCTACACCTTCGTGGACCTGGGCGGCTCGTACCAAGTGAACAAGACGGTGGCGGTGTATGCCGGCATCTACAACCTGTTCGACAAGCAGGTCACGTACGACGACTACGGCTACGTCGAGGACGGCCGCCGCTACTGGCTGGGCGTGGGCGTCAAATTCTGAGTTTGAAAGGGCGCCTGGCGCCCGCAACATGAAGAGGTACGCATGAAGAAGCAAATGCAAGCAGGCCGCGTCCGGCGTTGGGCGGTCCAGGCCGGGGCCGCGCTGGTCCTGGGCGCCGCCACGGCCGTGTGCGCCGCGCAGGCGACGGTGGCGGTGAAGCACGCGCGCGGCGAAACCGCCGTGCCGGCCAACCCGGCGAAGACGGTGGTGATGGACCTGGCCGTGCTGGACACGCTGCATGCGCTGGACGTGAACGTGGCGGGCGTGCCGACGGTCGCCAAGTGGCCGCCGCAGCTGAGCCAGTATGCCGATCAGCGCTATCTGAAGGTGGGTTCGATGTTCGAGCCCAACTATGAAGTGATCCACGCCGCCGCGCCGCAGCTCATCTTCGTGGCGGGCCGCTCCGCGCCCAAGTACGACGAACTGGCCAAGCTGGCGCCCACCGTGGACCTGACGGTGAACGCCCGGGACCTGGTCGGCAGCGTGACGCGCAATACCGAAACGCTGGCCGCCATCTACGGCAAGCAGGATGTCGCCAAGACCAAGCTGGACGCCTTGCGCGCCTCCATCGCGGGCCTGAACAAGCAGGCGGCAAGCGCCGGCACCGCACTGATCGTGCTGACTACCGGCGGCAAGATGAGCGCCTACGGGCCGGGCTCGCGCTTTGGCGTGATCCACGACGCGTTCGGCATCAAGCCGGCGACCACGGGGCTGAGCGTATCGAATCACGGCCAGGCGATCTCGTTCGAGTTCATCGCCCAGACCGACCCTGACTGGCTGTTCGTGATCGACCGCGACGCCGCCATCGGCCGCGAAGGCGTGTCGGCCCAGCGCATGCTGGACAACGAACTGGTGCGTCCGACCAAGGCCTGGAAGAACAAGCGCGTGGTCTACCTGAACGGCTACAACTGGTATCTGCTGGGCAGCGCGGGCCTGACCTCCATGCAGCAGAACGTGGATGAGATCGCTGGCGCGCTGGCGGCGGGCAAGTAAAGCCTGATGTGTGAGCGGCGGGGGTATCGCGGGTGAGTTGGCGGCAGTCGATAGGCGGTTGGGGCGGGCTGGCGGTGGCAGTGGGCTTGCTGCTGGCCCTGTGCGCGGCCAGCGTCAGCCTGGGCGCGGGCCAGCTCAGCCTGTCCGCGTTGTGGGGCGCGGGCGAGGACGCGGAGCGCGCCTGGCGCCTGCTGATGGTCAGCCGGATCCCCCGCACGCTGGCCTTGCTGCTGGCGGGCATGTCGCTGGCGGTGGCGGGGCTCATCATGCAGATGCTGGTGCGCAACCGCTACGTGGAGCCCACCACCGCAGGCACCGTGGAGTCCGCCACCCTGGGCATACTCGTCGTCACGCTGCTGGCGCCGGACACGCCCGTGATCGGCAAGATGTTGACGGCCACGGGCTTTGCGCTGGCGGGTACCTTGCTGTTCCTGGCGCTGCTCAAGCGCGTGCCGCTGCGCACGCCCTTCATCGTGCCGTTGATCGGCCTGATCCTGGGCGGCGTGATCCACGCCGCCACCACCTTCGTTGCCTACCGCTACGACCTGCTGCAGTCGCTGCACGCCTGGACCACGGGCGACTTTTCGGGCGTGCTGCGCGGACGCTATGAACTGCTGTGGATAGGCTTCGGCCTGGCCTGCGCGGCCTATGCGGCGGCTGATCGTTACACCGTGGCCGGCATGGGCCGGGAGTTTGCCGCCAACCTGGGCCTGAACCACGCGCGGCTGACGCTGGCCGGGCTGCTGATCGTGTCGGCGATATCGGCCGTGGTGGTCGTGACCGCGGGCGGCATTCCCTTCCTGGGCCTGATCGTGCCCAATGCCGTCAGCCTGGTGCTGGGCGACAACATGCGCCGCTCCATCCCCTGGGTGGCGGTGCTGGGCGGCGTGTTCGTGCTGGCCTGCGACGTCATCGGCCGGCTGGTGATCCATCCCTACGAGATTCCGATCGGCACGGTGGTCGGCGTGCTGGGCAGCATCCTGTTCCTGTGGCTGCTGCGCACGCGGAGGAACCTGCGTGGCTGAACTCGCAATTTCCGTCCCGGCGCCGGCCCGCGCGCCGCAAGCCTGGCGTCTGTGGCTGTTGGGCGCCATTGCGCTGGCCTGCGCCATCGCCTTCATGACGCTGGGCGCCAACGGCCAGTGGTCTTTCGTGATTCCGTTCCGCGGCGCCAAGCTGGCGGCGATGCTGCTGGTGGCCTATGCCGTGGCGGTGTCGTCGGTGCTGTTCCAGACGATCACCCACAACCGCATCCTGACGCCGGCCATCATGGGCTTTGACGCCCTGTACCTGCTGATCCAGGCAGTGGTGGTGTTCGGCTTCGGCCAGGCGGCCACGGCCGCCAGCCATCCGGTGGCCGCATTCCTGCTGGAGGTCGGCGCCATGACGGCGTTCGCCTGCCTGCTGTTCCGCTGGCTGTTTTCGGATGCGGTGCGCAGCCTGCACCTGATGATGCTGGTGGGCATCATCTTCGGCCTGCTGTTCCGCAGCCTGTCCAACTTCGTGGTGCGGTTGATCGACCCCAATGAATTCCTGGTGCTGCAGGACCGCATGTTCGCCAGCTTCAACACCGTGCGCGTGGGCCTGCTGCCGATCGCGCTGGCCGCGGTGTGCGCGGCGTCCCTGCTGGTGTGGCGCATGCGCCGCCGCTACGACGTGCTGGCGCTGGGCCGCGACATCGCGGTGAACCTGGGCGTGGACTATCGCCGCACGCTGATGCTGACGCTGGCCGCCATCGCGGTGCTGGTGTCGGTATCGACGGCGCTGGTCGGCCCGGTGACGTTCTTCGGCCTGCTGGTCAGCAACCTGGCCTATCAGGCCATGGGGTCCGACCGGCACCGCCACACCGTTCCGGCGGCGGTGCTGCTGAGCGTGATCTTCCTGGTGGGCGGCCAGACGCTGCTTGAGCGCGTGCTGGGCCTGAATACCACCGTCAGCGTGGTGATCGAATTCCTGGGCGGGCTGATGTTCCTCGTCCTGATCCTGCGCAGGGGGCGCCGATGATAGAGATCCAGCAAGTCAGCAAGCAGTACGGCGACAACGTGGTGGTCGACGAGGTCAGCCTGTCGCTGCCGGCGGGCGGCGTCACGGCCATCATCGGCCCCAACGGCGCGGGCAAGTCCACGCTGCTGTCCATGGTCAGCCGCCTGCTGCCCATGTCCGCGGGCCGGGTGCTGGTCGAGGGCCTGGACGTGACCCGGGCGGACAGCCGGGAACTGGCGCGCCGCCTGGCCATCCTGCGGCAGGACAATCATCTGCCGTTGCGGCTGACGGCGAGGGACCTGGTCGCGTTCGGCCGTTATCCGCACACGGGCGGCCGTCTGACGCTTGAAGACAAGGATCACATCGACCGCGCCATCGCCTATCTGAATCTGGAGGCGTTGGCCGACCGGTATCTGGACGAGATGTCGGGCGGGCAGCGCCAGCGCGCCTTCGTGGCGATGGTGTTGTGCCAGGACACGCGCTACGTGCTGCTGGACGAGCCCCTGAACAGCCTGGACATGAAGCACGCCGTCGCCATGATGGGCACCTTGCGCCGCGCGGCCGACGAACTGGGCAAGACGGTGGTGCTGGTGCTGCACGACATCAATTTCGCGTCCACCTATGCGGACCGCATCGTGGCGATGCGGGCAGGGCGCATCGCGCGCCAGGGACCTCCGGCCGAACTGGTCCGGCCGGAGGTCCTGAGCGAGCTGTACGAGCTGCCGATCGAGGTGCACGAGATCGGCGGCCGGCGCATCTGCGTCTACTACCGCCAGCCTTAGCGGCTGAGGTCCACCGCGTAGCGCGACAACTGGGTTGCCGGGTCAGGCGTGGCGTCGTGCACCGTGACGTTGTCCACGCCGTGCGCCGCGGCCATGGCCAGCGTGCCCGGCACCGACGCGAACACCACCGGGCCCGCCAGGGCGCCCACCCGCGCGAAGCGCCAACTGCGGTCCAGGCCATAGGTTGCCAGGTCCAGGTCCGGGTGCTTCTTGATGTAGCCGATCAGCACGTCGCGGCTGGCGTCCGGGGCTTGCAGCACGATGTCGCCCTTGCCGCCGGCCAGGCCGGGAAAGTCGCCGCCGCCGCTGGCGCGGTAGTTGTTCGTGACCACCAGGAATTGCGCCGCCGGATTCAGCGGCGCGCCCTGATACGTCAGCTGTGTGATGCGCGAGCCCTTGGGGCGGGTCACGTCGATCTCGTACCGCAGCGCGTTGCCCGCCGCATAGAGCACGTCGAAGTTGAAGGTCGGAAAGCCCGTGTCGATCAGATCCTGCGGTGCGACCTGGCCCGGATCGATCTGCCGGAACTGCTCGGCGGTCTTCTCCAGCCATTGCCGCACGATGTCGCCGCTGACCCGCACCACTTGCAGCGTGTTGGGGTACAGGTACAGATCGGCCGCGTTGTTGATGGCGATGTTGCCTTGCTTCACATAGGTGAAGTCGCCCGGACCGTTGCGTCCGCCCTTGAAGGGCGCCGCCGCCGACAGGATGGGCAGGGCGGCATACGACGGCTTGTTCTTGGCGATGTAGTCCGCCAGATAATCGATCTGCGCCATGTTCACGATCTGCAGCGCCGACACGTCGCCCGCCAGCGCGTAGTAGGTCGCCATGTCGAAGCGGCTCTGGCCGATGGGCGTCTTGACGTAGGCGATGGTGGCGGCGTGTTCGGCCTGCACCAGTTGCTGCGCGGCGGCGTCGGATTCGACGTAGGTCGCGGGCGTGGCGCCGCTCTGCGCGGTCAGGCGCGTGGAGATGCGCTGCACGCGGGTGGCGTCCTTCCGTACCTGCCAGCCTTTGTCATAGGCAAGCTTGAGCGTGATCTGGCCGAGGTTGTTGCCCCATTGGCCGGCCTGCACGGCGGGTACGCCGTTGATCAGCCCCTTCTCCAGCTCTATACCGGGCTGGCCCGCGAATTGCGACTTGGCGTTGGTGTCGGGGAACAGCAGGTGCTGGTGGCCGGTGATCAACGCGTCGATGCCGGGCACCTGGCTCAGGTAGCCGGCGCCGTTTTCCATGGCCGGGCTGTAGGCAGTGAGCATGTCGATGCCGCCATGCGCCAGCGCCACCACCAGGTCCGCGCCGGCGGCGCGCATTTCCGGCACGTAGCGCTGCGCCGATTCCTTCCAGCCCGCGACTTCCACATGGCCTTCCAGATTGGCCTTGTCCCATTGCAGGATGGGCGGGGGCGCAAAGCCGATCACGCCCACTTTCAGCGCGACGTCGATCTGCTTGCCATTCGGATCCGTGGCCTTGAAGGTCTTGTCCAACACGACCCAGGGTTTGAAGATGGGCTGCTTGCTGGCGGCCGATACCACGTTGGCGGATACGAAGGGGAAGCCCGGCGCCGCGCAGTCCTTGGCCCCGGCGGGGTTGGTCTGCGCCGTGCCCTTGGCGATGCCGGCCAGGCCGAAGTTCGTGTCGGTGATCTGCGACAGGAAGGGCAGGCCGTAGTTGAATTCGTGGTTGCCCAGCGTGGCCGCGTCATAGGCCAGCAGTTTCATCTGCTTGTAGATCGCCAGCATGTCGCTGCATTGCACCGGCTTCACCAGCGCCTGGTAATCGGACAAGGCCGTGCCCTGGATGGTGTCGCCGTTGTCGAACAGCAGGGTGTTGGCGTTCTGCTTGCGGGCGTTGGCGATCAGCGTGGCCGTGCGGTCCACGCCGTAGCTCTTGTCCTCGGCCAGCTTGTAATAGTCGTAGCCCAGCACATTGGCGTGCAGGTCGGTGGTGCCCAGGATGGCCACGTCCAAGGTGGAACCCTGGGGCACGCTGGCCTGCGGCGGCGCCGGCGGCGCGTCATCGTCGTCGTCATCGCCGCCACAGGCGGCCAGGCCTGCCAGCAGCGCGGCGCTGGCGGACATTGCAAGGATCTTTCCTAGATTCGGCTTCACCGTCTTTCCTCCGGGTTTGAAGGAAAGGAATTTTGGGGACAGCGTGTGACCCGGCCGTGACATGGGTGGAGGCTGGCGCGGCCAGAGTTCGCGCACGGGTGGCATACACCTACTGACAAGAAACTGAATTGGACGGTTGTCTCATTTATCGTGGCCGGCCGGCAACGAAATGATAAAACGATTGCGACCTATTCTTATTGACAGGAGAATCGCCGATCGTTCCATTTCAAACTACTTTAGAAAGACGCAGCACGGCCATGCACGCTCCTCGTTCGATTTCCGCAGCATTGCTCGCCCTGGCGCCCCTTGCCAGCCCGGCGCCGGCGCAAGCCCAGACCAGCACTCCCACCTTGCCCGCCGTGAGCGTATACGGCAACGACGCAGCGTCGCAGAGCTACAACCCGCCTGATTCGTCCAGCGCCACCAAGATCGACGTTCCCTTGCGCGATATTCCGCAAACCGTCAACGTCGTGCCCGCGGAAGTCATGCGCGACCAGCATGCCAATTCGATGCAGGACGCGCTGAAGAACGTGCCGGGCGTGAGCTTCTCCACGGGTGACGGGCAGCGCGACCAGGTGTCGATTCGGGGCTTTACGGCCATCGCCGACCAGTTCGTCGACGGTTTCCGCGACGACGCGCTGTATTTCCGCGACCTGTCCAACGTTGAACGCATCGACGTCATCAAGGGGCCGGCCGCGGTGCTGTACGGCCGCGGATCGTCGGGTGGTCTGATCAATCGCATCACCAAGAAGCCCGGCGAGGACATCACGCAGGTGGGCTTGAGCTACGGTTCCTGGAACGACCGGCGTTTGGATCTGGACCTGGGCCGCTCGACCGAAAGCGGCAGCATGGCGTGGCGCCTGACCGGCGCGGTGGAGAAGGGCGACAGCTATCGCGACAAGCAGTTCCTGGACCGCAAGGCAATTGCGCCGTCCGCCCAGTTCCGCCTGGGCGAAGGCACGACCCTGCTGCTGCAAACCGAATTCCTTGAAGACCGCCGCGTCACGGATTTCGGCATCCCCGCCTATCACGGCCGGCCGGTGGACGTGGATCCTTCCACCTACTACGGCGCCGAAAACGCGCGTGACGCGGACTATTCACAGGCGCGCGTGCAGTCCTATGCGGCCACGCTGAACCATCGTTTCAATGAGAACTGGTCGCTGCGCAACGCCACGCGCTACTACCACTACACCCTGGATCGCAACAACACCTTGCCGGGCATCGTGAACGAGGCCGCGCGGACCGTGACCTTGAACCGCTCGAATGTGCTGCGCGAAGAGCACGGCTGGACCAACCAGACCGAACTGACGCAGCGCGCGCAGTGGGGCGCGGTGCGCCACGAGATCCTGTACGGCGTGGAGGTCGGGCAGCAGAACAAAGACCTGGTGAACTACTCGGCCAACAATGTGGCCACCGTCGATCTGTTCAATCCGGTGCTGCCGACCTTGCCCTTGCAGGTCGCCGGCCGGCCAGGCACGGATAACCTGGGCCGTTTCAACACCCTGGGCCTGTACGTGCAGGACATGGTGTCGCTGGGCGAACACTGGAAGGTGCTGGGCGGTGTGCGCCATGACCGCTTCGAGCAGAAGACCGAAGACCGCCGCAACGGCACCAACCTGGCCCGCACCGATTCGAACTGGAGTCCGCGCCTGGGCCTGGTGTTCCAGCCGGACGCGGTGCAGTCATACTACATTTCGTGGAGCCAGTCGTACCAGCCGTCCGGCGAAGCATTCTCGCTGGCCGCCAACAATGCCGATCTGGCGCCCGAGAAAACCACCAACTACGAAATCGGCGCCAAATACGATTTCCTGGATGGCAAACTGTCGACCACTGTGTCCGTCTTCCGCCTGGAACGCACGGACATCAAGGTCAACAATCCGATCACCAACACGCTGGTGCCGGTCGGCACGCAGCGCACCGACGGCGCGGAATGGACCTTGCAGGGGGACTTGAGCAACGGTTGGCGCGCAATGTTGGGCTACGCCTACCTGGACGCTCGCATCACCGAATCCATCGCGCGCGAGAGCGGCAAGAACGTGGAAGGCAAGCGCGCCACGCTGACGCCGCGGCATGCCGGCAATGTCTGGATCACCAAGGATCTGGGTGAAGGCTTTGGCGTGGGCGCCGGCCTGAACCTGGTGGGCGCGCGCTTTGCCAACCCGGGCAATACCGTCAGGCTGCCGGGCTACGTGACGGCCGACGCTGCCGCGTGGTGGCGCAAGGGGCCGTACTCGGTGCAGCTGAACGTGTACAACCTGTTCGATGCCGGCTACATCGTGTCGGCCCACGGCAGCAGCCCCAACCTGAACATGCCGGGCGCGCCGCGCAATGCGATGCTGAGCCTGCAGTACCGCATGTAGGCCCTAGCGCAACGGCGATTCCCGGGTCAGGCTGTCGGCGTCCAGCGTCGCCAGCGCATCCAGGAAGCGCCATGCGAAAGATCCGGGCCCGTCCGCCTGTACGCCGGCGCGCTGGCCCGCGATGGCGAAACACGACAGGGCGGCGACTGCCGCCGAGTACGGATCATCCCTGGACACCGCCGCGCAGGCGCCGACCAGCGCCGTCAGCGCGCAGCCGGTGGCCGTGACGCGCGGCATCAAGGGTGAGCCGCCCACGATGCGGACGGCGCGCGTGCCGTCCGTGACGTAGTCGGTTTCACCGGTCACCGCCACCACCGTCGCGCGGCTGGCGGCGATGGCATGCGCGGACTGTTCGGCCTGCGAGACGGCGTCGCGCGCGTCCACGCCCTTGCTCGCGCTTTGGCCGCCAGCCAGCGCGATGATCTCCGAGGCGTTGCCGCGGATGATGGCGGGGCCCAGGTCCAGCAGGCGTCGCACCGCGTCGCGGCGAAAGGCGGTGGCGTGGTGCGCCACCGGATCGAGCACCCAGGGTATGCCGGCCTCGTTGGCCGACGCGGCGGTCAGCAGCATGCTGTCCAGCCAGGGCGACGACAGGGTGCCGATGTTGATCACGACCGCGCCGCAGACGCGCGCGAACTCGGGCGCTTCTTCCTGCGCATGCACCATGGCGGGCGAGGCGCCCATGGCCAGCAGCACGTTGGCCGCGGTATTCATGGAAACGAAATTGGTCAGGCACTGCACCAGCGGCGCATCGCGGCGCAGGGCGGCGATCAGGTCGCGCGAAATGAGCGCCTGGGCGGAAAGGTCGGGAAGGAATTGCATGCCGTGGGGCCTCGCTCTGGGGATCCAGGCGGGCGGAAGGCCGGGCGGGCGGCTCAATGGAACTCGGCGCGCTAGCGGTTCGGCACCGTCCCTACGCCAGCATTGCCTGGATCAGGTTCAACGGGTTGCCGCGCTGCATGGGCGTGTCGCCCGCGCCAGCGGCGTCTCGGCCTCTTGTCGAAGCGCCCCGGGTGGATTTACACATGTTCGGGCGGGCCGCTAGGCTTGTCAAGCAGTGGCGGCGGGGGTGGCTCGGTTTGACCGGTGCTTATGGCCTATTGCAGGAGGAATGGCTCCTTATCACAATGGGCGCAGTCCATTTGGCGCATGGAGGCAGGCATGGCAACTCGCATACCCCCCGGTCGAGCCGATGCCGGAATGCCACACATGAAAGAAGGTGCGGAGATGCGCGCCGTCTCGCGCGCTGCTGGCGATCAGGACGGCGACGAGGATAGGAAACACGGGACGAGCGACCAGGAAGCCCTGGCTGCGCGGGCGCGGCACCTTGCTCGCGAAGATGGCGGGGACGGTCCGCAAAGTACTGGCTGGGGCTTGGCCCTATCGGGCGGTGGCATACGTAGCGCGACATTCTGCTTCGGTCTATTGCGGGCGCTGGCCCGTAACCGCGTGCTGCGCCGCTTCGATTACCTTTCCACGGTATCCGGCGGCGGCTACATCGGAGCCGCGCTAGGCAGGCTCTACCAAGAGGGCCAGGGCGCGGCGGAGGTAGAGAGAGGGCTGGCGCGCGACGATACCCTGTTGCTCTGGTGGTTGCGTAGCAATGGCCGTTATCTGAAGGCTGCGGGCCGACAGGATCTGGGACAGGCTGCAGCATCCATTTTTCGGGGTGTTGTCGGGTCGCACTTCGAGGTCTTGATCCTGTTGTTGTTGGCGGCGTTGCTCATCAATCTACCGAATCTGCGGCATGTGTGGCCATGGTTGCCGGATGGGTCGGAACAACTCTGGCTATGGAGCTTGGCGCTACCCGGATCATGGGCCTTGGTGGCTGTATTGGGCTATTGGAGCGTAGGCGCGGCTGCTGCCGATTCCACAAACCAGGGCACGGTATCGTCGCGCCGCCTGGCGTGGAACAAGCAATTGGCGCAGGCGCTCTGGCTGGGAGCAATTCTTGTCTCATTGATGCTGGCCAGAATGGCGGCCGTGGCGCTCTACGATTGGATGAAAATCGGAGCGGCGCCAGCCGTGGCGGTAGGCGCCGTCGCCACATCGGCCGTCGCGGCTTTGCGTTTCGCATGGCCTCATTTGCAGCGGCTGATCGTTCGCAAGGGCATGACGCTGCTGGCGCACAACGCCATGCAGCTGATAAACATCGCCGGCCTGCTCTATGTCGCCATGCTGTTGGTTGGCTTGTCGGCGCTGATGCATGCGGCAACCCTATCTGATGTGCGCTGGGAACTTCCGGGTTGGCGCGTGGAGGGGAAATCGGCCTTGGCCTTGAGTTGGCTGGTGCCCTTGTTGGCGGTGAGCGTCTTTTACCTGTGGACGGGGAAACAGCGCGAGGTCCTGAATCTGTCGTCGCTGCACAATTTCTACCGGGCGCGCATAGAACGGGCCTATGTGTCGGTGGGGAACTATGCTGCCGTTTCCAAGGAGGATGCGCGCTTCGCGGAATCTCCGCTGCAGCCCGCCAAGGATGGCGCGACCGACCGCGTATTGGCGCTGCTGGACGCGGCCGCAGGCGATGACATCGAACTCAACCGGTATATGCCGCAACGCCATGGCGGGCCGATACACCTGATGAGCACCTGCATCAACCAGACCATCGATGACCGGACCCGCAATTACAACGCCGATCGCAAGGGCGTGGCGCTGACGGTCAGCTCGCTGGGTGTCGAGATCGGCACCGCCGCGCCGATCAGTGATGTTGCCGGGCTCGGGTCGCTGTCCCGATGGGTGGCCATTTCCGGGGCAGCCGCGAGCACGGGAATGGGATCGCGGACACGGCCGGGAATTGCGGCATTGCTGTTCTTGATGAGCGCCAGGCTTGGATACTGGTACACCGTGCCCAAGGCTGTCCAGTCGACCCGGCAGGAATGGCGCGGGGGAGGCGAGTCTTCCTCGTCCGAGGCTTCCCGGTCTCCAAGGTGCGAACGCCCGGCGGCTTGGCTGGCAGGCCGGTTTCCGAAGGCGGCAGCCGTGTTGTCGGAGCTGTTGGCGCGGTTCCCGGGGCTGCGGTCCGACGCCTGGTATGTGTCGGACGGTGGACATTTTGAGAACACGGGCGTCTATGCGCTGCTCAAGCGTGAATTGCCATTGATCGTGGTGGCGGACGTGGGCGCTGATCCGAAGTATCGCTGCGAAGACCTGGAAAATCTGGTGCGCAAGGCCAGGATCGACTACGCCGCTGAAATCGAATTCCTGGATGCTTCCCGCTTGCCATGGACCCAGGCCTCAACTGCGATGACCACGCTTGCAGATCTGGCCGAGCATGGTTCTGAACCGGGCTGCGGCTGCCTGCTTCCGGCCCTCATCCGGTACTCAAGCGGGAGGCAGGGCGTGCTGCTGGTATGCAAACCGCGGGTACCGAAGCAGGCGCCCCTGGATCTGGCCTCCTATGCCCGGGACGCCCGGGGCAGCGGCTTTCCGCAGCAGAGCACAGGAGACCAGTTCTTCGACGAAGCGCAATGGGAGGCCTATCATTTGCTGGGCCTGCTGACAGGTCAGCATCTCACGGCCACCGTGCTTGAGATGCTGGCGCGGGCTTCGGTCCAAGGGCTAGCGGCGCCGCGCGTCTAGGTGCATGCGGGCCGGCCCGCGCGGCGTCCCGGACGCTGTCCAGGATAGGGGCTACCAAGCCATGCGCAGGCGCCCCAGCGCAGGCAAGGCCCCGACCGTGGCCGCCAGCCCACCCGCAGGCGGCAGGGTCTCGTTATCCGCCACGCGCCCATCCGGATCGAGAAAGTCGCTCAGCACATCATCGCGCAGCCGGATGAAGCGCGGATCGCTGCGGTTGCGGGGATGCGGCAGATCGATGTCGACGACGCGGCGGATGCGTCCCGGACGCGGCTGCATAACCACCACGCGGTCGCCCAGGAACACGGCTTCCTCCACGTCGTGGGTGACCAGCACCATGGTGATCTGCTCCTGCTGCCAGATGCGCTGCAACTCGTTCTGCAGCCGGGACCGCGTCAACGCGTCCAGGGCCCCCAGCGGCTCGTCCAACAGCAGCACGCGCGGGCGGTTGACCAGGCCGCGCGCGATCGCCACGCGCTGCGCCATGCCGCCCGAGATCTGGTGCGGGTAGGATTTCTCGAATCCCTGCAAGCCGACCAGCGCGATGTGCTCGGCCACCAGCTCGCGCTTTTCGGCCTTCGACAGGGGCGCGTTGCGCAGCGCCGTCGCGATATTGCGCTCCACGTTCAGCCATGGAAACAGGCGGTGGTCCTGGAACACGATGCCGCGGTCCAGGCCCGCGCCGCGCACCGGCTTGCCGTCCAGCAGGATCTGGCCGGAGTAGTCGCCATCCAGTCCCAGGATCAGGCGCAGCAGCGTGGACTTGCCGCAGCCGCTTGCGCCCACGATGCTGACGAAACGCCCGGCGGGCACGTCCAGGTTGATGTCCTGCAGGACCTGCAGCGCCTCCGCGCCGTCGCCGGGGCCGGCATAGCGCTTGCCCACGCCGCGGATGTTCAATTCCTTGCCGAAGATGCTCGTCATTCCTTTCCTACTCCATCAGGCGGCGCCGTAGCGGTGCCGCGCCAGCCGGCGCTCCAGCGCGCGGGCCAAAGCATTCATGGACCAGCCCACCAGGCCGATCACGAACATGCCGAAGATCACCAGGTCCATCTGGAAGTGTTCGCTGCCTTCGATCAAGGTGTTGCCGATGCCGTGGCCCGCGACCAGCAGGTACTCCGCGCCTATCGTCGCCAGCCAGGAGTAGATCAGCGCCAGGTACACCCCGGTGAAGATCGAAGGCGCCGCCGACGGCAGCACCACGTGCAGCAGCGTCTGCCAGCGGGAATAGCCGAACACGCGAGCCACTTCCAGCAGCGCGGTGGGCGTGCTGCGTATGCCGTCGCAGGTGTTGACGACCACGGGCACCAGGGCGGCCAGCGACAGGAACGTCACCTTGGCCACATCGCCCAGGCCGAACCAGACGGAGATCAGCGGGATCCAGGCAAACAGCGAGATCTGCTTGAAGGTGTTGAAGCTCGGGCCCACGATACGGTTGAACAACGGCAGCAGTCCCAGCAGCGCGCCCAGTATCAGGCCGAGCGTGGTGCCGATCGCGAAGCCGGTGAATTCGCGTGCCAGGCTCGCGCTCAACGCGCGCCACAGCCGTCCCGACGATATCTGGCTGGCGGCCGTCTCCAGCACCTTCTCCGGAGATACCAGCAAGGGCGTGGACACCCAGTCCAGCCGCGCCAGCGCCCACCAGGCCAGGATCGCGGCGGCGGGCAGCACCAGGCCACGCCAGCGGGCGCGTACCCAAAGGCTGGTGCGGCGGGCGAGGGACAGCGGGTTGATCGATAGCGCCATCATGCCTGGGCTCCGGTGGACGCCGCGCCCAGGCGGGTAGCGGCCTGGCCGCCGCCCGCGCGGGCTTCGGCCATGTCCAGCAGCTTGTCGATGACGTAGCCGATGGCGCCCACCACGATCACCGCCGCCATCACCAGATCCAGCTGGAACAGCTGCCGGCCATAGACGATCAGGTAGCCCAGTCCTTCGCTGGATGCGACCAGCTCCACCACCACCAGCGACAGCCAGGCCTTGGTGAAACCCAGCCGCAGGCCGGTGAAGAGCGTGGGCAAGGCGTGGGGCAATACGACTTCCAGCACCTGCTGGCGGCGCGTGTAGCCATAGACGCGGGCCACTTCCAGCAGGCTGGCAGGCGTCTGCCGGAATCCCTGCAAGGTGTTCAGCGTCACCGGCACCAGCGCGGCCTTGGCAATCAGGATGTACTTCAGTGGCTCGCCTATGCCCACCAGCAGCAGCACGAAGGGCAGCCATGCCAGGACCGGGATCTGCACCAGCGCGTTGAAGGTGGGCAGGATGTAGGCTTCCAGCGGACGCCACAATCCCATCGCGGCCCCCAGCGCCAGGCCCAGCGCGCTGCCTACCGCGAAGCCCACCAGCACGCGCTGCATGCTGGCCTGCACGTTCAGCCAGAGGTCGCCGCTGCTGTAGAGGTCCTGCAAGGTCAGCCAGACGAAGTGGGGCGAAGGCAGCACCTGCGGCGAGATCCAGCCCTGCGAGGCGCCCGACTGCCAGAGCGCAAGCAGCGCCAGCGGCAGCAGCCAGGGCAGCAGGCGGCCGCCGGCGTTGCGCAGCAGCTCGGCAGGCGCCTGGCGCACACCGCGCCGCGTGGACGGAAGCGGCGCGCTCAGCGTATTTCCGGACATGGCGGCTCCTTAGCGCGCGGCGGCGCTGGCTTGGCGCTCGGCGGATGCCGGCTGGCCTTGCGCGTTGAACGCGGTCCAGCGGGCGGCAAGATTGGCCTTCTGCAACGCGGCGTTGAGATAGCGCGGCTCGAACCAGCCGTCCACGCTCACGGGGCGGCGGATCAGCTTCAGTTTCAGCGCATCGTCCGCCACGGCCTGGTAGCGCGCGGCGAGGAACTCGTCCAGCAGCGGCGAATTGCGCACGGCCAGCACTTCGCCGTCGAACTCCGCCTGCCAGGACGCGTAAGGTGTGCCGCTGCGCGCCCAGATCTTGAAGAGCGCATCGCGGTTCTGTTCGTCGGAGGACCATTGCGCGGCGCGCACGAACACGTCGACCACGCGCTGCACGGCTTCGGGGTTCTCCTTCTCGAAATCCTCGCGCACCAGCAGGGAAGCCTGGCGCGTGTACGAGGGATCCTGACCCTTGGTCGAGTAGATGATGCGCGCCAGGCCCTGGTCGCGCAGCTTGAAGTACTCGTAGCCGCCGAAAGCCGCATCCACGCCGTTGGAGACCAGCGCCGCCTGCGCGCTGCCGGTGTCCAGGTTGACACCCTTGATGTCGCGTTCGGTCAGCTTGCGCGAGGCCAGCACGTTGATGGCGACCAGGTGGCCGTTGGTGCCGCGAAAGATCGACACCTTGCGGTCCTTCAGGTCGTCCAGCGATTGCAGTGTGGAGTCCTTGGGCGTGGAGACGTACAGGTTGTTGCGCACGCCGCTGCCCAGCAGGATGCGGGTCTTCAACCCGTTGGAGCGGCCCACCACCGACGGCAGGTCGCCCTGATAGGCGAAATCGATCTGCTTGTTCGAGAGCGCTTCGTTGACCGCGGGGCCCGCGCCCTTGAAGAACAGCCACTGCACCTGGGTGCCGGTGCCCTGGAAGGCTTCCTCCAGCCAGTTGTTGGCGCGCGCCACGCCGCCCGGCGAGCCGCCCCAGGTGATGGGATCGCCGCCGCCGGCGGTCGCCACGCCGATGCGCACCACGTCGGACGCGGCCAGGGAGGCGAGGCTGACGGCGCACAAGGCAGCGCCCAGCATCAGGCGTGAAATCAGGCTGCGGGGAGAGAGCAGGGTGCGCATGGTCGTTCCGTATATCGATGATGAATGAAAAGTCCGGGCCGGCAGGCGCCGGCCGCGGGCAGGACTGAGCGCCCGCCAGCGCGTGCCGGCGGGCGGGATTGCCCGGTTGCGGTAAGGTCAGGCCGCGCGCTTCTCGGCGCGCGTCTGCAGCTTTTGCTCGATGCGCGTGCCCTTGAAGAAATCGGGATGCGCCTGGGTATAGAAGCGGTAGGGGTTGTCGAATACCAGCGCCTTGAAATCCGCCGCGGAGATCACGCCGTCTTCCACCAGGTCCCAGCTTTCGGCCAGGGGCTCGGTCAGGTCGGGCACGTCCCAGTGGCCGACGTCGGATGACCAGATCGCGTTGAGTTTGGTGTTCAGCGGATTGGCGCGGTCGTTGAAGGCCGCGCCTATGGTGCGGTCGTCGGCTTCCGAGCCGAAGTAGAAGCTGTCGACCCAGCGCTTGCGGATGTCCTCCACGCTGTCGATGCCGGCCGCGGCAAAGTCGTCGAGTTCATCGCCCACGGGTTCGCGGCTGTGGTGCAGCGCCGACAGGCCCAGGCTGTCGCGCAGCAAGGTGTCCTTGTTGATCTCGCGCCCCTTGAGCAGTTCGGCGCCGTAGCGTTCGAACAGGTCCGCCAGCAGCTCCACGTCCGCGTTGGCCGGGTTGTACTGCTGCACGGCATTGCGGTTGCGCTTTTCCCAGCGGTCCACCAGGTGCGCGTACACGTGCGCGCCCCAGTCCGCGCCGCCTTCCAGCAGGGCCACGCGCAGGTTCGGAAAGCGCCGCGTCACGCCGCCGAAGAACAGCGCCTTGGCGAAGGCCTGGGAACCGTCGGCGAAGTGGCCGATATGGTTGAACATGTAATTGCTGATGGAATGGCGGCCGGTCCAGCCCTGGCTGCCGTAATGGGTGGCCAGCGGCACGCCCAACTCCACCGCCTTGGCCCAGAACGGGTCGTAGTCGTACTCGCTGTCCAGGCCGAAGAAGTCCACGTAGGAAGCATGGCGCGCGATCTCCGGGAATTCCGCGGGCGGGTACTTGTCGGCGATGGCCTTGATCGGCCGGCGCACGCCGCCCGGAATGTTGGCCACCTTCAATCCCAGCGTCTTGACCGCGAACTCGAGTTCCTCGATGGCTTCCTGCGGCGTGTTCAATGGAATGCCCGCCACGGGCGTCAGGCGGTCGCTGTACTTGCGGTACTGGTCCGCATGGAAGTGGTTGATGGCGCGGTGCAGCGGCTGGCGGTACTCGTCGCCCGCGCCCAGCGGCGCCAGCACGTCGTTGGGAAACAGGATGGAGTAGTCCGAGCCCTGTTCCTCCAGGCGCTCGTACAGCAGCTCCGGCAGCGTGACCGTCGCCAGGTCCAGGGTATTGCGCGTGACGCGCGCCCACCAGGGCGAGCGCAGCGTGCGGTTGCGCTGCCGTTCTTCCGGCGTCTGCTGGTACCAGTCCTTGCCCTGGGACTTGGTGGCGAAGCGCGAGCCTTGCGTCTTGCGCAGCACGTCCACCAGCTTGGAGCCGCCATAGTGCTGGATGTAGTCCTCCAGCACGGGCGCGTAGTCGTTGACGTGTACGTCGGTGTCGATCACTGGATAGTCCAGCTTCGCCTTGATCGCGGCGGAGCGGGAAGCCTGGGTACGGTGCAGCCGGTCGTTCATGCGGGTCTCCGAGAGTGAAACGGACGCGGCGCCTTGCGGGTTTGGCAAGGCCGGCGCGGACAGGTCACAGTACGGGAGACGGTCGCCTGGCCAAACGACCGATTCGCAATTTCTAACTGAGTGATGTGCTTATGGCATTGGGGCGATTGGGGGGGCGGAGTCCGCATACTCAAATCTGGGGATGTGGCATCCGACAAGATGCTCCTACCATGGTTCTCGCAGCCGCCGTATACATCGACCGATTCGCGACCATGCCGAGGGGAAGATGTTTTGCCCAGAACCTTGTGCGGATGGTATCCGAGCCGGTGCCGTTCATGCGATTGGTGGAGGGCTGGTCAGGGCGTTTTCACGTACTGTGCGTTGACGCCGTACGTTGGAACCTGTGCCTCTTTGGCCATTTTGGGTTGAAAGACATTGTTTGCTCGGCTTGGCGTGCGCGGCGGCCTATGTCCGAGGAGATCGGAGAGCGTCTCATGAAGGGTTTCGTCAATGTCGAGGCAGTCAATTTGCGGGCCACTCCCAGCACGGCGCAGAACGCGCCAATCGGCAGCCTGACGCTAGGCCAGGAAATTGTCGACCTGGGGGGCGCGCCCGCGGGGTGGCACCATGTCCAAACGAAAATGGCTGGCTTGGACGTCAAAGGCTACTCGGTTGATGGCCTGGCGGACTCGAAGTTCAAGTGGGCCAAGACTAAACAGCCGACGCTGCGGCCACCCGCCACGCGAGCTCGCGAAGCACTTGTAGCGGCCGCGGTGGAACAGTGGCTTCGATTCGACAAAGGGCGAGGAAAGGAGAACGAGGAACCCTATAGCGGCTATATCCACGAAATGTGGAAGGCGCTGGGTAAGGATCTGACCGGAAAGGACACCCGCTATCCCTGGTCCGCCGTCGCTATATCTCTCATGGTAAGCAATGCGGCGAAGATCATCCCGGAATTCAAGGCGTTCAAGCGGTCCATCGGTCACGCGGCCTATATGTGGGATGCCATCAAGAAGCGGGCGAGCCGGGACATGTCCGCGCCGTTCTGGGGCGTTCCCATCACGGAAGAAAAACCGGAGGTCGGCGACATCATCGGTAGTTGGCGGGAAACTCCCTTCACGTTCGACCAATATCTCGAAGCGTCAAAAAACCCGGAAGCCCCCAGCCATTCCGACATCATCGTGGCGGTAGGCACCGAGGTCGCGTTGGCCATAGGCGGCAATGTCAGCCAATCGGTCTTCGTTACCGGCTATCAGCTGACGGCCGGCGGCAATATCGCGAAGAACCAACGATTCCGTAAGGGAAAGTTGGTCGGAGAAGCAATTGTCCTGATGAAAAACCGAATCGCTTGAGGGGACTCATATGCGCATCGCATTTGCCTCTTGCATTGCCTCCAATGTATTCAATGATCAACCAGTCTGGGACTGGATAAGAGAGCAAACGCCAGATCATCTGATCTTGCTGGGCGACAGCTTGTATCTCGACATACACGTCGGGGAAGCAGGACATCCAAAAGATATGAGCGTGGACGCTTTTGCCAAGCATGCGTTTTCTCGATACAGCGAATTGCTTCACCAGGCACAGTTTTCCAGACTCGTGAAGTCGTTGCCAGCAGGTTCAGTCTGGACCACTTGGGACGATCACGACTGCCTATGGAATGATGTGCTGGGCGCGGCTGCCAGGGAAAGTCCTGTTCAGGCGCCGAAGCTGCGTATCAGCACCGCCCTGCATGAGGCATTTCGAAGAACCTTGAAAAAAGGCATGACTGCGGGCTCGTTTTCCAAGGCCTATAGCGCACCGGTTCTTTGGAAGGAGAATCAGCCGCCTCTTGAATCTCCAAGTATCAAGCTGTCGGATGACGTGATGTTGCATCTTGCAGATGTACGTAGCTGGCGCACCGGAACCTGGCTGATCCCAGCCGACCAGTGCACGATATTGGGCGCGCGACAAAGAGCCGGCTTCAAGGCTGCCATGGACCTCGCGCCTGACGCAGTTCATCTGTTTGCCAGTGGCTCTACCTGTGCCGACTACAAAGTTGGATATGTCGCTGACTGGAATTGGTTGTTAGGCCAGGCAGCCGTGCGCAAGATCCTGGTACTCAGTGGCGACATCCACCGCAACGAGTCTGATGCTTTTTTCACCACGGGCTGGCCTTTGCATGAAGCGACTTCGTCAGGCGCGGCGGTAAAGTACGCCGTGACGATAGGCGAGACGCATAGAAACTACGGCCTTGTTGAGATCAATGAGGAACATGTTGCATTTTCCTTTTTTGCACAGAACAAGCCCGAATCGCGTCATTCGCGCAGGTTAAGCCGTCGGACCTGGCTCCCCACATAAAACCCCGGCGCCACAGACTCTTGAGCGCGCTTGCCGATCTTCGAGCAAGTCATCTCAACCACCCGGCGGCTTCGAAAAGTCCCCGCGCTCCAGGATGAAGCTGGTCGCCACGCCGAACACCACGCCCCAGAACGGCGCGCCAATACCCAGCAGCGGCAGGCCGCCCAGCGTCACCAGGAAGGCGACCAGGGCGCCCAGCGTGAAGTGCTGGCGGAACGCGGTATGGAAGGAGCTTTGCAGGATGCGCAAGAGCGCCAGACCCGCCAGCGTCGCGACGAAGGCCGCGGGCGTGGCCAGCAGCGCCTGCGTGACCAGCGGCGAGAACAGTCCGAACACGATCACCATCACGCCCAGGAAGATCGCGGCGATCCAGTGCCGCGACGCGTTGGCGCCGGAAGCGATGATGGCGTTCGATGGGCCGGCCAGGCAGGTGGAGACGCAGCCCAGGCATGCGGTCAGCGCCGAGAACACGCCGCAGGCATTGGTGATGGCGTTGACCGGCGGCCGGTGCAGCGAATTGCGCAACACGGCGATCCCCTGCGCGTTCTGCACGGCGATCACGGTAACGGCAAGCGGCAGCACCAGCTCGAACGCGGCGGCCCAGGAGAATACCGGCGCGTAGAACTGCGGGCTGGCCACCGAGGTCGCAAGCGTGACATGTTCCAGGGCCGGCGTCCTGCCCATGAACACCAGTGTGCCTACCCCGGCGATCAGCGCGCCGATGATGGGCGAGAAACGCTTTTGCACTGCGGGAAAGAACGAGACCAGGAAGAAGGTGGCTGTCATGATGCCCGCGAGCCAAGGATCGGCGGCGAACGACTTGATCCAGTCCAGTGCGAAGCTGAGAAAGACGCCGGCGACCATGCCCATGACGATAGGCATGGGGATGCGGTTCATGATGGCGCCGACCCATCCCGTCAGCCCCAGCACCAGCATCAGCGCGGCGGTCAGCAGATAGGCGCCGATGACCTCGGCAAAGGGCAGATGCTGCAGGGCGCTCGCGACGAGCACGGCGCCGGGTATGGTCCATAGGAAAGCGAGCGGCTGCCGGTAGATGGCGGACATCACGATGGTGAGGATGCCATTGAGCACGAATGCGGCAAAGATCCACGAAGCCAGGGTGGCCTGGCTGAGGCCTCCCTTCACGCCGGCGCTCAGGATGATGGCGACCGGCGCGGAGGCGGAAAACAGGAACGCCACAAATGCGTTGGTCAGTTCGTCCGCCGGGAACGAGGACGAGGCGGCTGGAATCGTGTTTTGCTCAGCCATGGACCTGCCCCTGGGTGAGCAGGTCACGACAGCTGAAGAAGAGGAAGAATGATTCGAACGTCATTGCGGATCCACTTTGCGTAGCGTGCAGTTGGGCCATATCGTTCTCAGCGCCTCGCCGAGCTCCGAAACAATACAGGAAATATCCTGTTCTGCGGTTTCGTGCAGGGCTTCCGCGACGATCAGCGCACGCGTCGAGGCAGGGCGGATCGCGGACCAGCCGCTCTGCCGATTGGTCCAGCGGCGCGCATGGGCGCGGCCGGAATCATCGGCGAATATGACTTCGCCGGGTTCCGGGTGCTCGGTTTGGCCTGCGAAGGTTTCGTAGGTTTCATCGCCGCGTGCGAACCGTACGGCCAGGGAGCCGGCGATCTGGTCCGCATCGAAGACGGCAATGGGTATGGCGTGCGCCAGCGAAGCGGCGTTGCACAGGTCGATCAGCGGGTGCAGCGCAGGCAACGCCCCTTCCTTGCGGTAGCGCCGCAGCAGCGCTTCGGATGCGCAACGGTACTGGGTCGGCTTGAGGCCCATCGCGGCAAAGGCGCGCCGCCAGGCTTGTATCTCGGGAAATTCGGCTTCGCTGGCGCCCGCCAGGCGCTGGTCGGCAATGGCCATGAGCCTGGAAATCGCGGGATCGGCGTTGGCCGTTGCATCGATATGGTCAACCAGCAAGGCAGCGGATCGAAGCTGAGAAAAGCGGGTGCGCAGGTCGTGGGCGTAGCGGAAGGGGAGAGGCATGTCTGTGGCTCGGTGGGTTCGCGCAACACTATGTGCGATGGGATCGGGGCGCGTCTTGAATGAAATTGCGGACCGGCTCGTCATCCGCCCGCAGGCTGGTGTCATTGAACGGCGTAATTCGCACTTGAATATATACGGTCGTATGTATATTATTCGGTGGACACGCAATGACATACGAGAGGCGACTTGGCATGACCAGCACCATCCTGAAAACATCAGTCCCGGCGGATCGGCATCAGGCCAAGAACCAATGGTTTCCCGTTGCGCTGCTTGCCTTCGGCGTGTTTGTCGTCGGAACCGGGGAGTTCGTGCTGGCTGGCTTGCTGCCGCTGCTGAGCGTCTCCCTGAGCGTTTCACCGGCCGTCGCTGGACAGGTGATCACGATCTTCGCGCTGACCTGCGCCGTCGCCGGTCCGGTCCTGACGACCTCCACCGCGGGGTGGGACCGCAGAATCGTGCTGGTTCTTGCCGCGATGATCTATCTTGCAGGCAGTGTCTGGACCGCGCTCGCGCCATCCTACGCCCAGGTCCTGGGTGGCCAGATCGTGGCGGCGCTTGGCGTGGGATGGTTCGTGCCGAACGCCACGGTCACGGCCGCCGCCATGGTCTCGCCAGCGCACCGGGGGCGCGCAATCGCCTTGGTCGTCAGCGGCTTCACCGCGGCGACCGCGCTGGGCGCGCCCCTGGGCACGGCGCTGGGCGGGATGTTCGGCTGGCGTTCGACCATGTGGCTGGCAACCGCTCTGGCGGCGCTGGGCGCGGCCGGGGTCTTCGTCTTTATCCCGAAGAGGACCACGATCGCCGCAGCAGCAGGATTACGCGAGCAATTGCGTCTCCTGCTTGAGCCTCGCATTGTCGCGGTCCTGGGCGTGACCCTGCTGGCGTTCACCGCCGTGTACATGCCGTACACCTATATGGGCATCATCTTCGAGCGGGCCACGCAGGGCAGCAGCATTTACCTCGCGGGGCTCATGACGACGCTGGGCGTGGTCGGCACGTTCGGCAATCTGGGCGCCGGCATGCTTGCCGACCGGATCGGCGGCCCCAGGGTCGTGGCGGTCGCCTTGCTTTGGCTGATCGCCAGCTTGCTGGCGCTGCGGCTGACGACCGGCCATCTGCCTTATGCCTTCGCAATGATCTCGATATACGGAATTGCCGCCTTCGCGATCACGACGCCGCAACAGCACCGGCTGATCGCGCTCAAGCCTGAAGCGGCCGGGGTGCTGGTTTCACTCAATCAGGCCATCCTGTACCTGGCCATCGCGCTGTCCGGTTCGATCGGCGGCCTTGGAATCGAGTGGGTGGGGGCGGAGAATCTGGGCTTCGTGGCAGCGGCGCTGGCCGCCGCGGCACTGGTAATGTCGCTGTCGACAAAATCGAGAGCGGCGCTAGCCGTTGATGGCGGCTAGTACCGCGCGAGGGGCGCGTCAGAACCTGCCGCGCAGCGTCAAGGCGAAATTGCGTGGCTCGCCATAGAAATTGCCGAATCCGCTGGAACCCACGGTCTGGTAATAGCGCTTGTCGAACAGGTTGTTGGCATTCAATGCCAGCGACCAACGCGGGTCGATCTGATATTCGATTCGCCCGCTCCAGAGGGCATAGCCGGCCTGGCTGAACTTGAACGGCACGTCATTGCCGTCCCATTTTCCGGAATCGGGGTTGTACGTGGACGCGGTGCCCGACACGTAGTTCGCGCTTTGCGCCGTGACGCCGCCGCCGATACGCCATTTGTTCAACTGGCCGGGCAGGCGATAGCTGCTCCATAGCTTGAACAGATGGCGCGGCGTGATGGAACTGTAGCGCCCGGTGTCGCCGTCGCGGTCCGCGTTGCTGTTGTAGGTGTAGCCAGCGGTCAGTTGCCACCCGGGGGCCAGTTCTCCGCTGATTTCGAGGTCGACGCCCTGGCTGACGATCTTGCCTTGATTGACGTAGCAGCAGGTGGCGATGCCGTACTCCATCTCGTAGCGCGGATCCTCCACGCCTTCGCCCGTGCGCTGGATGCGATAGAGGGCCAGCGACGCGTTCACGCGATCGGGGATCAATTCGCCCTTGACGCCGATTTCGTAGTTCTTGGATTCGACCGGGTCGATGGGACTGCCGGGCAAGGGGCCGCCCAGCAGCGTGTCTTGCGGGTTGTAGGTCTCGGCATAGCTCGCATAGGCGTTCCAGTTCGGCGTGAGCGCGTAGGTGGCGCCTACGTACGGCGTGAAAACGCCGTTCTCGCGCCGGGTTCCCAGGTTCTGGGTGCGGGCGACGGAACCGTCGGGATTCCACTGCGTGTTGTGGGTCGAGAACTCGTAGAAGGAATAGCGCCCGCCGACGATCAGCTTGGCGGCATCGGTCAGGCCTATGCGCAACGACCCATACAAGGCCTCGCGGCTGGACTTGCGGTGATCGTCCTTGCCGGGCGTGGTGCCGGCTTGCTGCGGCCGGTTGACGTTGAACACATCCGCTTCGGTGCCCGACATCAGGCTGTAGCGCTGGACGCCGTCGGAATCGGCTTTGCTGTAGTCGGCGCCCACGATCAGATCATGCCGCCGGCCGAGCGCGTCGAAGCTGCCTTTCAGGTTCAGGTTCAAGGCGATGCGCTGCATGCTGCTGTTGGCGGGGTAGCTGTACCAGCGCGGGCCTGTGCCATCGGCGGGATCGACGGCGCCGTAGGTATAGACAATGCTGGAGTCGCGGGAGACGTCGAGATAGAGCGCGTCGGCCGATACGCTCCAGTCGTCATTGATCCTGTGTTCCAGTTTGGCGAACAACTGCTTGGTGTCTTCGCGGCTGCGGCTCCAATCGGTCGTGAGCGCGGTATGGCGGGGCAGGCCGAGATCCCGGCCGTTGCTGTAGCGGGGCAGGCCGCCGACGTTCAAGACGCCATTGGAACGCTGATAGCTGCCTCCCAGCGTCAGCAGGGTGCGGGACGTGAGATCGGCTTCCACGGAGCCGTAGATGACGGTCTTCCTGGTGTTGGCGACGTCGTAGAAGTACTTGCGGTCTTCCTGGCCAAGGCCGATGCGGCCGCGCAGTTTGCCGTCCATGCCCAGCGGGCCGGTGACATCGCCGTCGGCCCGGTAGTAGTCCCAGCTGCCGGCGGTGGTCGAGAAATTGCCCTGGAACTCCGGCATCGGCCGCTTGCGCACCAGGTTGATGGTGCCGCCGGGTTCGCCCGTGCTGGAGAATAGGCCGTCGACGCCGCGCAGGAACTCGACGTGGTCGAACTGCGCCATGTCGAGCTGGCTGATGGAGCCGAAGCCGCTCATGGCGGTGTCCATGGACGCGCCGCCATCGAGCTGGATGTTCGAGACGGTGAAGCCGCGCGACGAGAATACGCTGTCGTTGCCATGCGAGATGCCCGACAGGGTGCCGCTCTTGTTGACCGTAATGCCCGTCGTCTTGTCCAGTACCTCGGTGAGGTTGCTGAGGTTCTGGTCGTCGATCTGCGCGCGCGTCACCACTGTGACGGTTTGCGGAATGTCCTTGACCGCCTGGCCCTTGCCCATGGATACCCGTTCCATCGTGTAGGCTTCGCTGCCTTCCGTGACCAGCGGATACTCGTTGCCGAACACGGTGACCGGCGCCAATTGCGACGGGCTGCCAGCGCCGGAGCGCTGGAGCGTGACGTTCTGGCCCGACCAGTGCGCTTCGATGCCGCTGCCTTGCAGCAGGCGCGCCAGGGCCTGTTGCGCGGTGAAGGAGCCCGCGAAGGAAGGCGCTTTCAGGCCTTGGACCAGATCAGGCTGGAAATAGATCTGCATGTCCGCCTGCTGACCCAGTTGCAGCAGCGCGTCGTTGAGCGCGGTTGCGGTGATCTCGATGCGGACCACCGCAGGTTCCTGCGCCAGCGCCCGGTCGGGCAGCCCGCCGAGCAAGCAAGCCAAGGAAAAGGACAGCGCTCCCAGATTGGCGGCAGCGCGCCGCCAGGTTTGGCGGACATCTGCAGCCGCCAGCGTATTTCGAGTTTTCACTGTTTGAGGTTCAAGTTGGATGCGACGCTCGGCGCGTCAAACCCTTTGGCCAAAGGTTCGGCGAAGGCGAGCGCGGCGAAGCCGGGCTGCCCTCTCAAACTCTAGAGAGCGGCGGGCCCAGAACCCCGTAATGATTTTCCCGGTTTAATTGAAACCGGTTGTTTCATCTGGCGCGGATCAGAATGCTGCCATCGGCCTGAGGCAGGAGTTGCACCGGCGCAAGCTGCGGCAGCACGGACAGGAACGACGCGTTGTCGTCAATGCTGAAGACGCCAGCGATCCGCATATCGCGCAGGCGCTCGGCCTGCAGGATCAAGGGCTGGTCGCGGTAGCGGTTCATTTCGCCGATGATCTGCGCCAGCGTATTGCCGCGGAACACCGCCTTGCCTTGGCGCCAGGCAGCCCAGCTCGCGACGTCGAGAGCCTCGGGCTCGGTGATGCCATGCCTTGCATCTATCATCAGGCCTTGCCCGGGTGCGAGCCGGGCCGCGCGGCGCCACCAACTGTCGCTGCTGACTTCCACGGATCCCTGTTCGACGCCGATGCGGGCCGAGTCCTGCTCGCTGCGCACGTTGAAGCGCGTTCCCGTCACCTTCACGCGGGCAAGTCCGGTGACGACGAAAAAGGGCCGCTCGGCGTCGTGCGTCACAGTAAAAAATGCCTCGCCGGAACGTAGGTCGATGACGCGTTTGCCGGCGTACAGCCTGACATCCAGCCTGGTTCCGGTATTCATCTGCACGACGGTGCCGTCGTTGAGCAGCAGCTCGCGGCGTTCGCCGCGCGCCGTCGCGTAGCTCTCCTGGAACAACGGCGGTTGGCTGGTCCATTCGGGATGGACGGCAAGGGCGGCAAGCGCCGCGGCGCAGCCCAGCCCCAGGCCCCAGACCAGACGCCGGCGCGCCGCGTGCGCGGGCGCCGCGCGGGCCGGCCGTTGTTCGATGATGCTGCGCAAGGCGGCCTCGGGGATCGCGGCGCTGGCCTTCCAGGCGTCTTCCATTTCCTGGTAAGCCGCCTCGTGCAGAGGATCCGCGCGGCGCCAGGCGTCGAACGCCTGGCGCTCGTCATCGCGCAGCGTGCCCGATCGGACGCGCGTGAACCACTGAGCCGCCTGGTCGTGCGGATCGGTCGTGGTCGGCGGGTGGGGGGCGGTGCTCATCGGAGGGTAAGTGTACGGCGGACGTGCCAGGGAATCAGGAGCCGAACTGCCGCAGGCGGGCCTGGATGTGCCGGATGGCGCGGGTCATGTGCTTCTCCACCATGCTCAGGGACAGGCCCATCTGGTCGGCGATATCGGGCATGCTGCGGCCTTCCAGACGGTGCCATGCAAAGACTTGGCGGCAGGGCAATGGCAGTTCTTCAAGCGCCAGCAGCAGCGCGTCGGCGAGCTGCGACGCGCGCATGGCGTTGTGCGGATCGATCGATCCCGAGGGCTGGTGCTCCTCGGGCAGTTCATGCAAGGCAACATGGGAGTCGCGCGCTTGCCGCTGATACTGCCTGGCAAGGCCATTGCGCACGCTTCGGTCCAGATAGGCGCGCGGATCCCGGATCAGGGTCGCATCGGCTTGCAGGATGCTCAGCACCGTATCCTGCGTGGCGTCTTGCGCATCGTGCGACGCGCCGCCGCGGCGGGTCCACGACCGCATGAGCTCGCCGTAGTAAGCGAGCCAACCACTGTTGCGAGGGCGGCGGCCAGACACGATGCAATAGGGGAATGACGAGGGACGCGCATTATCGCAATTAATTCTCATTTAATCAATGAGGGGCCGTGCCGGAGCTGGGCGCGTCTGGCGCTCAGTTCATTGCAATATCGGCCAGCATCCTGGCCCGTACGGCCGGCTGCGACATGAATGGCGAATGACTGCTGTCGGGCTGATGGACGCGGACAGACCGTCCTGACGGACCTCAGGCCTTCCGGGACGCGTTGCCTGGCGGATTGTTTTCAGGCAAGACAGCGCGATAGCCCACGCCGCGGAGAACGAAGTCGACGATCGTTTCGGCATAGCTCACGCAGTTTTTCTGAAGCATTTTCATTTTGTCGTCTGGGGTGTACATGAAATGATTCAGCAGCGCGCCGGCAACCAGGTCGAGTATCAGCGCGGGGGACACGCTTCTCGGTATTTCATTTCGCTCCATGGCCTGCAAAATGATCTTTCGCCCGCATTCCCGGTCGCGGCGTTCCCAGTCCGCAACCGCCTTGCCCAATACTTCTGGAAAAAGTTTCGCCTCTATCCGGAATCGGGCGATGATGAGGCCATTGCCCTGGGCATAGAAACGCAAGGTTTCGACGGACAGGGCCAGCAGGTCTCCCCGCAGGGATCCGGTATTGGTGAAATCCGGGAACGTGCGGGACATATCGTCCAGCGCGTCCGCGATCAAGGCTCCCTTGTTTGGCCAGCGCTTGTAGAGCGCTGCCTTACCGACCTTCGCCGCGCGCGCCACGCCATCCATGGTCAGTCCGGTCCAGCCCAGCTCCTTATATAAGGCGCGGGTTGCGGCAAAGACCCGGGGTTCGAGCGTGGGATCTGTCGGACGGCCGCGGCTGGGTGTAGACGGATTCAGAATTCTGCCCTCGGATATGAATCGGATGGCGAGCACGGCTCCCCACAAAGCAAAATGGAGCATGCCGCCACGGCGCATGCTCCTTCGGGGGACTCACTGCGCGGATGTCAGGCGACCATCCGCATGCAACAATCAGGGTCGGCTGGCGGATAGTATCAGACTGGCCGAAGCGGCAAAAAACATTCCCACGCCTTGCACAAAACTAAGCTGCGCTTGTTCAACTTGAGCTTCGGCGCAGCCCCGCAACTGACGGACTGCTTCTTGAATGGCAAACATGCCATACATGCCCGTATGAGTGTAGCAGAGGCCTCCTCCATTGGTGTTCATGGGCAGCTTGCCCGACGGCAGCGTATTGCCGTCCGCAATGAATGCGCCGGATTCGCCTTTGCCCACGAATCCGAGATCCTCGAGCATGTATAGCGGCAGGTGCGCAAACGCGTCATAGCACATCAGATGATCCACATCGTCGTGGCCGATTCCGCTGGTTTCAAATGCCTCCCTGGATGACCTGCGGAAGGACTGGAACGAACTTACGTCTTCCATTTGCGAAACCAGCCGCGATTCGGCGGATTCGCCAGAACCCAGCAAGTAGACGGCACGGTCTGCCGAAGGCAGGTCCGCGGCGCGCTCGGCGCTGGTCAACACCAGGGCGCCGCCGCCATCGGTGACAACGCAGCACATGTCGCGCGTGAACGGGTAGGCGATGACTGGCGCGCCGAGCACTTCGTCGGCGGTGACGATCTCCCGGCGCAAGGCGCGCGAGTTGCGGCTTGCCCATTTCCGTTGCGCGACCACGACTTCCGCGAGATCTCGCGGTCCCATGCCGCGATCATGCAGGAATCGCATGGCGGGCACGGTAAAGGTGGAGTAAGGCGCCACGGCGCCATAAGGCGCTTCGAATTGCCCATCCGGCGCCGCCGCATTGATGGCCCAGGCGAGCGCGCCGACTCTTGAACGTCCGGATTCGCCGTGGGTGATGAGGACGACATTCGCGGCTCCGCAAGCAATGGCTGCGGCCGCATGCCGCACATGCGAAAGGAAGCTGCATCCGCCGACCATCGTGCCATCGATCCACCTGGGCGTGATTCCCAGATAGTGCGAGACCTCCATCGGCATCAGCCCCGCCGTTGCGATTCCGTCGACGTCCGTGGGGGACAGGCCCGCGTCGCGGAGGGCGTTTCTCGCCGCTTCGGCATGGAGCGCTATGACGGACTTCGAAGGAAGAACGCCAATTTCGTTCGTTTCTGAGGCGCCAACAATGGCTACGTTGCCGCCATGCATATTCTTGTTGCTCATACGCTGATTACCTCGGGCTGAAAAACGGGAAGCGAAATGCCATCGCGCTGCACGAAATCCACCACGAGGTCCATGTCCAGTACCAGGCTTTCCGGCGTGGGCACGACGCCTACGATGTTGGTCATCATGCGCGGGCCTTCGGCCAGTTCGACCAGGGCGATGATGGGCGACGCGCCCTCATTGCCAGCGATAGGCCGGTGGTTGATCACGTAGGAGATCAGTTTTGCTTTTCCGGAAACCTGCTTCCAGTGGACCGCGTCGGAAAGGCAATGCCGGCAGAAAATCCCGGGATAGAAGAAGAACTTTCCGCAGTCATTGCACTGTTGAATTTCGAGCCGGCCTTGTTTTGCAGCGTTCCAGTATGGAAGGGTGTCTGGTGTCGGTATGGGCTTCATGGGTTTGGTATCGGTGTGATTGACGATGGGCTTGCTTGGACTTGCTATC
This sequence comes from Achromobacter pestifer, assembly GCF_013267355.1. NCBI lineage: Bacteria > Pseudomonadati > Pseudomonadota > Betaproteobacteria > Burkholderiales > Alcaligenaceae > Achromobacter > Achromobacter pestifer. The sequence continues at coordinate 5,491,692 of NZ_CP053985.1, forward strand.
GGTCTCCTTAATTTCCGTGCTACGATGCATTTCGGACGAAAAATGTCTGAAAATAGTAGTGCTGGCGCATGGGCATGTCAACAGTTCCATCGGCAAGGGGCTGGTGGTCTGGCGAGCCTGTGCGCACCAAGGCGAAATTCTTTTCCACGGAGATGCGCAATGGCTGAGCCGACTGATATCGGGACGATTCTGTCTCGCGGAACCGCGACGGTAGAAAGAGGGCGGTTGAAGTTCTTTTCAAAGGCGATCGGGGAGGACAATCCGATCTACTCCGATGAATCCGCGGCGCGCGACGCCGGGTACAGGGGTATTCCAGTTCCACCGACCTTCTTGTTCTGTCTCAATAGCGAGGTCTCGGGTAGCGGCAATACCCTCTCGATCTTGAAGCTGGACCTGGCGCGCATTCTGCATGCCGAGCAGGCGTTCACCTATAGCAAGATGGTCCATGCAGACGACGTCCTGCAGTTTGAAACCAAGGTGGCCGACGTATACGACAAGAAGAACGGCCAGCTTCATTTTGTCGTCATGGAGACTGCCGTGAGCGATGCCAATGGGGAGGCAGTGGCTCAGCTTCGCTGCACACTCGTCGAACGTAGAAACGGATAAGGAGAATGCACGTGCAAAGACTTGATTATTCCGCCATCTCTGTCGGGGACGAGATCGCGCTGACGGATATTCCGGCCATCACCCGGACCACATTGGCGCTGTATTGCGGCGCATCCGGCGACCATAACCCGATTCATGTGGACATCGATTTCGCCCGAAAAGCCGACATGCCGGATGTATTCGCACACGGCATGCTTTCGGCGGCCTATCTGGGAAGATTGCTGACAAGGCTGGCGCCGCAGGAAGACATACGCAGCATATCGGTGAGATTCACCGGGATCACGAACGTAGGCGACCAGCCAAGGTGCATGGGCCGCGTGATCGAAAAGTCCGCGGCCAATGGAGAGAGGCTGGTCACGCTGAGCCTGGGCTGCCAGGATCAGAATGGCGGGCAGAAGTTGCTGGGCGAGGCGGTAGTCGTCGCCTATTGAGGTGACAAGATTTTCGGATTGGCTGTGCGTTTTTTGTTGAGGAACTTGCCGCGAAGCCCGTGAAACAGGGCGATGGATTTAGTCCTTGACACTGGGGTAGGTGCAACACTAGTATTTACAGACAATAATCGTCTGTAAATTGAAGCAATAGTTTCCGGACAGAAAAACGAGTTTGCTCAGCAAATCATTGGAGGAAGACCCATGCATGGCCCAGGACCCGAATCGAAAGGTTTCTATAGCGTCGCTTGCAGGCACCCCGAACGCATTGCATGCATTGAGCCGGACGGAGCATCGGTGACCTTTGGCGGGCTGCTCGACGAGGTCAACAGATTGTCGAATGGACTGCGCGCACGAGGCCTGCGCAGAGGCGATGCCGTCGCCGTGCTTCTTGAAAACCGCCAGGCATATTTCGAGCTTGCGCTGGCCACGGGGCAGCTCGGCTTGTACATGGTGCCGATCAATTGGCACCTCACTGTCGATGAGGTCGCCTATATCTTGCGCGATAGCGATTCAAGGATGCTGATCGCGTCGCATGGGTTCGCGCCTGGCCTTGCCGCGGTCGAATTGCCGACGTTGCGCTTTACCGTCGGCGGGGCCGAGGCTGGCTGGGGCGGTTTTGACGAATTGAAGGCGGACAGCCGCAAGCCCGATCAGCGCAGCGCAGGTTCGTGGATGAGCTATACATCGGGCACCACCGGCAGGCCCAGGGGTGTGAAGCGCGTACTCTCGGACAAGAGCCCGGAGGAGATGCTCGATGGTCAACCGGATCTACTTGATCTGATTGGCGCCAGTCACGACCCGGGTTGCCACCTGGTGTTTTCGCCCCTATATCATTCGGCGCCTGGAGCATGGGCGATGTCGTCCCTGCACCGCGGCCATACGGTTGTTTGCCGCAACAAGTTCGATGCTGAGCTCGTATTGCGCGATATTGAAAAGTATCGGGTCTCGACCGTGCATATGGTGCCGACGCATTTTGTCAGACTGCTGCGGCTCGAGAATCGCGAAAAGTACGATGTTTCCAGTTTGAAATGCGTCGTGCATGCCGGCGCGCCTTGCCCGATCGATGTCAAACACCAGATGCTGGATTGGTTCGGACCCAAGATCTGGGAATACCTTGGTTCGACAGAGGCAGGCATCTACTCGGTGGTGGGCCCGGAAGACTGGCTGAGAAAGCCGGGAACGGTGGGCCGTGCGGCGCCTGGAACAACACTCAAGATTGTCGATGAGAGCGGCCAGGAGTTGCCGGCTGGCGAAGCAGGCGTGATCTTTTCGCGCAACGGCATGACGGATTTCGCCTATCACAAGGACGAAGAAAAGACGCGATCGACTCATCTCGCCGATGGCTACGCGACCTCTGGCGATATCGGCACCCTCGATGAGGATGGCTTCCTGTTCATTCTCGATCGCCGCAATGATCTGATTCTGTCGGGGGGCGTGAATATCTATCCCGCTGAAATCGAAGGCCGCCTGATCACCCATCGATCGGTAAAGGATGTTGCGGTCATCGGCGTGCATGACCCCGAATGGGGGCAGAGCGTCCTGGCGGTAATACAGCCGGTCGACGCAGGCTGCGACCGGGCGGGCCTGATTCAAGAACTCGCGGCCCACGCGGCCCAATCCCTGGCTGGCTACAAATGCCCTCGACGGTATGAATTTCTCGATGAGCTGCCCCGCTCGGAGGCAGGGAAGCTGCAAAAGAATGTTCTTAGGGATCGTTACGACACATCCAAAATGGAGATTTGAGCATGGGAATCCTGAAAGGCCGTACTGCGATCATCACGGGAGCAGGACAGGGAATCGGCGCCGCTCTGGCCCTCGCGTTTGCGCGAGAGGGCGCGAATCTGGTCATCAACGATCTGGGAACCGGGCCGGACGGCACAGGCGGCGACGACGGCCCGGTGCATCGTGTCGCCGAACAGATCAACGATCTCAAAGGCAGCGCCGTGGCCGACGCCGGTGATATTGCCGACGTGGCAACCGGGCGGCGGCTGGTCGAGACGGCAGTGGCGAAGTTCGGGAAGCTCGATATCTTGGTCAATGTCGCGGGCATTCTTCGCGACCGGATGATCTTCAACATGACCGAAGCGGATTGGGATGCCGTCATCCGCGTGCACCTGAAGGGCCATTTCAGTACCGTTCAGCCGGCAGCGGCGTACTTTCGCCAGCAGCGCAACCCGGAAGGGAACTATCGCATCATCAACTTCACTTCGGCGTCGGGCCTGCAAGGGTCTCCCGGGCAGGCGAACTATGCCGCCGCCAAGATGGGAGTGGTGGGCCTGACATACTCGCTGGCGCAAGGGCTCGCGCGCTATGGGGTCACGGCCAACGCCATTGCTCCGGTGGCCGCGACCCGGCTGACCGGCACTATTCCCAGCGACAAGGCAGTGGGTGATGCGGACAATGGTGGAATAGCCGCGCTCAAGCCGGAGCACATTGCGCCGATCGCGCTATATCTTGCCAGCGAGCGTTCGGGCTGGCTTAGCGGGCGTACGCTGTCCGCCGGCGGCCTCGATGTCGGGCTGTACAGCAATCCGGAAGAGATCCGTCAGATCAGCTCCACGAGCCCGTGGCAGTTCGATCAGTTGTCTTCAATGTTGGAAAAGTCATTCAAGCAGGTTGCCGATGGCTTGCCGCCCAGCGTGTTCGCCACACAGGTTGCCAGCGCATCCGCCAGCTAGCAGAAGCTGCTGACGCCTATCGACCGCATCGGGTTCCGGCGAAGCGCGATTTCCAAGGTTCCCGACAGCCTCTTCCATCGCGTGGCGGCGCAGCTTCTTCGAAGTTGCGTTCGACCGGGATGGCTCAAAACATACACACTATCTACTGCGCCGCAGCGCCGCGCTCTACGCTGTCCCATTTCGGGAGGCGTACATCACAGGCCGAATATTTTGCGTGGCGTTCGTGGCGGGCGCCGGGCTGGTCCAGCTATGGCCGCGGCTTCCAGGAGCCGGGGCTGCATGGTCGCTGGCCGGGGCGTGCCTGCTTGCGGCCGTTGTCGGCCTGCGCCGGCGGCATTGCGCGGCGCGCAGGCTCGCGGTCCTGATGCTGGGCCTGTGCGCGGGCTTGCTTGATGCCAGCCTGCAAGCGCAGTTCCGGCTGGACGACGCGCTGTCGGACGAGCATCAGGACGCCGTGTCGCGCCTGGCGCTGCGCGTGGCTAGCTTGCCCGACGGCGACGAGCGCAGCCGGCGCTTTCTGGCCGAACTGGACGAGCCCGCGACACCCGGCATCCCCTCGCGCATCCAGGTCACCTGGCAGGCGCCGCCCGGCCCGCAGGCCGTGCTTCCCGAACTCAAGCCCGGCCAGGTCTGGCGCATGGCGCTGGTGCTGCGGCGTCCGCGCGGTTTGCTGAATCCCGCCGGGCCAGATGTGGAAGGGCGCATGTTCGCGCAAGGGATACGCGCGGTCGGCACGGTGCGCGGGCAGCCGCGGCTGCTGGCGGACCGGCCCTGGGCGACGCCGGGCATTGCGATCGAGCGGGCGCGCCACCGGGTGCGGGAGGGCTTGCGTTCGGCCTTGGGGGAGCATCGCTATGCGCCGGTGATGATCGCCCTGGCCATCGGCGATCAGGCCGGCGTGGCGCGCGAGGATTGGCTGTTGTTCAACCGCAGCGGCATTACGCATCTGGTGTCGATCAGCGGCATGCATGTGACCTCGATAGCGGGCATCGCCGGACTGCTGGTGGCGGCGCTGTGGCGCCGTGGACGCTGGCGCGGCGCGGGGCTGGCCGAGCATGTGCCGGCGCGCGTGGCGGGCGGGGCGGCGGCCGCGCTGGTTGCGCTGCTGTATTGCCTGCTGGCCGGCTGGGGCGTGCCCGCGCGCCGCACGTTCTTCATGTTGTCGGTGGTGCTGGCCGCCACGGTGTCGCGCCTGCCGCTGTCGGGCGGCCGGGTACTGGCCTGCGCGGCCGCGGTGGTGGTGGCGCTGGATCCGTGGGCACCGGTATCGGCGGGATTCTGGTTGTCGTTCGGCGCGGTGGCGGTGCTGTTGCGCATCGCGGATGCGCCGGTTGACCGCGAGGCCAGTTGGCGCCGGCGTTGCGCGGCCAGGCTGGCACAGGCGGCACGCCTGCAACTGATGGTGACCGTGGGCCTGACGCCCTTGCTGGCCTTTCTGGTGCACCAGGTATCGCTGGGATCGCCGCTGGCCAATGCGGTGGCGATTCCCGTCGTGACTTTCGTCGTGACGCCGCTGGCCTTGCTGTGCGCGGCCCTGTCGGTGTTGCCGGGAGCGCAGGGGTTGGCCGCGCATGCCGGCCAGTGGGGGTTACAGGCGTTCGACCTGACCATGGCGCCCGTATCCTGGGTAGGCAGCGCGTCCTGGGCCAGCGTGCCGGTTGCGGCAGCGCCATGGCCATGGCTGCTGTTGGCCGTTGCGGGCATGGCGTGGGCGTTGCAGGTACGCGGATGGCCAGGCAGGCATCTGGGATGGATCTGCATGGTGCCGCTGCTGTTCTGGCGGCCCGACCGGCCCGAGCCGGGACACTGGCGCATGAGCGCAGTGGACGTGGGACAAGGCAGCGCCATCCTGGTGGAGACAGCCACCCAGACCCTGTTGTTCGATGCCGGACCGCGTCATTACGGCGGCAGCGACGCGGGTGAACGCGTCGTCGCGCCGTTTCTGCTGGCGCGCGGCATCCGGCAGCTGGACGTGCTGGTGCTGTCGCATGCCGACCTGGATCACGTGGGCGGACTGCGGGCGGTGCTGGCGGCGGTACCGTCATCGCGCAGCTTTGCCTCGTTCGATCTGGCCGCGTTTCTGCGCCGCGACATCCGGATGTGGCCGGAGGCCGGCAGCGCCGCGCCGCCGCTGCCCAAGGATCTGGGGCGTTGCCTGCGGGGCCAGGGTTGGGAAGCCGATGGCGTGGCGTTCACCTTCCTGAATCCGGCGGATGCCAGTGGCAAGAACGGGCAGGGCCGCAATGCCGATAGCTGCGTGTTGCTGGTGCAGGGAACGTCGCATGCGCTGCTGCTCACGGGTGATGTGGGCGTGGCTCAGGAAAGCGTGCTGGCCCAGACATTGCCGCGGGTCGACGTGGTGATGGCGCCGCATCACGGCTCGGCCTCGTCCTCGGGCAGGGATCTGGTGGACGCGTCCGCCGCCGGCCATGTGATCGCGCAGGCGGGGCACCTGAACCGTTTCCGCCATCCGGCCCGCGCGGTGGAACTGCGGTGGACGCGCGCCGGCGCGGCGTTCTGGCGCAGCGACCGCGATGGCGCGGTGATGGCGAGGTCAGACGCCCGGGGCCTGGAGGTCTGGGCAGAGCGGGAGCGCGGGCGGCGGTATTGGCATGGGCGCTGAGGCCGCCCGCGGCGCTCAGTTGGCGCCTAGCAGGTTCGCGCTCTTGACCAGCGAGGACACGCGCTCCGAGTCGCGTTTGAGCAGGTCGGAGAATGCGACGGGACCGCGTTCCTGGGCGGCGGGCGCCTGTGCCGCCAATTGTTCCAGGCGGGTCTTGAACTCGGGAGTGTCTATGGCCTGCGACAGGGCGGCGGCCAGTTTGTCGACGACAGGCTGCGGCGTGCCGGCGGGCGCCACCAGACCGTTCCAGATGGCCAGGTCGAATTCGGGCAATCCACCCTCGGCAAAGGTGGGGATGTCCGGACTTTGCGCCAGGCGCGCGGTTCCGGTCACGGCAATGGCCTTGACGCGCTTGTCCTGATGCAGGGGCAGCATGGTCACGGTCTGGTCGATGACCCCATCAATCATGCCGCTCATCAAGTCGGTCAGCGCCGGGCCTGTGCCGCGGTAGGGGATGAGCTCGCCGCGCGCGTCGGCGAAGTGCAGGAACATGGCCTCGGCCAGATGCGCCGTGCTGCCCGGGCCGCTGGAGCCCAGGTTGAGCTTGACCGCGTTCACGTCGCGGATGCGCTTGAGCATGGCGGGCAGATCCTGGATGCCGCTCTTGTTGCTGACCGACAGCACCATGGGCACGGTCGCGACGATACCGATGGGCGCCAATTCCTTTTGCGGATCGTACTTGGCCTTGGGATGCAGATGCGGCAGGATCGCCAGGGACATGTTGTTGAAGGCCAGGGTGTAGCCGTCCGGTGCGCTCTTCTGCAGCTTCTGCATGCCGATAAGGCCGCCGGCTCCGCCGGAGTTTTCGACGACCACCGTCTGGCCCAGTTGTTTGGACAGCGACGTGGCCACCAGGCGGCCCAGCGTGTCGCTGGTGCCGCCGGGCGCGAAGGGCACGATGACCGTGATGGCGCGGCTGGGATAGTCCTGGGCGGCGGCGGGAGCGGCAAAGGCAGCTGCGGCCAGGACGGCGCACAGGATGGGGGTGATGCGTAGCATGGAGTGTCTCCTCGTATTTGCTTTTCTATGTGGGGATCGGCCTTGCCGTCAGCGCGACAACGCGCGGCAGACGGCCTGGGTCATGTCGGTGCAGCTTGCCGTGCCGCCCAGGTCGCGCGGCACGTGGTCGCCTTTGGCAAGCACTTGCTCGACCGCGCGCTCGATGCGTTGCGCGGATTCGGAGAGCGCGGCATCGGCATGCTTGTCGCCCAGCCAGCGCAGCATGAGCGCGCCCGACAGGATGGTGGCCAGCGGACTGGCGGCGTTCTGGCCGGCGATGTCGGGCGCGGAACCGTGCGCGCCCTGGAAGAGCCCGTGGGTATCGCCCAGTTCGGCGGAAGCCGACAGGCCCATGCCGCCTATCGTGGCGGCGCCCAGGTCGGAGATGATGTCGCCGAACATGTTTTCCGCCACGATCACGTCATAGAAGTCCGGCCGCTTGAGCATGTGCACCGTGATGGCGTCGGCATAGGCGTAATCGATTTCGACGTCGGGGTAGCTGGCGGCCACGTCGTCGCAGACCGCGCGGAAGAAGGCGTAGGTCCGCAGGATGTTGGCCTTGTCGCATACCGTGACGCGGCGCTTGCCGTCGCGCGGCGCGCCTGAGCGCTGGCGGGCCAGCTCAAAGGAAAAGCGGGCGACCCGTTCGATGCCCTTGCGGGTGACGACGATGGTGTCGGTGGCCACTTCATCGCGCAGCACGATCCCGCCGCCGCGGCTGGCGTAAAGGCCTTCGGTGTTCTCGCGCACGATGACGTAGTCGATCTGTCCCGGCTTGAAATGCTTGAGCGGCGAATCGACGCCTTGGTAAAGGCGGATCGGGCGCACGTTGGCGTACAGGTCCAGCCGGAAGCGCAGGCGCAGATGCAGGTCGTTTCCGACTTCGGTGCCATCGGGGTAGGTCACGCCGGGCATGCCCGCCGCGCCGTGCAGGATGGCGTCGGCCGCCTTGCAGGCCGCGTAGGTGTCGTCGGGCAGAACCTGGCCCGACCTGACGTAGTGGTCGGCGCCGCCGTCGTAGCTGCTGAATGAGAGCAGGCCGGCGCCGCAGGCTTCCTTCAGCACGGTGATTGCCGATTGGCAGACCTCCGGACCGATGCCATCGCCGTCGATGGTCGCAATTTCATACTTAGCCATGTCTGGCTGTCTCCTCGTGTAGGTTTCGAAATCGAAGGGACGGCCGCGCCCGGGACGCGGCCGTCAGGGCTTACCAGCTGGTCGATATGTACTTGGCTTCCATGAACTCCAGCAGGCCGTGGTGCGCGCCTTCGCGGCCCAGGCCGCTTTGCTTGACGCCGCCGAAGGGCGCTGCGGGATCCGATACCAGGCCGCGGTTCAGGGCGATCATGCCGCTTTCTATGCGTTCGGATACGCGCAGGCCGCGCGCCAGGTCGCGGGTATAGACGTATGCCACCAATCCGTATTCGGTGGCGTTGGCCAAGGCCACGGCCTCGTCCTCGGTATCGAAGGCCACGATGGGCGCCACGGGGCCGAAGATCTCTTCAGTCAGCAGGTCGGCGTCGGCGGGCACATCGACCAGCACGGTGGGCTCGTAGAAGTGGCCGGTGCGGTCCAGCCGCTTGCCGCCGGCCTTGATCCGCGCACCCTTGGCGACGGCGTCGGCCACCAACGATGCCACCTTGTCCACCGCGCCCGCATTGACCAAGGGACCGCATTGCGTGCCGGGATCGACGCCGTCGCCGGTCTTCAGCGCAGCCATGCGCGCGGCGAAGCGGGCGCTGAATTGTTCGACCGCGCCGCGCTGCACGTAGAAGCGATTGGCCGCCGTGCAGGCTTCGCCGCCATTGCGCATCTTGGCGATCATGGCGCCTTCCACGGCGGCATCGATGTCCGCGTCGTCGAAGACCAGGAACGGCGCGTTGCCGCCCAGCTCCATCGAGCAGCTGATGACGGAGTCCGCCGCCTTGCGCAGCAGTACGCGGCCCACTTCCGTCGAGCCGGTGAAGGAGAGCTTGCGCACGCGCGGGTCGTCCAGCACCGCGTTGGCGAACTTGCCCGCCGACGAAGTCGTCAATACGTTGACCACGCCCGCAGGCACGCCGGCTTCTTCCAGCAGGCGCATGACGGCGTAGGCGGTCAAGGGAGTCTCGGTGGCGGGCTTGAGGATGCAGGTGCAGCCGGCAGCCAGGGCGGGCGCGATCTTGCGGGTGGCCATGGCCGCGGGGAAGTTCCACGGCGTGACCAGCAGCGCGATGCCTATGGGCTGGTATTGCACGATGATGCGGCTGGCGCCGCCGGGCGACACGCTGATATCGCCGTTGATGCGCACCGCCTCCTCGGAAAACCAGCGGAAGAACTCGGCGGCGTAGGCGACCTCGCCGCGAGCGTCGGTCAGCGCCTTGCCGTTTTCCTGGGAAATCAGGCGCGCAAGACTGTCGGCGTCCCGCATCATCAGTTCATAGCACTTGCGCAGGATTTCGCCGCGCTGGCGGGCCGGCGTGGCAGCCCAGCCGGCGGCGGCGCGCGCGGCCGCATCCACGGCCGCGGCGGCGTCCTCGAGCGTCGCGTCCGCCACGCTGGCGATCACCTGTTCGGTGGACGGGTCGTATACGTCGATGCGACGGCCCGAGGTGGAGGCGCGCCAGGCGCCGTCGATGTAAAGGTCAGTGGACAGCTTGTTGGCCTCGATGGTCATGCGTCAGCTCCGGATGTGGGGGGAAGGCGGGTTGTCAAGATGCGCGAAACGATCCGTGCCCTGCATGGGCGGCGGCCACGATGGCGGCGATGCCGTCCTGGTCCAGCGGGCGCGGATTGTTCGTGACCAGGCGCGCGGCCAGCATGGATTGCGCGGCGATCCATTCGAGCTGGTCGGCGCGCACGCCCAGACCGGCCAGCGTCGCGGGGATGCCGATGCGCGAGAACAGTTCGTACACATGGCGCGGGGCGTTGGCGGCGAGGCGCGCGGGATCCGTTTCCGTGTCTCCCATTGCCGCCGAGATGGCCGCATAGTCGGCGCTGCAGGCGGTTGCATTGAAATCCATGACATAGGGCATCAGGGTGGCCACGCCCGCGCCGTGCGCCGTGTGCGTCAGCGCGCCGATCGGGTATTGGATGGCGTGCGCCGCCGCGGTGCCCGCCACGCCGAAGGCCAGGCCGGCGGCAAGCGCCGCGGCCATGACCTGGCCCCTGGCATGAAGGTCGGAGCCGTCGTCGACGGCGCGCGGCAGATAGGCAGCGAGCGCGCGGATGGCAATCAGCGCCTGCTGGTCGCTGAAGGCGTTCTTGCCGACGAATACGCGGGTCTGCGCAATGTCGGCATCCGGGCTGCGACGGACCGCGGTCAGCGCTTCGATGGCGTGGGTCAAGGCGTCGGCGCCGGCGATGGCAGTAAGTCCCTTGGGGCAGGTCAGTGTCAGTTCGGGATCGCAGATGGCGGTGTGGGGAATCAGGTGCGGGCTGGAGACGCCCACCTTCAGATCGCGAGCGCTGTCGGCCAGCACGGCGACGGGCGTGACCTCGGAGCCCGTGCCCGATGTGGTGGGTAGCGCGATCACGGGTATCGCCGGGCCGGGCACCTTGTATTCGCCGTAGTAATCGGAGGCCTTCCCGCCATGCGTCAGCAGTAGGCTGACGAGCTTGGCCATGTCCAGGCAACTACCGCCGCCCAATCCGACGACCACCTCTGGCTGGAATGCGCCGTGCGCCGCCACGCATTCGTAGACGCCCTCGACGGGCAGGTCCGGCTGGGTGCGGTCATACACCTGGACGCGCACGCCGGCGCTTTCCAGCGTGGCGAGCAGTGCGGACATCTCCGCCGTGGCGGCGAAGCGCTCGTCGGTGCAGATCAGCGCGCGCTGGCCGAGCGCGGCCGCGACGCGGCCCAGCGCAAGACGCTGTCCGTTTCCGAACAGCACGGCGCGCGGCGCGCGCATGATTCCAAACAATTCATTCATTGTGGATCCTTGAAGGAGAGTCTTGGGGAATTCAGGCGGTGCATTGCGCCAGGTCGAGGATGCGGCGCCAGACTTCGTCGGCCAGTTCGATGCCCGCATCCAGGCGCAGGCGGCGTTCGGCGCGCGCCCGATCGCCTGGCACCGCGACGGGCCGCTCGGGCAGCAGGGCGGGGCAGGCGCGGATGTCATCCAGGTATCTGGTGATGCGGTTGGCAATCACGCCGGACCCGGCCTCGATCGCAATGAAGACGTCGCCCTTGTTGCATATTTCGCTGGAATCCAGCGTGCCCTTGACGGCATTGCCCAGCGCGGATGCCGTCAGGCTGGCGACCAGCACCTCAAATGCCAGGCCCAGCGCGTAACCCTTGGCTTCGCCGAAGGGGGCCAGTGCGCCTGCCTTGGCAGCTTCGGCGTCCGTGGTGGGGTCGCCGGCGCCGTCGAGCGCCCAGCCGGGCTCGAGCGGCCGGCCATGGTTGGCGTAGTCGTGGATCTTGCCCATGGCGACCTGGCTGGTGGCCATGTCCAGCACGAACGGTTCGTCCGCGGTAGGCACGCCGATGGCGATCGGGTTGGTGCCGATCAGGGCGTGGCGGCCGCCCCAGGGATGGACCAGGGCCTCGCTGGTCGACAGGGCCAGGAGGATCTGGCCCTCGCGCGCCGCTTGCTCCGCGTAGAGCGCCAGCATGCCGATATGGTTGTTGTTGCTTACCGCCGCGATGGCGATTCCGGTCTCGCGGGCGCGTTCGCGGATCTGGTCCAGGGCTGCCAGCGCGATCACCGGACCCAGGCCGCGTTCACCATCCATGTCCAGGAAGGCAGGGGAGCGCCAGACGGCCGTGCCGCGGGTTTTCGGGTCGGCCACGCCGTTGCGGATGCGTTCGATGATGCGCGGCAGGCGCAGCAGGCCGTGGGACGCGCGGCCGCGCAATTCGGCTTCAAGCAGCAGGTCGGTCTGCGTCGCGGCGTGGTCGGCCGGGGTTCCGGCCAGTTCCAGCGCACGGATGCAGACCTTCCTTGCCTCCCCCATTTTTATCGTTGTCGTCATAGTGTCATTGAGTTGTTAAATCCGATCGGATCTGAAATACGATCTGATTTATGCTAACCTCGTAACAAATTGGACGTCAACACATTGTTGGCAAATCAGGGTGAAACAATCATGACGACGCTCTCTCGCGGTTCCGCAGCCGTACCCTCGACCACGCCGGCAGCCAGCCAGCGCCTGGGCGAGCGCGTGCGGTCCTTGGGCGATGAGGTCTATGAAACGCTGCTGTCGCAGCTCATTTCCTTGAAGATCGCGCCCGGCATGCGTATCGCGGTCGATGCGCTAGTGCGTGAACTGGGCGTGTCGCAAACGCCGATACGCGCCGCGCTGATCCGGCTTGAAACCGAAGGCCTCGTGGTCAAGACGCATCACGTGGGCTACAGCGCGGCGCCCATGCCTACGCGCAGACGCTTTGAGCAGATGTATGAACTGCGCTTGCAGCTGGAGCCATTCGGGGCGGGGTTGGCAGCGCAACGCATGACGGACGCATCGCTGCAGGAACTGGCCGCGCTGTCCGCGGCGATGAGCGCCCCGAGCGCCGATGACGCGCGCGTGGCCTATGGCAAATTCGCCGTGCTCGACGCGCAGTTCCACTCCTGGATCGCGGAACAGAGCGGCAATGAACTGCTTGCCGAAGCGCTGGCCCGGCTATACGCGCATACCCATCTGTTCCGGCTGCGCTTTCACTCGCGGGTCACGGAAGAGGCCGTGACCGAGCACGCGCGCATCGTGCGGGCGCTGAACGAGCGTAACGCCGAAGGCGCGCAAGAGGCCATGCGGGACCACATCCTGAGGTCGCGCGAGCGCATGGCGCCCTATTTCGAAATGCTGGATTAGCGCGCGGCGGGGCCGGGCTTTTGCTCGCGCAGGCTGATCCCGTCCCGTATCTTCCGGAAACCGGCCAGGGCCGAGGGCATGTCGTCGCGCGTCGTGGTGCAGCTCATGGCGACGCGCAGGGTAGCGGTATCCAGCAGGGCCTTGTATTCCAGCAGGGGCGTGCCGTCCAGTCTGGCGCCAGCGGGCGCGACATAGTCGGTGCCCCGGGCGCCTTGCAGCTCAAAGCCGCTGCGCTGCTCGGGCGATTCGCCCTGCGCGGCCAGGATCGTCTCGGCCGCGGCCATGCGCTGCGCGGCGGAGAGCGGCGCTTCGGCGCCGGGATGCGTCTTCAATGATTTGCGCGGCGTGCTGAAGCCGACGGCACACAGATAGCCGGCCGCGTCCGCGGCTTGCGGCGTGCCGCTGGCGCTGGCGATCTCGACCAGCACGTCGAATTCGTCGGACTTTCCGTGCTTCACGATCCGGTAGGCGGCAGGCACCGTCACGCCAAAGCCGCGCGCGGGATTGGCATAGCGGCGCTCGGCGTCGCTGGCGGGCGCGTCGACTATCTGGAACCGCACCGGCAGCATCAGGATTTCCCTGTCGGCCCGCATGTCGCTGGTGAACGCGGGCAGCGGACTGGCGCGCCGGACCATGCGCACCGCGGCCTTGTCGACCGCGACAACCCCCGAGGAACTGGCCAGCTCCACCGCGTCGATCCTGCCGTCGCGCAGCACGGTAAGGCGCAGGCGCAGGCTGAGCGGCCCGTCCAATTCGTATGCCTCTTTCGGCATTTCCAGATGGCTCTGCAGCTTGCGCACTGCGCCGGAGGTCCATTCGGCCTGGTTGGCAGGGGCCGAAAGCGCCGTGGACGCGCACACGGCGATGGCGGCCATGGTGCATGCGCGTAGCGGCCAGTTCATGCGGGCAAGTCTCCTGGGTATGCCGCGCCCGTCGCTTGGGCGCACCGGCGCAGCATAACCCGGGCGCGCCCGGCCTTCAGTCCTGCCCCAACGCCAGCTCGTCGAACAGCAGATCGCCGCCCATCTGCCCGCCCTTGAGCATCAGCTCGATGCCGTCGGTCACGGGGTCGTCGCTGCGAGTCAGGCTGACGGTGACGCCGGGCGCCAGCACGCAGCGGAACGCCAGGCCCCAGACGTCCAGGGCCAGGGTGGCCTGGCTGGAGGTGTCGCCGCCGGCGATGCCGATGCGCGACAGGGGCGCGCCGGCCTGCGCGCTGGCGCGCACGATGTCCGCCACCAGTTGTCCGGTGGCGCGGGCCGTCGCGGCGGTCTGATGCGCGGTGAGCGGCTGGTCGGGCCGGTCGGTGTGCGCCAGCACGTTGCGCCCCTGCGCCAGCGCGGCCGCGGCTTGCTGCGCCTGTTGCGCGGCATAGGCCGGATCCCGCAAGAGCCGTTCCGCCTGCAGCGGCTGGCGCTGGTATTGCCGGCACGCGGCGATCTGCCTGGCGGTGACGGGGGACAGGCTGCCGGCCACGACCAGCACGGGGCCCGAGGCGGCTTGCAGCGGCGTGGCCGTGGCGCTGGAGCCGCCGGCCGGCATGGCGCGGGCCAGCGCCTGCTGTACGCTGCTGGGGCCGACCGCCAGCACAGGCAGGCAGGTCGCCGCGCGCCAGAGGAGGCGGCCGATGATGGCAAGCTGTTCCTCGTCGACCAGGTCCAGCAGCAGCGGTCCGTCGCTGCTCTCGATGACCTGGTCCACCCAGTCGTCCAGCAGCGGCGCATCCGCCGCCCGCCGCAGGCGCGGATAGGCCGTGTGCGGCAGGGAGCGGATGTCCGCCAGGCCTTGCGCCGCCAGGTGCAGGCGCAGGTCGGCCTCGTGCATGGGGGTGACGGGATGCACGCTCATGACCGGGTGGCGGTCGATGCGATGGATCTCGGGCGCGGCGCCCGCGCGCGCGAACAGCTGGGCGAAGCTGCAATAGCGGCCGATGCTGGGCTGTCCGCCGACGATGGGCACCAGCGGGTTGGGCATGTGGCGGCGCAGCTCGCGCACGGCGGCGCCGATGCTGCCCACGTGCGGCGCGCTGTCGAAGGTGGAGCAGCACTTGTAGTGCAGCACGCGCACGCCGGCGCCCGCCATGTAGCGCCCCACGGCGTGCAGCTCGGCCTGCATGTCTGCCGGCGCCATGCCGCGCGCAGCACCCGCGATGCCGATGGCGTCCAGCGGTCCGGCGCGCCGCAGCTGTTCCCGCGTGGGCACGCCCAGGAACAGCAGGCTGCGCAGGCCGGCGCGCGCGGTTTCGGCCAGCGTGTCGGTGGCGCCAGTGAAGTCGTCGCCGTACCAGCCCAGCCGCGGCCGCGTTTCTTCCTGCGCCGCTGCGCTCATGCGCGTCCGCCGAAAAATTCGATGGCGCGCCGCAGTTCCGGCGCGTTGCGCGCGTAGTCTTCCAGGCGCTCGCCGTCGCGCATGGCCTGCCAGGCCTGGCGGATGCTGAGCACGCCGGCGGCGGGGCCGTCGGGGTGCGCCAGGATGCCGCCGCCGGACATGAACAGCAGGTCGTCGCTGCGCACGGCGGCCCAGGTGGCGGGCACGGTGCCGGCCCATTGGCCCGACGAGAACGCGGGCATGACGGGATCGTCGATCCCGGGGGTCAGCGAAGCCAGACAGTCGCGCGCGGACTCGACGACTTCGGTGTCTTCCTGGGCGAACTTGCCCTGCAGGCCGTGCACGTGCATATGGTCCACGCCGGCCAGGCGCCACAGCGTCTGGTAGGCCTGGAAGCCCACGCCCAGCATGGGGTGGCGCGACAGCGCGCCATAGCCGTTGCGGTGGCCGTGCAGCGCCAGCGGGGTGCCGCGGCGCAGGGTCTGGATGGCCGAGTAGCCGCAATGGTTCAGGCTGGCCATGACGCAGGCGCCGCCTTCGCGTTCGATCAGGTCGGCGTGGCGGCGCATGGCGTCGGTCTCGTCGCTGATGTTGAACGCCACCATGACCTGCCGCCCGGTGCGTTCGCGGTGCGCGCGCACCACCGCCATGACGGCGGCGACGCGTTGCGCCAGCGGCGCGTGGGCAGGGTTGGCGCAGACTTCGTCGTCCTTGATGAAGTCCACGCCCGCGGCGCACAGCTGCGCCGCCAGATGCGCGGTCTGCTCGGGCGACAGGCCCACGTTGGGCTTGATGATGGTGCCCACCAGCGGACCGCGCGCCACGCCCGTCAATTGCCGCGTGCCGGCGATGCCGACGCGCGGCATGTCGAACTGGGCGCGGTAGTTGGCCGGCAGCTCCATGCTTTCCAGGCGCAGCCCGGTGACTTCGCCCAGGTCGTACAGATTGCCGCCCACCGTGGCGGCCAGCGTCGGCAGGTTGGCGCCGACGTTGGCCACGGGAAAGGCGATGCGCACGCGGGCGCGCCGGTAGCGGCCGGGCATGCCGCCAGGCTGCCGCGCCAGCCAGGCGTTGGGCAGGCTGGGCGCTGACGCGGATTCCAGGGGCTCGATGGACTCGATGCGCGCCCGGGCGCGGGCGCGCAGCTCGTCGGTTTCGCCCTGCACCCGGGTGAAGGTGCCGCAGGATTGCTCGCCGGCCATGACCTCCGCGACCTTTGCGGGGTCCAGCGGGGTTTCGATCAGGTAGGTGGCGGTAAACGATTGGGAATTCATGGCGGCGGTGGCGGGTAAGGGGATCAGATCCGGTTCAGGTCGGGGAAGGGGCGCACGGGGTCCTTGCCGTCCCAATCCTGGGCGCTGTCTCGGATCAGGTCGAACAGGCGGCCCTTGGGGCCGGCTACTTCGGACAGCTCGATCACGGTGCCGGGGTGGTACTCGGTGTCGAAGTAGATGAAGCGGCCTTTCTCGCCCACTTCGCCGCTCATCTTGGGCTTGAAGCCCTGCGCCAGCAGGCGCTCCAGGTCGGCGTCGTAGCTTTCGGTCCAGTAGGCCACGTGCTGCAGCCCGGTGCGGCCGGCCTGCAGGAAGTCGCGGTACATGGAGGGCACGTCGTTGCGGGTCTGGATCAGCTCGACCTGCACGAAGCCGGAGTTCGCCAGCGCCACCGAGTTGTGCGGCTCGTGGCTTGCGCCGTCGTACTGGTAGTTGACGATGGGCACGCGCGGGTTGTAGTACCAGGGGCCGACGCCCAGCGTGGCGCTCCAGTAATCCATGGCGGCTTCGATGTCGTGCACCACATAACCGAGTTGGCGGATTTCGCCCAGGAAACGACTCATGATGGATTCTTTGCGGGAAAGGGATTGAGGATGTCGGGAGGGAGCGGCCCCGATGGGGCCGCGGACCTCACAGGAAACCGATGGAGAACCAGGGGAAGGCGGCGACGATCACCAGGCCCACGAGCAGCGCGGCGACGTAGCCCCAGATCGGGCCTATGCCTTCGTTGGGATCGACGCGGCTGATGGCGCAGGCGCCGTAGTAGCCCACGCCGAAAGGCGGCGCGAACAGGCCTATGCCCATGGCGAAGATCACCACCATGGCGTAGTGCACCTCGTGCACGCCGGCCTGCACCGCGATCGGGAACAGCAGCGGGCCGAACAGCACGATGGCGGGGATGCCTTCCAGCACGCTGCCCAGGATGATGAAGGCCACGATGGACACGGCCAGAAAGCCGTAGCTGCCGCCGGGCATGCCCGCCATCAGCTTCGCCAGGTCGCCGGAGAAGCCGGACTGCGTCAGCGCCCAGGCCATGGCCGTGGCGCAACCCACGATCAGCATGATGGCGCCGGACAGCGAGGCGGTCTCGATCAGCATGGGCTTCAATCTGGCCCAGTCGAAGCGCCGGTAGATCAGCAGGCCGACCACCGCCGAGTACACGATGCCTATGGTCGAGACCTCGGTGGCGGTGGCCACGCCTTCGACCACCGCGGCGCGGATCACGAAGGGCAGGGCCACGGCGGGCAGGGCAATGACGAAGAAGCGTCCGATCTCGCGGGCGCTAAAGCGCTGCGCCAGGCTCAGGTCTTCCTTGCGGTAGCGCCACCACACCACCGAGCACAGGGCCAGGCCCAGCACCACGGCCGGCAGCAGTCCGCCCGTGAAGAGCGCGGCGATGGACACGCCCGTGACCGAGCCGATGGTGATGAGCACGATCGATGGCGGAATGGTCTCGGTCTGCGCGCCGGTGGCCGACAGCAGCGCCACCAGGTCGCCGGGCTTGGCGCCGCGCTTCTGCATTTCCGGGAACAGCACGGGCGCGATGGCCGCCATGTCGGCGATCTTGGAGCCCGATATGCCGGACACCAGGTACATGGCGCCGATCAGCACATAGGACAGCCCGCCGCGCACATGTCCCAGCAGGCTGGCCAGGAACTGGATCATGGCGCGCGCCATGCCGGTCATCTCGATCAGCGAGCCCAGGAAGATGAACAGCGGCACCGCCAGCAGCATCAGGTGCGACATGCCTTCGTCCAGCCTGCCCACCATCACTACCATCGGCGTGTTGGTGGTCAGGGCCAGGTAGGAGAACGTGGCCAGCGCGAAGGAGAACGCGATCGGCACGCCCGAGAACACCGTGGCGGCGACGATGCCCACGAAGAAGATCAGCAGGTTCAGCTTGCCCAGCGAGCCGAACAGCGGCTGAGCCACCCAGAACAGCGCGACGACCGCCGCAGCTCCCGCCAGCGCCGCCAGCATCTGCGGCGCGGTCTGCGTGCGCAAGAGGCGCAGCAGCGCCACCACCGCCATCAGTCCCATGCCCACGGGAATCGCGGCGGCGCGCCAGGCGTTGCTCAGCTCCAGCGCGGGCGTGATGATGAAGTGTTCTTCATGCGCGTATTCCACGGCGGGCGCCAGGATCAGCGCCAGGAAGGCCAGCGAGGCTGCCAGCGCCAGCGTTTCCAGCTGGGCGCGGCGCGCGGGGCTGACGTTGTTGACCAGCGCGGTCATCCGCATGTGCTCGCCGCGCCGCAGGGCGACCACCGCGCCCAGCATGGACAGCCACAGGAACAGGATGGATGCCAGCTCATCGGACCAGACCAGCGGGCTGTGGAAGGCGTAGCGCGCCACCACCCCCGCGAACAGCACGGCGATCTCGACCAGCACGATGGCCGCGGCCACGTGTTCGACCACGCTGCCCAGCAGCGCGTCGAGAGCCCCGGCGGCGCGGCGCAAGGGATGTGCGGGCAGCGCCTGCGGCGCGGCGTGGGGAGCGGACAGGGAGGACATGGCGCGCTCTCAGGCCAGCTTGCCGACGGCCTGCTCCAGCAGGGTCCAGGCCTCGTTGCCGAAGCGGCCCTGCCATTCCTTGTAGAAGCCGGCGCTGCGCAACTGTTCGCGGAAGCTGTCGGCCGACGGCTGGTTGAACAGCAGGCCTCGGCCTTCCAGGTCCGACTGTACCGAGGCGTTGAGTTTCTTGATGTCTTCGCGCTGGGCCAGGCCGGCTTCGTTGATGCCGCGCGCCACCACTGTCTTCAGGTCCTGCGGCAGGCCTTCCCACATGCGGCCGTTGGCGATGAACCAGTAGCCGTCCCAGATGTGGTTGGTGAGCGAGCAGTACTTCTGCACTTCGTACAGCTTGGCCACCTGGATGATGGGCAGGGGATTTTCCTGCGCGTCCACCACCTTGGTCTGCAGCGAGGAATAGACCTCGCTGAACTGCAGGCTGGCGGGGGCGGCGCCCAGGCCCTTGAACATGGAGATCGGCAGCGAGCTGACCGGCACGCGGATCTTCAGGCCGTCCATGTCGGCGGCGGACTTGACCGGCGCCTTGCTGCTGGTGGTCTGGCGAAAGCCGTTGTCCCACATTTTCTCGAAGGCATAGAGGCGGCGCTGCGCGATGGCCGCCCGCACATGCGCGCCGAGCGCGCCGTCCATGGCGCTCCAGACCTGGTTGTAGTCCTTGAAGGCGAAGCCCACCGCGTTGATCGCCGCCACCGGCACCAGGGTCGCGATGACCAGCGCGGACGGCGTGAAGAAGTCGATGCCGCCCGAGCGCACCTGGGCCAGCATGTCGGTGTCCCCGCCCAACTGGTTGTTCGGGAAGATCTTGATGTTCACGCGGCCGTTGCTTTCCTTGAGGATGCGTTCGGCGGCTTCCTGGGCGCGGATGTTCAGCGGATGCGTGACCGGCAGATTGTTGCCGTACTTGAGGGTGTAGTCGGCCGCACGGGCGATCAGCGGAAAGCCCGAGGCGAGGGCGACGGCGGGAACCGCGCAAAGGCGGCGCAGGGCGCTACGGCGTGTCAGCAGCTTCATGCTTGTCTCCATAATCTTGGTTATGATGTTTTTTGATGTGCCACAACAGCGCCATTACCATGCGGCAGAATGGACAATAGTGAATCGGCGCTAACATCGTCAAACCGGTTTAATGATGGATTTTGATGTGAATCGAACGCCTCCCGAACGCAAGCTGGCGCGCCTGGTCGATGTGGCGGAACGCGCTGGAGTGTCCACCGCCACGGCCGACCGGGTCCTGAACCGCAGGCCCGGCGTGCGCGCCAGCACCGCCCAGAAAGTCTTCAAGGCGGCCATCGAGCTGGACTATCTGCCGGAACAGGAGGTCCGCGCGGCCGCGACGCCCGAACCCCTGCGGCTGGTGTTCCTGCTGCCGCGCGGCAGCAACCGCTACCTGCGCATGCTGGGCGATACCGTCAGCTATGCGCAGGAGCACTTCGGGCCGCTCAACGCCAGGTGCCAGGTCGAGTACGTGGAGAGCTTCAATCCGGACGCGCTCGCGCAGGCCCTGGCCAAACACGGCAAGCGCGCCGACGGCATCGCGTTCATGGCGCTGGAGCACCCGGCGGTGCGCGAGGCCGTCAACCTGCTGGCGCAGCAAGGCGTGCCTGCGGTGACGCTGATTTCCGACCTGGCCAATAGCGCCCGCGTGGCCTATGTAGGCCTGGACAACCGCGCCGCCGGCCGCACCGCGGGCTACCTGATAGCCCGCTTCATCGGCTCTCGCGCGGCGCATGTGGCGCTGATCGCCGGATCGCGCCACTACCGCGCCCACGAAGAGCGCGAAGGCGGCTTCCTGCAGCTGTACGCCGAACAGTTCCAGGCCATGCAGGTGGTGGACTTGCGCGAAGGCTACGACGATGCCCAGCGCAACTACGAGCAGACCCGCCAACTGCTGGAGCAGTATCCCCAGCTCGCCGGCATCTACAACATCGGCGGTGCCTCCGACGGCGTGGCGCGCGCATTGAAGGAAGCGGGGCAGCAGCACCGGGTCGTCTTCATCGGCCACGGCCTCACGCCCGACACCCGCGCGCTGCTGATCGACGGCACCATGGACGCGGTCATCACGCAAAGCCCGATGGAAGCGCTGATGAGCTGCGTGCGCATCTTCTGCAATCTGCGCGACAAGCGCAGCCCGATGAACGGCGTGGAGCTGGCGCGCAGCCAGGTGATCTTCCGGGAAAACCTGCCCTAGGCGGAAAAGTCGGGAGTAACCCTGACTGCGGGGGCGTTATGCAAACTATGCATGAGGCCCCCGGGCGCGGTCCCTATACTGCCTCGCATTCAGTCTGACGGCGCGGCGGTTGCGATGGATCTACGTTGGTTCCAGGATTTTCTGACTTTGGCGGAATGCGGGCAGTTCACCACGGCGGCCGAACTGCGGCATGTGTCGCAGTCGGCGTTCAGCCGGCGCATCCAGTCCCTGGAAACCTGGGCGGGCGCCGCGCTGATCGACCGGGGCTGCTTTCCCTTGCGGTTGACGGCGGCGGGCGAGCAGTTCCGTTCCAACGCCGCCGAGATCGTGCGCAAGGTGGTGGATGCGCGCGGCGAGGCCGGCGTCACCGGCCATGACGGCGCGGTCCTCAGAGTCGCCATGCCGCATTGCCTGGCAACCTCGCACTTTCCGAGCTGGTGCGTCCGCTGGAAGGAAGAGAGCGGCGTCGAGTCGTTGCGCCTGCATGTGGGCAATGTGCACGATTCGGTCGAGTGGCTGGCGGCCGGCGTGGTGGACCTGCTGGTGTGCTTTCGCCACGCCGCCGAAGACATACAGCTGGACCCGCAAGCCTATATGCGGACCGGCATGGAGCCCGACTTCCTGCGCTTGTTCCGCCCCGCCGCCATGCCGGTGGACGAGACGGCGCTGTACGCCGCCGATTCCCAGGCGCGCTATCCCTATGTGTCGCATGCCCAGGGCGCCTACTTCCGGCGCCTGGTCGATATGTCTTGCGGCGACCTGCTGCAGCGCCCGGTCCTGCAGCGCGTCTGCGAAACCGATTTCGTCGATGGCGCCCGCACGCTGGTCAGCGCCGGCGTCGGGCTGGCGTGGCTGCCGGAGTCCAGCGCCCGGGTGTCGGTGGATGCCGGGCAGATCGTCGCGATCAAGGACAGGCGCTGCGCCATTCCGATGCAGATCTGCATGTATGCGCGCCGCCAGGGGCCGGCCCAGGAGCCGGTGGAGCGCGTGTTCAACCTCTATACCCAACGTTGACTGGGTCGCGTCCGCGCCTCCCGCCATGGCCGGGAGACGGGCGCGCTCGGCCGCGAGTCCTGTGCAGCACCCCATCAGTACATGAATCCCAAGGAGAAAAGCATGGCACTTTCCAGCAAGGCATTGATCGCGGCATTGACGATTGCGATGGCGGGCCCCGCCGCGGCCCAGCAACTGGACGGCACGCTGAAGAAGGTCGCGGACACCGGCGCGATCACCATCGGCCATCGCGAGACCTCGATCCCGTTTTCCTACTATGACGGCAACCAGAAGCCCGTCGGCTACTCCATCGACATCTGCGAGCGCATCGTCAGTGCGGTGCAGGCCCGTCTGAAGCGCAGCGACATCCAGGTGAAATACCTGCCCGTCACCTCGGCCACGCGCATTCCGTTGATGGGCAACGGCACCATAGACCTGGAATGCGCCTCGACTTCCAACACCCTGGACCGCCAGCAGCAGGTGGCGTTCTCGGTCACGACCTTCGTCACCGGCAATCGGTTCCTCAGCCAGAAGTCTTCCAAGTTGCGCAGCGTCGATGATCTGAAGGGCAAGGTCGTGGCCTCGACCTCCGGGACCGCGAACATCCGTCAGATCAACGAGCTGAACGAAAAGCGCGGGCTGGGCATGAGAATCGTGCCCGTGAAGGAGCACGCGGAAGGCTTTCTGATGGTCGAGACCGGCCGCGCCGCCGCCTTCGTCATGGACGACATCCTGCTGTACGGCCTGATCGCCAACGCCAAGCAGCCGGACCGCTACGAGGTGTCCGACGAGTCGCTGTCGATCGAACCCTACGCCATCATGCTGCGCCGCGACGATCCGCAGTTCAAGGCGCTGGTGGACGACACCATCAAGGCTCTCTATGCCGGCGGCGAGTTCCAGGCTCTGTATGACCGCTGGTACCGCAGCCCGCTGCCGCCCAAGGGCATCAACCTGAACGTGGCGATGAGCGAGGCGCTCAAGCGCGTGGTCGCCGCGCCCACCGATTCGGGCGATCCCGCCGCCTACCGCTAGGCGCCGTACCTGACGTAATACGCCGATGCGCGGCCCCGGCCCCGGGGCCGGGACCCCGCGCGGCCTGATCATCGAGAAAAGCATGGCATATCAATGGAACTGGGGCGTGCTGTTCGCCCCGTCGCCCGATGGCGGGCAATCCTATCTGCAGACCCTGCTGGATGGGTTGAGCGTGACGGTCAAGACGGCGGCGCTGGCCTGGCTGATTGCGCTGGCGCTGGGCCTGGCGGTCGGCGTGGCGCGCACGCTGCCTTGCCGCGGGGTGCGCGCGGCAGGGGCCGTCTATGTGGAAGTGTTCCGGAACATCCCGCTGATCGTGCAGATGTTCCTGTGGTACTTCGTCTTGCCGGAGCTGCTGCCGACCGCGGCCGGAGACTGGATCAAGCAGCTGCCCGACGCGTCCTTCTACACGGCGGCGCTGGCCATCGGCATGTACATGTCCGCGCGCATCGGCGAACAGCTGCGCGCCGGGATCGAGGCCTTGCCCAAGGGGCAGCGCAACGCGGGCCTGGCGCTGGGCCTGACCTTGCCGCAGCTGTACTGGCATGTGCTTTTGCCCAACGCGCTGCGCACGGTCCTGCCCACCATGACGTCGGACTGCCTGAACACCATCAAGAACACCTCGGTGGCGCTGACGATAGGGCTGGCGGAACTGACCGCCCAGGCCCATGCGATGCAGGAGTTTTCGTTCCAGGTGTTCGAGGCCTTCCTGACGGCGACCATGGCCTATCTGGCGCTCAACCTCATCGTGATCGTGGTGATGCGCGCGCTCGAGTACAAGCTGCGTATTCCGGGCCGGACGGCTGGCGGGCGCATGACGAAGGGGAACCGGGCATGACGGATTTTGATCTGCAATCGATTATTGACGCCTTGCCATACCTGATCCTGTCCGGCTTGCGCTTCACCCTGTTGTTGACCTTCACGTCGACCGTGGGCGGCCTGCTGCTGGGCACCTTGCTGGCTATTGCGCGGCTCTACGGCGGCCGCCTGGTGGCGTGGCCCGCAACGGTGTACGTGAACCTGTTCCGCTCATTGCCGCTGGTGCTGGTGATTTTCCTGATCTATTTCATCCTGCCCTACGCGCTGCAAGCGATCACGGGGTCCGAACGGCCCATCGTGCTGGGCGCCATGGGGTCGGCCTTCATTACCTTCATCCTGTTCGAAGCCGCGTACTTTTCCGAAATCATCCGGGCGGGGGTAGGCAGCGTGGGGCCAGGCCAGTATGCCGCCGGCAGCGCCCTGGGGCTGAGGCACGGGCAGGTGCTGCGCAAGGTGATCCTGCCGCAGGCGTTTCGCAACATGCTGCCGGTGCTGCTGACCCAGGTGATCGTCATCTTCCAGGAAACGGCGCTGGTCTACGTTCTGTCGCTGACCGATTTCCTCGGCGCGGCGACCAAGATCGCGCAGCGCGACAACCGCCTGGTCGAGATGTACATGCTGGTGGCGCTGGTGTTTTTCGTGATCTCGTTCACCGCTTCGCGCGGCGTGCGGGCGCTGCGCGCCCGGATCGGGGCCTGAGCGGGAGGGTGTTTCCATGAGGAGTCTTGATTCATGATCGAAATTCAAAACGTCGGCAAGCGCTACGGCGACTTGCCGGTGCTCAAGCAGTGTTCGCTGCGCGTGCAGCGCGGCGAGGTCGTGGTGGTCTGCGGGCCGTCCGGGTCGGGCAAGTCCACGCTGATCAAATGCGTGAACCGGCTGGAACCCTTCGATGCGGGCCGCATCGTGGTGGACGGCACCGACGTCGGCGCAGCCGGCACGGACCTGCCGAAGCTGCGCGCCCGCGTCGGCATGGTGTTCCAGCACTTCGAGCTGTTCCCGCATCTGACGGTGCTGGAGAACGTCTGCCTGGGGCAGGTCAGCGTGCTGGGCCGCAGCCGCGCGCAAGCGCTGGAGAAGGCGGCGGCGCTGCTGGACCGCGTCGGCGTGGCGGCGCATCGCGATAAGCATCCGGGGCAGCTTTCCGGCGGTCAGCAGCAGCGGGTCGCGATCGCGCGGGCGCTCGCCATGGATCCGGTGGTGATGCTGTTCGACGAGCCGACCTCGGCGCTGGACCCGGAAATGATCGGCGAAGTGCTCGATGTGATGACGGGGCTGGCGCGCGACGGCATGACCATGATGGTCGTCACGCACGAGATGGGATTCGCGCGCCGCGTCGCCGACCGTGTCGTGTTCATGGAATCCGGAGAGATCGTCGACGACGCCAGCGCCGAGGCGTTCTTCGGCAACGCCGCGTCGGCGCGCTCGCGCGCTTTCCTGTCCCGCATCATCAGCCACTGATTTCCCTTACCTACACGAACTTCCATGTCCTCCATTTTCCATATCAACGGCAGTCTTGTTCCGGCCGAACAGGCCGTCATCCCGGCGCTGGACCGGGGATTCCTTTTCGGCGACGGCGTCTATGAGGTGATCGCGGTGATCGACGGCCTGCTGCTGGAGTTCGAGCGGCACGCCGCCCGCCTGGCGCGCAGCCTGGCCGAGGTCGGCATCCGCAATCCGCTGCCGCGCGACACGCTGCTTGCGCGTTGCCGCGAGCTGGTGCTGCGCAACGGCCTGCGCGAAGGGTCCGTCTACGTGCAGGTGACGCGCGGCACGGACAGCAAGCGCGACTTTGCTTTTCCTGCCGACGTCGAACCCACCGTGATGATGTACGTCAGCGAGAAGTCCCTGCGCGTCAATCCGCTGGCCGAATCGGGCGTGCGGGCGGCAAGCGTGCCCGACATGCGCTGGCAGCGGCGCGACATCAAGAGCGTGTCGCTGATCGCGCAGGTGCTGGCCAAGCAGGCGGCGCAGGCCTCGGGCGCGTTCGAGGCGCTGATGGTCGATGCCGACGGCGTGGTGACGGAGGGCGCGTCATCGAGCGCGTTGCTGGTCGACGCGCAAGGGCGGATCGTGGTGCGGCCCTTGTCGCGCGAGATTCTGCCGGGCTGCACGCGCGCGGCGGTGCTGGCGCTGGCCGCCAAGCGCGGGGTGGCGGTGGAAGAGCGCAAGTTCACGTTGGACGAGTGCAGGCGCGCTTCCGAGCTGGTGTTGACGTCGGCGTTGCACTTCGTGCTGCCGGTGATCGACCTGGACGGCCAGCCCGTCGGCACGGGCCGGCCGGGACCCGTATGCCGGGAACTGCGGCAGCTCTATATGGAGTACGCGCTGGCGTCAGCGCTATAGCGGCGCGCGAGCCGCGGCGGGCGTATGATTCCGCATAAGGGCTCGCACCCCGTCCGGCAATGGCCGGCACGCCATTGCCTACCTCATCGTATGGTTGCTCAACATCGGCCGCCCGGGCCATTCAGCGGGCGGCCGTGAAGGCGTTGCGCCATGGCTCATTTCGTGTCCGCTATCCGCGTGGATGGCCCGGACTGTCCGAAGGCTGGCATCAAAGCCCGGTCACCGGCGGGTCACCACGATTTCCAGGTATTCACTGGGTACGACCATCGCGGCATCGCCAGAGCGGTTGAACCGGTCTATTTGCACTATGAGATCGCTGGTCAGCGCGGCCTGCGCCGCCGAATCCAGCGCGCCAAATGCCTTGAGCAGCGGGCCGTAGTAGGTCTTGAAGACTTGCAGCCAGTGCTCGGGCGAGCGATAGCGGAACACGAAGTGGCGCGGCTCGGTCTTGATCGAGGATGCGTGCGGGCCAAACATTTCCTCGATGCGCGCCGGGGTGCCCCACAGGGCGGGCGACTTGACGCCGGCAGGCGGCGGCAGATGCTTGCCTATGGTCTTGAAGACCTGGCCGATGAAGCCATCGGGGGTCCAGTTGGCCAAGCCGATCTTGCCGCCCGGCCGGCACACTCGCACCAGTTCGGCGGCGGCCTTGTCCTGGTCGGGGGTGAACATCACGCCGAAGGTGGAGACGACCGCGTCGAATCCGCCGTCCGGGAACGGCAGGGCTTCGGCATCGGCCTCCTGGAACTCGATCTTCAAGTGTTCGGCGGCGGCGCGTTCGCGGGCGCGTCCAAGCAGCGCCGGCACGTAGTCGGTCGAAACGACGTCGCACCAGCGGCGGGCGGCTGCGAGCGAGGCATTGCCGTTGCCGGCGGCCACATCAAGCACCTTCTGTCCGGCGCGGACATCCAGCGATTCGCACAGCTGTTCTCCTACGATCTGCAACGTGGTGCCGACAACGGCATAGTCCCCGGAAGCCCAGGTGCCCTGCTGGCGTGTCTTCAAGGCGGCCAGGTCGGGCTGCGCGGAATCGCGCACGGGGCTGGTGGCGAGGGAGGAAATGGACATGGTCTGTCTCCGTTAATGCTCTGTGTATGCGGCAGCGCGCGAGGCCGGCCTGCCGGGGAATCGCAACCGGCGCCGCGCAGGCTTGCGCGTACCGTGCTTCCCGGAATCCAAGTTAAGAGCCGGCCATGGAGGCGGGCGTGGTAGCCGGCGTGGAATCGGCCCGGGTATCGGCCGGCCCCGCGCCGCCGGCCGGTTCCGGCCCCGGAGGCGAGGTCCGGCTGCGCCTGCTTGGACCCATGGGAATCAGCCGGGCGGGCGCCGCCCTGGCGCTGCCGCCGTCGCGCAAGCTGCGCGCGCTCGTCGCCTATCTGGCGCTTGCGCCGCATCCCGTGCAGCGCGCGCACCTGTGCGAGCTGCTGTGGGACATTCCGAACGATCCGCGCGGCGAGCTGCGCTGGTGCCTCAGCAAGGCCAGGGCCTTGCTGGACGAGCCCGGCCGGCGCAGGGTGGAGACGGCGCAGGACACGGTGAGGCTGGACCTGGCCGACTGCCATGTGGACGCCATCGAAATCGGCAGCGCGATGCAGCAGGGCATCGCCCAGCTGGACTGCGGGCGGCTGCAAGCGCTGGCCGCGCTGTTTGCGGGTGATTTCCTCGAGGGGCTCGAGATCGACCGCAATCCCTTTTTCAACAACTGGCTGACCGCGCAGCGCCGGCGTTTGCGGGCCTGCCATGCCGCGGTCCTGGAGCATCTGGCGGCCAGTCTGCCGGCTGCGTCGGGCGAGACCTTCGCCTGCCTGGACCAGTGGTTGCAGCTGGTCCCGTTCGATCGGCGCGCGCACGAGATGCTGCTGGGCTTGCTGGCGCAGCGCGGCCAATGGCGCGAAGGCGAGGAGCATCTGGCCGCGGCAGTGCGCGCCTTCGAGGCGGACGGGCTGGACTGGCGGCCCTTGCGCGATGTATGGCGGGAGTTGAGGGGGCGCGCCAGCCAGGCGCCAAGGCAGGACGCCGCGCCAGGAGAGGCGTCCGAGGTACCGCTCTCGGACGCCCGGGACCGCGCGGGCCGCGCTTCGATCGCGGTGATGCCGTTCGCGGACCGCTCGGCGCAGGCCGGCGTGCGGGGTGGGCTGGCCGATGGCCTGGCCTACGACATCATCACGCGGCTGGCCAAGCTGCGCAGCCTGTTCGTCATCGCCCAAGGCACGGTTTTCGCCCTGGACCAGCGCAACGTGGGGCCGGACGAGGCCGGCCGCACGCTCAACGTGGACTATGTGGTGAGCGGGTCGCTGCAGCGCCGGGACAAACGCATCGCCGTGAGCGTGGAAATCGTGGAGTCCAGGACCGCGCGCATCGTGTGGGCGGACGTCTATGACCGGGAGCTGGATGACGCCTTTCTGGCCCTGGACGAAATCGGCAACCGGATCGTGGCCGCCATCGACCTCGAAATCGAGGCCGCAGAGCGCAACCGCGCCATTCTGAGGCCGCCGAACTCCCTGGACGCCTGGCAGGCCCATCACCGCGGCCTGTGGCATATGTACCGCTTCAACCGGGCCGACAACGAGCAGGCGCGGCACTTTTTCGAGACGGCCTTGCGGCTCGACCCGACGTTCTCGCGGGCCTATGCGGGCCTGTCGTTCACCCATTGGCAGGACGCGTTCCAGCGTTGGGGCGAGCAGGCGCCGGCCATCGATCTGGCGTTCGAGGCCGCTGGCCAGGGCCTGATCGCCGACGACCGCGACCCGGCGGCGCACTGGGCCATGGGGCGGGCGCTATGGCTGCGCGGCAACCAGGACCAGTCGTTGGCCGAACTGGCGCGCGCCGTGGACCTGAGCCCCAATTTCGCCCTGGCGCATTACACCCTGGGCTTCGTCAACTGCCAGTCGGGCGATGCCGAGGCGGCGATAGGCTCGTCCGACCATTCGCGCGACCTCAGTCCCTACGACCCGTTGCTGTTCGGCATGCTGGCCGTGCGCGCGCTGGCGCTGGTGCGCCTGGGCCGGTACGAGGAAGCCGCCGGCTGGGCGCTGAAGGCGGCGGCCCGCCCCAACGCCCACGTACACATCCTGGCGATCGCGGCCTGCTGCCTGGCGATAGCCGGCAAGGACGACGAAACCTCCGGCCTGCTGGCCGCGATCCGCAAGACGCATCCCTCGTACCGCGTGGACGATTTCCTGGCGGCCTTCCGCCTGGCCGGGGATGCCGAGGCGCTGTTCCGGGCGGGCGCGCGCCGCATCGGGCTGGGCTGAGCGGGCGGCGGCGTGTCTCAGGCGATCTCCACCGCATCGCCGTTCAAGCGCGCCCGCCAGGTCCGCAGCCGTTGTTCCGGGTGCTGCACGCACGCGCCGTCGGCGAGCCGGAAATGCTGCTTGTAGAGCGGCGAGGCCACGACGAGTTCGCCGCCCATATGGCCGACGATGCCGCGGCCGATGACGTTGGCGCCGGACTTGGGGTCGCGGTTTTCCATCGCGTAGACGCCGTCGCCGGCGGCTTGCGGCACGTAGAACAGCGCGATCTGCGCGCCATCCACCAGCGCCACCACGCCGGAATTGGGCACCAGATCCTGGCGCCGGCATACCGGCCGCCAGTCTTGGGGTTCGCGGATCAGGGCGTCCATCAGGCAATCTCCTCGGCGATGGCGATGACGCGCGCGGGAGCGGGCCGGGGCTGGCCGCGTTCCTGCACGAATTGGATGTCGGGGTCGGCGCCGCGATGGTTGACGAAGGTGCGGAAGCGCTTGAGCTTTTCCGGGTCGTTCAGCGCGTTGGCCCATTCGCATTCGTAGCGGTCCACCACCAGCTGCATCTGCGCTTCCAGCTCCGCACACAGGCCCAGGCTGTCCTCCAGCACCACCTGCTTCAGATAGTCCAGGCCGCCCTCCAGCGATTCACGCCAGACCGAGGTGCGCTGCAGCTTGTCGGCGGTGCGGATGTAGAACATCAAGAGGCGGTCTATGGTGCGGATGAGGGCGGCGTCGTCCAGGTCGGTGGCGAACAGTTCGGCGTGGCGCGGGCGCATGCCGCCGTTGCCGCAGACATAGAGGTTCCAGCCGTTTTCGGTGGCGATGACGCCGATGTCCTTGCTTTGCGCCTCGGCGCATTCGCGGGTGCAGCCGGAGACGGCGAACTTCAGCTTGTGCGGCGAGCGCAGGCCCTTGTAGCGGTGCTCGATGTCCAGCGCCATCTTGACGCTGTCCTGCACGCCGTAGCGGCACCAGGTGCTGCCGACGCAGGACTTCACGGTGCGGGTGGACTTGCCGTAGGCATGGCCGGTCTCGAACCCGGCGGCGATCAATTCCGCCCAGATGTCCGGCAGTTCATGCAGTTGCGCGCCGAACAGGTCGATGCGCTGGCCGCCGGTGATCTTGGTGTACAGCTGGTATTTCTTGGCGACCGCGCCGATCGCGATCAGGCCGTCGGGCGTGATCTCGCCGGCGGGGATGCGCGGCACCACCGAATAGGTGCCGTTCTTCTGCATGTTCGCCATGAAGGTGTCGTTGGTGTCCTGCAGCGGCACCAGGTGAGGATCCTGGATCGGGCGGTTCCAGCAAGAGGCCAGGATGGAGCCCACGGCGGGCTTGCAGATGTCGCAGCCCTGTTGTCCGCGGCCGTGGCTGGCCAGGAGTTGCTCGAAGGATTCGATGCCGTTGACGCGCACGATGGCGTAGAGCTCCTGGCGAGTGTGGGGGAAGTGCTCGCACAGGCTCTTGTCCACGGCGACCCCGCGGCTGGCCAGTTCGTGTTCGACCACCTGCTTGAGCAGGCTGGCGCAGCCGCCGCAGCCGGAAGCCGCCTTGGTGCAGCCCTTGACCGCGGCCAGGTCGGCACAGCCGCCGTCGATCGCGGCGCAGACCGCGCCCTTGCTCACGTTGTGGCAGGAACAGATGGTGGCGGCGGCGGGCAACGCGTCCACGCCCAGCAGCGGCGCGCCCTGGCCTTGCGGCAGGATCAGGCTGGCCGGGTCCGCGGGCGGCGCAATGCCGTTCTGCACGTATTGCAGCAAGGTGTCGTAGTAGCTGTTGTCGCCGACCAGGACCGCGCCCAGCACCCGCTTGCCGTCGGCCGACACCACCAGGCGGCGGTAGCTGGAGCCGGCCTCGTCGATGTAGCGATAGCTGCGCGCATCGGGCGATGCGCCGTGGGCGTCGCCGATCGAACCCACGTCCACGCCCAGCAGCTTGAGCTTGGTGGACATGTCGGCGCCGCCGAACGCCTGTCCGGCGTTGCCGCAAAGCGCCGCCGCTACCGTGCGCGCCATCTGGTAGCCGGGCGCGACCAGCCCGAACACGCTGCCGTTCCAGGCCGCGCATTCGCCGATGGCATAGATGTGTTCGTCGCTGCTGCGGCACTGGTCGTCGATGGCCACGCCGCCGCGCTCGGCCAGCGTCAGTCCGGCCTTGCGCGCCAGCGCCACTTGCGGCCGGATGCCGGCCGAGAACACGATCAGGTCGGTTTCCAGCGGCGCGCCCTCGGCAAAGCGCATGCGGTAGCGGTACTGCGTGCCGGGTTTGATGTCCTGGGTGGCGCGCGACAGGTGGACGCCCACGCCCAGCGCCTCGATGCGCGCCTTGAGCGCCGCGCCGCCTTGCTCGTCCAACTGCACCGGCATCAGGCGCGGCGCGAATTCGACCACGTGGGCCTCCAGCTTCAGCGACTTCAGCGCATGGGCCGCTTCCAGCCCCAGCAGGCCGCCGCCCACCACCACGCCGCGGCGCGCGCCGTGCGCGGCCTCGCGGATCAGGTCCAGGTCGTCGAGCGTGCGGTACACCAGGCGCGATGCGCCTTCCGCGCCCGAGATCGGCGGCACGAAGGGGTAGGAGCCCGTGGCAAGTATCAGCTTGTCGTAGGCGCTGCGGCCGCGCGCGGTCACGACCTGGCGCTGGCGGCGGTCGATCTCCAGCACGGGCGCGTCCAGGTGCAGAGTCACGCCTTCCTGTTCATACAGCGCCGCATCGCCCAGCGCCATCGATTCCGCGTCGCGCCCGTTGAGGTATTCGGACAGGTGCACGCGGTCGTAGGCGCGGCGGCTTTCCTCGCCGTAGACATGGATGCGGTAGCGCGCAAGCGCGCCGCCGGCGATGAGTTGCTCGACGCAATGGTGGCCCACCATGCCGTTGCCGATGACGACGAGGGTCTGCAGAGAATCGGATGAGGCCGCTACTTTCATGGGATGTCCCCGTGGGCTTGGGTATCGTGGTTTCAGAAAACGCAAAGGCGCCCTGGACCTTGCGGTCGGGGCGCCATTGCCGTTACTGCTCTAGTTGTCTCGCCGGCCTTGCGGCCCGCGCATGAACCATCAAGCAAAGTCCATGCCAGGGATGCCGGAGCGCATCCGCGCGGGTTGGCGCGCCGGGGATTTCATAGGGAAAGCGGCGTCAGGCAGGCCGCCGGCGGCCCGGTCTTGCGCCGCGCGGCCAAAGCCGGCGTGCGTCAAGGCGGTGCATATTCCTGTGCGGCGCCGCACCCGTTTGGCGCAGCGGATGGGCCTAGGCAAACGCCGCCTGGACGGCATCGAAGGCCGCGGAGACCAGGGGATCCTCGCGGCGGGAGGCCTGGGTGATGAAGGCGAGTTCGGCCTGGATGGCCAGGCCCTTGACCAACACCAGCCCGCTGGCCTGGGACTCGCGCAGCGCGATGGAGTCGCGCGCCAGCGACAGGCCCACGCCCGAGCGCACCAGGTCCAGCATTGAGGCTTCCTGATCCACTTCGGCCACGGCGTTGGGCGCGACGCCCAACGCGTCGAATTTGTCCGACAGCAGCCGGTGGTGCACCGAGTCCGGGGGCGTCCAGATCCAGGGCAGGGCGGCGATCGCGGCCCAGTCGCGGCCGGCCACCTGCGCGCCCCAGCCCTTGGGGGCCACGACGAAATAGGCGAAGGAGGCGAGCGGCAGCGCTTCGAGTCCGGCGGGAGCCGCATCGCGCCCTTGCGGGCCGAGGGAAAAACCCACGTCCAGCTCGCCCGCGCGCACCTGTTTCGCCACCGATCCGGACATGCCGTGGCGTAGGGTGGGGCGGATCTTGGGATAGTGCTCGACCAGGTATTGCAGGGTGGCGCCCAGGCGCAGGAATTCGGGATCGAGGATGGTGCCGATGCGCAGATCGCCCTGGACGGTGTCACGCAGGGCGCCGAGGGCGCGCTGGAAGTCATCCAGCGCGTCCAGGATGCGTTGCGCCGAGGGCAGCAGCGCGCGGCCGTCGGCGTTGGGCGCCAGGCCTTGCGCTGTGCGCGAGAACAAAGTCAGGTCCAGCGATTCCTGGAAGTTCTTCAGCTGCAGGCTGAGCGCGGGCTGGGTCAGGTGCAGATGCTCGGCCGCCCGCGTCAGGTTGCCCTCGCGGGCCACGGCGGCAAAGGTGCGGATGTGCTTCAGGTCCATGGGACGGTTCCCGGAGTAAGTGGCCAGGGGCGAAAAGGGGTCAAGCATTATTTAAGTTGCTTATAAGCCGTTTTTCAACAATTCATTGGACAGTTGCGCGCCGCTGCGCGAGAGTCACGGTAGATGCCCGGCGCGCCGGGTCGGCTCACCCAGTCCGCGGACGTACCGCCCCGGCAAGAAGATAAGAAGAGCTTATGGAGACATACGACTACATCATCGTGGGCGCGGGCTCGGCCGGCTGCGTGCTGGCCAACCGCCTGAGCCGCGATCCTGGCGTGCAAGTGCTGCTCCTGGAGGCGGGCGGGAGCGACAACTACCACTGGATCCATATCCCGGTGGGCTACCTGCATTGCATCGGCAACCCCCGCACGGACTGGATGTACCGCACCGCGGCGGAGCCCGGTCTGGCGGGGCGGTCGCTGATCTATCCGCGCGGTCGGGTGCTGGGCGGCAGTTCATCGATCAACGGCATGATCTACATGCGCGGCCAGCGCCAGGACTACGAGGACTGGGCCGAGCTGTCCGGCGATCCGGCCTGGGGTTGGGACCAGGTGCTGCCGGTGTTCAAGCGCAGCGAGGACTACCACCGCGGCGCGGACGAGTTCCATGGCGCCGGCGGCGAATGGCGCGTGGAATCGCAGCGCCTGCGCTGGGACATCCTGGAGGCCTTTGCCGGCGCGGCCGAGCAGGAGGGTATTCCGCGGGTGCAGGACTTCAACCGTGGCGACAACTTCGGCTGCGGCTACTTTGAAGTGAACCAGCGCGGCGGCTGGCGCTGGAATACCTCCAAGGCGTTCCTGCGGCCGGTGCGGAAACGCCCGAACCTGCGCGTGTCGACGGGCGCCCAGGCCGAGCAACTGGTGTTCGAGGGCAAGCGCTGCGTCGGCGTGCAGTTGCGCCGCAATGGGCAGAACATCGCCGTGCGCGCGCGCCGCGAGGTAGTGCTGGCGGCCGGTGCCGTCAATACGCCGCACCTGCTGGAACTCTCCGGCGTGGGCGAGCCCGAGCGCCTGCGCGAAAGCGGCATCGCCTTGCACCATGCCCTGCCGGGCGTGGGTGAGAACCTGCAGGATCACCTGCAGCTGCGCGTCATCATCCAGGTGCAGGGCGTGAAGACGCTGAACCGCATCGCCTCCACCTGGTTGGGCAAGGCCGGCATCGGCCTGGAGTACCTGCTCAAACGTAGCGGCCCGATGAGCATGGCGCCGTCGCAGCTGGGCGCGTTCGCCAAGTCGGACCCGGGCCAGGCGCGCGCCAACGTTGAATTCCATGTGCAGCCGCTGTCGCTGGGCGCTTTCGGCGAACCGCTGCATGGCTTTGACGCCTTCACCGCCAGCGTGTGCAATCTGCGGCCGACATCGCGCGGCAGCGTGCACGCCCAGGGGCCGCAAGGCGCGCCCGTCATCGCGCCCAATTACCTCAGCACCGACGCAGACCTGCGCGTGGCGGCGGATTCCATCCGGCTGGTGCGGCGGATCGCGGCGGCGCCAGCCTTGCAGCGTTATCAGCCGCAGGAATGGCTGCCAGGAACGGCGTTCCAGACGGACGCCGAGCTGCGGGAAGCGGCTGGCAAGATCGGCACCACCATCTTCCATCCGGTGGGCACCTGCGCCATGGGACGTGATGCGGACGGCGGGGCGGTGGTGGACGCGCGGCTGCGCGTCCATGGACTGGAGGGCCTGCGCATCGCCGACGCCTCGGTGATGCCGTTGATCACGTCGGGCAACACCAATTCGCCGACCATCATGATCGCGGAGCGGGCTGCCGACATGATCCGCGAGGACGCCGCAGGCCGCTGAATCGACGCAGGCGTCGCAGAAAAGGAAGCCGCCCTAGGGGCGGCTTCCTGGCGATGGCGTCACCGCGTTCAGCGCTGCGAGCGGTACATCTCCTGGCGTTGCGGATGAGTCAGCATCACTTGCCAGAGCTGGCCCTCGCGCGAGCGGAAGAAGCCGGCGCAGCACATCAGGTAGTACTTCCACATGCGGTAGAAGCGGCTGCCGTAGCGCGTTTCCAGCTCGGGCCAGGCGCGTTCGAACCTGTCCCACCAGGCCATCAGCGTGCGGTCGTAATCGGCGCCGAAGTTGTGCCAGTCTTCGATGATGAAGCGGCCTTCCACGGCGGTGGCGATCTCGCGGGCGGACGGCAGCTTGCCGTTGGGGAAGACGTAGCGGTCGATCCAGGGATCAGTGCTCTGGCTGGTGGCGGCGATGCCGATGGTGTGCAGCAGGAACACGCCGTCGGGCGCCATCAGGCGCTGCACGTTGCTGAAGTAGGTGTCGTAGTTCTTGGGGCCGACGTGTTCGAACATGCCTACCGAGACCACCTTGTCGAAGCTGCCCTGCAGGTCGCGGTAGTCCTGCAGCAGCAGTTGCACCGGCAGGCCCTTCACTCTTTCCTGCGCCAGCGCCAGCTGCTCCTTGGACACGGTCACGCCGGTGACCTCGACGCCATAGCGTTCGGCGGCAAAGCGCGCCAGCCCGCCCCAGCCGCAGCCGATGTCCAGCAGCGTTTCGCCTGCGCGCAGCTGCAGCTTGCGGCAGATCATCTCCAGCTTGGCCAGTTGCGCTTCCTCCAGCGTCTGGGCGTTTTCCCAGTAGGCGCAGGAATAGATCATGCGGCTGTCCAGCATGGCCTCGAACACGTCGTTGCCGGCGTCGTAGTGCTGTTCGCCGACCTCGAAGGCGCGGTGCTTGGACTGCAGGTTGAACAGCTTGTGGCGCAGGTGCTCGGCGATCAGCTTGACGCGCGCCAGGCCCAGGGCCGCCGACCCCATGTCCGCGCGGAGCAGGCGGGTGAACAGCTCGTCGAGCTGGTCGCAGTCCCATTCGCCGTCCATGTAGGATTCGCCCAGGCCCAGCGACCAGCTGGCGAAGACGCGGTCGTACATATGCTTGTCATGAACCTGAATGTCCCAGGGGCGGTTGCCGTTGATGCGGACATCGGCCCGGGCCAGGATGTCCTGGAGCACTTTGGGCGGTTCGGGGGGAGGGGAACTGAGGGATGGGTGGCCGGTGGCCAGCGGCGAGGAAGGACTGCTTTGCTGCATACGGACTCCATATCAATTTTGGGATGACTGATCTGGCAATGCTTGAGACTTCCAACTCTGATCCTAACAGCTCCGCAACTCCAATTTAATGATTGGATCGCCTCGATAGGCAATGGCAATTCCGCGCGGGCAGGGGGGGCTGGGCGGCGATCCGGATGCAAGAATCGTAGCGACGACCGGGCCGATAGTCCAGAACCGGGCGGTCCGGGTGTTGCGGCGGCGCCGCTCGCTGTCCTATAAGATACCGGCCTGGTGCGCCTCTAGCTGCGGCGCGCAACGACTTGTGGAGTGTATCGATGGTGGACGCCAGCCTGGAACCCCGTTTGGATTTCGTCACCTGCGCCAGCCCGGCAGGACTGCACCGCATGGCCTACTGGGAATGGGGCGACCCGGCCAATGACCAGGTACTGGTATGCGTGCATGGCCTGACCCGCAGCGGACGTGATTTCGATACGCTGGCGCGGCGGTTGGCGGGGCAGTATCGCGTGGTCTGCCCGGACGTGGTGGGGCGGGGGCGTTCCGATTGGCTGGCCAACCCCGCGTTCTACACGGTGCCGCAGTACGTCTCGGACATGGTGACGCTGCTTGCGCGCTTGAAACCGGCGCGGCTGGCCTGGGTGGGGACGTCCATGGGCGGGCTGATCGGCATGGCGCTGTCGGGCGCGGCGGTGTTTGCGCGCGCCATGCTGGCCATGCGTCCGCACGCGGGCATGCTGCCGCCCGAACAGGGCTTCCACCTCGACAAGCTGGTGCTCAACGACGTCGGGCCACGGCTGGAGACGGGCGCCCTGGCGCGCATCGGCCAGTATGTGGGCGAACCCGGCGAGTTCGCGAGCTTCGAAGAGGCCGTGGCCACCATGCGCGCCAACTCCGCCACGTTTGGCCCGCATACCGATGCGCAGTGGGCGGAACTGGCGCGCTACCTGTACCCCCGGCAGGGCGAAAAATGGGTCAAGCACTACGACCTGGCGCTGTCCCAGGCCCTGGCGGCCCAGACCCCCGAGGAACTGGCGGCGGGCGAACAGATCCTGTGGCGTTCCTATGATTCCCTGCCGTGCCCCGTGCTGATCGTGCGCGGCGCGCAATCCGATCTGCTGACGCGCGCCACCGTCGATGAAATGCTCAAGCGCAATCCGCGCGCGCAGGCCCACGAGGTATCCGGCGTGGGCCATGCGCCCACCTTGATGTCGGACGAGCAGGTGGATCCGGTCGCGTCCTTTCTGCTGTCCTGACCACGCGATAAACGGGGGACGGCTTGGCGCTATCCACGCTGCCGGGCCTTCTCTACAATAGCTGGATGAACGCGCGCACACTGAACATCGATCTGCACTGCCATTCCACCGTCTCGGACGGCGCGCTCGCGCCGCGCGACGTGGCGCAGCGCGCGCATGCCAATGGCGTGGACGTGTGGGCCTTGACCGACCACGACGAAGTGGGCGGCCTGGCCGAAGCGGCCCGCGCGGCGCGCGAGCTGGACATGGACTTCGCCACCGGCGTCGAGATCTCCGTGACCTGGGCCGGCGTGACCGTGCATATCGTGGGCTTGCGCTTCGACCCCGAGAACACCGCGCTGGTCGAAGGCTTGCGCAAGACCCGCTCCGGCCGCGCCGAACGCGCCAAGCGCATCGGCGAACGCCTGGCCGAAATGGGCATGCCCGGCGCCTACGAAGGCGCGCTGCCGTTCGCCGGCAACCCCGAACTCATCAGCCGCACCCACTTCGCCCGCTACCTGGTCGAAGCCGGCTACTGCCCCGACGTGCAGGCCGTGTTCACCCGGCACCTGGGCGACGACCGGCCCGGCCACGTGCCCATGCAGTGGGCCACGCTGGCGGAGGCCGTGGGCTGGATCCGCGGCGCGGGCGGCGTCGCCGTCATCGCGCATCCCGGCCGCTACAAGTACACGCCGCTGCAATTCG
This sequence comes from Achromobacter pestifer, assembly GCF_013267355.1. Classification (NCBI taxonomy): domain Bacteria; kingdom Pseudomonadati; phylum Pseudomonadota; class Betaproteobacteria; order Burkholderiales; family Alcaligenaceae; genus Achromobacter; species Achromobacter pestifer. Next base: position 5,530,671 of record NZ_CP053985.1, read on the forward strand.
CCGCGCTGTTCGACGAATTCCTGCAGTTGGGCGGCCTGGGCATCGAGGTCACCACGGGCAGCCATACCTCGGAAGAGGCCCGCTATTATGCGGATGTGGCGCGCCGCTACGGTTTTCTGGCGTCGCGCGGTTCGGACTTCCATAGTCCGAAGGAAAGCCGGGTGGACCTGGGCCGCTTGCCGGCGCTGCCGCCCGACCTTAAACCGGTCTGGCACGACTGGTTCTGACGCGGGCGGCGGCCAAGCCGCCTTGCCCTGCACACTATCGACTGTGATCGCGCCCGACCGGCGCAACCGCCATGAACAAAGCCTTTGTCAAAGAGTCGGACAACGAGGACGACGACGATCTGCCGCAAGCCCAGGCCCTGCCTGCCGGCACCAAGAACTACATGACGCCCGGCGGCTACGAGCGCCTGCGCGGTGAACTCACGCACCTGATGAACGTGGAACGTCCATCCGTCGTGCAGGTGGTGTCGTGGGCCGCGTCCAACGGTGATCGTTCCGAGAACGGCGATTATCTGTACGGCAAGAAGCGCCTGCGCGAGATCGACCGCCGCATGCGCTTCCTGACCAAGCGCCTGGATATCGCCGAAGTGGTCGACCCGGCCGCGCAGCCCAATCGTGACCAGGTCTTCTTCGGCGCCACGGTGCAGTATTCCGACAAGGCCGGCGAGGAACACAACGTGACCATCGTCGGCGTGGACGAGGCCGAGCCGCTGGCGGGCAAGATCAGCTGGATCTCGCCGGTGGCGCGCGCGCTGATCAAGGCCAAGGAAGGCGACACCGTGGTGCTGCGCACGCCGGGCGGGATCGAAGAGCTGGATATCCTGGAAGTCAGTTATCCGGCCTAGTCTGCCGATCTGGCCGGGGTCGGCAACGGAGTTCCGACGCGGCAAAGAAAACGGGCGCCAGCTTGTGGCCGGCGCCCGTTGGTGGGCGGGATCTGACGTCCCTGCCTCGGTTGGCGGCTTGCGCCGCCGTTCCCCTGGGGCTTGCTGCTTGTTCTTGCGCGTTTACTTCTTGCGATTGGCGATCGACTTTTCGGCCAGGTTCACCAGGTCTTCGCCGATCTGCTTCTTCCACTTGTCGTAGACGGGCTTGGTGATCTTGACGAAGGCCTCGTGGTCCGCCGGCGACAGCGCGGTCACGGTCACGCCGTGGCCCGCGATTTCCTTCAGCAACGACGGGTCTTCGGGCGTCACGCCCTTGCGTGCGATCACGATCTGCTGCTTGCCGGCGTCCAGCGCGGCCTGGCGCACGATGTCGCGGTCCTTCTCGGACCACGAATTCCAGACCTCGCGGTTGACCACGAAGATCAGCGGATCGGCGACGTAGTTCCACAGCGTCAGGTACTTCTGGCCCACGGTGTAGAGCTTGGAGCCGGTGTAGATCGACAGGGGATTTTCCTGGCCGTCCACCGCGCCGCTGGCCAGCGCGGGCTGGGCGTCGGCCCAGCTCATCTGCGTGGGGTTGGCGCCCAGGGCAGTGAAAGTGTCGATGTACAGCGGCGAACCCACCACGCGCAGCTTCTGGCCCTTCATGTCCTCGGGCTTCTTGATCTCGTGCTTGGAGTTGCTGAGCTGGCGGTAGCCGTTTTCGCCCCAGGCCAGCGGCACCACGCCGGCCTTTTCGATGAGCTTGAACATCTCTTTGCCCACGTCGCCCTGCACCAGCGCATCGATGGCGGCGTAGTCAGGCATCAGGAAGGGCAGGGAGAACAGGTTCAGCTGCTTGACCTGCGGCGACCAGTTGATGGTGGAGCCCACGGCCATGTCGATCACGCCCTGGCGGATGGCGGTGAATTCGCGCGTCTGGTCGCCCTGGACCAGCGAGGTGCCGGGGTAGACCTTGATGTTGATCCGGCCCTGGGTGCGCTCGCGCACCAAGTTCGACCAGATTTCGGCCCCCTGGCCCCAGGGGAAGGTGGTGCCGACGACGATGGAGAGCTTGTACTCGGGCTTGTAGTTCTGCGCATGGGCGGGCGCCATGCCGACGACGGCCGCCGCGCACAGGGCCGCTCCGATCAGGTTGCGGAATTTCATGTTGCGTCTCCTCTCTTTGCGTGTCTGTTGTTGTAATGAATACCGGTAACGCCGGCCTTGGGGTTGCCCCGTCCGGCCCTTTCAATAACCCAGCTTCTTGGGTAGCCACAACGCCAGCTGCGGGAACACCAGCACCGCCACCAGCACCAGGAACATGGCGCCCAGCAGCCACACCACCCAGCGCACGGTGGATTCCATCGGTACGCGCGCGATGCGGCAAGACACCATCAGGTTCACGGCCAGCGGCGGGGTGAACTGGCCCAGCGCCACCTTCAAGGTCAGGATCACGCCGAACCACACCGGATCCCAGCCATAGGCGTTGGCGATGGGCATGAGCAGCGGCACGAAGATCAGGAAGATGGAGATGCCGTCCAGGAACATGCCCACGGTCATCAGCAGCAGGATCAGCAGCGCCAGCACGCCCCATTCGCCCAGCCCCGAATTGACGATGGCGTGGGTGATGGGATCGATCACGCTCAGCGTGGACAGGGCCCAGGCGAAGATGCCGGCCAGCGTCACCACCAGCATGATGACGGCGGACAGTTCAGCGGCTTCGCGCAGGATCTTGTACAGGTCGCGCAGCTTGATGGTGCGGTGGATGAACATGCCCACGAACAGGCCGTAGAACACCGCGACCACGGCGGCTTCGGTGGGCGTGAACCAGCCCATGCGCATGCCGCCCAGGATCAGCACCGGCGCGGCCAGGCCCCATGAGGCTTCGCGCAGGCTGGCCCAGAAGGGCGGGCGGGGCAGGTGGGCTTCCAGCCCGCCCATCTTGTATTTGCGCGACAGCCAGACCGCCGGAACGATGAGGGCGAAGCCCGCCAGGATGCCGGGGATCATGCCGGCGGCGAACAGCGCGGGCACCGAGGCGCCGGGCACCAGCACCGAGTAGATGATGAAGGCCACCGACGGCGGGATCAGGATGTCCGTGGCCGCGCCTGCCGCGACCACCGCAGCCGAGAACGAGCCTGGATAGCCGGCGCGCGACATGGCCGTGATCATCACCGCGCCCACCGCGGCCGCGCAGGCCGGACCGGAACCGGAGATGCCGCCCAGGAACATGGCCACCGCGATCGACACCAGCGGCAGCATGCCCGGGCCGCGCCCGACGATGGCGATGGCGAAGTCCACCAGCCGCTTGGCCACGCCGGAGCGGTCGAAGATGGACCCGACCAGCACGAACATGGGAATGGCTAGCAGCGGGTACTTGGCCAGGCCGGCGTAGAAGTTCTGGGGCACGGTCAACAGGCCATACCAGGGCGTGTCCAAGTTGGACAGCACGATGGCCACCGTGCCGCCCAGGCCCAGCGCCACGCCGACCGGCACGCCGATCAGCATCAGGACGATGAAGACGGTGAAGAGGATGGCGGCGATCATTGCGGGGCCTGCCCGGCGGCGCCCTTGGCGATGCGGCGCAGCGTGCCGACGGTGCGCAGCGAGATCGCCGCCGCCATCACCGGCAGCCAGATCGAATACCACCAGGTCGGCACGCCGATGGCGGGCGAGGTCTCTTCGTAGATGTATTCGTCGGCCACCAGCTTCACCGACAGCACGGTCAGCAGCAGGAAGAAGGCCAGCACGCAGCCGTTGGAGATCAGCGCCATGATGCGCTGGCGGCGCGGCGAGCCGGAGTCGGCCAGGATCTCGATGCGGATATGGTGGTTGCGCACGAAGGCCACGCTGCCGCCCGCCATGGTCAGCACGATCAGCAGGAACACCGAGATCTCTTCCGTCCAGGCGAAGGACTGGTCGGTGAAGTAGCGCACCAGCACATTCAGGAAGGTAATGATGGCCAGGGTCGCCAACAGGATCACGGCCAGCCAGTCCTCGATGGCCAGCGGCACTTTGACTGCGGGATCTGATTCTGTGGGAATGATCGGTTCGACAGGCTCGGCGGGGGCTTCGGGGCGGGACATGTGAGGCAACGGCCAGCGCCGGATAGGCGCTATTCATTTATGGGGTCGCTGCATCCTACCGTCGCGCCGTGGGACCGGTAGTTCGTGTTTTCCCGCGGTGCGGGATGGCTGCAACATGCTGCGACGCAGCATAAAACAAGCGGCAGAGGGCCTGGCGGGAATGGGAAAGATCCACAGCGGCGCGGAGTTGCCGCGAATGCTGCTGTGCATCATGATGGTGCAAGGCGCTCGGAATTCTTTTGTAACAATGGCCGAAACAGAGGCGTTCGGGATCGATCGAACAACGGCTCCGGGAAAACCCCCTAAACAGGTAAAATCTCTTTTTGCTCTCCTCTCTTTATACGGCGCCCGCATCGTGTCCCTAGTTCAGCATCTGCCTGGTTCCTCCGTCCTGTCCTCCTTCCGTCGCGATCGCCTGCTGGCGCAATTGAAGGAAGCCGGCTTGCCGGTGGCCGACATATCCGCCCGCTACGAGCACTTCGTCAGCACCGACGCGGCCCTGACGGCCGAGCAGCAGCAACACCTGACCCAACTGCTGGACTACGGCACGCCCGTCACCGGCGATGCGCCGGCCAAGAGCCTGTCCCTGCTGGTGATCCCGCGCCTGGGCACGATTTCCCCGTGGGCCAGCAAGGCCACCGACATCGCCCATAACTGTGGCCTGTCGTCGGTGCACCGCATTGAACGCGGCGTGCGCTACGTGATCACCCCCGAGCGCGGCCTGCTGGGCGTCAAGACCTTCGACGACGCCATGCTGGCGCGCGCGGCCGACTGCCTGCACGACCGCATGACCGAAACCGTGGTGGACGCCGGCTTCGACGGCCAGGCGCTGTTTCAGCCGCTGGCCGGCAAGCCCATGCGCACGGTCGGCGTGCAGGCGCAGGGCGCCCAAGCCCTGGCCGAAGCCAACATCTCGCTGGGCCTGGCGCTGTCCGACGACGAAATCGAATACCTGGCCAAGTCGTTCACCGACCTGGGCCGCGACCCCACCGACGTGGAACTTATGATGTTCGCGCAGGCCAACAGCGAACACTGCCGCCACAAGATCTTCAACGCCGAGTGGGTGATCGACGGCCAGGAACAGCCCAACACGCTGTTCGGCATGATCCGCGCCACGCACAAGGCGCAGCCCGCGGGCACCGTGGTCGCCTATTCGGATAACGCCGCCATCATGGAAGGCGGCCCCGCGCAGCGCTTCCAGGCCGGCGTGCCGGGCGTGACGGGCGAGGGCGTCGAAGGCGCCAAGTACATCCGCCGCGACACCACCGTGCATACGCTGATGAAGGTGGAAACGCACAACCACCCGACCGCGATCGCGCCGTTCCCCGGTGCTTCCACGGGTAATGGCGGCGAGATCCGCGACGAAGGCGCGACCGGCCGCGGCTCCAAGCCCAAGGCCGGCCTGACCGGCTTCACCGTGTCGCACCTGCGCTTCGACGACGCCTTGCAGCCCTGGGAAGCCGATCACCACGGCCTGCCCGAGCGCATCGCCTCGCCGCTGTCCATCATGATCGACGGCCCCATCGGCGGCGCGGCGTTCAACAACGAATTCGGCCGTCCCAACCTGCTGGGCTACTTCCGTTCGTTCGAACAGACCGCCGGCGGCACGCGCTGGGGTTACCACAAGCCCATCATGATCGCGGGCGGCCTGGGCAGCATCGATGCCGGCCTGACGCACAAGGACGTGATTCCTCCGGGCGCGCTGCTGATCCAGCTTGGCGGCCCGGGCTTCCGCATCGGCATGGGCGGCGGCGCCGCCTCCAGCATCAGCATGGGCAGCAACTCGGCCGAACTGGACTTCGATTCCGTCCAGCGCGGCAACCCTGAAATCGAGCGCCGCGCCCAGGAAGTCATCGACCGTTGCTGGCAGCAGGCCGAGAACAACCCCATCATCGCAATCCACGACGTGGGCGCGGGCGGCCTGTCCAACGCCTTCCCCGAACTGGTGAACGACGCCGGCCGCGGCGCCATCTTCGACCTGAAGCGCGTGCCGCTGGAAGAATCGGGCCTGTCGCCCGCCGAAATCTGGAGCAACGAATCGCAGGAACGCTACGTCCTGTCGATCTTGCCCAAGGACCTGGAACGCTTCGACGCCATCGCCCGCCGTGAACGCTGCCCCTACGCGGTGGTGGGCGTGGCCACCGAAGAACGCCAGCTGCGCGTGGTGGATGGCGAGGGCCTGCCTGGCCTGGACACCATCCGTCCGCAAGGCGAAGCCGAGGTGCGTCCGGTGGACGTGCCGATCGACGTCATCCTGGGCAAGCCGCCGCGCATGACCCGCGACGTCACGCGCCTGCCCGGCGTGTCCGCGCCGCTGGACCTGGCGGGCATCGACCTGACCGAAGCCGCCTACCGCGTGCTGCGCCACCCCACGGTGGCCAACAAGTCCTTCCTCATCACCATCGGCGACCGCACCGTGGGCGGGCTGTCCAGCCGCGACCAGATGGTCGGTCCGTGGCAGGTGCCGGTGGCTGACTGCGCCGTGACCCTGGCCGACTACGAAGGCTTCCGCGGCGAAGCCATGTCCATGGGTGAACGCACGCCGATCGCCATGCTGGACGCGCCGGCTTCCGGCCGCATGGCCGTGGCCGAGGCCCTGACCAACCTGGCCGCCGCCGACGTGGCGCGCCTGGAAGACATCAAGCTGTCGGCCAACTGGATGGCCGCCTGCGGCGTGGCTGGGCAAGACGCCGCGCTCTACGACACCGTGTCGGCCGTCAGCGAACTGTGCCAGGCCACCGGCCTGTCGATTCCGGTGGGCAAGGATTCCCTGTCCATGAAGACGTCCTGGGAACAGGACGGCGAGCAGCGCCAGGTGGTGGCACCGGTGTCGCTGGTCGTGACGGCCTTCGCGCCCGTCGGCGACGTGCGTGCCAGCCTCACCCCGCAGCTGCGCACCGACGCCGGTGACAGCGTCCTGATCCTGATCGACCTGGGCCGCGGCCGCCATCGCATGGGCGGCTCGATCCTGGCGCAGGCCTACAACCAGGTCGGCGAAACCGTGCCGGACATCGACGCGCCGCAGGACCTGCGCGCGTTCTTCGTCACCATCCGCACCCTGGCCGAAGCCGGCACCATCCTGGCCTACCACGACCGTTCCGACGGCGGCCTGTTCGCCACCCTGACCGAAATGGCCTTCGCCGGCCGCACCGGCATCTCGGTGAACCTGGACATGCTGACCTTCGATCCGCAATCGGCGGATTGGGGCGACTACAAGATCCGCCCCGAGCAGGTGGCGGTGCAGCGCGAGGAACTGACGCTCAAGGCGCTGTTCTCCGAAGAAGCCGGCGCCGTCATCCAGGTGCCGGCCGCCCAGCGCGACGCCGTCATGCAGGTGCTGCGCGGCGCGGGCCTGTCGGCGCATTCGCATGTCATCGGCGGCCTGAATGGCGCCGACGAAGTCGAGTTCTACCGCGACGGCAAGAAGGTCTGGGGCCAGCCGCGCGCCGAACTCGGCCGCGCCTGGAGCGAAGTGTCCTACCGCATCATGTCGCGCCGCGACAACCCGGCCTGCGCCCAGGCCGAGCTGGACGTCTGGAACGACGCCACGGACCCGGGCATGAGCCCCAACGTGGACTTCGATCCCCAGGAAAACGTGGCTGCGCCGTTCATCAACACCGGCAAGCGTCCGCGCGTGGCGATCCTGCGCGAGCAGGGCTGCAACAGCCAGGTGGAAATGGGCTGGGCCTTCGACACCGCCGGCTTCGAAGCCATCGACGTGCACATGACCGATCTGCTGTCCGGTCGCGTCGACCTGGCGCAAGTGCAGGGCCTGGTGGCCGTGGGCGGCTTCAGCTACGGCGACGTGCTGGGCGCCGGCGAAGGCTGGGCCCGCACCATCCGCTTCAACAGCAAGCTGTCGGACCAGTTCGCCGCCTACTTCGCGCGTCCCGACACCTTCGCGCTGGGCGTGTGCAACGGCTGCCAGATGATGGCCGCGCTGGCGCCGATGATCCCGGGCGCCGAGTTCTGGCCGCGCTTCACGCGCAACCAGTCGGAAAAGTACGAAGCCCGCCTGTCCATGGTCGAAGTGGCCAAGTCGCCCTCGATCTTCTTTGCCGGCATGGAAGGCGCCCGCATCCCGGTCGCCGTGGCGCACGGCGAAGGCTATGCCGACTTCTCGCAGCAAGGCGACGCCAGCCGCGTGCTGGCTGGCGCGCGCTTCATCGACAACCGCGGCCAGATCACCGAAGCCTATCCGTTCAACCCGAACGGCAGCCCCGGCGGCCTGACGTCCGTCACCACCGCGGATGGCCGTTTCACGGTCATGATGCCGCACCCGGAACGCGTGACGCGCAACGTCATGATGTCGTGGGCGCCCGAGAAGTGGGGCAAGGCGGATGCGGGCGGCGCGTTCAGCCCGTGGATGCGCATCTTCCGCAACGCGCGCGTCTGGCTGAAGTAAGCCTGTAGCCGCCGCCGGGACCCTTCCCGGCGCGTGCGACACGCCCCGCCATTTGTGGCCCTCTTGGGTCCGAATGGCGGGGCGTTTTTCATGTTCCGCCGGGCCTGCTCTGGATCCGTGGTGTGCAACGTAATGAGATGTTTAACTTTTCATTGCAACCTGTCGTAAAGCATAGGTAGCCGCTATACGCAACCCGGAGTGACCCCAATGTTCAAGAATCTCAGTATTCGCGCGGTCTTGACGACCGCTTTAGCCGTTTTCTTCGCGCTTTTCCTGGTAACCGGCATTGCCGTGCACCAGCAGCTGACTTCCAACCGCAATTCGATCGAAGTGCTGCTGGACACCAATCTGGTCCGCGCCAATGCCGTGAACGGCGCCGGCACCGAATTGTTGCGCGCCCGCCTGGTGCTGCTGTCGGCCCAGACCGCGCTGATGGAAGGCAAGAGCCTCGACAACCTGGCCAGCATGCAGCGCCTGGACGGCTATACCAAGAAGGCCGGCGAACTGATCCAGCTGGTGCGCCAGACCCCGGAAACCTCGGCCCAGGGCAAGCCGCTGCTGGACGCCGCGCTGGCGGCCTACGACGTCTATCAGCGCGACGCCATCGTGCCGATGATCGCGGCCATCCGCGCCGGCAACGCGCAGGATTCCGGCCGTCTCAACCTGGAAAAAGTGACGCCGCTGGGCCTCACCTTCACTGCCGCCATCCAGAAGTATCTGGACTACGCCGACGAGGTCGGCCAACGCGTGGCCCGCGAGGCTTCCGCGCGCATCAACGGCGCGATCGCGCTGCTGGTCGGCCTGCTGATCGTGGTGGCCGTGCTGGTGGTGGGCCTGTACGCGGTGTTCGGCCGCTCGGTGTTCCGTCCGCTGCATGAAGCCGGCCGCCTGTTCGACCGTATCGCCGGCGGCGACCTGACCAACCGCATCGAGCAACGCGGCAACAACGAGATCGGCGTGCTGTACGCCGCCGTCAAGCGCATGCAGGACAGCCTGGCCCGCACGGTGTCCGCCGTGCGCCTGGGGGTGGAAGAGATCCACACCGGCGCGCGCGAGATCGCCGCCGGCAACATCGACCTGTCGTCGCGCACCGAGCAGCAAGCCGCCTCGCTGGAAGAAACCGCCGCCAGCATGGACGAGCTGTCGTCCACGGTGAAGAACAACGCGGACAGCTCGCGCAGCGCCTCGGAACTGGCCGTGGCGGCGTCCGAGGTGGCCTCGCGCGGCGGCCGCGCGGTGGGCGACGTGGTCGGCACGATGCGCGGTATCGCCGACAGCTCCAACCGCATTGCCGACATCGTCGGCGTGATCGACGGCATCGCCTTCCAGACCAACATCCTGGCGTTGAACGCCGCCGTGGAAGCGGCGCGCGCGGGCGAGCAGGGCAAGGGCTTCGCGGTCGTCGCCAGCGAAGTGCGCGCGCTGGCGCAGCGCAGCGCCGCCGCCGCCAAGGAAATCAAGGGCCTGATCGACGACTCGGTACAGAAGGTATCGGTCGGTTCGGACCAGGTGGAGGCCGCCGGCGCCACCATGCAGGAAATCGTGACTTCCGTGCGCCGCGTGACGGACATCATCAACGAGATCTCCAGCGCGTCCGAAGAGCAGTCGCAGGGCATCCAGCAGGTCAACCAGGCCGTGTCGCAGATGGACAGCGTGACGCAGCAGAACGCCGCGCTGGTCGAAGAGGCCGCGGCGTCCGCAGCCTCGCTGGAAACCCAGGCGCAGCGCCTGCGCGACGCCGTGGCGGTGTTCAAGCTGCAGGCCGGCGGCGTGATCGACGCCGACGCGCCGGCCCTGGGCCGCAATGGCGAACCGGCCTTGATCGGCGCCTGAGCGCGCCGGCATCGCGGCCGGCCGCGGATGGCCGGCCATGAACCCACCGCAAGCCCCCAGCGCGTCGCGTCTGGGGGCTTTGTCGTCATGGGAACGGGCGGGGTAGGCGGCACCATTTCCCGGAAGCGGCAACAATCAGGGACAAAAGGTGCCAGCCGCGCCGCGCAGGCATAAAATAGCGGATTGCCTACCCCCTCTCCGCACACAGGATCCCGCGCCATGAACGCACGCATCCCCGAAGACGCTCTTCCTCCCACCCTGGACCCGAAGGCCCTGCAAGCTTTCGTTGACGAAAAATGGGACAACGAGATCATCCCGGCGCTGACCGACTACATCGCCATCCCGGCCAAGAGCCCGGCGTTCGACGCGGACTGGGAAAAGAACGCGTTCATCGAACGCGTGGTGCGCGACGCCGCGCAGTGGGTCGAGGCGCAGAAGGTCTCGGGCCTGAAGCTGGAAGTGGTGCGCCTGCCGGGCCGCACGCCCGTCATCTTCTTTGACGCGCCCGCCACCCGCAGCGACAACGGCGACACCGTGCTGCTGTACGGCCACCTGGACAAGCAACCCGAATTCTCCGGCTGGCGCGCAGGCCTGGGCCCCTGGACCCCCAAGCTCGAAGACGGCAAGCTCTATGGCCGCGGCGGCGCCGACGATGGCTACGCCGTGTACGCCTCGCTGACCGCCATCATGGCGCTGGACAAGCAGGGCATTCCGCGTCCGCGCTGCGTGGGCATTGTCGAAACCTGTGAGGAATCCGGCAGCTACGACCTGCTGCCCTATGTGGACGCGCTGCGCGACCGCCTGGGCAACGTGGCCCTGGTGGTGTGCCTGGACTCGGGCGCCGGCAACTACGACCAGCTCTGGATGACGACCTCGCTGCGCGGCATGGTGTCCGGCACGCTGGAAGTGCAGGTGCTGGACGAAGGCGTGCACTCGGGCGACTCCAGCGGCGTGGTGCCGTCCTCGTTCCGCATCCTGCGCCATCTGCTGGACCGCCTCGAAGACAGCGGCACCGGCCGCCTGCTGCCGCAAAGCCTGCATTGCGAGATCCCCGCCGACCGCGTCGAACAAGTGCACGCCACCGCGCGCATCCTGGGCGACGAAGTCTGGCGCCGATTCCCCTGGAGCTGCGGCGCCGACGGCGGCTTTGTGCTGCCCATGACGACCGAACCCGAACAGGCCCTGCTGAACCGCACCTGGCGTCCGACGCTGTCCGTGACCGGCGCCGAGGGCCTGCCGCCGCTGTCCAGCGCCGGCAATGTGCTGCGCCCGCGCACCGCCTTCAAGCTGTCGCTGCGCCTGCCGCCGCTGATCGACGCCGTGGCCGCCTCGCAAGAGATCAAGGCCCTGCTGGAAGCCGACGCGCCCTATAACGCCAAGGTGCTGTTCAAGGCCAACGAAGGCGCCGCCACTGGCTGGAACGCCCCGGCCTCCGCGCCCTGGCTGACCCAGGCGTTGGACGCGGCCTCGCAGCAGTACTACGGCGCGTCCTGCGGCTACATCGGCCAGGGCGGCACCATTCCGCTGATGAGCATTCTGCAGAAGGGCTTTCCCAAGGCCCAGTTCATGGTCTGCGGCGTGTTGGGCCCCAAGTCCAACGCCCACGGCCCCAATGAATTCCTGCATGTGCCCTACGGCAAGAAACTGACCGCGGCCGTGGCCCAGACCATGGCGGCCATGCCGACCGCGTAAGCGGCGGCGACGCTGTTCAAGGCGCGGGCCGCAACGCCCGCGCTTTTCTTTTTTCCAGGACGGACCCCATGATTTCCACTTCCGACGCCTACGCCAACGTGGTTGCAGAGACCAAACATTGGCTGAACCAGGCCGTCATCGGCCTGAACCTCTGTCCTTTCGCCAAAGCGGTGCAGGTCAAGGACCAGATCCGCTTTGCCGTCAGCGACGCCACCGACGCGGAAGGCGTCCTGACGGATCTGCAGGACGAGCTGGCGCTGCTGGCCGAAACCGATCCGGAAAAAATCGACACCACGCTGCTGATCATCCCGGACGCGCTCGACGATTTCATGGACTTCAACGACTTCGAAGAGCTGTCGGAGCGCCTGCTCAAGCGCATGCGCCTGGTGGGCGAGCTGCAGGTGGCCACCTTCCATCCGCAGTTCCAGTTCGCCGACACGCAGCCGGACGACATCGAGAACTACACCAACCGTTCGCCGTACCCCATCCTGCATCTGCTGCGCGAAGACAGCATCGACCGCGCGGTGGAGTCCTTCCCGGACGCCGCCGAGATCTACGAGAAGAACATCGACACGATGAAGCGGCTGGGCCTGGAAGGGTGGAAGAAGCTGATGACCAAGGCTTGATGCCCTGTTCTGCAAACAGACATCTGGCGGGATGGCCGGTCGATCCGAGTCGTTGATCGGATCGCATACCAAATACCACAATGCGGAATACAAGGCGCGCTTTCTCCCGGTGAGCATCGGGATATCCCTAGATAGCCCGTCCGCGGTATTGCATACAACATACTGACGCCGTGACAGCTCGCCGTAAGGTGGGCGGTCCACGCATTCTTTCCCTTCGATTGCTTTGCCCCGCGGCCTCTCCCGGGCGCGGGGGCGTTGTCCTTGCCTGGAGAGTTGTATGCGATTTACCCGCCGCCATGCCCTGGGCGCGCTTGCCGCGCTGCCCCTGATCTCGCGCCCCGCCTGGGCCCAGAACACCTTCCCGACCCGTCCCGTGCGCCTGCTGGTGGGCTTTGCCCCTGGCGGGCTGACCGATATCGCGGCGCGCGCCTTGGCCGAGCGCATGGGCAAGACGCTCAAGCAGAGCGTGGTGGTGGAAAACCGCCCCGGCGGCCAGGCCATCATCGCCACCGTGGCGGTGGCGCGCGCCGAGCCCGACGGCTACACGCTGGGGTTCGCCGGCACCAACGGCATGATCCTGAACCCTTTGCTCTACAACAACCTGCCTTACCAGCCCTCGGACTTCAAGCAACTGGGCTCCATGGGCAAGTCGCCGATGCTGCTGATCGTGCATCCCGATCTGGGGGTGAAGAACGTGCAGGAGTTCGTCGCGCTGGCCAAGAAAAAACCCGGCGACATCACTTGCGCGCACGCGGGACGCGGCGTGATCAATCATCTGGCGCTGCTGCATTTCCAGTCCAAGACCGGCACGCAGTTCCAGGACGTGCCCTACAAGGGCAGCGGTCCCGCGCTGCTGGACCTGATGGCGGGCACGGTGCAAAGCACCTTCGACTTCCCGACTTCCGCGTTGCCCAACATCAAGTCGGGCAAGCTGCAGGTGCTGGCGGTCACCTCCGACAAGCGCCTGTCCAGCCTGCCGGACGTGCCCACCATGAAGGAAGCGGGCGTGGACGGCTTCGAGCTCTATACCCGCATGATGATCTCGGGTCCAGCCGCCATGCCGGCTCCGGTGGTCGCGGCGCTGGAGAACGCCGTGCGCGAAGGCACGCGCGATCCCAGCCTGGTGCAGCAATTCGCGGATCAGGGCGTGACCGTGGAGTTCACGTCCTCGGCCGACCTGGACAAGGTGATCGCCGATGAATCCGCCATGTGGGCCCAGGTCATCAAGGCCAACGGCGTGCCCAAGACCGACCTGAAGAGCTAAGGAGCCACCGTGGCAGAACAACCCAGCATCACCGTCACCCCGGAAGTCGCCCTGATCGATGTGACGCGCGAGATCCGCATCGGCGGCTTTCCGGCCTACGCCTTCATCACCGTCACGGCCAGCATGACGATGTGCGGCGCGCCCTGGCGCTCGCAAGCCATGTTCGTGGCGGGCCACGACGGCAGCCTGGACCTCGCCCGCGATTGCCCGGTGTCTGGCAGCTACGCCGAACCGTCGGCCATGGGCATCGTCTGGTCCATGGCCTGCGAGGACATCGCCGGCGTGGTGTTCCCGCCGGACCGGACCGAACCGCTCACCATCCACCTCGAAGCCAGCGACGGACGCCAGACGGCCACGGCGACCCTGGTGCAGGAATTCCTGGCCGAAGGCGTGACCCACCGCGCCGTGCGTGTACCGGTTGACGGCATGACGCTGTCGGGCGAGCTCTACACGCCCGCCGGCCCCGGCCCGCACCCGCTGGTGATCTATATGAACGGATCGTCCGGCGGCGTCAACGCGCCGCGCGCCGCGCTGTTCGCGTCCCGCGGCTACCAGTGCCTGGCGCTGGCCATCTTCAACTACGAGGGCCGTCCCAAGTACCTGAACGACATGCCGCTGGAATACTTCGCGCATGCGCTGCGCTGGGCCCGCGCCGAACTGGCGCCGCGCGATGGCTTCGTGGCCCTGTCCGGCATCAGCCGCGGCGGGGAGACCTCGCTGCTGGTGGCTTCGCACTATCCGGATCTGGTCAGCGCGGTGGTTGCCTACGTGCCGTCGCCCGTCATGCATGGCGTCGTCAGCGCCGGCGCGCCCGGCACCGGCCGCGACGCACAAGTCTGGACCAAGGCCGGCGAACCGCTGCCGCATCTGTGGCAAGACAACGCCAGCGCCAACTGGGACGCGGCCTATGCTTCGCAGCCGCCATACCGCCAGACGCATGCCTTCCTCAGCGCCACGCGCGACAGCGCCGCGTTCGAGCGCGCCCGCATCCCGGTCGAGAACTATCCCGGCCCGGTCATGCTGGTCAGCGCTTCCGATGACGGCTTCTGGCCCAGCACCGCCTATTCGGAAATCGTCATGCGCCGGCGCCAGGAACATGGTCTGCCGACCTTTCACCACGTCTGCATGGGCGCCGGCCACCACGTGCACTATCCCTGCCTGCCCGCCACGCTGATCAGCAAGCCGCACGCGATGTCCGGCCTGCTGCTGGACGCGGGCGGAACGCCCAGCGCGAACGCGGCGGGGAATGAAGGATCCTATCTGGCGGTGCTGGATTTCTTGGGGAGAGTGGGGGGCGCGACCCGATAAACGGCCATGCAAGCGGGCCGGAACGCGTCTGGCAGACGGTCTGGCAACGCGGCAGGAATGCGGGCAGGCGAGCGGCCGGGCAGGCCTGCCCCGCGGGCGCGGCGGCTACCCGTTGCGCAGCTTCTGTTCCGATACGAACGCCGACCAGCGCTGCAGTTCGCCCCGTATCAGCCCCGCGAACGCCGTCGGGGTGTTGGCATCCGCGGCTTCCATGCCCAGGCCGGCGAGCTTTTCGCGGACCTGGGGTTCGGCCAGGATGGTCGTCATGGCGCCGTTCCACTTGGCGATCAGATCCGCCGGCGTGCCGGCGGGCGCGACGACGCCCTCCCATTCCTTCAGGTTGTACGCGGGCACGCCGGCTTCGGCCAGCGTGGGAATCCCCGGCAGGGCGCCCATGCCGCCGTCGCGCGTGACCGCCAGGGCGCGCAGCTTGCCGGATTGCGCCAGCGGCACGGCGATGGACGCCGTGGCGAACATGGTCTGGACATAGCCGCCCATGAGTGCCTGCACGGCTTCGGCGGGACCCTTGTACGGGACGTGCAGCATGTCTATGCCCGCCGCTTGGCAGAAGGCTGCGCCCAGCAAATGGGCGGGCGACCCATTGCCGCCCGAACCATAGCTGAGCTTGCCGGGCTGGCGCTTTGCCTGCTCGACCAGGCTGCGCACGTCGGTAATGTCGCTGCCAGGCGCGACCATCAGGACGTTGTACAGCCAGACCAGGTTGGCGATCGGCGCGAAATCGCCGTCGGTACGGTAGGACACCTTGCCGAACAGCGCCGGCAGCACCGTGTGACTCAGGAACATGATGCCCACGGTATAACCATCGGGCGCGGCGCGAGCGACCGCGTCCAGGCCTATCATGCCGGTTGCGCCCGGTCGGTTTTCCACCACCACCGGTTGTCCCCAGAGGCGCTGCAGCCTTTCGGCCAGCACACGCGCCAGCACGTCGGCGGGGCTGGCCGCCGGCAGCGGCACGATGATGCGCAGCGGTTTGTCCGGGTAGGCGGCCCGCGTGGACCACGGCAGGGTACAGGCGAGGGCCCCGGACAGGCCCTTGAGTAGCGTGCGGCGGCGCATGGCTCAGGCCACGGACGAAACAGGCGGCATGAAGATCACGTCATACTCCGGCGCCACTGCCACTACCTCCGCAGGACTCGACATGTTGTGGATGCGGCGGTAAAGCGCCAGCAGCTTGCCCGCGGGGGCGGCCCAGAACAGCGCGGTGGCAGGAACGCCGGAATTGTTGAAGAAGGCATGCGGCACGCCGCGAGGCATGCGCACCAGGTCGCCGGGGCCGGCCGAGGCTTTCTTGCCGTCCAGCAGCAGGTCGATGCGGCCGGCTAGCACGAAGATGTACTCGTCCTGGTTCGGATGCACGTGCGGCGGCACGAAAGTCTCCACCGGAAAAGTGGCGTGCCAGGAAATGCTGTCCAGGCTGATCTGCTTGGGCACGTACACCTGGCCCAGGATGTTCCAGGAGACGCCGTCCAGGCCGGCCTGGGCGCGGGTGATGTCGGGGGTTTCGAGAATCATGCTGCACTCCTCAGGATTGCGACAGCCGATCCAGCGTCGGCTTCACGAGCGGGTTGGATGAAGCGTAACGGGGCTTGAACGTCTGCCTGGCGCGGGCCAGGTCGGCTTCGTCCCAATAGCCGATCAGGATGCCGCCTTCAGAAATGCGTGGCTGCACCTCGGTGGATTCGATGGTGCCATCGGCCACGGTGTTGCGCTGGCGCGGCTGGCGGGCCCAGCGGAATAGCATGTCCTCCATGCGCTTGCGCACCACCTCGTGCGCGGGCGAAGCGCCCAGGTCGACGAACTCGTGGGGGTCTTCCTGCAGGTCGTACAGCATCGGCCGGTAGCCTTCCGCCAGCACGTACTTCCAGCGGTCGTCGCGCACCATGCGCAGCCAGGCCTGGCGCGCCGGCGTGCCCAGCGTGATGCGCGAATCCTGGAAGGCGTAGTCGTATTCGCAGATGACGTGGTCGCGCCAGTCCGGCGGCGTCTGGCCGAACAGCAGCGGTCGCAGCGACCGGCCGTCCATGATGTGCGGCACCGGCACACCGCCGCAGGCCTCCAGGAAGGTCGGTGCCAGGTCTATCGCTTCGACCAGGGCCGCGCAGCGCGTGCCGCGTGCCGCGTCGGCGCGCGGATCCGGGTCGTAGACGATCAGCGGCGAGCGGATGACCGGCTCGTGGAACAGGTCCTTTTCTCCCATCCAGTGGTCGCCCAGATAGTCGCCGTGATCGGAGGTGAACACGATCATGGTGTTGTCGAACAGGCCGCGCGCCTCCATGAAGCGGAACAGCACGCCGAGCTGGTCGTCGATCTGTTTGATCAGCCCCATGTAGCCCGGCATGACCGCCTCGCGCACGCCGGGTTCGGAGAAGGTTGCCGACACGCGATGCTGCATCATCGCCGCGTACACCGGATGCGGCTCGGCGCGTTCGGCCTCCGATCGCACCACCGGCAGCGCGTCCTGGGCGCTGTACATGCCGGCATAGGGCGCCGGCGCCAGATAGGGCCAGTGCGGCTTGATGTAGGACAGGTGCAGGCACCAAGGCTGCTCGCCGGCCTCGCTGATGAAGTCCATCGCGCGGCGTGTAATGTAGGGCGTTTCCGAGTGCTCGTCGGGCACGCGCGCGGGCAGGTTGGAATACTTCAGGAACCAGCCCGAGCGCACCGCGCCGTCCGCGTCCAGGGCGGAATTGGCCCAGCTTTCCCAGGGGTTGTCGCCGCCGTAGCCCTGCGCGCGCAGATAGTCGTTGTAGCGCGGGTCCGGGTCGTGGCCCGAATACGGGTGGATGCCGTCGTCGCGCTCATAGGCGTCGAAGCCGCATTCGGCGATGCGGCGGCCGATGACGGAGGCCGGGTCTATGCCCAACCGCGACATGCCGGCCATGTCGGCGCGCATGTGGGTCTTGCCCACCAGCACGGAACGCAGGCCCAGCGGCCGCAGATGGTCGCCTATGGTCATTTCGCCGGCCTTAAGCGGCACGAAATTCCAGCTGGCGCCGTGCGCGTGCACATAACGCCCCGTGTAGTAGCTCATGCGCGACGGGCCGCAAACGGGCGACTGCACGTAGGCCCGGTCGAAGATCATGCCGCGCGCCGCCAGCGCATCCAGATTCGGCGTTTTCAGCGTGGGGTGCCCAAAACAGGAAAGATGGTCGTAGCGCAGTTGGTCGCACATGATGAAGAGAATGTTCTTCACGCCTCGGGTCATGCTAGGCTCCTTGCTCCGATGGGGCATGCAGGAATTCTATCGACGGCCTGCGCGCGCATCCCTTGAATTGTTTTGATGTCGATTACTCCAGGTAATCGGCCGGAGAGGCGGCTTGCGACTCCAGCATCTGAACCTGTTGCTCACCCTGGCCCGGACCGGCAGCATGCGCGCCGCGGCGCAGGTGCTGAACGTGTCGCAGCCGGCGCTGACCAAGTCGCTGCGCCAGCTGGAGGAAGAGGTCGGCGCCGAACTCGTGGTGCGCACGCCCAAGGGCGTGCGGCTGGCGCAGGCCGGCGAGATCCTCGCGGCGCGCGCCGCGGTCGTCATGCGCGAAATCGAAAAGGCCCGCGAAGATCTGGCCTGGCATCTGCGCGGCGCCGAGGCCCAGGTGACGCTGGGCGTGTCGCCCGCCGCCGCGATCCTGCTGGCGCCGGGCGCGGTGGCGCGCTACGGCGCGCGCTGGCCGCAGGTGCGGCTGCGGGTGCGTGACACGCTGTATCCGCAGGCGCTGGAGCGCATCCGTTCGGGCGAGCTGGACATGGCGCTGGGGCCGCTGCCCGTCGCGGGCGGCGGCGGCGACCTGGCCGTGCAGCCGCTGTTCGAAAGCCAGTCGGTCATCGTCGCGCGGGCGTCGCATCCGCTGGCAGGCGCCCGGCGCCTGAGCGAGCTGGCCGAAGCCGCCTGGGTGCTGACCGGGCCGGCGCAGGGGCCGGGCGACCCGCGGGCACTGTATGCCAACGAAGCGCAGGCGCGCGCGCTGCATCTGCAGCTCGAATGCGAGTCCTTCTCCACGCTGCTGGCGCTGATGCCGCAGCTGGACCTGATCGGCATCATGCCGCAGGGGTTCCTGGACCGTTACGGCCCGGCGCTGGGGCTGCTGCGGCTGGCCATCGCCGATCCCTTGCCCAAGACCGTCATCCACGTAACGCACCGCGCCGATGCGCCGTTGACCGTGCCGGCGCGCCGCCTGCTGGACGCGCTGCTGGGCGAGGCCGCGCAGCTGGCCGGCCACCCATGAGCCGCTAGGGATCGGTCCAAAAGGTTGAGAACAGTCCGCGGCGTCATGCCAGCGGCGTAAGCCTCAATATCTTTGACGGTAAGCGATGCGCGGTCTTATTTTTTTGGATTCCTGCCGAGGCGCAATCCACGCCGCCTCGAAATTCCGCGAGGCGACATCATGGTGATTGCAACGACAGTCCTGGTGGTTGGCGCCGGTCCGGCGGGCCTGCTGACCGCCGCCGAGCTGCAACGGCGCGGCGTGCAATGCTTGTTGATCGACGCGCACGAGCGGCCGTTGGAGTGGGACCGCGCAACGGTGGTCCACCCCCGCTCGCTGGAGATCTTCGACTCGCTGGGCATCGTCGAGCCGCTGCTGGCCGCGGGCGTGAAGCAGCGCGGCGCGCGCATCCATGCCGACGGCAAGGTGCTGGGCGAGATCGATCTGAACCTTTGCGGCAGCCGCTACCCCTACAACATCGGGATTTCGGAAGAGGTCACCGAGTCCATCCTCGCCGACTATCTGGCCAGCCATGGCGGCGGCGTGCAGCGGGCCAGCAAGCTGGTGGACCTGCAGGAACGGCCGGACGGCATGCTGGCGAGGATCGAACAGCCGGACGGCAATATCGAAGTGCTGGCCGACTGGGTGATAGGCTGCGACGGCCACCACAGCACGGTGCGCGAGCTGACCGGCATCGAGCAGGACGGCCACGACATCAGCCAGCCTTGGGCCGTGTTCGACGCGGCGATCAGCGGCTGGCCCGAGATCTTCGAGGCCAACTACGCCTACCTGGACCGGATCCCGGTGATCCTGACGGCGCTGCCAGGCCAGCGCTGGCGCGTGTATCTGCGGCCCAGCGCCGAAGACTCCGATCTGGTGGCCGATGCCTTGTCCACGCTGCGGCGCTATCTGCCCGAGGCCAACTTCGAGGACGTGGCCCATCCGGCGCGCTTCCATTGCTACACCAAGGTCGCGCGGCAATTCCGGGCCGGCCGCGTCCTGTTGGCCGGAGACGCCGCGCATACCTGCAGTCCGGCCCAGGGCCATGGCATGAATAGCGGCCTGCATGACGCCGTCAACCTGGCCTGGAAACTCGCGCTGGTCTGCGGCGGGCAGTGCTCGGATAGTCTGCTTGACAGCTACCAGGCAGAGCGCCGGCCGGCCGCGCAGCGCGTGCTGGCATCGGGCGACGAAGCTGAAGGCGCTCAGTTGGCCACGGACCCGGACGTGCTGCGCGAGCGCAATGCCGCCATCCGCAAAGCCTTCGAGGACGGCGCCTCGCAGCATCACGAGGCGGTGGCCGAGGCGGAGCTGGACATCGACTACCGCGATTCGCCCATCGTCATGGGAGACCGGCACGACCCGGTTTCGCCGGGCCAGCGGCTGCCGGACCAGATCCCGATCCGCCTTGCGGCGGGCGGCGCGGGGATGTTGCACGAGCGCACCCACCGCAAGGGCCACACGGTCTTCATCCTGGGCGGTCCGCGGACGTCCGCGGATATGCTCGCTCAGGTCCGCGCCGCAATCGAGCCGCTATCCGACGGCGCCATCATTGAAGCCGTGGTCGCCTTGACGGCGAATGCGGACATGGACGGCGTCGACGGCTATCTGGATCTCTCGGTGGCCGGGAGGCTAGGCGTGCGGCATATCCTGGTGCTGGCCGTCAGGGCGGACGGCCATGTCGGGCTGCGCGCGGAAGAACGCCACGTGGAGACCTTGGGGGCTTACGTGGAGCTGCTGCGCGCGCCTGCGCCGGGCATGGCCCTGGCATCCTGAGCGAGGACGGGCGCCTGCGGCACGCCTGGCACGCCGCGGCGGATGTTGCGCGAGAATTCGGCCGCGTCCACGGTGGCGCGGGCGCGTTGCGTGTAATGCCCAGCCTGCCGATACGCTAGCGGACTGTCCGCGCCTACGAGTGCGTCCAGGCGGTACAGGTACTCGGGCAGATAGCCCGAAAACAGCACGCGGTAATCCAGCGGCAGTCCTGGCACGATCTGGTCGGCCAGCCGATACACGATGGTGGTGCAGTTGCCCGTCAGCGTGTTGTAGAAGCGCGGCTTCTGCGCCAGCCGGGTGGCGGTTTCCACATAGGCCAGGAACAGCTTGCGGGCCGCGCCTTCCGGCATGTGCACGCGGTACAGATAGCCTTCCTCGCCGCGCACATTGGTGCGCACGCGCAGGCTGTCCTCCTCGGTCGAGGCCAGCACCGACAGCTCGTACTGGCGGAAGAAACCGCCGATCTCCGAGAACACGTCGTGCAGCTTGCGGCGGATCTCCACCGAGAACACCACGTACTGGCCGTCCCCGAAGCCGAACGACACCAAGGCGTGCGCGATGGCGGGCCGGCCCCAATAGGACAGCGCCAGGTCCACCGATTCCAGGCGTGACAGGTCGTAGCTGCGGGTCTCCCAGCGTATGTCGTAGTCAGTGCGCGAACGCCAGTCGAAGTTGCGTACGTTGCGCAGGGTGACGACATCGCCCTCGACCGAGCCCTGCGTCTGGCGCGCCACCTCCGGCATCCATTGGCGCTCGTTCGACGGTCGCACGCCCAGCCACCACCAGGCCAACAGCGCCAGCAGCAGGACGCCGAACAGCCATGCGGGCAGGGGCTGTCCGATAGCCAGGCCGATCAGCGCGGCCGCTGCCAACGCCAGCCAGGCTGCGGGCAGGACGGCGCGCCCGCGGCCGGTGTACGGAGATTGGAACCAGAGCGCCGGCGCACCCCAGGCGGCGCCGGCCATGATGGCCACGCCGGTCGCGATCTGCAGAATCATGGCGCTTGCATGCGTGTAGCGGGGCCGTTCCCGCGCGCGGCAGTCATTGCGCCCCTTGCGAGGATTCGGCTTGCTCCGCGTTGCGGGCCAGCGCCTTGCGGTCCTGCTTGCGCCAGCCGGCGCGCATGCGGGCGATCTGGCGCAGCGCGTCCTGCGACATCTTCCACCAACCGAACGGCCGCGGGTCGGCCAGCATGCTGAGCGCGCGCGCATAGTCCAGCGTCAGGCCCGGGGTCCAGGCCATGGTCAGCGCGCGCTTGCGGATCTGCGCCGCCACCCACAGTTCCGGCGTCAGCAAGAGGCGCAGCAGCACGCGCCATCCGGCATCCGGGCCATGTAGGCGGCCGACCACGCCGTCCAGCGCCGCTTCCAGCGCGCTGGACACGGAGCTGGAGCAGTTGCGGTGCGTCAGGTTGTAGATCGCGGTCTTGCGGTACTCGTCCCAGAAGGCCTGCAGCTTGGCCGCGTCGTAGTTGCGGATGCGCACCCGCATCGTGGACGGCGTCCAGGCCTTGGATTCGGTGGCGTAGTCGGGCTGGAACACGCCCGGCACGTTGTTCTCGGCCGTGGCGCGCAGCAGGGTGCCGAATTGCTCCGGGGAGTGGTCGATCTCCTGGGCCGGATACAGGCTGATGTACACCCCTTCCGGCGATTCCAGCGCGGCGTGGCCGGTGGACACCACCCCATTGATGTCGACCGCGGCGATGTAGCGGTTCACCACGGGATAGTTGCGCGTCTCGTTCTTGGCCGAGCCCGACGGCGTCCAGACGTGCACGGTCAGCGCGCGCTCCGATTCCAGGGGCGGGCCATCGAACACCTTTTGCGCATGGGCGTCGGCGCGCGTCGGCATGAAGTCCGGATGCGGATTGACGTCCAGCGCCGGGTTGGAGTCCAGGTTGCGGACGCGGCGCGCCAGCGACAGCAGCCGCAGGCCCGAGAACGCCAGGAACAGGCCCAGGCAGTAAGGCACCGTGCCGACGTAGTGGGTCGGGTAGGGCTGGAAAAAGAAGATGGCCAGCAGGATTTCCGCCACGCCCGAGGCGAAGACATAGCGCCAGCGCTCGTAGCGCACCACGTAGGCGGCGGTGCACTGGATCAGGCCATCCACCAGGAACATCAGGCCGAACAGCATGGACAGCACGAAGTGCCCGTGGTGGTGGCCGATCAGGACCAGCATGCCCGCCGTCAGCACGATGGCGCCCTTGGCATAGCGCAGCACCCGCTGGCCGCCCACGCCGGACTTGGCGATCAGCAGCGTGGCCAGGCCTTCGATGACCAGCAGGGCCGCGAAGAAATTCAGCGGGAAATAGACGGCGTTGTCGAGCGCGTCTATGAACAGCGTGACGCCCGTAATGAAGAGCAGGCCGCCGATGACATACAGTCCGCGGGCGCGCTTGCGCAGATAGTCCACGCCCAGCAGCAGCAAAACCAGATTAGCCATTGCGCTTGATTCTCCTCTCCCGTGACCCCGTTACGGTGCTCGATATTTTGGTTTGCTAACCAAGTTAACAAATTTTCCGGCAGCTATGCAGGTATTCTTCCTGACGCATCCGTCTGCGATCTTTCCCGGGACATGGCATGAACACCAAGACGAGCAGCGCAGGAAAAGAGGCAACGCAAGAGACCCCCTCCCGCCTGATAGACGCCAGGATCCGCGAACTGGACGACTGGCGCGGCCAGACGCTCGCGCGGGTCAGGGACATCATCAGGCAGGCCGATCCCGCAGGGCTTTTCAATGCCAGCCTGGACGGCAACACGCGGCGCGCCATCGATATCCGCGAGGGCGGAACCCTGGACGAAACGGCGCTGCAGGCGCTGATCCGCGCCGCGGTGCGCCTGAATGGGGCGGGCAAGTCCGCAAGCGTGAAAAAATAGCTTGCGCCTGGGGTTCAGGGCAACAGCCCGGCGTCCCGCAACAGCGGCTCCTCATATTCGGAGCCCTCCGCCGGATATCGCAGGTTCGGAAGCTTGCTGGCCTTGGCCAGCGCCCAGACGATGCTTTCGCCGGCGGGCAGCGTATCAGGCGCCTGCGCGTACAGCGGATCTTCAAATGCGGCGCTCGCCGGGGTGATCGTCCAGCCCTGGGCGTTCAGCGCCGCAATCACGTCCGGCAGGGCTTCTGCATTGAGCTGGTTGGTGTGCAGCAGCATGACATGCTTGGGGCTGCGGCCCAGGACCTTGCGGGCCAGCCCGTCGTAATAGGCCGCCCGGTCCAGCAAATGGCGGACGTATCGCTGTTTCACGCCCTGGGCCCGGGCGGTGTCGCCCGCCTTCATGTGACCGGCATAGACGCGGCTGTAGTACCAGTCGCTTGCATCTATGGATACCAGCCCGTTCCTGTAGCGGTTCTGCGCCATCCAGTCCCGCATGCCGTCTCGCTTGGCCTGCGTATCGCCTTCTCTCAAGTACGGGAACCTCAGCATCGGCACGAAGGCAGGCAGGCTCCTGAGGGCGGCATCCGCGATTTTTACATCGGCAATGAACGATTCCAGCGACACCTTGGGGTCGGCAAGGCTGCGGTGGCTGGCCGTATGGTTTCCGACCCAATGCCCCGCCCGCGACCATTGCGCCACCAGTTCCAGCCCGTCGGCGCCGCCTATGCTGCTCAACGCAGGAAACAGCGCGGACTGGATCCCGTGCTTTTGCAAGGCGTCCAGCAGTTGGGAATTCCATAGCGCGGCCTGGGGCTGCTTATCGGGATTGAGTCCGTCGTCGAAAGTCAGGGCCACGGTCTGGGCGGAGCACCACGACGCCCATAGAGAGAAGCCGACGGCAAAAATGCGAGGGAGGGAAAAGCAGGAAGCCATGCAGGGAAGCAAACCTCGGATGTCGTTGCCACGCACGCCAGGAATCCGGCCCAGGCGTCCCGTGCCCCGGCGGACGCCGGGGCATCAGGATAGCAGCCAGGGCAAACTGGCGCGCCGATCAGGTCAGACAGCCGCCGGCCTGATGTTCTGGTTATGCCGGAACAGGTTCTGCGGGTCGTAGCGGGTCTTGGCCTGGACCAGCCGGTCGAAGTTCGGCCCGTAGGCCGCGCCCAGCCGCTCCGGTTCGTCCTGCGTCAGGAAGTTCACGTACACCCCTCCTTGCGCATAGGGCTCGGTGGTCCGGAACAGCGTCCGGGCCCACGCGATGCAGCGCTCGTCTTCTTCCGGGAAGTCCCAGCGTCCGTGCACGTTCATGGCGAATTGCGCCGAACGGTGCGGATAGGCCATGGCGGACACCGGGACCTGCGCGGCCACGCCGCCGATGTAGCCCAGGAAGATCTCGCATTGCGGCGAAGGCAGGTTTTCCACCGCGGCGACAATGGCGTCGATCAGTCCGTCTTCCAGGCCGCCCAGATTGTGCGACTTCCAGTAGTTGCGGGCGCCGGGCGTAAGCAAGGGATCGAAAGCCTTTTGCCAGGCGGTGTACGGCATGGGCCCCAGATGCTCGCCATAAGGCTTGCCGAAGCCGCGCACCACGTCGACCGCGGCCGGACCTAGTGCCGGATCGCCCGAATAGCACATGGCGAAGGCGACCATGGGTTTGCCATGTACCGCTTGCGGCAGGAAGGGCAGCGGCGGCGCCAGCCGCAGCACGGCCCAGACCGTCAGTTCCTGGGGCAGGGTCGCCAGCGCATCCCGGTACTTCGACAGCGCTTCCTTGCCCTGTTCCAGCGGCAGCACCACCAGGCCGCCATAAACCTCGGGGCCGACCGGATGCAGCTGGAATTCGAACATCGTGACTACGCCGAAATTGCCGCCGCCGCCCCGGATCGCCCAGAACAGGTCCGGGTTGTCCTGTTCGCTGGCGTGCAGCAGCTTGCCGTCCGCGGTGACGACATCGGCCGAAAGCAGGTTGTCGATGGTCATGCCGAACCTGCGGGTCAGCCAGCCGAAGCCGCCGCCCAGCGTCAGCCCGGCCACGCCGGTGGTGGAATTCACGCCCAGTGGCGTGGCCAGCCCATAAGCCTGGGCCTCATGATCGAAATCGGCCAGCGTCGCGCCGGGCTCCACATAGGCCCGGGCGCGCAGGGGATCGACGCGCACCGACTTCATCGGCGACAGGTCGATCATCATCCCGTCGTCGCAGACCGCGGTGCCTGCGATATTGTGGCCTGCGCCGCGCACGGACAGGACCAGGCCGTTATCGCGCGCGAAATCCACGGCGCGTCGCACGTCGGCGGCGCCGGCGCATCGGAGGATCACCGCCGGCCGGCGGTCTATCATCGCATTCCAGATCTTGCGGGTGTCGTCGTAGCCGGGGTCGCCCGGGCAGAGGACCTGGCCTCGGGCCGAGGCTTTCAGATCATCCAGGGCGCTATCGGAAAGCTTGCTCATCACACACCTCCTTGAAGGTGCTGCTTCGTGAACAACCTCTGAAACTGGGGCCTGTGGGCAGGCCCGGGCCGTCTATGGATTCGGGCGCGGCATGGGATACGCCTCCTGCGTGAGGGGCCATGCCCCTGGAAGGGCGGCGCGCCGCGCCGGGAGCCAGTCGGCCGGCTCCCGTTTTGCGCGCCGTGGCGTGCGTATCCGGAAAGCTTACTCCTCGCTGGTCCATTCCACCTGCACGCCGAGGCTGCGCAGGTTTTCGACGAAGCGCGGATGGGCGCGGCGGATCGGCGTGGCGTTGCGGATCTCCGAACGGCCGTCGATGCTGCTGGCGATCATGAAGAGCGCGATGGCGACGCGGATGATGTAGGGGCTCTCGACCACCGCGGGCGTCAGCGGCCGGCCGCCGAACGTGATCAGTCGGTGCGGATCGGACGAAAACACGTGGGCGCCGAACTTGGACAGTTCGCCGGTCCAGCCCAGCGCGCCGTCGTAGACCTTGTTCCAGAACATGGCGTTGCCTTCGGCGCACACGCCCAGCGCGATGAAGATGGGCAGCAGGTCCACCGGGAAATAGGGCCACGGCGCCGCTTCGACCTTGGTCAGCACATTGCTGGTGAAGGGCGTCTGGACCTTCAGCGGGCCGGCGCGCAGCGCGCGCGACCAGCCGTTCTCATGCACGATCCGCACCCCGAATTTGGCGAAGGTGCGGTCGATCAGCGGGAAGTTCTCCGGCGTGCTGTTGCGCACCACCACGTCGCCGCCCGTGATCGCGCCCAGCGCGAGAAAGGTGGTGATCTCGTGGAAGTCTTCCTCGAAGGTGAACTCGCCGCCGCCCAGGCGGGCGCCGCCGCGCACCGTCAGCCGCGACGTGCCGATGCCGTCGATGTCCGCGCCCATCATCGCCATGAAGCGGCAGAACTCCTGCACGTGCGGCTCGGAGGCGGCGTTCGTCAGGGTCGATTCGCCGTGCGCGGCGGCGGCGCACAGCACGAAGTTCTCGGTGGTCGTCACAGAGGCGTAGTCCAGCCAATGGTGGGTCGGCTTTAGCGGCTCGCTGCTGCGGACCAGCAGCGAGCCGCTGGCGCGTTCCACCTCGCCGCCGAAGGAGCGGAAGATGTCCACGTGCGGATCGATCTCGCGCACGCCCAGCGTGCAGCCCTTGACGTTGTCTTCCAGCCGCGCCACGCCAAAGCGCGCCAGCAGCGGCGGCACCAGCATGATGGAAGAGCGCATTTCCTCGGGCAGCCGGTGGCGGGCGGCGTCGAAGGCGGTGTCGCGGTGGTGCAGGTCCAGCGTGCGGGTGGACTCGTCCAGACGCACGTCGCTGCCCAGGGTACGGAAGATTTCCAGGATCTTGCGCACGTCCGTGATGTCGGGCACGCCGTGCAGCCGCAGCGGCTGGTCCGTCAGCAGGGTGGCGCACAGCACCGGCAGGACCGCGTTCTTGTTGGCCGAAGGGATGACGCGGCCGCGCAAAGGGGTGCCGCCGTGGACGATGAGGTTGGACATGGAGCGAGTAGGACGAGAAAAAATAGGGAGAAGGGAGCCGCCTGGGCTCCCGGTAAATTCACACTGTAAAGGCGCGCGGCGGCCGTGTCATGCCGGCCGGGCTGCGCCAGGGCCGGGATTCCTGCGGATCAGGACCCAGCCGCCTATGGTCAGCGCCAGGCCGGCCCCCAGATAAGGCAGGCCGAAAATCAGCACCCAGAAAAACAGCGCCGTATAGGCGTCGTTGGCCGCCTGCTTGCCGCCGGTGGCCGGATTGAAGATGCCGGGCTCCATCGCAAGCAGGGCGCCGAGCAGGTTCAGCAGGACGGCCAGGCCGAGCATGGCGCAGCCCCAGCCGATCAGGCGGCGGAAATTGGGAATGCGGACCAGCGCCGCGACGAGCGCCACGCCGATCAGCAGCGACACGATGCCCGTCGCAATCAGCATCCTGTCCAGCGCTGCCATATAGGCAAGCCCTGTCAAGTCCGCCAGCCCGAATGCCTGCTGCATGACCGGATTGACGACGCCGCCGCTGGCCCAGGCGACGAGCAGGCCGAACGCGATGCTGGTGAGCCACTTGGTCAGGGCAGAAGGCATGCGGGAGTCCTGTTCATAATGCGGTGCAGCGAGAATACTGCGGATTGCTACTGACGAATGAGACGGGCGGTAACCGTCATCAGGGCGGGGCCGCTGCGCCTAGGCCCGGCGCCGCATTCTTTCCTGGTGCAGCAGCCTGACCTGTTCGGCGAACTCTGGCGCCGGCCCGTCGACGGGGATGCCGTCCACGACCTCGGCGATGGCCAGCGGCCGCACCTTGGACGTGGGGGCGACACCCCATTCCCGCAGCCATTCCCGGTACTGCGCGGAGGAGCTGGCATAGACGATCCTGCCCAGTCCGACCCAGCCGTGCGCAGAGGCGCACATGGAGCAGTGTTCGCCCGAGGTATAGACGGTGCAGGCGGCGCGTTCGGCCGGCGGCACATTGTTCGCGGCCCAGCGCGCGATCTCGAATTCCGGATGCCGCGTGCGATCGCCGCCGGACACGTGGTTGTGGTCTTCGAACAGGACCACGCCGTCGGGTGAAACCAGCACCGAGCCGAAGGGCTCGTCGCCTGCTTCCAGCGCCCGTCTGGCGAGTTCGACACAGCGCGCCAGATGCTTCTTGTCCGTTTCGGTAATCATGCGAGCCTCCTCGTGTATGCCGCGCGGCAGGGGGCCGGCGGCTGTGGATGGGCAGGCCGCCGGCATGCAGCCGCAAGCATAGCCTTCTT
This sequence comes from Achromobacter pestifer, assembly GCF_013267355.1. Classification (NCBI taxonomy): domain Bacteria; kingdom Pseudomonadati; phylum Pseudomonadota; class Betaproteobacteria; order Burkholderiales; family Alcaligenaceae; genus Achromobacter; species Achromobacter pestifer. The sequence continues at coordinate 5,559,834 of NZ_CP053985.1, forward strand.
GCAGGCTGGCTTAGTAATACACGTCCACGTAGTCCGTCAGCCCGCCGCAGGCTTCCATCTGCTGCAGGCGCCAGTACTTGCGCTTGCCCGTCGCTCGGAACTCGAATTCGCCGTTGCGTTCGCAGCGCCGGCCCTTGTCCGGCGCGTCCAGGATCAGGATGGTGCCGCGGAAAATGAAGCGGTCGCCGGCGATGGAGACGATATCGCCTTTGATCTTGAGCGTGCCCTCGTGGTTGGCCTGCGTGCCCTCGATGCGCACCACGTCGTTTTCATCCGTGGCGGTCAGGTGGCCGCGCTGCGCCGACCAGAGCCATTGCAAGGTGATACCGCTGTTGTTCAGCAGGCGCTCGTAGGCGGCCTGGTTCTGGATGTCGGTCTTCTGCACCGAACCCGAGGTTGCGGCCGCGGCGGGCGCGGTGGCGGGCGCGCCGTGCGCCTTTATCGGCGGCACAGCCATGGCCGGCGCGGTTGCTGCAAGCGCCAGGCCTGCCGCCAGCAGCAGGCTGGACATCCGCTGTTTTCCCTTGGCGATGATCGTGTCGCTTTCGAGGTTCTTGTGCATGGTTCTCGTCAAGTAAGGGGTAGGAGGGCGCGGCCGCCCGGCAAGGGCTGCCTGACGGGGACGCCGCCGCGGATGCGCTTGGGCCGAAGGTCGGCGGGCGCATAACTTAGCACGGTCATCGGACCCCGATAATTGCTGTTGTTTGAGCTTATGTATCCATTGGTTATTTACATTACCAATGAATACGGCCAGCCGTCGCGCCAGTCCATGCCCCCCGCCCTCTCACTGTTTGGCGGCTGCGCTCTGCGCCCGGAATGCGGCTTCGCCCGCATCGGAAATCTCGACCCATTTCCTGTCGGGCGCAGCGTCCGGCACATAGCTGTCGTGCCAGTTCCACCACTTGTAGGTCGGCGTCTGCGGATAGCCCTCGGGCGAATCCTCCCAGACTTCCTGGCGTCCCAGCGGCGTGATGTCCAGGTAGTTCCAGGTGCCGCCCATCTGCTCGTCGCCGCGGTTGTTGAGGAAGTAGGTGCGAAAGATGCGGTCCCCGTCGCGGTAGAACACATTGGTGCCGTGCCATTCGTCCACGCCGAAGTCGGCGTCGAACCCATCGGTCAGCGTGTACCAGGGCATTTTCCAATCCATCTGCGCTTTCAACCGAGCGATGTCCGCCTGCGGCGCGCGGGAAACAAAGACCAGCGTGGTGTCGCGGGCGTTCAGGTGCGCCAGATGGGCGACCTGGTCCGCCACCATGGAGCAGCCACGGCAGGCATGTTCCGGCCAGCCGTACACGCCCGGTTCGAAGAAGGCGCGGTAGACGATCAGTTGGCGGCGGCCGTCGAACAGATCGGGCAGGGCTAGCGTGCCCGCAGGGCCGTCGAACGCATAGGCCTTGGTCACTGGCGTCCAGGGCATGCGCCGGCGTTCGGCCGCCAGCGCGTCGCGGGCGCGGGTGTGGGCTTTTTCCTTGACCAGCAGTTGCTGGCGGGCGGCCTGCCACTCCTGTGGCGATACGACCAGGGGCGTGCGCATGGCGGAGCGTCCGCCTTTGCCTTCGTTCTTGCTTGATGTAGCCATGGTTTCAAACCTCCAGATCGGGCCGGGCTCCGAACGCCAGGTTTGCGCGCGGCTCCAATCTTTGCGGCCCCAGAGGTAGTCTGTCACCGTCGATTCCAAGCGGGGGAGTAACAAATGCGGCGACATTCCGGGTTTGCATTGCGCTGCTTGTGCCCGGCAATGTTTCGTGCTGTTCTATCAGATGGGTCATCCCCAAGGAGATAGTCATGACAGGTCATGCCAAGCAAAGCCAGCGCTTCACGGTCAGCCATCTCAACGAAGACGATTTCAAGACGGGCGGGCTGCGCAGTTACTCGTCCTATCGCGATCTGGGCATTGCCGCGGCGACGCAAGGGGCCGCCACCGCGCACGTCATCCGCATGATCGAGCCGTTCTCGGAAAAGTTCAGCCAGCGGCATCATCACGAGGTGCAATTCCAGCTGGTTTATGTGCTGAAAGGCTGGTTCAAAAGCGATTTCGAAGGGCAGGGCGTGCAGACCATGAAGGCGGGCACCTGTTGGATACAACCGCCCAATATCCGGCACACCGTCGTGGGGTGGTCGGATGACTGCGAACTGCTGGAAGTGATCTTGCCGGCCGAGCACGCAACGGTCGTCGACGAATAATGCCACCCGGCGCCGGCCTCAGAAGCTCACCGCCAGCCCCACCGAGAAACCCGACACATTGGAGCCGAACACATAGCGGCCCACCAGCCGGGTGCGGGTGATGATCACGTCATAGGCGCTGGAGTCCAGCTCCAGGCCCGCGCCCACGGAGGTCAACCGGTCGAACCCCAGGATGCCGCGCTGGTCTCCCAGGAATTCCGAATGGGTCAGTTCCAGCACGTAGCGCAGCGGCCGTTGCAGCATCACCAATCCCGTGGGCGCGCGGTAGCGCGCCCACAGATTGGCCGACTGCGCCGTGGCATGGCCCTGGACCGCCGCAGAGCTGTTGAAACTTTGCAGCCGCATGTCGGAGTAGCGCAGTTCTACGTCGACCTCATAGCCGGGACGGTAGTGTTCGTAATCCAGCATCAGCGAGCCGCCCAGGCCATAGGCGTTGAGCGAACCCTTGTCGAGGAAACTGATGTCCTTGCCTGTCTGCTGTCCCACATACCAGCTGGCGGCGCGCAGGTCGCTGGTGACGTTGCCCAGCGCGAAATTGAAGATCGGCCGCAGCTTCAGTTCGTCGGTCAGCTTGAAGTCCCAGCCTATGCCGCCGGTGGCCGAGAAGCTGTTCCACTTGGTGGGGACGCTGCGGGACTCCGCGCCCTGCGTGGCGACAAAGGTCGGATCGTAGCGGCTCGCGGCCAGCACGCCTTCCAGGTAGATGGGGACCGACTTGGATATGGTGTCGCCGCCGCCCAGCTGCGTCATGGCGAATTCGCTGGACCCCGTGACCGATCCGCTGCTCCCGCCTATGTTCAGCGAGCTGGTTGTGATGTCCGGCACGATGGAGAACGACATGAGGGCGAGCACCCCGTTGGCGCGCTTTTGCAGATCGTCCTGGCTCAGGCGCAGGCCCTGTTGCGCCCACGCTTGCGGTCCGGCCCCGCAGGCCAGCAGGGCAAGCAGCCAGCCTGTACGTTGCCTCGCCATGCTCAGGGACAGGGGCATGTCATCTCCGGAGTAAGTTGCGCTGGGGTCACGGTGTGCTTAGCGGCTGCGAGCCGGCGATGGCGGCCCGGACGGGGCCTGGTCGCGCCACAGCGTGACGCGGTTGCGTCCTGTCTGCTTGGACTCGTACAGGGCCTCGTCCGCCCGCCGTATGACTTCGGCAGCGGATTCGCCGTCTTGCGGCCAGAGCGCGACGCCGATCGACACGGTCACGCGGCCCACGCTGTCTGGCATGAGACGCCGGGCCACGGCCGTGCGCAGGCGTTCGGCGACCTCGCTCGCCTTGGCGGCCGAATGGGTGGGCAGTAGCGCGATGAATTCTTCCCCGCCCACCCTGAAGGCGCGATCCTGGTCGCGCAGGCAGGCCCGGATCACCTCGGCCAGCGCGACCAGCACTTTGTCGCCCGTCATGTGGCCGAAGCTGTCGTTGATGCGCTTGAAATGATCCAGATCCATGGCTATGACCGCCACGGAGGTGCCGTCGGCCGCGTAGGCGCTCAGCACCTCGGTCATGGCCCGGCGGTTCAGCAGACCGGTCATCGGATCCGTCAGCGCCTGGGTGTTCAGGCGTCCCACCTCGTCCTGATGCAGGTTGAGCGTCAGTTGGACGGCGTCGCGCAAGGTGTCGGCCTCGGCGTACCAAGCGTTGAGCCGCTCGAGGTCCACGCCGGCCGACTTGCCCGCGGTCATGGCGCGGGTCAAGCGCGACAGCGGCGAGGCGATGGCATAGGCCAGGCCGCACACCAGCAGCAGCGTGAGCGCGATGGCGGGGATGGCGGCGCGCAACGCATCCCCGAGCAATTCACGCAGCGGCGACAGCACCTGGTCCAGCGTACGCTGCGCCACCACCGCCCAATTGCCCTTGGCCAAGGGCGCGTAGCCGGTCAATACGGCGCCGCCCTCCGCTTGCGGGTACAGGGCGGCGCCGTCGTGCCGCGCCGGTTCGACGCTGGCCAGATCGAGCGTGCCGGGCGCGGCGTGCCGGCGGTACAGCACGTCGCCGTTGTTGCCGACCAGGAACACCGACATGCCGGCGATTTCGTCCCGGTCGCCGATGATCCGGTCCATGCCGCTGCCGGCGTCCAGCTTGATGGCGATGGCCAGATAGGCCAGGGGTGCACCTGCCGGGTCTTCCACCGGTTCCACCACGGTAAGCACCGCGGCCTGGGTACTGGGAAGCGTCGTCACCCAGGCGCCCGGACCCGGGGCGCTCACGCCCAGATCGGCAAGACGCAGGATCTTTGCATCTGCAAGCTGGCCGGTAGGGGAGCGGGCAACGATACGGCCGGCGGTGTCGGCCAGCATGACCGCGTGCAGCGAGTCGATCTGGCCGGCAAGGCGCTGCAGTTCGTTCTGCAGCGCCTGCGGCTTGTCCATGGACGCGGGGAACTGACTGGCGGCATTGCGGGCCTGGCGATGCAACGCGGCAATATAGACGTCGATGACCTCGGCCAGCTTTTCGGCGCGGGCGTGGTTGGCGGCCAGCGCGTTCCTGATGATCTGCGCTTTCTGCACCTGGTAGCTGGAGTACATGGCGTTGGAAAAGCCGACGGCCACGCTCAGCACGGCCAGGGTGACCAGTACCGCATGCAATCCGACCTTGCGCTTGCGCGTGCCTGTGTAGCTTGACCGAGGGCTCATCGAGACTCCATGCAATATCCCATGCGTACTGGTGTATCGACCGCGTCTAGTTTGACAACGATAAATGGGCACGAAACATGCCGCAATACCGGGCTTCCGTAATTGCAATCCACGATTGATTTAACGAAGAAAATGTGTAGGCTTTGTGCGGTATATCCAACATAGCGCCGCGTGATGCCGTTCACGTCTGTAATTTCTTATTACTTCCGCCGCTTGATCCATCACGCTTTGCCGCGCTCGCACGTGTGATTTTGCTCCTGCATTCGCCTGACTTCATTGCTTGCCGGACCGCCCATCCGAGCGGTTTGTCCACTGCCCCGTCTGGAGAAAGTGATCATGAAGCTGCTTCGCCGCGCGACGGTCTTCCATACACAGCAAAGCCCGGTGCCCAGGCGCCCACGTTCGGCGCCGGCCGCATTGACGTCGCTGGCTATCGCGCTTGCGGCGCCGGCATGGGCGGCCGATGGTCCCAAGCCTGCCGAAGCGCCCACCAAGGCAGCCAACGCGGCCCTGCTGAAGGAATTGCCGTTCTCGGACAAGACGGCCTTCGAATTGGCGCACAAGGGCTTTGTCGCGCCGCTGCCCGCCGGCATGATCAAGGGCGCCGAGGGCAACCTGGTCTGGGATTCGGACAAGTACGGTTTCATCAAGGAAGGCTCGGATGCGCCCGACACCGTCAATCCCAGCCTGTGGCGGCAAGCGCAGCTGATCAATATCTCGGGCCTGTTCCAGGTGATGGACGGGATCTATCAGGTGCGCAACCAGGATCTATCGAACATGACCATCGTCGAAGGCAAGGAAGGCCTGACGATCATGGATCCGCTGATCTCCACCGAAACGGCCAAGGCCGCACTGGACCTCTACTATAAGCACCGCCCCAAGAAACCCGTCGTGGCGGTGATATACACCCACAGCCACGTGGACCACTACGGCGGCGTGCGCGGCGTGGTCGACGAGGCCGACGTGAAGGCGGGCAAGGTCAAGATCTATGCCCCGCTGGGATTCCTGGAACATGCCGTGGCCGAAAACGTGATGGCCGGCACCGCCATGAGCCGCCGCGCCAGCTACATGTACGGCAACCTGCTGCCGCCCAGCGCGACCGGCCAGGTGGGCGCGGGCCTGGGCACGACAACCTCGGCGGGCACGGTCACGCTGATTCCGCCCACCGACATCATCGAGAAAACCGGCGAGAAGCGCACCATCGACGGCCTGACCTATGAATTTCTGTACGCGCCCGGCAGCGAAGCGCCCGCCGAGATGCTGTACTACATCCGGGAGAAAAAGGCGCTCAACACCGCCGAGGACTCCACCCACACGCTGCACAACACCTATTCCCTGCGCGGCGCCAAGATCCGCGACCCGCTGGCCTGGTCGAAGTACCTGAACGAGGCCCTGAACCTATGGGGCGACGACGTCGAAGTGATGTACGCCATGCACCACTGGCCGGTCTGGAACAACAAGGACGTGCGCGAACAGCTGAGCCTGCAGCGCGACATGTACCGCTACATCAACGACGAGACCTTGCGCCTGGCCAACATGGGCCTCAACAAGGAAGAGATCGCCGAACAGGTCAAGCTGCCGAAGTCGATCGCCACCAAGTTCTCCAACCGGGGCTACTACGGGTCCGTCAACCACAACGTCCGCGCGACTTACGTGCTTTACCTCGGCTGGTTCAACGGCAATCCCGCCACCTTGCACACCTTGCCCATCGAAGAAGGCGCCAAGCGCTACGTCGACATGATGGGCGGCGTGGACGCCGTGGTGAAGAAGGCGCGTGAATACTACGCCAAGGGCGACTACCGCTGGGTGGCCGAGGTCGTCAACTACGCGGTATTCGCGGATCCGAAGAACCAGGAGGCACGCAGCTTGCAGGCCGATGCGCTGGAGCAGCTGGGCTACCAGGCTGAAAGCGGCCCGTGGCGCAACTTCTACCTGACCGGCGCCAAGGAATTGCGCGAAGGCGTGCAGAAGCTGCCGGTACCGGACACCGCCAGCCCGGACACCGTGCGCGCCATGACGCTGGACATGTTGTTCGACTATTTTGCGGTGCGGCTGAACCGCGAAAAGACCGAGGGCAAGCACGTCGTGCTGAATGTGGATTTCACCGACACGAAACAGCAATACATGCTGGAAATGGCCAACAGCGTACTCAACCATTCCGAGGGCAGGCAGGCCAAGGACCCCAGCGCCAGCGTGTCGCTGACCCGCGACACCCTCAACAACATCATGTTGAAGCAGACTACGCTGAAGGACGCCATGGCCAAAGGCGATGTCAAGGTCAGCGGCGATCAGGCCAAGCTCGCCGAAGTTTTCGGCGCGCTGGACGACTTCCCGTTCTGGTTCAACATCGTGACGCCCTAGCGGCGGGGGGCGGGAGGCCGATATCGGCCTCCCGCGTTGGTTGGCACGGATGCACGCCTACTTCATCTTGACGACGTCGTCCGGCTTCCAGGTCTGGTCGTAGAAGGCATCTTCCGCTCCGTATAGCCGCAACGCGATCAGAAAGTCGCGGCCGGGTATGGTCTGGATGAATGCGGCATCGGCGATGCCCTCCGGCTTCCGCGGCCCGAACCAGATTTCCTGTGAACCGTCCGCTTGCTTGGGGATGTCGTAGTAGCCGTTGGTGGACGGCATGAGCTGCTGCGTTTCCGGCATGGTGCCGTCGGTGACGTTGTACGCCGTGACCGCCCAGAACAAGGCCGCCGGCGCGTTTGCCGGCAGCCTCAGTTTGTAGGTATTTGAACCGTTCATGAAGTTCCCGGCCGCATCCCTGGCTGTGTAAGGATACTTCGAGCCCGCGCCCGTCGTGCGCATGACCATGGCCGGCGCCGATGAATAGGCGTACTGGAAGAAGCCGGCGCGCTGGTTCACGTCCAGATAGGTTTCCTGCATCCATTCCGCCGTGCCGCCCGCCCAGGCGCGCTCCCATTGACGGTCCTTGTAATAGAGATTGCGGCCGTCCTCGCGTCCCAGTTGGCGCAGCGCCAGTATCATCCTGGGCGCGGTTTCCACGGCCTTTTGCAGCATCTCCTGCTGGCGCGGGGTCGGCTTGAAGGGCTGGCCCTTGACGATGCCGATGGACGCCAGGACGCCGCGCAGCTCGGGATCGATGGCGGACACCGGTTCGTAGTCGACGAAGTCCTTGAGCTTCTGCCAGTACTGGCCATCCACCGGGTACATCATGTCGACGCGCTTGCCGCTGGCGTCCGGAAATTCCATGGGCTTGATGTTTTTCTCCTCGGCCCACAAGGGATAGACACGAGTGGTCTCCGCCGCCTTGACGGCGGGGCCGGGGTCGGGCTTGCCGTCGCCCTTCGCCATGACGGTGCGGAAAAACAGAAACACGTTGTAGGTCGGTGACTTGAATGCGAAATAACTGCTGGGAATATGGCCGTCGTAGTCCGGCGGCAGCAGCAGATACAGGCCGCCGCGCGCGCGGTCCGGGCCGATGGCGCCCACGTCGGTGATGGTGCGCTGGAAGAAGTCGGTAAACATGCCGATGACATTGGCCGGGGCCTTGACCACCAGCGGGCCGGTCTTCTTCAGGTCCAGGTAGCTCATCGAATAGATGACGTCTGCATTGGGCGTGGGCACCATGGTCTTGGCGTCCATGCGCTCCTTCCAGATGGGCAGCACGTTGTACCCGGCTCCAAATGTCTTCTCGGAGCCATCGCGCATGCCGATCACGTTGAGCGCGGGCAGCATCGTCATGTAGGCATGGATGGCGCGCTGATAAAAGAGTTCGTCGCGCAGGCGCTCCGCCTCGTCCTGTGCGAGCCAATTGCCGTTGTTGAGCTGTTTGACCAGCGGCGAGACGGTGGCCTGTTCCTGCGCGGCGCCCGCTGCTGCGGAAAGAGCGGCCAGCAGCACGGCGGACAGCAGGGTGAGTCTCGGTTTGTTGCGCATGAAGGAACTCCTGATAACGGCTGCGGATACGCTCCGCGCATGCCATGGCGAAGTGGAAAGGAAAAAGCGCGGACCGGCGGGCCGGCCCGGAAGATCAATCCATTTTCTTGACTTGCGGCGGTTTCCAGCTGCCATCGAGTACGGCCTGCTGGCCCCAGTACGCGCGTATGTAGAGCGAGAACGGTTCTTTTGGCGATGGCAGCCAGTTGGCTTCCTTGTCCTGGCCAGGCGAGGTCGGCTCAACGTAGAGGGTCAAGGATCCGTCCGCATTGCGCGCGAGGTTTTTGTTCTTGGTGCCCAGCGAGTAGCGTTTGAGTTCGTTCGGACTGAAGAGGTGCAGCTTGTTGTAGAGCGTCAGCGACCAGAAACCCTTGACGGGCGGAAGCTGGCCTTTGGGGAAGGTGATTTCATAGCGCTGGTTGCCGTCCAGCTGCGTGCCGGCCGAATCGAAGTCCGTATAAAAATACTGCGTTTCGGTCGGCCGGTTGTCGAACATGTTCGACTTGGCCGTGCCCGTGCGGTTGAAGTAATCCAGCCCGGTCTGGGCGTTGTTGGTGGACCGGTTCCAGTTGTTGCCGGCGGGGCGGCCGTTGTGCTTCCACTGGAAGAACGGCGCAATGACCTGGTCCTCGGTTTCCTTGGCGGCCTGGAGCAGGGCTTCCTTGATGGCGGGATCGCGCGCGGCCGCGGCAAGCACGGAACGGAACTGCGCGTACATGGCTTCTTCGCCGGGCAGCGGCGGCACCATGTCCAGCACTTTGCCGAACTGGTCGAAGAAGGTCTCGGGGACCACCCACCGCGTTTCGCCCGAGTTGGCGCTGTCGGTCTGAGGGTTCGGGATTTCGGGCGCGGTCTTCCAGTCTATGGTCTTCATCTTGCCGTTGAAGTCCTTCAACGGATAGAACACCACCTGGTTTATCTTGGCCTGGATGGCCTTGCGATCCTGTTCCGTGTCATCCATGAAAATGCGCGGGATGGCGTTGGCCAGCGCGGTGGGACTGCGGATGACCGCCTGCACGCCGGCCGGCCGCTTGCCCTTCCAGTTGGGGCCGACCAGCAGATAGAACCCTGGCTTGCTCATGTAGGGCTTGCCCAACTGGCCGAACTGGTTGGTGCGCTGGTCATAGAGCGCATAGACCCAGAAACGGTCGCCGAAGTCGGGCACCTGGGCGATCACGGGCTCTTCGTCCAAGGAGAAAAAGCCCAGGCCGTACACCACGTCCTGGTTGGGACAGGTTACGAAGGTTTCTTGCGGGACGATGTAATCGTGGAGCATGCCCACCTGCCCACGCGGCGCGGCAGGCAGGATTCCGCCCAGCAAGCCTGGGCGGGGCGCCTTGGTTATCCGGTCATTGCGGTTCAGCATGTTCACCATGGGCCAGCCCCAGACATAGGCGTAGCGGCCTATGGCCTTGGCGTACTCGGGGTGCATGATGACGTCTGGCGCCGGTAGCGTCAGCGCGGTCTTGGCGCCGGGCGCCTGCGGCGCGCCGAGTGCGGCCGGGATGCCGGTCGCCAGCGGCAGCAAGGCGAGCGACAGAATTGCGAGTCCAAGTTTCATTCTTGCGCTCCTTGGGGGGGAACTACCAGAACACGAATCGGACATTCAAAAGCACGGTGGCCCAACCCGCCGCACGGCAGATCAGCGCTACTCTGGGTTTCCAGAAAGGCTGGCAAGCCGGATTTTCAAAACGAACACTTAAGTCTATGCTAGTTTTTTTTGCAAGTCGCCAGGAAGAATCGTGGCTTGGCGACATCCGGCCCCTTGGGGGCACAACCCCATTGGGGTATGCGGGCAACATGGAGCAGCGGCGGCCCTGGTCGGCCCGAAAGCGCGCCTTCCCTATCCTGGAGCAGCGCGCCTCGGACTCGCCGAGCAGGCGGTTCCTGCGCTCGCCCTAGACAGGAGAGCAAACATGTCCAGCAAGAACACCGTTTGTATCTGGTACGACAGCGACGCCCTGGAAGCCGCGCAGTTCTACGCGCGGACCTTTCCGGACAGCGCCGTGCGCAAGATCCTGCGCGCGCCGGGCGACTATCCCTCCGGCAAGCAGGGCGATGTGCTGACGGTGGAGTTCACCGTCGCGGGCATCCCGTGCGTGGGTTTGAACGGCGGTCCGGCCTTTAAGCACAGCGAGGCTTTTTCCTTCCAGATTTCCACCGAAGACCAGGCTGAGACTGACCGCCTGTGGAACGCCATCATCGGCAACGGCGGCCAGGCCAGCGAATGCGGCTGGTGCCGGGACAAGTGGGGCCTGTCGTGGCAGATCACGCCGCGCATGTTGATCGAAGCGATCTCGGATCCGGACCCCGCCACCGCCAAGCGCGCGTTTGACGCGATGATGACGATGAGCAAGATTGATATCGCGGCCATCGAGGCGGCGCGGCGGGGGTAGGGGGCTGATTCCCCCTTTTGGCTGATTCCGGCGGCGGCGGTGCGATCTATCATGGAAGCGCCGCGCCGCGCCGGGACAGGCCATCCACATGGCTCGCTCCGAGGCTAGCAGGCGTTTGCGCTGTTTTGCTCGGGGAGCTTTCCTATGGCCAGGCTCGCGGTTCGCATCATGGCGCTGGTCGTGCTGGCAGGTTGCGGCGTCGGGGCCCATGCGGGGCCCGGACAGGCCATCGAGGCCACCGGCACGTCACGTTCCTCATCTTCTTCGCGCAGCAACACCGGCGCCGCCATCGACGCGGCGCAAAAGGTGTTGAGCGATTATCTGCGCAGTTCCGGCCAGCAGGACGACGCGCTGCTTGACCAGGGCGCGCAGGACCGATTGCGCCAGCAGTACGAGGACGCGCAGCGCGCGGCGGAGGCCCAGGCCCGGGCGAAGCGGGAGGCCGACTACCAGCGGGACCGCGACCGGATCAAGGAGGGCTACGGCACGGATCCCGCCCTGAATCCCTGGAACAACTCCGCGATGCGCGACAAGCCCCGCAATGTTCCAGCCGATGCACCAAATCCATCGGCTTCCGCCAATGCCGGGCCCAAGGATCCCGGGGCCGACTACGCCGGCCAGGCCTGCGAGTACTTCACCCGCCCCTCGGACGCCGCGCATCTGAACTATTACGGCGAAGGTTCGACCGTCGTCTATGGCAGGCGTGTCTATCAATGCCGGGACGGACGCTGGATGTACCGCTATCCCGATACGGTGCTGAGCGCGCGCGACCGCAGCCGGCTTTCTGCCACCCAACAGGAGAAGTGATATGCCATTGTTCGCTTCGGTGGTGGCGGCCGTGCTGGCGTCTTCGACCCTGGGCGCGCCGCTGGGCTTGGGAGAGGAGAGAAGCCAGGCGTTGTATAGAGCATATTCCGATGCCTTGGATCTGGGCTTTCAGGCGATGGGGCCCAGCATGAAGCGAGCGTTGGCGACATATTGCCAGGACGGGCAGTCCGTCGACGGTTACTGCATCTGGGTGGTGCAAGGGGTAATCATCGGCAGCCATCTCAGCGGCAATTACGAGGACGTGCTGCGCTACGGCGACCGTTACGCCGCCGCAAGGCTGGCGGATCTGCGGTCCAGGCGCGAGCCCCTCGGCGCCTGCCTGCCCGCGTACGTAAGCACGGTGAAGCCGGGCACGACCAGTACCCTGATTTCCTGGAGTTCCTCCGTGCCGTCGCTGGCCTACCTTGCGCGAGCCCGCCTCAAGCGGCCCGCGACGGGTTCGTACTATCAGGCATTCTATTGCGCACGCCGAGCCCCGAACGAACTGCTGGATGCTTATGACCCTGCGCAATCCAGCGTGCCGGCGAACGAAGCGGAAGCGGGCGTGGCCCGCAGGTTCGAGGCGGAAATCCTGCGCCCGATGCGCGCGGCGAGCGAGCGGCTGCAAGCCGACCTCAAGCGCAGCATCCACTCAGACAGCACGGCGCTCAGCCGCAATTTTCTCCAGACCGCGGTGTTATATGGAAACGCGTACACCGCATGCAGCCGGGCGCGCTTCCCGGCCAACCTCTGCGGCTACCTGAGCGCGGACCGCATCGAAGTGGAGTTTTTCGAATCCAAGCTATGAGCTGCCTGTTGGTCCCGGCCCTCAACCCCCGGCCGGCAGTACCCGGATTCCCGTGCGCTTGACGAATTCCTCGTAGCTGATGGGCGGCCCGGCCTTGGTGCTGGCGGCGTTCGCCTGCCAGTGCACCCACGAACGCCCCGAGGTCGCGTCGTACACAACCTTGTAAATGTAAGTGGGCACGGCCACGCCGGAGCCTATGGTCTTGGGCTTGTCGGCGTAGACCGGCCCGGTAAAGACATACACGTCACCCGCCGCGCGCATCACATATTTGCGAGTGTCCTGCTCGATGCTGCTCCAGGCGCCGCCGTTATGCGTCTGGTCCTGGGGCACCATGTTGGCCAGGGAGAAGCTCTGCGCCATGGCTTCGGGGTTGGACATGTCGCCGGCAGGGGCCATGTGCCCGCGCGAATAGCCCGAGCCGCGATAGTCGTCCAGTTCCGCCCGTTCAGCGCGCGGCAGGCGCGCCTCGGCGTAGAACTTGTCGGTGCGGCGTTGGCCCTGGGCCTGGGTCAGCATCTGGCGGTTCAGGCGTTCCGCCACGAACACCGGCGTCTTGGTCTGCCCGTCATGCAGGATGGCGAAGGCCGAAAAACACACCTCCCGTAGCTTCTGGCCGCTCGGCACCTCGGGCGGGCGCGAGTGCGGAAAGAACTGCCGGCATTCCGCAAACATCGTTTGAACCGGCGCTCCAGTCCGCGCCGCGGTCGGCACCGCTGCAGGGGCCGCGGGCTGGCGTTGCTGCGGCCAGCCCAGGCGCGTAATGACTTCCTGCACCGGCGCCGGAATCCGCCACTGCGGATTCAGCACATAGGTGGCCGCGCCGAAACTCGCCAGGGACGAGAACAGCAGGGCCTTCAGGAATCGGGGGAAACGGCCGCTGGACCGGGAACCGGCACGGGCCTTGGATCTGCTTGGGGGACTTCTCTTCCTGGAAGCGGGTGTCTTCGCGCGCGTCATTACTACCTGTGAGCTACTGCCCGATTGCGGTTGGCAACCGGCACCGCCCCGGATTGTAGATGAGTGGCGAATTTGCCACTTATGGCGCTTTTTTTGCGTTGGGAGGGGGCTGTTTCGTCTTGGCTTTCATAGAGAGAAACCGCTTTGTGCAAGGGGTTACGCTATGTTTCCAGGACATATTTCCCACGTAGAATTCCTGCTGGCCCCGCGTTGCGGCGGCGCGATACCCATGCATTCAAGATGTACGTCGATCTCCTCACTCTTTACTTCATCATCATCGGAACGCTGCTCGCCAGTGCAGGCCTGACGTTCTGGGAGCATCGGACCCATCCCAGCCGCAGCGGATCATTGCGTATCCTGGCGGCGGGCTTCGCCACGCTTGCCGTGGGGTGCACCGTCGCGCTGTTCCGCGCCAAGCTGCCTGGCGCGTTCGGCTCGGCAGTCGCCAATCTGATCGTGCTCAGCGGTTATCTGTTGATCATGAATGGCGCGGCCTCGCTGAGCGGCAGGCGCTATCGCGCCGCTTCCTACGGTTTGCTGATCGTCATGGCCCTGATCTGGCTGGCTGCCGGCGACGAGGGGCAGGACGTGGTCTGGAAGTACATCAGCGCCTTCCCCATCGCGCTGGTCAGCGGCATGACCGCCTGGGAGCTGCTGCGCTGCCAGTCCCTCAGGTCGCTGACGCCCCTGCGCATCGCCACTGCGGTGGCGAGCATCCACGCGCTGGTCTACACCGCCCGGGCCTTCATCCTGCCCTGGTGGGTGGCCGAGCATGGGCCAGGGGTACATCTGGCCGCCAGCACCCTCACCATGTACGAAGGGGTGCTGTATTCAATCGTTCTGCCGATGACGCTGCTCAAGCTGATCCGCGAAGAGACCCATGGCCAGCTGCTGCGGGAATCCCAGACCGACTACCTGACCCGCCTGGGCAACCGCCGTTGGTTCTTCGAGCAGGGCGCCCGCATCATCGAGGGCGGAGCAGGGCGCGGGCCCGTGGCCGTGCTGGCCTTCGATCTGGACCAGTTCAAGGCCATCAACGACAGGCACGGCCACCAGGCGGGCGACCAGGTGCTGAAGTTCTTTGCGGACGCCGCGCGCTGCGTGCTGGGCGACGGCGTTTTGCTGGCCCGCATCGGCGGCGAAGAATTCGCCGCGCTCTTGTCCGGCCCCGATGCGCGCCGCGCCACGGTGCTGGGGGCAGCCGTGGCGCAGCATTTTGCCGTGACGGTATCGGGTCGGGACGACAGTCTGGGCATACCGGCCACGGTCAGCGTCGGGCTGGCGCAGTTCGAGGACAAGGTTCCGCCTCTGGCCGATGCGCTGGCCGCGGCGGACCGGGCCTTGTACCGGGCGAAGGCGCTGGGCGGGAACCGGGTGGAGTTGGCGAGTGCCGCCGCGAGCCCGGTGAGCTGCTGATTCTCGGGTAGCCTGGCCGGCTGCCGTCATGGGCGCGGAGCCGCGGCGCCGGTTGGGCCTGCCGTCGTCTCCGGTAGCGCATCGATCAGTGCCGCCGTGGTCCGCGGCCGCGAGTACAGCCAGCCTTGCGCCGATTCCACGCCCGCCTGGCGCAGGCTTTCGGCCTGCACGTCAGTCTCCACGCCTTCCGCAATGAGGCCCATGTTGAGCGATTTCGCGATCCGGACGATATGGAACGCGACCTCGGCGGTCACGGCGTTGGTGCCTATGCCTTGCACAAAGACCTTGTCGATCTTCAGGTCGTCGAACGTAAACGTCGTCAGATACTTGAGGTTGGCGCCGCCGGTGCCGAAATCATCGACCACGACGCGCATGCCCAGCGCTCGGATCGCATCGAGCGCGTCCTTGCCGAGCGACTCGTCGAGAATGCTGCGCTCCGTGACCTCGACCTTGAATTGCTGCGGATTGCCGCCGCTGTCCGCGAGCAAGGTGCGAAGATCGGCGATGATCCTGTCCGATTTCACATCGTCGGCGGCAAGATTGATGCTGAGGTAGAACTGTCCGGCACGAGCAAAAATGCCGCGCGCGTCTTGCGCCACCAGCGCGAGCATGCGCTGCGTGAATTCGCCTATCATGCCCAGCGATTCCGCCTTCGCGATGAAGATGTCGGGCGGGATTTCCACGCCTTGCGCGCGCCGCCAACGCATCAGGGCTTCCGCGCCCACCCATGCGCCCGTCTTCAGGTCGACGATGGGTTGATAGACCATGTGGATCTCGCCGCCCTTGAGCGCCCGGCGCAGGGTCCAGGAAGATACCGTCGTGCGCTTGCGGGCAAGATAGAGGGTCAGCGCCGACAGCAGCAGGCCGATGAACAGGGCGATGGCCACCGCCAGCGACTCCGTCAGGGTTTCGAGGCTGCTGAAGCGGCTTATCGGCAGAGCGGCGATCACGCCTGTGGGATAGCGCTTGGATTCCAGCACGGCGACGACATAGCTGCCGTCCGTGAAGGTCGTTTCCTCTCCGGCCCGGCCCGCGTTTATCCATTGCGGCTTGAGAAATCCGGTATGGGTACGGAACTCGCGCGCCATGGGTGAGTACGTCGCCAGCGACACTACGCCGCGCCGGGGCACGTCGATGGGCTGGTCGGGTGAAAAGAAGAAGATCCAGCCGCGGTCCTCGACGGTAAGAAAATCCCCTCGGGACGTGGCCGAGAGCCGCACATGCCTGCGTACGTTGTACTGCCCCACGTAGCTGGGCGGACCCACATCGATGCCTTCTGGATGCGGTCCATATGAAGAGCAGCGCAGGATATTGCCTGACACATGGCCGATGATCATGAAATCGATCGATTGCAAGGCCAGGTCGCGCATGAGACCAAGGTGTGCCGCCGAGCAAGGATCGCTGCCGCCCACCGCGTTCAATTCCTGAGTGTCGCGCTTGAGCGCGTCGGAGATGCGTTCCGATCTTTCCAGCACATTCTGCGCATATCCCAGGGCGACATCCCTGCCGTAGGCAAGAATCTGGTTGTGCGCGGCAAAATAGGCCAATAGCGGCAGCGCGGCCAGCGCAAAGGCCAGCGCAAGCGCCACCGCCGCGTAGAGGGAGCATCGCTCCCACCCGTTCTTGAAGGGGATGCGCATGGCGACTTCTCCGCGTGCGTTGCACGGGGTAGAGCAGGAATTTTAGTGCGCCTGAAAGGGCCGCGCCAAGCCCGCTCGGCCTAGGCGCCGATCAGCCTTGCCTTGGGGCGCCGCGATCGCGGCCTGGGCGCGACGCCCAAGCGCGGATCCCGCGCCAGCGCAAGCGCCGCCATCCGGGCCGCAATCGTCTCGAAGTTCTCGTCGATCTGCGGCAGGTACAGCCACTTGCCCAACACCGGATGCGGCCGCAGGCCCGGAAACTCGCTGATCAGCGCTTCCTGGCGTTCCTGCGAAGTACACACCATCAGGCCGCTCCAGGGATCCTCGCGATCGGCGGCAACCAGGTAGAGCAAGCCATCCAGGTACGCTGCGTCGCAGCCGAACATCTTGCGGCGCATGTAGCCGGCATCCCGCTCCAGCGGCTCAAGGATCCAAAGCAGCGAGTTGAGGTGGACGGTCCGCTGCTTGCCGGGCGGAGCGTAAGGGTCTGAGCGGTTGCGCATGCGGAGGACGCCAGGCTTCGAGGGAGAAAAGGGGGCTGAGAATAACGGTAATAATGGTGCCAGATTACAACTTCCATTTTCGAGGGGATATGCGTGCATTGCTCTAAATGCGGAGCCGCCCACGCTGGCAAGAACCGCTTGTGTGACGAATGTACAAGGGTGTTGGCTGGCGTGCCCAGCAAGAACATCCTCACATCGAACACTGGCAGCGTCCCGGCAGGCCAGGATCATCCGGCACCCGGGAACCTGCCACCCGCCGAAGGCCCCCGCGGCAGGTGGGCTGACGCGCTCCAGCGATATCGGGTCATTCCCATCCGGCTGCGCGGCAAGCCGGTAACGGCGAATTCGATGGTGGCTGTCGGCGCGGCCGGGCTGGCCATGGCGGGTTATGGATTCTTCAATCTGGCAAGCTCGCTGTGGTGGTCGGTCCTGATGATCCCGAGTTTCCTGGGACTGATTGCCGGCCTTGACTTGAAGCGCAAGCGGTACGCACGGGTCGCTCAGACCTTCAATCTCGAGGCGAATCAGGCAGGCGAGGTTTTCTACACGGAGATCGGTGGGCAGTGCCCGGCATGCGATGGGGAATTGAAACTCAAGGACCTCGGCTTCAAGAAACACAAGGAAACGATGGTGCTGTGCGCTCTCGATCCCAACCATAAATGGAAGTTCGACCCCAATTTGCTGGGCGACCTGTGACGCTCGCGCCGGCCGGCACAATCCGCTGATCGTTGCCGGCCGGCGCCGGCGGCGCCCGCCGCGCTGCCTATAATGGCTCCGATCCCCGCTTCGACGGCAGCCTTGCCGTGCTTCATGTCCTCCTTGCCTTTACGCGTGCTGTCCGTCATCCCGCCGATGACGCAGCTCAATACTCCTTATCCGTCCACCGCCTACCTGACCGGCTTTCTGCGGTCGCGCGACGTGACCTCGTTCCAGGAAGACCTGGCGCTGGCCCTGGTGCTGCGCCTGCTGTCGGCCGAGGGCCTGCGCGCCGTGGCGGAACGTATCGCCCAACTGCCGGCCCAGAAGCACACGCCCGCGGTCCAGGCCTTCGTGGCGCAGCAGGCGCGCTACCTGGCGACCATAGAACCCACCATCGCCTTCCTGCAGGGCCGCGATCCCACGCTGGCGCATCGCATCGTGGGCCGCAATTTCCTGCCCGAGGGACCGCGTTTCGCCTCGCTGGAGGTGTATCTGGACGAAGACGGCGGCGATCCGCTGGGCTGGGCCTTCGGCGCGCTGGGCCTGCATGACCGCGCCAAGCACCTGGCGACGCTGTATCTGAACGATCTGGCTGACGTGCTGCGGGACGGCGTGGATTCGCGCTTCGAATTCGTGCGCTACGCCGAATCGCTGGCGGGCAGCCAGCCCACCTTCGATCCCTTGGCGCGGGCCTTGGCCGCCCCGCCGACCCTGGTGGACGACATGCTGCGCAGCCTGACCGCCGAAGCGCTGGCCCGCCATGCGCCCACCATGGTGCTGCTGTCCGTGCCGTTCCCCGGCGCGGTCTACGCCGCCTTCCGCATCGCCCAGGCCATCAAGGCGCATGACCCCAGCATCGTCACCGTGCTGGGCGGCGGCTTCGTCAATACCGAACTGCGTGAACTGAAGGACCCGCGGGTCTTCGACTATTTCGACTACGTGACCTTGGACGCGGGCGAACGGCCCTTGCTGTCGCTGCTGGAGCACGTGCAGGGCAAGCGCTCGCGCCAGCGCCTGGTGCGCACCTTCCTGCGCGACGCGGACACGGGCGCGGTGCGTTACGTGAACATGGTCGAGCCCGACATCGCCTTCGCCGAAGTGGGCACGCCCACCTGGGACGGCCTGCCGCTGGACCGCTACCTGTCGCTGCTGGACATGCTGAACCCCATGAACCGGCTGTGGAGCGACGGCCGCTGGAACAAGCTGACCGTGGCGCATGGCTGCTATTGGAAGAAATGCAGCTTCTGCGACGTCAGCCTGGACTACATCGGCCGCTACGAAGGCGCGTCCGCCGCGGTGCTGGCCGACCGCATCGAGGCCATCGTGCGCGAAACCGGGCAGACCGGTTTCCACTTCGTCGACGAAGCCGCGCCGCCCAAGTCGCTCAAGGCATTGGCGACCGAGCTGATCGAGCGCAACACCGGCATCTCGTGGTGGGGCAATATCCGCTTCGAGAAGACCTTCAGCCCCGAACTCTGCGAGCTGCTGGCCGACAGCGGCTGCATTGCCGTGTCGGGCGGATTGGAAGTGGCGTCGGACCGCCTGCTGACCCTGATGAAGAAGGGTGTCTCGGTCGACCAGGTGGCGCGGGTCACGCGCGCCTTCACGGACGCTGGCATCCTGGTGCACGCTTATCTGATGTACGGTTTTCCCACGCAGACCGTGCAGGACACCGTGGATGCGCTGGAATACGTGCGGCAGCTGTTCGATAACGGCTGCATCCAGAGCGGCTTTTTCCACCGCTTCGCCTGTACGGTGCATTCCCCGGTGGGCCAGAACCCCGAGGAATACGGTGTGACGCTGCGGCCCTTGCCGCCGGTGACGTTCGCCAAGAACGACGTGGGCTTCCATGATCCCACCGGCGTGGACCACGACGCGCTGGGCAAGGCACTGAAGAAGGCCATCTACAACTACATGCATGGCATCGGGCTGGACGAGGACGTGCGTAGCTGGTTCCCGTTCCATGTGCCGAAGACCACGGTGTCCAAGCACCGGATCAGCCGGGCATTGAGCCAGCGGGGGTAGAGCGGAGCGCCGCCCCTATAATCCGCTGCACGGAAATGACCGTCGGGGCGGCGATGACAGTGCTGGTGGTCGGAGCAAGCGGAGCAACGGGGCGGCTGCTCGTGAGGCAGCTGCTCGATCGCGGGCTGCAAGTCCGGGCCATCGTGCGATCCGCCGGCGCGCTTGCGGACCTCGGCCGCGATACCAGGCTGTCGCTCATGCAGGCCAGCGTCCTGGACCTTGGCAACGCCGAGATGGCCCGATGCGCCAGCGGCTGCACGGCGGTGCTGTCCTGCCTGGGCCACAGCATGACCCTGAAGGGCATGTACGGCGCGCCTCGCAGGCTGGTGGCGGATGCGACCCGACGCTTGTGTGCGGCGGTCTGGGAGAACCGGCCGGATGCGCCCGTCAGATTCGTGCTCATGAACACGGCGGGCAACAGCAACCGCGATCTGGCGGAGCCTGTTTCATTCGGCCAGAAGTGCGTGGTCGGGCTGGCGCGCCTGCTATTGCCGCCGCACGCCGACAATGAGCAGGCATCCGACTATCTGCGCACCCAGGTGGGCCAGACTGACGCAATGGTGGAATGGGCCGTCGTCCGGCCCGACAGCCTGCGCAACGCCGATGCTGTCACGGGGTATGAGGTGCATCCTTCGCCCACCCGCAGCGCCATCTTCAACGCCGGCGCGACCAGCCGTATCAATGTGGCGCACTTCATGGCCGAGCTGGCCACAGACACGGCCACATGGAGCCGGTGGAAGGGGCGGATGCCGGTCATCTATGACCAGGACATGGCTTAAGGCCAGCCAGCTCGCACCGTCTCGCTAACGCAGCAGCACATCCTCGTAGAACGCGCCGATCGGCCGCTGCGCATCGCGCACCTGGATCTCTAGCACCCAGATGCCGTCGGCGGGCACGAAGTCCGCCTGCGCCAACAGGTGCTTGCCGTACAGCGCGTGCGGAAAGTCCGATACGCGGTGCCCCGGAATCTCCCGCACCAGTTCGCAGCCTAGCTCGCGCGCATACTCCGAGGCGCGGTCGTACAGGGCGGCGCCCGTCAGACCCTCCAGCCATGCCAGGCGGCTGCGCCGGAACACCTCGCGCGCGGCCTCCGCGCAGCGTTCGCGGTCCGCATCCGCGCCCAGCACGAAGGTGTCGCCGTAGTCGCCCTCGTGGCCATCCCACACCGGGCCGATGTCCAGCACGAAGATGTCGTGTTCCTGCAGCTTGCGGTCATAGTCGGTGCGCTGGACGGGCGGGGATTGCGTGTCCGGGCCGAAGCGCACATAGGTCGGGTGCCAGTTGTTGGACGCGCCCATCCGGCGCAGATGATCGTCCGCCACGGCGATGGCCTCGCGCGTGGTCATGCCGGGCCGCATCAGCGCGGCGATTTCTTCCACCGCCTGCATGGAACGCCGGCGCGCGTCCAGGATACCGGCCAGCGTGTAGCGCGGACTGATGCGCTCCCAGGGATGCGCTTCGCGCTGCGGAGGGCTGCCAACCGCGCCGCCCGCTGCTGGGTGGAAGGCTTCCGCCCGGTAGCGGTCCTGGGGCAGGCCGGCCGCGAGCAGCTGGGCACGGGCCGCGCTCACCATCGCCGGATTACCGCAGGCGTAGACCAGGCTGCGCGGCCAGTCATGCCCCGCCGCGACGGCGGCGTCCTGCACGTGACGGCGGGGCTGGCCGTCATCGTTCCCGGCCTGGGACAGCACCGCATGCCACTGGAACCCATCGCCCTTGCCTTGCAAGGCGTCCAGCATCTGGCCGGCGTAGCAATCGTCCGGCGTGCGCCCGCCCCAGTACAGGGTCACCGTCTTCAGCGCGCGGCTTTGCAGCGCGGCCATGAGGATGGGCGCCACGCCCGCATAGCCCGTGCTGGTGGCCAACAGCACCAGGTGGTCTATGCCCGCAGGCATCTCCGCGGGCCAGGTGCAGCCGCCTTGCGCGCCGTCCAGGGTCAGGGTGTCGCCGGGCCTGAGGCTGGGCAGGATGCCGTCGGTGAAGGCGCCGCCCGGCATGCGGCGGATGTGGAATTCCAGCCGGACAGGCCCCGCCGCGCCGGGCGCATTCGCGATCGAGAAGTTGCGGCGGGCGCCGCCCACCAGGACCAGTTGGGCATGCTGGCCGGGCAGGTAACCGTAGTCCTCCCCGTCCTGCAGTTCGACGATGAGCTGGGTGACGTCCGGCGCCAGCGGCAGGCGCGACGCCACGCGGGCACGGCGCAGAGGGATTGGCTCTTCGGGGGCGCACCAGTGCGGGAAACGCAGGGTCAGGTTGCTGGCCGCGCGGCACTGGCACATCAGCAACTCGTCGCTGGCGGCCTGGTAGCTGCCGTCCGCGGGCGGGGCGATGCGTTCATAGCGGCCGTCCACGACCACTGCGCGGCACGAGCCGCAAGCCCCGCGCTGACAGGAGAAAGGCACTGGCACGCCCTGGGCCAGGGCCGCCTCCAGGATCGAGGTCGTGCCGTCCGTGACGAAAGGGCCGGTCTCCAGGGTGATGGTGTGGCAGGGCGGGGTGGCGTTCATGGCGGGTTCCAGGAAATTTGCCCCACTCGGGGCTCAGGCGGTCAATCTACCGATAGAATGGCTACATGAAATAGAGCCATTTCAAGCAATATGAACAAGCCACTTTCAGCAGGGCAGCCAGTTGCGAAGCGCCAGGAAGCCAGCCTGGACCTGCCGATGGACGCCGTGCGGCCAGGCGAATCCAAGCAGGCCTGGGTCTACCGCGAGATCCGCGAGCGCATTTTGAAGGGCGCGCTGCCGTCCGCCGCGCGCCTGCCGTCCACGCGCAGCCTGGCCGCGCGCTGGCACATCGCGCGCTCCACGGTCGAGGCCGCCTACGACCAGTTGCGCAGCGAAGGCTACACGGCGGGCACGGTCGGTTCAGGCACCTATGTGGCGGCGGTGATTCCGGACAACTTCTTCCGGGCAGGGTTGCCGGGCGAGGGCGCAGCCAGGTCCAAGGCGCGAGCGCCCGCGCCTGTATCGCAAGCAGACGCGGCGCAACGCGTGGCACCCGCCAGCGCGCCGCCGCCCGCGCCGCAAATGGCCGCGATCTTCACGTCGGCGCAGCCCAACTCCCAGTTCTTCTCCCGCAGCGCCGACGCCGCGCTCTTTCCCATGGAGCGCTGGCGCAAGGGGCTCATGGCCAGCGCACGCCGGGTGACGCCGGCCCAGCTCGCCAATGACGAGCCGCAAGGTTGGCGTGCGCTGCGGGAGCAGATCGCACGCTATCTGGGCGCCGCTCGCGGCATCAGCTGCGATCCGGATCAGGTCATCATCCTGAGCGGCATCCGCGACGGCCTGGACCTCTGCGGCCATCTCCTGCTGCAGCCGCAGGACAAGGTGCTGATCGAGGATCCCGGCTACCTGAACGCCGAGCCCATCTTCGGCCAATACACGCGGCACATCGTCCCCCTGGCCATCGACGCCGAAGGCTTTCCGGTTGCGCAGGCGCGGCGCCAGCGCGGCGTGAAGCTGGTGCACGTCACGCCCGCGCACCAGTCGCCCACCGGCGTCACCATGCCGGTGTCGCGCCGCCTGGAGCTGCTGGACTGGGCCGCGCAGGCCGGCTGCTGGATCGTCGAGGACGACTACGACAGCGAGTTCAGCTACGACGGCGCGCCACTGGCCGCACTGAAAAGCCTGGACACGGCCGACCGCGTCATCCATTGCGGCAGCTTCAACAAGACGCTTTTCAACGCCTTGCGCATCGGCTATGCCGTGGTGCCCAAGGAACTGGCGACCGCCTTTGTGCAGGCGCGCCGGCGGGCAGGGCGCGTGCCCAGCATCATCGAACAGATGACGCTCGCGGCATTCCTGCAGGACGGCAGCTTCGCCCGCCATGTGCGCAAGGCGCGCGGCGTGTACGCGCGCAGGCGCAGCGCCGCGCTGAGCGCCTTGCGGCAGGCGGTGGGCAGCGATGCGCTGCGCGTCAGCGGCGAGCATGCGGGCTTTCACCTGCTGTGGTGGCTGCCGCCGGGCTGGGACTTGGGGCAGGCCGTGGCGGCAGGGCGGGCAGCGGGAGTGGGCATGCAGCCGGTCGCGGACTTCTGCCGCAAGGTGGACCTGGCGCCAGGCGTGGTGCTGGGCTATAGCGCGGTGGAGGAAGATGCCCTGCCGAGGCTGGGGGCGTTGCTGGCGCAAGCGGCGCCGGGCGCAGGCCCACAGCAGGATCCTGCCTTGCTGCGGCGGCTCTTGCGCGTCAAGGACCGCATGGATGCCGCCTCGCAGGAAGCCTGGCCGGTGGAGCGCCTGGCTGAAGTTAGCGGCATCTCCAAGGCCCATTTCGCGCATTCCTTCAAGCGTGCCTTCGGCCTGCCGCCGCACCGCTACCTGCTGACGCGGCGCATCGAGCAAAGCGTGGCCCTGTTGCGGGACACGGATCAGAGCGTCACGCAAATCGCCTACGCCACGGGCTGGGAAAGCCTGGGCACCTATAGCCGCATCTTCCGTGACATCACTGGGCTGAGCCCCAGCGCCATGCGCGCGCAGGCGCGTGCCGGAATTCCGCCGCTGGACCGCGTGCCTGCCTGCGTGGTGAAGGCCGCGCAGCGTCCCGATCTCAACATCGCAGTTTTGGAGAAGCGCCGCCGCGCGGCCGTCGGTAAATTGCCGCCATCAACCAAGGAGGTCTCATGAAACCAGGCATCAATGTGGCGGGCGTGTACGTGGACGATCAGGACGCGGCGCTGGCGTTCTACGTGGACAAGCTCGGATTCCGCGTCCATACGGATGTGCGCAACGGGCCGTACCGGTGGCTGACTGTCCAGCATCCGGATCAGCCCTCGTTCCAGCTCGGCCTGTTCGCGCCCGGCCCTCCCATCCACGACGAGGCCACGGCGCAGACCTTGCGCGCCATGGTGGCGAAGGGGGCCATGCCGCCCCTGGTCCTGCATGTGGCCGACTGCCGGGCGGACCATGCCCGGCTGCAGGCCCTGGGCGTCGAATTCACGCAGGAACCCATCGAGCGCTACGGCAGCGTGGACGCGGGCTTCCGCGATCCGGCGGGCAATGGCTGGAAGATGATCCAGGCGCCGCGCGGCGCGGCCTGACAGCCGGCCCCGGGCGCGGGCGGCGCGGTCAGTAGGTGATCCGCACCGAGGGCGCGCTGCGTTCGGCGCCCGCGCGGGTGACGGCTTCGATATTGTTGCCATCCGGGTCCAGCACAAACGCGGCATAGTAGCCGGCATGGTAGTTGGCGCGCTCGCCCGGCGGGCCATTATCCCGGCCACCATGCGCCATCGC
Organism: Achromobacter pestifer; assembly: GCF_013267355.1. Taxonomy (NCBI): domain Bacteria; kingdom Pseudomonadati; phylum Pseudomonadota; class Betaproteobacteria; order Burkholderiales; family Alcaligenaceae; genus Achromobacter; species Achromobacter pestifer. The sequence continues at coordinate 5,585,037 of NZ_CP053985.1, forward strand.
CGCCTGGTAGAAAGCCTCCACCATGGCCCGGTCTTCCGCCTGGAACGCCAGATGGATGCGGCCGGTCAGTTCGCCCTGCACCTCGGCGCTGCCGCGCGACGAAATGAACAGCTCGTCCGTCCAGAAGTCCGGGCCGTCGGAGCCGCCGATGGGAATCTGTAACGCATTGAAGACCGCCGTGTAGAACGCCTTGCTGGCGGGCAGGTCGCGCACGACCAGCCCGATGTGATCGATCAAGCGGCCCTTATGTCGTTCTTTCTGCGCCATGCATGGCTCCTGGGTATCGAGGTGGTGGGGAAGAGTCGGCGGTGTCAGGCTACGCTTGCCAGCGTCCCGTTTCAAGCCGCCGCGCAGCGGCCAGGCCCGCTCAGTCCTTGCCGGCCATGGCCCGCATGGGCTGGCAGGTCAGTTCCTTTTCTTCCTCTCCGAAATCCGCCATGTCCTTGCGCGCCTTGGTGTAGGCGCGCAGATACTCGGCGTCGAACACCAGCGACGACACGCCGGATTCGCGCGTGGCGGACTGCTGCCGTTTCTTCAGGATCTCCAGCAGTTCCGGGGTCAGCACCTGGCAATACTCCATGATCGCGTGGATCTGGGCCAAGGAGGTGGCGCGCTCCAGGTCCTGTTGCGCCGAGACGGTTGCCACAGGCAGCGACAGGACGGCGGCCGCGGCCCAGGAGGCCGGTTTGAGCAGGGGGTGAGGCATTGCGGGGTACTTCCGTTCATATGGCGAGAGCCCGCATTTAACACGATCTTCGGTGGCATTTGCTTCGATGCCTTGGGAAACGCGGCTGTCGGTCTACAATTCCTCCCGCTCCATTCGGGGGCCAGGCTGTCTGTACGTGTAGTGTCGATAAAGGTCTACCCATGCGTCTGAACCAGTGCCAGAATTTCCACGACTTTCGCAGCATGGCTCGCCAGCGGCTGCCGGGCCCCATCTTCAATTACATCGACGGCGCCGCCGACGATGAAACCACCTACCGCCGCAATACCTCCGCGTTCGAATCCTGCGACCTGCTGCCGGATGTGCTGCGCGGCGTGGCGGAGGTGGACATGTCGGTGAGCGTCATGGGCCAGAAGCTGGCGCTGCCGGTCTATTGCTCGCCGACCGCCTTGCAGCGCCTGTTCCATCACGATGGCGAACGCGCCGTGGCGGCCGCCGCGGGCAAGTTCGGCACCATGTTCGGCGTGTCTTCCCTGGGCACCGTCAGCCTGGAAGAAGCCCGCAAGATCAGCGGCGGCCCCCAGGTCTACCAGTTCTACTTCCACAAGGATCGCGGCCTGAACCGCGAAATGATGGCGCGCGCCAAAGAGGCTGGGGTCCAGGTCATGATGCTGACCGTGGATAGCATCACCGGCGGCAACCGCGAGCGCGACAAGCGCACGGGCTTCGCCATTCCGTTCAGGCTCAACCTGGCCGGCATCGCGCAGTTCGCCATCAAACCGGCCTGGGCGCTCAACTACCTCACCCATGAACGCTTCCGGCTGCCGCAGCTGGACACCCATGTCGACATGGGCGGCGGCGCCATGTCCATCAGCCGCTACTTCACCGACATGCTGGACCCGGCCATGACCTGGGACGACGTCGCCGCCATGGTGCAGGAATGGGGCGGACAGTTCTGCCTGAAGGGCGTGATGTCGGTGGAAGACGCCAGGCGCGCGGCCGACATCGGCTGCACCGGCATCGTGCTGTCCAACCACGGCGGCCGCCAATTGGACGGCTCGCGCAGCGCCTTCGACCAGCTTGCCGAGATCGTCGACGCGGTTGGCGACCGCATCGACGTGATGATGGATGGCGGCGTGCAGCGCGGCACCCACGTGCTCAAGGCGCTGGCGCTGGGCGCCAAGGCAGTGGGTTTGGGCCGCTACTACCTGTTCCCGCTGGCGGCCGCGGGCCGGCCCGGGGTGGAGCGGGCGCTGGAACTGATGCGGGTCGAGATCGAACGCGCCATGAAGCTGATGGGATGCAGGACCGTCGGGGACTTGCAGCGGCGGCACTTGCGGTTCCGCTGATCGATTGTCAGGTCCGCGGATCGGGCTGTTTACGCCCGATCCGCGTAGCTGCGCTTCAGAAGGCTATTTTCACGCCGAGCTTGCCGTTGAAGTTCTGGCCATCGCCCCTCAGGCTGATCTCCGAGCCCACGCTGCCGTAGATGGAGACATTGCGCTTGACGCCCACGTCCGCGCCCAGATTCAACTGCACGGACATTCCCTTCATATCGGCCCGGAAAGGCACATAGCCGTTCTGCGAAGAGAACTCCGTGGTCGGGTTGGTCAGGAATTCATTGACGAGGCTGGCGCGCAGCCAGGTCGTGGCGACCCGTTTGCCTTGCGGTCCGGGATCCAGCTCCACCGTGCGCGCCAGGCGCACGCCCACGCGGCCCCTCAGGCTGTCGACGTCGTTGAAGCGGATCTTGGCGGCGCCGTCGTTGGCGTCGTTGAGATTGACGTTCTGGAAGACGAGCTGCGCTTGCGGCTCGATGACCCATTCATCGTTCAAACGGAACGGATAGCCGCCTTCCAGCGAGGTCGCGAAGCCGAAGCCGCGCGTGTCGAGGTTGTAACCCGCGGGCGAGCGGCCGTTGTCGACGTCGTAGCGCGTGCCCTGGATCACGGCGTCGACATACCAGCCTTCCTTGCCGATATGTGTCCAATAGCCGCCCAGCGTCACGCCATTCATGGCCGCCTGTCCGGCCGAGCGGCCGTCGAGGTGGTCGACGTCGGCCGTGGCGCGGCCGAAGGCCACGTAGGCGCCTGCGTGGTCCATGCTGCCGTTGGCATTGGCCCGGCGATAAAGGTCCACGCCGGATTGCAGGCCGTAGATCTTGTAGTCGTAGTCCGGGCCTCGGGATCCCAGGATGCCCGAGTTGCTGCCGTTGCGCTCGCCGGTCACGCCGATGACGCGGCCCCACACCAGGGAATTGCTGCCGGCCGGGGTTGAGGGCAGGGCGTAGCGCGCCTCGCCGATGCGCTCATGCAGCGAGTCGAGGAAGGTCGAGCCGTAGCGCAAGGCCAGCTCCGGCGTCGCCACCGCGGTGGAGACTTCGGGCCGGTAGTTGGGCGGCGCGGGCGGAACCGGCGCGGGCGGGTTGGGAGGCACCGGCGGCACGGGCGGATTCGGCGGAACGGGGGGCTCCGGATCTTTGCAGGCGGGATTGCTGGGCGCGGCGGCGCAGTCCACCGTCGAACGCAGGTACCAGTTCTGCAATCCGCTGCCGTCCACGCTGGAGCGTTGCAGCGTATAGGCATAGGGGCCCGCGGCGACGTAGCCGCCGGCATTGCCCAGCGAGAACGCGCTGGCGCCAGTAGTGCCACCATTGACGGCATCGACCAGCAGGATGCCGTTGCCGGTGGTCACGGCGCCGGCGCCGCCGGCATTGCTGACGATCAGCGAAGACGAGCCGGAGGCCGCACCGCCATTGATCACCAGCCGGTCGGACGGCGATCCATCGCCGCCGAGCAAGGTGTTCATGGCGATCCTGCCGCCCTGGCCGACGTAGTTCGGCGTCGTCAGCGTGGTGCCGGGCGCGGTGCCGGTGCCCATGTTGATGAGGCCGGCATTGCTCACGCCGGCCGTCGCCTGGCTGTAGCCGTTCAGATCGAGAATGCCTGCCGCTGCCACGTTCACGGCCGAGTTCGGACTGAGCGTGGAGGCCGCGCCCGCACGCAGCACGCCGTTGTTGACGTTGGTGGGGCCGCCATAGGTGTTCTGCGCGGTCAGGACCGTGGCGCCGGAACCGTTCTGATTGACCGTGCCGCTGCCCGAGATCAGGCCCGCGAACGTCACTGTATCGGAACGGTTGAAGCTCAACGCGCCGTTGTTCGCCACGTCGCCCAGGATGGCGCCGGAGGCGCCGCCATTGCCCAGCTGCAGCGTGCCTGCCGAGATCGTGGTGCCGCCGGTGTAGGTATTGTTCGCGGTCAGGATGGTGGCGCCGGCGCCGATCTGATTGACCATGCCGCTGCCGGAGATCTGGCCCGCGAAGGTCTGGACGTCGGAGCGGTTGAAGCTCAACGCGCCGTTATTCGCCACGTCGCCCAGGCTGCCGCCCGAGGTGCCGCCATTGCCCAGCTGCAGCGCGCCTGCCGAGATGGTCGTGCCACCCGTGTAGGTGTTGTCTGCGGTCAGGATGGTGGTGCCAGCGCCGATCTGGTTGACCACGCCGCTGCCGGATATTTGGCCCGCGAAGGTCTGGACGTCGGAGCGGTTGAAGGTCAGGGCGCCATTGTTTGCCACGTCGCCCAGGATGGAGCCCGTAGTGCCGCCGTTGCCCAATTGCAGGTTGCCGGCGGAAATCGTGGTGCCGCCGGTGTAGGTATTGTCTGCCGTCAGGATGGTGGTGCCCGTGCCGATCTGGTTGACCACGCCGCTGCCGGATACTTGGCCCGCGAAGGTCTGGACGTCGGAACGGTTGAAAGCCAACGCGCCATTGTTCGCCACGTTGCCCACGATGCCGCCCGATGCGCCGCCGTCGCCCAATTGCAGTGTGCCTGCCGAAATCGTGGTGCCGCCCGTGTAGCTGTTGTTGCCCGTCAGCACGGTGGTGCCTGTGCCGATCTGGTTGACAGCGCCGCTGCCGGAGATCTGACCGGCAAGCGTCATGGTGTCGGAGCGGTTGAAGGCCAGCAAGCCGTCGTTCGCCACATTGCCCAGGATGGACCCCGAAGTGCCGCCATTGCCCAGTTGCAGGGCGCCTGCCGAAATCGTGGTGCCGCCGGCGTAGGTGTTGTCTGCGGTCAGGATGGTGGTGCCCGTGCCGATCTGGTTGACCACGCCGCTGCCGGAGATCTGGCCCGGGAAGGTCTGGACGTCGGAGCGGTTGAAGGTCAAGGCGCCATTGTTTGCCACGTCGCCCAGGATGGCGCCCGTGGTGCCGCCGTTGCCCAATTGCAGGGTGCCGGCGGAAATCGTGGTGCCGCCGGTGTAGGTGTTGTTGGCCGTCAGGATCGTGGTGCCTGTGCCGATCTGGTTAACCACGCCACTGCCGGAGATCTGACCGGCGAAGGTCTGGATGTCGGAGCGGTTGAAGGCCAGCGCGCCGTTGTCCACCACATTGCCCAGGATGGCGCCGGTGGCGCCGCCACTGCCCAGCTGCAACGTGCCGGCGGAAATCGTGGTGCCGCCCGTGTAGGTGTTGTTTGCCGTCAGGACCGTGGTGCCGGTTCCGATCTGGTTCACCACGCCGGTGCCGGAGATCAGGCCGGGGAATGCCAGCATGTCGGAACGGTTGAAGGCCAGCGCCCCGTTATTGCTCACATCGCCCAGGATGGCGCCGGTAGTGCCGCCGTTGCCCAGCTGCAGCGTGCCCGCTGAAATCGTGGTTGCGCCCGTGTAGGTGTTGTTGCCCGTCAGCACCGTGGTGCCGGCGCCGATCTGGCTGACTGAGCCGCTGCCCGAAATCTGGCCGCCTAGCGTCAGGGTGTTGGAGCGATCGAACACCAGCGCGCCGTTGTTCGCCACGTTGCCCACGATGGCGCCCGTGGTGCCGCCGTCGCCCAGCTGCAGGGTGCCCGCGGAAATCGTGGTGCCGCCGGTGTAGGTGTTGTCTGCGGTCAGGATGGTGGTGCCCGTGCCGATCTGGTTGACCACGCCGCTGCCGGAGATCTGGCCCGGGAAGGTCTGGACATCGGAGCGGTTGAAGGTCAAGGCGCCATTGTTTGCCACGTCGCCCAGGATGGCGCCGGTAGTGCCGCCGTTGCCCAATTGCAGCGTGCCGGCGGAAATCGTGGTGCCGCCGGTGTAGGTGTTGTTGGCCGTCAGGATCGTGGTGCCGGCGCCGATCTGGTTAACCACGCCACTGCCGGAGATCTGACCGGCGAAGGCCTGGATGTCGGAACGGTTGAAGGCCAGCGCGCCGTTGTCCACCACATTGCCCAGGATGGCGCCGGTGGCGCCGCCATTGCCCAGCTGCAACGTGCCGGCGGAAATCGTGGTGCCGCCCGTGTAGGTGTTGTTTGCCGTCAGGACCGTGGTGCCGGTTCCGATCTGGTTCACCACGCCGGCGCCGGAGATCAGGCCGGGGAATGCCAACGTGTCGGAACGGTTGAAGGCCAGCGCCCCGTTATTGCTTACATCGCCCAGGATGGCGCCGGTAGTGCCGCCGTTGCCCAGCTGCAGCGTGCCCGCTGAAATCGTGGTTGCGCCCGTGTAGGTGTTGTTGCCCGTCAGCACCGTGGTGCCGGCGCCGATCTGGCTGACTGAGCCGCTGCCCGAAATCTGGCCGCCTAGAGTCAGGGTGTTGGAGCGATCGAACACCAGCGCGCCGTTGTTCGCCACGTTGCCCACGATGGCGCCCGTGGTGCCGCCATTGCCCAACTGCAGGGTGCCTGCCGAGATCGTGGTGCCACCGGTGTAGGTATTGTTGGCCGTCAGTATCGTGGCGCCCGTGCCATTCTGATTGACCGTGCCGCCTCCCGAGACCAGGCCAGCGAAGGTCACGGTGTCGGTGCGGTTGAAAGTCAAGGCTCCGTTGTTCGTCACGTTGCCCACGATGGCGCCGGTAGTGCCGCCGTTGCCCAGCTGCAGGGTGCCCCCGGCTATCGTGGTGCCGCCCGTGTAGTTGTTGTTGGCAGTCAACACGGTGGTGCCGTTGTAGGTGCTGAGCTTGCCCGCGCCCGTGATACCCGGAGTGAACACATAGCCGCTGGTGTCGGTGTGATTGAACACCAGCGCCCCGGTGGCGCCCAGCGTCAGGCTGGGGCTGGGGCCCGTCAGTGTCAGCGTGCCCGGGGCCGCCGCGGCGGCCAATGCCGCTGCGCCGATATTGATGACGCCCTGCGAACCTGCGGCCACGCCTGCCCGCGCGCTGACGGCGCTGACCGTCGCGTTATCCGAGATGGTCAGGGCGCCGGAGCCGGCGTTGCCCACCGTGAGGACGCCGGAGTTTGTCCACGAGGAGCCGGTGCCGTCGACGGTGACCGCACCCATCGCGTTCGTGCCTGCGCCTATGGTTCCGAGCGTACTGGAAACCGCGGCGCCATTCGAGATGTTGAGTTGGCCCTTGCCGGTGGTGCCGACGCTGAGTTCAGCGCTGCTGTTCCACTGCGATCCAACGCCGCTTATGGTCACCGTACCCACGCCGGTCGTGTCATAGCCGATGTAGCCAAGGCCATTTGTCACGACCGCGCCGTTGGTGATTTGCACTGTGCCAGTGCCTGTCTGGCCCACGCGCATGAATCCAGCGGTGTTCAGCTGCGAGCCCGCGCCGCTTATCGTCAGCGTGCCGGAACTGCCGGCTGCAACACCCAGGTAGGTATTGGTCGTGCTCGTCACATGGCCGCCGTTCGAGATGCCCAGCGTGCCGGTGCCGAAGTTCCCGATATTGAGCCCCGGCCCGGCGGTCCACTGCGCTCCTATGCCATTCACAGTCACGTTGCCTGTGCTGCCGACTTGGCGGCCGATAAAGCCGGATCCGCTCGATACTATGCCGCCCGCGCCGATCTGCAGCGTGCCGGTGCTGGTGTTACCTATCGTCAGAGAACTGGCTCCCAGGTTCCAGGGCGAACTCTGCGATCCGGGAACGGTGACTATCGATCCGCCATCGATGGTCTGGGAATAAGCGGGGAAAGTACCCAACGCGATCAGGAATGCGCTGGAAAGCTTGAATGACAAGCGGACGTCAATTGGTGACAAGGGCTGCATCTTCTCTACTCACTTATTCAAAAGAAATTCAGTGAAGTGATCGTCTGCGCGTAATGCCTGCCAATTGAATTTGCCGGTGGGTAGAACCGCCGGCCAGGGCAGGTGACCAGCATAAGCCTGTTTATCGTTGTATTTACAACAATAAATAGGGACTGATGCTGGCGCGCAGGGAGGTCTGGCTCCCGCTTATTCAGCGGGAGCCTTGGATATGCGTTGAAAATGCCTGACGATCAGGGAACCGAAGCGATTCCGATCAGAGGCTGGCAATGGACGGCTTGCAGGCCCGGCCGCGCGCGCAGGGCAGCGCGGCGGCAGGCAAGGCCGGGGGGGAGGGGGGACGTACAGGCAACGCGCATGGCTGATAGAACCGACAAAAAGAAAATGCCTAGCCTCAGTAGTTCTGTTCCATGGCAGAGCAGCTTGGACCTCCGGATTCAGCACATGGTCTGGAAATGCACGAACGAGGGTTTTGCAAAGGAGGTCAGGTTCAGATTAGTGCTGGAAAATCCGGGTGCAGTTGACGTAGATCAATGGCCGCGCTCGATGTGCGTTCAATCACCTGTTCGTGCGCAGAGCATTGTCTTGTTCCCACAACCGATAGCAATACTGTTGCGGATTGCGGCGATGGTGAATGGCGCGGCGTTCGGGGTTTGAATCGCTCAGGCGCCGGTTCGGCGCAGCAGGTAGGCTGGCGTGCACTGGCTCAATAAGGGATCGCCGGCTTCCAATAGCACAGGTTCGACGGACTGGCGCAGGCGAGGCAGCAGCCGCGCCAACAGCATTTCGCAATCGCGCCGCAAATAGCTGGTTTCGCCCGTCAACTTGCCGATGGCGCGCGCCCAAGCCGAGTCCCGCGCCAGCACCAGCAATGCCAGACGGCCGCTGCTGGCGTCGCGCAGCACCCAGACGCCGGTGGCGATGCGTAGCAGCGGATCCAGCGTGTCGGCGAGTTTGCGCAGTTCGGATTCGTTCAATCCATGCGGTTGATAGCGCGCCTCGTCGCCTTCGGCCTGGGCCTTCCGCTCCAGCATGTCCGCCTCCACCCGCCAGGCTTGCGCCTGGCCGGCGTCACCGCGCCGCAATGCCGCCGCCGTCAGCAGGCGCAGGCAGGGCTGGCGATGGGGGCCGGGTTCGTTGATGGCTTGCCGCCATAGCGCCTCGGCGCTTGCCTCAAGGCGCGAAGCTTCGCCGCTGGCCCTGTGTGCAGCTCGGCGCAGCTGCAGCGCGGCTAGTTGGCACAGCGTGGGCAGGTGGCCGGGATGTTCCTGCAGATTCTGCTCCAGCAGGGCGGCGGCGCCGTCCGAGTCGCCCGTAAGCGTGTCGGCGTACCAGGCCATGCGCGCCCGTTCGTCGGCCGAGAGCGCGTGCAGGTGCTGCTTGCGCAGCAGCTCATGATGGCCGGCAAGCGCTTCGTCGCGCTCGTTACGCGCCTCGCGGGCCGCCTGCTCGATGGCGTCGCGTTGCGATTCGTCCAACGCCAGAGCCAACGGCAGGCGCTGGTCGACCAGCCATTCTTCAGCGGCGCTGGGCGAGGCTCGGCGCCAGGGCAAAGGGTTGGCGTTGGTTGGCGCCATGCCTTGCTCGCCGCTGTCCGCCAACGTCGCGCCGTTCTGCGGGGCCGCTGCATGCAGCGCGGCCAGACGGTCGGATAGCGAAGGATGCGTGTCGTCGCCGGCGGTTGGCCGGCACAGCGCCTGGTGCAGCCAGGCCTGCGCCTCGGCTTCGTCGCGGGGATGGACCAGCTCGGCTTCGCCGGCCAGCCGCGCATGCGGAGAGGGCGGTTGTGCGCCGGTGGCTTGCGCATACACGTCCGGCCAATACTCGCGCAGGGCCCGGCCCTGCACGGACACGGCCAGCAGCGCGTTCGCGGCTGCAGCCGCGCCACAGGCTTGCGCAGACTGCGCATCGGCCTCGTACTCGCATGCCCGCGCAAAATCCAGGCTCGCCGCCAGAAACCGCGGCACGTGCCAATTCATGAAGAGGCGCAACGGAGCCGTCGACAGTCCCTTGCGCCGTTCCAGCTGCCGAGCCGCCTCCTGCCATTGCAGCCGCGCGAAATAGATGCGGCTGGCATAGCGTCCGTGGCTCCCCGCGATATGGGCGCACTCATGCGCCAGGATGGCGCGGCAAGACTCGGCCGACAGCATCTCCAGCAGCGGCTGTCCCAGCCACAGCACGTTGCGCGTGCGGCCCAGCAGGCGTCGGTGCTGCCGGATGCTGGCGTTGAACTCGCCGTTCAGGTAGACGGCGTCCAGCGCCGGCGCGCCCAGGCGGGCGCGTATCTGCTCGATCTCGTGGAACAGCGCTGGCGCGTCTTCGGCTCGCAGGCGGATACCGTCTTCGGCGCCCGGCAGGCGCGCGGCGAAAGGCAGCCGCAGCATCGCCCAGCCCGCGAACGGCAGGGGCAGGGCCAGCGCCGCGGCCGCCGCGCCCAGCACACCCGGCAAGGCCGCGTACAGCCACACGGGCGCGGTGCACAAGGCAACGCCGGAGCCGGCCAGGGCCGCATCGCCCAGCAGCAGCCGGGCTGACAGCTTCAATCCCGACAGGCTGCCGCGCGCCATGATTACTGCGCGGCCGGCTTGGGCGGCAGGTCTTCGGCAGACACGCCGCCGCGGCCCAGATAGGCGCCGAACACCGTGCCTAGGGTCTTGACCAGGCTGTGCGAGTTCATCACCTGCGCCTGGATGTCTTCGATGTCCTCGTCGTCCGGTTGCAGGCGGCAGGCGTGCTGCGCCCACTCGATTGCGGCAAAGCGGTTCTTCTTGGCGCCGCGGCCGTGCGTGTAGGCCAGCGCGATCTCGGCGCTGGCGCGCCCAGCGCGCCAGTCGTCGTCTTCCTCGACCAGCGGACGCAGATAGGCGCGCACGCCTTCCTCCTGTTCCTGTTCGGTGCCGTGGTCGCGCAGCAGCACGCCGATGCGCAAGCGCGCCAGCGCTTCCGCGCGCGGTTCCTCGCGTGCGCCTTGCAGCAGCCACAGCACCTTGTCCAGGTTCTCGCGGCGCGAGAAGTCCAGCTCGCCGTCGAAGATATTGCGATGGGCCATGTTGTACTTGGCCAGCGGCGAGCCGTCCTCCACCGCGCGCTGCAGCCACTGGTCGCGCACCGCGTCATCCAGATAGCTGTCGGGCGTATTGTCGCGGAAGCCTCGGTGGATGTCGTACATGCTGCAGGCCGAGTCCGCCACGCGTCGGTCCGCCAGCTGACGCGTCAGGAAATATCCCTGCTCATGGTCGCCGCCGTCCCATAGCATCGCGGCCGCCGCCAGCAGGTTGAAATCGTCGTCCATCTGGTTGGCGGCAAGCACCGCGGCACGGTCCAGCAGCTGCTGCGCGCGCGCAGGATCCTGCGCAAAGCCCCAACGGCCGAACTGATGCGCCACGGCCGCCAGCGCATGCGCCGTGGCCACCTGGTCCCAGCCGCACATGCGTTCCAGCACGCGCTTGAATGCGCCATCGTCATCGGGCTGGTGATGGATGATGCTGACGTGGGCGAAACTGCGGAACGGCCCGTCCACCTGCGCGAAATACTCGTTCGGCCCGAATGCCGCCACGCTTTGGCCATGCAGCGCGCGGGCGCGCGCCTGGTCTTGCAGCGAATAGCTGGCGAATTGCGCGTAATAGCCCAGCGCCATGCCGCGCTCCGTCGGCCGCAGTTCGCGCGCCAGGAACGATTCGAAAATGCGGCGGTATTCTTCAACGGCCTCGGCATCGTCGGCCTCCGGATAGCTGTCCAGCGCGTCATGAATTCCGATCCAGCGGATCGCATTGCGCTGCGGTTCGGAAAGCGCCGAGCACAGCGGGCCGCTGGCCATGCCGTCGATATCCTCGTAGCTGCCGCCCCAGCGCGGCTGCAGGTATTGCGCATAAGCTGTCAGCGCGCCCAGATGTCCGGGCCGCAATTCCAGGGTCCGCAGCAGCCAATAATCCTTGGCCTGCTCCATTTCATGCTCGGCACGCGGCGCAAGCCACGCCGGCAGGGCTTGCGGCGCCTGCGCGAGACGCGGCACGCCGACCGATGCCAGATGCGCCAGCGCTGCATCCATCAGGCCTTCTTCCTCGATGTCGTCATGCGTCAAGGTCTCGGGCTGATTGCCCGTGTACAGCGCACGCAACCAATACGGTTCCTTGAAATGCGCGGCCAGCTGCATCATCGTCACGCAGGCCGCAATCGGCCGCGTGCAAAGCGCCATCGCCCGCAGCAAGGCAGCGGCAGAACGCTCGCAAGCCAGCGCCGCGCCCAGCCAGCGGTCCTGCGTCACGCTGTCCGCCCAGCCATAACCGCGTATGTCTGCGGCGCGGCCGTAGCAGAAGTTACCCATCACCAGCTGTGCGTGATACGAATCCGGGCAGGCGTCGATCCAGGCTTGCAGAAAATCCGAGGCGTCCTGGTACGGCACCGTCGAATAGTCGAACAACGTGCCGGAATTGGCGGCCTCGAAATAGGGCGCGCCGGGGTCTTGCGTATTTGCCCAGTCTTGCTGTTCCAGATCGGCGTAATAGGCGTCGAGCTGCGCGTAGGCGCGGGATTCAACCAGGGCGCGGATATCGCGGCGGATGGCGGTGAGGGATTGCAAGAGGGCACCTGAGGGGGAGGGCGGGATCGGCCCGTTGGCGGAAGCGGGCCAATAATGCCTCAGATGCGATTCATGGTGAAGGATGAAAGCTACAAAATAGACATATAAGTTTCAAAATGTATTTGAGCATTGAAAGGGCCGACCTCCGGATGGCCGGGCACCCGGAGCCCTTGCAGAAAAACCCGCACTCAGTGCGGCTTGATCGCTACTTTCAACACCCCGTCGCGCTGGTTGGCGAACAGCTCGTAGGCCGCGACGATGTCATCCAGCTTGTAGTGGTGCGTGACCAACAAGCCCAGATCCACGCGCCCCGAGGCGATCACGTTCATCAGGCGGCGCATGCGCTCCTTGCCGCCAGGGCACAGCGCGGTGTTGATCTGGTGATCGCCCAGCCCGGCGGCAAAGGCGTCCATGGGTATGCGCAGGTCGGTGGAATACACCCCCAGGCTGGACAACGTGCCGCCCGGCTTGAGGATGCGCAAGGCCGATTCGAACGTGCCCTGGGTGCCTAGGGCCTCGATGGATGAATCGACGCCGCGTCCGCCCGTGAGTTTCAGCACCTCGGCCACGACGTCGCAATTCTTGAAATTCAGCGTCACGTCCGCGCCCATCTTGCTGGCGATCTCCAGGCGGTGGTCATTGCCATCGATGGCAATGATGGTGGTGGCGCCGCGCAACTTGGCACCCGCCGTGGCGCATAAGCCGATAGGCCCTTGCGCGAACACGGCCACCGTGTCGCCGATCTTGATGTTGGCGTTCTCCGCGCCCTTGAATCCCGTGGACATGATGTCCGGGCACATTAGTACCTGTTCATCGGTCAGCCCGTCCGGAATGGGCGCGAGGTTGGCCTGCGCGTCGGGCACCAGCACATACTCGGCCTGCGTACCGTCGATAAGATTGCCGAAGCGCCAGCCCGCCGTGGCCTTGTAGCCGTGGCAGCCGCAGCGCCCGCTGGGGATTAGATAGGCACCGTCTTGGCTGGGGAACCCGTCCTGGCTGGGATACGAGGTGAAGCTCGGGCAAATGGCGCCGGCGATGACGCGCTGGCCCTCCTGGTACCCGATCACGGCGCTGCCTAGCTTTTCGATCACGCCAACCGGTTCGTGCCCCACGGTGAGGCCCTGGGCGACGGGGTACTCGCCTTTCAGGATGTGTACGTCCGTGCCGCAGATGGTGGTGGTGGTGATGCGGATCAGCGCGTCGTTGGGACCGACGTCCGGGATGGGCTTGTCGGTCAGCTCGATCCGGCCGGGCGCGACGAAGATTGCAGCTTTCATGAGAGCGGGCATCAGAGTCTCCTTGGGGCGGTAGTTGATTCCTCAGGCTAAACCGGAGCGGTCCGCAGGCCAACTGCAGTGCCGCAGTCAATTGATGTGGGTCAAGATAAGTCGGCAGGCGGAAAGCGCGGCGATCGCGCGCTCTTCGCAAATGCTGGCAATCCTCAGTGGCACAAGCGTCGCAAGGTATCATGCGCAGGTTTTCACGGATTGACCTCCTACACGGTCAGAAGGCTTTTCAATGAAAAAAAGCATTCCGCTGGTATTGCTGTCGTCCATGCTGCTGACGGCCTGCGGCCCCGACAAAATCATCGCCGATCTGCCTTCGCCTGGCGGGAAGCATCACGTCGAGGTCCGCAAATGCCCGCAGCGCGGGTCGCTGACCTGGGACGAGATGACCCAGGTTTCCGTGGTTGAGGCCGGCGTGTCGGAAAAGTGCAATGCGTTCATCGTGGCGCTGACGCAGTTCCAGTCGTATACGCCCGACGAGCAACTGCAGCTTGAATGGATTTCCGATACGGAGCTCAGGGCTTGGCATCCCGCGTTCGAGCCGAAGAATGGCCCCAGGGTCCGGACCTTCAAACAGAACTCACCCGTTCAGGTGATATTCGCGCCCAAGAAGTAATCCGCCGCAGGTTTTCCACGCTTTGCCATGGCAATATCGTAAACGTGATAATTTGTTGCGTCGTCGGCGCAGTTGTTACTGCTTGAATCGGCCGTTTCGAGTGCGTGCGGAAAATCTATGGCTTATCGCCACGGATCACTGATTTTTTGCCCATCCGCGCAGTGCCATCTGTGGTTGAATACGCTCCGTTTGCGCGCGCGGTTTCGCCGGCCGCATGACCAATGTCCACGGAGCCTTATCCCGTATGCGTTTCAGAGTTTTGACCATGGGGCTGCTGATGGCCGGCGGCAGTATCGCGCAGGCCGCCACGGTGCAGGAAGTCTTCAATGGAAAAATGCTGGGCAAGAGCCAGGCGCATTTCGAAGCGATAGCCGGCGTGCCGCAGGAATCCTACGGCGACGATCGCGTGTTCGACGTGCAGAGCTGCCTGATCACCGCGACGATCAAATCGGGCAAGGTCTCGGCGCTGAGCATGGAACCTACCGGAAGCTGCCAGCCCGACCTCGCCAGCTTCATCGGCGAATATGCGCCCAAGCCGGGGCAGAAACTCACCCCCGCCGCCTTTGACTCGAACCTGACTTATACGGCAGATTGCCTGAGCGACTGCGGCAATGCCGCCGATCCCTGGGTTTACGCAAGCTGGACCGCGCCCCGCGTGGCCGGCGGCATGGAGGTCATGCTGGGCTTCGTGCAGGCGGGAGGCGACTCGCTGGACGCGGCCGATAAATGGGCCACGCAGATGGAAAAGGCGGAAGGCAAGGATTACCTGCTCAACAACAAATTCAATTGCGACGCCCGCTACAACGACGTGGCGGAGGCCGCTTTCAAGAACGTGATCGCGACCAGCGTCAAGGTCGGGTTCAATCTGCCGAAGGAACCTTGCCGCTAGGCTGCGCTGCGAACTGCTGTCTTTGTCATCCACGGCCATGTCAGGCCGGTCCCAGGGGAAAACAATAAATGAAGAAGCTAGTCTTGACGGTTCTTGTGACTCAACTGCTTGCCGGGTGCGCGGGCTCCCCGATAGGCAATATGATCAATAATGAACGCCAGGAAACCCGGGCTGACATGATGCAATCGTGGGTCGGCGAGAGCGAAGAAAAGCTGGTTTCAAAATGGGGGCCGCCCACCAATAGCTATACCTTGTCCAGCGGCGGAAAGATCATTTCGTACGAATACGTCCGTGGCATCATCAACAACACCATCTACCGATGCACGGAGAAGTTCAGGATTGATGACGGCACGGTCACCAAGTGGGGCCTGAGTTCCGGGTGCGACACGAGGATCAATGGCGGCGACCTGATATCGAAGGATATCCCCATTCCGCAGCCGACCTTGTGATGACGGGCGCGGCCTATGGCCGCGCTGCAATGGGTTGAGACTGAGCGTGAATATCGAGAACATCAAAGGCCGGCTGGCTTTTTTGCAGGAAGCCGAAAAACTCAAAAGCGTGCTGCGTAGCGGATTCACGTCTACCGGCCGCCCCGAAAGTACGGCCGAGCACAGCTGGCGCCTGTGCCTGATGGCCATGGTCTTCGAGGACGAACTGGCCGGCCTGGATATGCTCAAGGTCCTGAAACTGTGCGTGCTCCATGATCTGGGCGAGGCCATACATGGCGACGTTCCTGCAATCGAGAAACACCAGCATCCGGGCAAGAACGAGCAGGAGAAAGCCGACCTGCTGCATCTGACTCGATCCCTGGACGAGAAACAGCGGGCCGGCATCATGGCGCTTTGGCAGGAATATGAGGATGCCGTCACCCCGGAAGCCAAAGCCGTCAAAGCCCTGGATAAGCTGGAAACCATCCTGCAGCACACGCAGGGCCTCAATCCGCCGGATTTTGATTATGGGTTCAATCTGACCTACGGCCAGAAACACACCGAGGCGGATCCCTTGTTTGCCTTGGTACGCAGCATCCTGGACGAGAAAACGCGCGCGCGCATTGATCCGCAGACCTGATCAAGCCTGGCCGCGAATCAAGCTGCGGCGCGCCGCTCATGCGTGCCAAACCAGACGCCGGACAGCACCAGCACGAAAGCGCCCGTCAGGCGCCAGGTCAGCGGGTATGAGCCATTCAACAGTTCGATCAACACTGCCGTGATCGGCGCCAGCGCCTGAAACGACATCACCCGGCTCGCCTCCAGGCGGCTCAGCGCCCACAGCAGGCAGAAATAGCCCACCGCGCTGGAAAGCCCGATGAACACCACATTCGCCCATTGAAAGCCCGACATGCTGGGCAACAATGGCGCGCCACGAGCCAGACAGACGCCCGCCAGGAACAACACCGAGACAAACATCGCCACCACGCTGACATACATGGCCGGATAACGCTGCAAGTACGGACGATATAAAAGACTGCAAGCCGCGCCGATAAACGTCGCGCCCAGCAACGCAGCCCAAGCCCAACCGTCAGCGGCGCCGCCTACCGCGGCAGCAGAGGGTTGCAGCAACAGTGCAATCCCCGAAACCGCCACGCCCGCGCCGATCAGCCGCGTCCAACTGAACCGTTCGCGTCCCGTGGCAATCGCGAGGCACAGGGTTACCAGCGGCAACGTGGAAAACACCAGCGCGCACGTGGCGGCCGGCAGCCGCGCCAGCGCGTAGTTCAACAGCAGTATCAGCATCGCGAATTGCAGTATGCCCAGGCCCGCCACCGCACAGAAATCCTTGGCCGTGAAACGCACCGACCAGCGCCGCAGCATGGGCGCGACGAGCACAACCGCCCCTATGGCATAACGCAGGAAGGCCAGCGTTTCCGCTGAGACGTCATTCGACACTGCACGCGTAGAGACCATCGCGGCCCCCACCAGCGCGCCCGTGACGGCGGCAGCACAAACCGCTTTGGCGCGTTCACTCATCGCAGCCGCGCCTGTCCGCAAATGCGGGTTTCATCTGACTGCAGGGATGCATCGCCTTCCTTACAGATTCCGCGCCCAATACTGCCCCACCAGATCCTTGCCGAAGCTGTGGTGCTGCTCTTCCTCGACCAGCTCGAAGCCGGCCTTCTCATAGATCCGGCGCGCATCCGTCAGCACGCTATTGGTCCACAACACCATGCGCTTGTAGCCCGCCTGCCGCGCAAACCGCAGGCACTCGTCCACCAGCCGATGGCCGATGCCCAGCCCGCGCGCCGAGCCGTCCACGTACAGCAGGCGCAGCTTCGCCGTGGTTTCGTCCTGCCGCACCACGAAGACCGAGCCCGCCATCTTCCCGTCCTTCTCCGCGATCCAGCAGCGCTCGCCATCGCGGTCGAACTCCCGGATGAACTTCGCCACGATCTCGGCCACCAGCGCCTCGTACTCCGCGTTCCAGCCGAACTCTTGCGCGTAGACCATGGCCTGGTTTGCCACCACCAAACCCATATCGCCCGGCCTTGGATCGCGCAGCACATAGGGCAGGGGGACTTTATCGCTGAGCAGGTTCTGGATTTCGTTCATGGCATGGACCAGCTGCGCTTGCGCCGGCTCCGATAGCTGTTTGAGGATGGCGATGATCTCGTTGCGCGACGCTTCATTGAGCGGCGCAAACGCCGCCCGTCCGGCGTCCGTCAGTTCCAGCAGGCCCACGCGGGCGTCCGCCGTCGAGCGCGTCTTGGCGATCAAGCCTTTTTTCTCGAAGCCCGAGATCACCCGGCTGACATACCCCGCGTCCAGGTTCAGCTCCCGGCAGAGGTCCGAGGTGCTGAGCGCGGGGCGGTGGGCTAGCTCGTAAAGAATGCGCACTTCGGTCAGTGAGAACTCGCTGGCCAGCAGATGCTCATGCAAAACCCCGATCTGGCGAGTGTAGAAACGGTTGAAGCGCCGGACCGCTTCAGCGCGGTCGTAGAACGATTGCTCTGTCATGCCAAGGTCCAATTGCTTGCTTAAGGCATATTATTGCTTGCCTTAGGCAGTTTTATTGATTTTTTGACGTAGCATTACCAGGCTGATAGTTTTTTTTATATATGAGCCTTTGATTGTCACTCCAACGAGGAGGCAGTGGTTGCGCCTGTTGGCCAGGAGTGGCCGCTGGTGATTAATGAGGCGGACGCTTACATGTGGCGCGGCGAGCCCACGCCATCCTTACCCCTTGGTCAAACTTGCGTGGCAGCGGCACGGAGATGCCGGTTCACAGCTGGGATCGCACTGCACGCAGGAAGCGCACGAGTTTCATGGACCGATAGGCAACAAGGGCAGTGCTCGCTGTCAGCAACAGACCCAACACAAATATTGAATCGAACTTGTCGGACAGTTGAAGCAGCATCAAGGGTGGAACAAGGACCGGCAGGACGAAGATGGTAAGGCCGGTGAGCAGACGGGAGAGCGGGTCGCCGAACAGCCCCATCCACGGGTAATCGGCTGCGCTTTTATCGACACTTCGCCCTTTGCTTTCGGTGCTTCGCTGACGCAGCATAGTAAGGTTGGAAAGCAGGAATAAGGAGAGCGCGAAGCATGCGATAGGCGAGACCACCCTAACGGATCTCTCTTCCACCCGCACCCCGCCCAGATCTATTGTCTTCATGCTCTCAACCTTCTTTTTGTGAAGGTAAGTCACCGCTTCTTTGGGCGCCAGGTTTTCTATCTCAAGCCAGACCGGATCCAGATGAGGCAAGCCCATTATGTTCTCCCCTGGTAGGCAGCTATCGGAATATTCCTTCGCGATCCTTTTGGTACTCGTGTACTCGTCCCTAGCGGCTTTGAAGACAGTCTCGAGGCTACCCGCATTCCACCCAGCGTCGCGATTTTCCTTGCCATGTTTCCTGGCCCGTGCGATCGCGTCATTGCGAAGGATAAGCCGCTTTTGGCACCGATCCTCCATCCATGCGTGCATCGGCTGAAGGATGAGTCCCAGAGGCCGTGTGTGCCCACGGGCCTTTGCAACGAGATGGCTCTCCTCCACTCTTGCACGGAAGAGTTCATGAGACGATTCGGTTATATCGGCGATTTCCATCCGCCCGCGAGGCTCTCCCGCACTGTACGTTATCTCCTTGTCGGCCTTCTTAAAGGTCAGGATTAGGTGCCATTCTTTGCCTGCTGGATCCATTGGGTTCACAAGACCATGGCGATCCAGTCGACGATCATTCACGAGCGGGAATACTCCCGCGGCATGCAAGGAAAAGCCATCTGGAAGAGGTTCGCACGAGGCCAGATCATCGTTGTCGTCCAGACAGCGAATTTCTCCGTGCCTGCCGTTGATGCGATCTATCCACTCCACCACGTCGGTGTCGTGCGGCAAAGGTACTCTTGGAAGCTGCATGTCCTTAGAAAGGCTTGCCAGTTCGGTAAATGTCAAATTTTCACTCGCTTCGCGCGCGAAAATCGGAGCGTGGTAGGTGAAGTCCTCATCAACTTTCACGCCGTGAGCAACGAACAAGCTTTTCACGGCAATCGTGTCGGCGGCTGACTTGCCTCCGCGTTCGACCGAAGGAAAGAAGCGTGCCCAGGCATCATGGGAAAAATCAGAGACAAATTGCGCTTCCATTTGTGCGGAGTGATATTCGTCGGCATCTCTCGGAGAAAGCGCGAATGCCAGAATGGCGGCTGTTGTGGCGATCAGCATCCAGTGCGTCGTGCGCACACTGGAAATGAACTCTTCCATCGGGTTCCCCTCACTCATTAGGCGTAAATGGTCCCAGCATTTGCGCGTCCGCGCCCAGCACGGCCGAGCACCTGCAGTTGCAGGTCGTTCAGTAAGTTGAACAGGAAAGCTCGCTGTCTCGGCCTTTCTTGTTCGGTATCCCGAGTGCACGCGGATTAATCCATCTGCGCTAATGAGTTATCCATTCACGCGAGCTATAAACTCCGAAGAATCATCGCTGCTGCAAGAACCCCGTCCTTCGTTGTGCAAACTCGCGAACACGATCCAAGTTCGATAACACATCACTTCGGGAAACTGCCCTATGCCGCGCTGTCCATTCGCCGTTTGGAAACCGATATCCGGTGGCTCTGGTCCGCATCTGGGCGGACCCTTCAAAATTGTCCACCACACCACGGAAGGTCATAGCGCCGAAGATGCGATGGCGCTCTTCCAGTCAAAACGGTCCGACCCCCATTTCACTGTCGACGCGAGCCACATCTACCAACATGTGGACACCTCCGAGGGTGCGCGGGCGCTGCGCAACAAGGCGGGCGGCGTGCAGACCAATCGTGATTCGGCTGTGCAGATCGAACTGGTGGGCTTTGCCCACCTGCCGAAGGACATTGCCGCGCTGACCAACGTGGCTCGTTTGTGCCGATGGATCGAGCGCACGCACGGCGTGCCGCGCGAATGGCCGTCGGGGCCGCCCAAGCCGGCCAGGAACGGCCATGACCCGGGCGACCACAATCGTGATGAGAAGACCTGGGACACACGTGGGGGGCACTATGGGCACTGCCATGTTCCCGAGAACACCCACTGGGATCCTGCCTACTCGGCACAAGAGGCAACCTTCGTGCTTAACGCCGAATTCGGCAGCGATGATTCACTGGTCTCGGCAGTGCCGCCGTCCCAGCCCACACGCCGGACTGCCGGCGCCGGCAAGATGCGCGCCGTGTCGACCATGCCCGACCATGATGACGTGATTCGTGGCGTGTCGGCGTATATCCGCGACCTGGCGTTGCCGCCACAAGCGTTGTCCCGATCGGTCGCAGTGCGCCCGATGAAACGCCGCGAAGGCAATCGGATGCTTGCCGGCCTGGCGACTGTCGCCGCGGACAAGCAAGAGGCGGCGATCAATGTGGGCAGCCTGATCGGCTTCGTCGCGGGACTCGGCGCGGACGAGAAGGACGATGTGCAGTATTCCGTGCAACTCGCACAGCGCGCCGCCAGCGGAAAGTTCGATCGCTTCACGCAGACCCAGGCCTGGTACGGGGCGTACATGGAGGTGCTGGAGAACCTGGGGTGGGCAAGTCAGTCGTTGGCGTTTACATCGGTCGAGAACAAGAGCGGCACCTTCATGATGGACAAGGCGGCGTTGGAATTACTGGTTGCGGTGGCCACTGGTAACCAGTTGGCCATCTTGCGTGCGGGCGTCGAGGCCTTGAAAGAGGTGGCCAATGATGATGGTGCGATCGAGTTTTTTGACTTCCACGCGTCGGAACAGAGCACCGGAAATTTCCAGTTGGGGGCCGTGGAACGCGAGGAGAACGACACGTTATCGATGGCGCTGGGGGCTTACTACTTCCACGCGGCCGACCAACGCAAGAAGTTCCTGTTTTTCAAATGGGGCGCCAACAAAATCAATTTCTGGGCGGCCGTCCAGCGTTTGACGCTGAACCGGTCTCTGTATTCAACCGTGCGGGATGAGGTGAAAGCGAAGCTTGCGGACGCGCCTGCCTATGTGGTCGGCCTGAAGCTTGGAAAGCGATAACTGACGATAGGCGGGAGACAACCATGGCAACACAGACCACTGCGGCAAAAGCGCGCGGATCGAGTAGTGCGGCTGCAGGCAAGACGAGCCGGATCGGCAGGGCCTCGACCAGCGCCAAAGGTTCCCCGCCGCGAAAGACCAGACTCATGCCGTTCCAGCGTGTGGCCAAGCCAGACGCATTCGATGAGCGGGACATCGCGTTTCGGCCCAACATCTCCCTTGCGCCCAAGCAGCAGTACTATCCGCGACGCACGCTCACGATAAAGAATCAAGGCGACACCAACGCCTGCACGGGCTTTGCGCTGTCGACGGTTGTCGAATACTTGTTGGGCGAATCGGGCCGCGAGAACCAGCCCGCCATTTCACCCTTCATGCTGTATTCCATGGCGCGTCGCTACGACGAGTTCGCGGGCCACAAGGGTGATAACGGGTCCAGCCTGCGAGGCGCATTGAAGGGATGGTTTAAACATGGAGCCTGCGAGCAAGCGTTGTTTCCCGCCAAGGAAATGCCGCCGGCATCGTCAAAACTGCAGGACGACTGGTGGTTGGACGCGGTGAAGCGTCCGTTGGGCGCCTATTATCGTATCGATACGTCGTCCATCAGCGCAATGCACGCAGCCATCAACGAGGTAGGCATCTTGTACGCGAGCGCGGGCTGTCATCCGGGATGGAACCGTGGCGTCGAGGTTGAAAACGACGTGGAAGATGGGACACCGTTGCCCAGGCCGCACTGGATCATTCCACAGGAAGAAAAGGATCGGACCCACCTGGGCCACGCGTTCGCCATTATCGGTTATACCGAGCTGGGCTTCATAATCCAGAACTCCTGGGGCCAAAAATGGGGCACGCGCGGCCTGGCCGTCCTGACCTACGACGATTGGCTCCGCAACGCCATGGATTGTTGGGTCGTGCAGCTTGGCGTGGTTACGCGCGAACACACCGAAATATCGGAGAGCATCAGCCTGCGCACCGTGGGCAATAAGGTCACCCTGGCTGCAGGCGAGGTGCTTCGCAACCGTGAGATTTCGCCCTTTATCGTTAATGTGGGCAATGACGGCCGCCTCAGTAGTAGCGGCGAATTCCGCACCACTCCCGACGACGTGCGTGCCATTGTCGATGTGCATCTGCCGGCCGCGCGCAAGCTATGGGGCATGGAAAGCAAGGCGCTCGACGTTTGCGTGTACGCGCACGGCGGGCTGGTCAGCGAAGCCAGTGCAGCCAAGATTGCGGCGGAATGGATTCCGCTGCTGTACGAACAGCAGATCTTTCCTGTCTTCATCATGTGGGAAACCGATTTCATCACGACGGTGATGAACATCCTGAAAGACAAGGTGAAGCTGTTGCCTATCCCTACGGGCGGTATCCGCGATACGGCGGAGCGCTATTGGAACGAGCGCCTGGAAGGCATGCTCGCGCGCCCCGGAACAGTCATCTGGCAAGAGATGAAGGAGAACGCAAAGGGCATGAGCCAATACAAGCGCGACTTGGATATCTATCACCCCGAGCAGGCGGCGATGGTCATGCTGTACCAGCACTTCCACGAGCACGTCGCAGCGGGCGAGGTGCGCTTGCACATCGTCGGGCACTCGGCGGGGGCCATCGTGGCCAGTCATTTCGTCAGTGAACTCGCCAACGCCGGTGGGAAGTTGGAATCGCTCAGCCTCATGGCGCCTGCAGTGCGAGAGGACGACTTCCGGACGCTGGTTGTCCCGCATCTAAAATCCAGGCGAGTGAAGCGCTACCAGCAAATGCACCTGACCGACCGCACAGAGGAAGACGACCCCACATGCGGGCCTTACCTTCGTTCCCTGCTGTACCTGGTCAGCGAATCGTTCGAGGGGGGTGTGCGCACGAAACTGCTCGGCATGGACAAGTACTTCAGCGTCTCCGGCATTCCCTGCGACAAGGTGTTCTTGTCGCCGTCCGGCAATGCCGCCGCGGTCAATGCAAAGCCACCGATCGTGGCCGCGTCCCACGGCGGTTTCGACAATGATGAAGGGGCCAGGCAGGCGATCGTGCGATTCATCAAGCAGTGATTGGGTAATGAGTGTCCAAGTCTTGCGGAATCGATAAAGCGATGCGCTGTCGACGCCTCGCTTTGTTTCTCGCTGATTAGTTGATGATTGGTGGATGGCTATTTGCTAGCCGCTCGTTCAGTCATAAGCGCCACGCCGCGCGCGCCCGCGCGCTTTGGTCGTTGACGCTTTTGCCGAACTGGCTGGCGTAGGAAAGGCCGATGCTGGCGCGCTCGCTTACAGATCACATGCCGCTGTACTGCCAGGAGAGCATCTTTGCGCGTGACGACCTGGCCCTGCCGCGGTCGACGTTGGGCCAATGGGTTGGCGTGTGCGGCGTACGCCTGCAGCCGTTGGTCGATGCGCTGCGAGCGGACCTGCTGTAGCATGGTGTGCTGCATGCTGACGAGACTCCGGTGCAGATGCTAGACCCAGGGAGCAGGAAGACGCACCGCGCCTATCTGTGGGCATACTGCCCGACAAACTTTGAGTCAGTGTGCGGTGTAGTCTATGACTTCGCCACCAGCCGCGCTGGTGAGCACGCAAGAGCCTTCTTGCTGGAGTGATCCGGGAAGCTCGCCAGCGATGACTTCTCGGGTTACAAGGCGAGCTTCGGTTCAGGCGTGACCGAGATCGGCCGCATGGCACACGCCAGGCGCAAGTTCTATGACTTGCATGCCAACAACAAGAGCCAAGTAGCCGAACACGCATTGGGCTTCATCGGACTGCTGTACAACATCGAACGTGAGGTGGCGACGATTGCCCCCGATGACGGGCGCGGGATCCGTCAGGAGAAGGCCGTGCCGGTGGCCGAAGCGCTGCATGCCTGGATGATGGCGCAGCGCTAAAAAGTACCCGAAGGGTCGGCCATTGCCCGCGCCTTGGATTACAGCCTGAAGCGCTGGGTCGCACTGATGCGCTATCTGGAAGGTGGCGAGGCGAAGCCGCCATCACCGCTGTCGGAACTGCTTCCGATACCCCGCAGGCGACACCGAAAACGCCGCCGTGAAATGCTGGCGCAGCGATACCGTCGAGCCGAACCCCGTGGCCTCGGCCACCCGGTCCACGGAAAACCCACCCGTTTCCAGCAGCCGCTGCGCCGCGGCCAGCCTGTGGTTCAGCACCCATTGCGTCACGGTCGTGCCCGTCTTCAGCTTGAAGCGCCGCGTGAAATTGCGGCGGCTCAGCCCGGCCTCGCTGGCCAGGCGGTCCAGCCCCAGCGGCTCCTGCAAGTGCTCGATGGCCCATTCCATCGCGACGCTTATCGGGTCGCCGCCGTCCTCCCGCGTCAGCGGCCGTTCGATGTACTGCGCCTGCCCGCCATCGCGGTGCGGCGCCATCACCATGCGGCGGGCCACCCGGTTCGCCAGCTCGGCGCCGTGGTCGCAGCGCAGCAGATGCAGGCAGCAATCGATGGCGGCCGCGGTGCCGGCCGAGGTCAGGATGTCGCCGTCGTCCACGTACAAGGCCTTGCGGTCGAGCCGGACCTGCGGGTACTTGCGGGCGAAGTCGTCGCTCCAGACCCAGTGCGTCGAAGCCGCGCGGCCGTCGAGTAGCCCCGCCTCGGCCAGCACAAAGGCGCCCAGGCACAAGCCGATGACCCGTGCGCCGCGTGCATGCGCCTCGCGCAAAGCCTGCAGCATGGTTTCGGGCGGGCGCTCGTCCGGGTCGCGCCAGGCTGGCACGAT
This sequence comes from Achromobacter pestifer, assembly GCF_013267355.1. NCBI lineage: Bacteria > Pseudomonadati > Pseudomonadota > Betaproteobacteria > Burkholderiales > Alcaligenaceae > Achromobacter > Achromobacter pestifer. The sequence goes on from NZ_CP053985.1 coordinate 5,610,185, forward strand.
CACCGTGTCGGCTTCGGCCAAGGCCGAATAGTCGTGCGGCACATGGATATCGAAACCCGACATGGTCGCGACCGGCCCGACCGCTTCGGCGCAGACCAGTAGGCGATAGCGCGGCACCCCCAGCCGGGCCAGGTCGTCGCCGAACACCATGCAGGGCACGGACAAGTGGAAGGAACTGATGCCCGCGAAGGCGACGACGGCGATGGTATGCATGGCGCGAGAGGCAGGAATGCGGATTTGGCCCGATCCTATCATTTATTGGTATTCGGGCCACTTTCCGGTTTTGGACCGATGGCGGATCCTTGATGCTGTTCGCCCGCATGCGTGAACTGCACACGAAACGCCTACAGATCAAGGACCTACGATGAACAATCCGACCATCCGCGCCATCGCCGGCGCCACCGCTCCGCAATCGATCGACCCGGCCAGCACCGCCTTGCTGGTGATCGACTTCCAGAACGAATACTTCAGCGGCAGGCTGCCCATCCCTGAAGGCCCCGCGGCTCTGCGCAACGCCGCGCAGCTCGTCGCCCACGCCGATCGGCATGGCATCCCGGTCTTCCATATCCAGCACGCCACGCCCGCCGGCAGTCCGGTCTTCGCCGACGGCAGCGCCGGCATCGAATTCCATCCCGATCTGCGCCCCGCGCCGGGCCATGCGGTGCTGCGCAAGTCCACCGTCAGCGTGTTTCCCAGCACCGACATCGACCAGCGTCTCAAGGCGGCTGGCGTACGCACGCTGCTGATCACCGGCCTGATGACGCACGCCTGCGTCGCCGGCGCGGCTAGGGACGCGGTGCCGCTGGGCTACCAGGTGATCGTGGCGGCTGATGCCTGCGCCACGCGCGACCTGGATACGGGCGCGGGGGAACAGGCCGCGTTGCCGCATGCGATGCTGCATCGTGCGGCGCTGGCGAGCATCGATGACACCTTTGGGGACATCATGACGACGAAGCAGGTGTTGGAGTTGCCCTTGGGTTGACGGAGGAGGGGGCGCCAGGCGCTCCCTACCGCGCAGTCCGCTACGCGCCGACCTGACTCTCCGCCTCGCCGATCCGGAATACCTGAGATAGATCCCAGTCTCCCATGCCGCGCTGCACGGCGTCCTGCAGCAGGCGGCGTACTTCCGGCAGCACGCGCTGGACCGTGGCGCTCGCTTCGGCCAGTTCGGCAATCGCGTCTAGATCCTTGAGCATGACGCGCACCGTGCCGGTGGCATGCTCGGGCGGGGTCACCATGCGCGGCCATAAGGTTTGCAGCAGCACGGAATCGGCCCAACCGCCTTGCAGGGCCGACGGCAGGGCTGCGGTATCGATGCCGCTGCGCTTGGCCAGCACGAAGGCTTCGGCCAGGCCGGCGAGCGTGGTCGCGACGATGGCCTGATTGGCGAGCTTGGTGGTCTGGCCCGCGCCGACGTCGCCCATGCGCGTGACGCGCGAGGCGTACGCGCGCAGCAAGGGCGTCACGGCTTCGATCGTGTCGGCCGGTCCGCCCGCCATGATGGCCAGCTTGCCGTTCGCCGCGCCTTCCGTGCCGCCCGAGACAGGCGCATCGATCCACACGCCGCCGGTTGCCGCCGTCCAGCGCCGGGCCAGGGCGCGCGTGAGCGCGGGCGACAAGGTCGAATGGTCGATGAGGCAAGCGGGCGGCGTGGCGGCTTGCGCCAACCCGTGCTCGCCGAACACCACGTCCTCTACGGCTTTGCCGTCGCCCAGGCAAAGCAGGGCGATGCCCACGCTCTCGCCCAGCGCTTGAGGCGTGGCCTTGGCCACGGCCCCGGCAGCGCTAAGCGAGCCGAGCTTCGCGCTGGAGCGGTTCCAGACGGCGACCTCGTGCCCGCCGGCCAACAGCCGCAGGGTCATGGGTTCACCCATGCGGCCGATGCCGCAAAAGCCGATGCGCGGCGTCTTCGTCATTCTTGGCTTCCATGGGCAGGCGCTTCCCCGAGAGGCGCTTCGTAAGGCCAGGTCACGGCCCCGGAATGGGTCACCGCACCCAGCTTGGCCGGACGCACCAGCGCTTCATACTTCTCAAGCACGCCGCCCAGCCTGCCGCGCGCGAACGGCTGGCATGCCTTCGCCCGCTGCGCGAGTTCCTCGTCGGAAAGTTCGACGTCCAGGCTCCCCTTGATCGCATCGATGTGTATGCGGTCGCCGTCGCGCAGCAGGCGTATCGGGCCGCCCGCCGCGGCTTCGGGGCCGACATAGCCGATGCACATGCCGCGCGTGGCGCCCGAGAACCGGCCATCGGTCAGCAGCGCGACCTTTTCACCCATGCCTTGCCCATAGATCGCCGCGGTGACGCTCAGCATTTCGCGCATGCCGGGGCCGCCCTTGGGGCCTTCGTTGCGTATCACGAGGACATCGCCTTCCCGATAGCTGCCGGCGGCAACCACCGCCATGCAGTCTTCCTCCGTCTCGAACACCCGCGCCGTGCCCGAGAACACCAGCTGCTTGAGGCCGGCGGTCTTCAGCGCGGCGCCGTCCGGGGCCAGATTGCCGCGCAGGACCACCAGCCCCGCGTTGGGCGAGAGCGGTTCGTCATGCGGCTTGACCACGCGGCCGTCAGGGCCAGGGAAGGCGCGCAGCGCCGTTTCCAGCGTTTCGCCGCTTTGCGTGAGCGTGTCGCCGTGTATATGCCCGCCCGCGAGCAGGGCGTTGAGCACCGCCGGCACGCCGCCGACGTGATGCAGATCCACGGCAAGATAGCGTCCGCCCGGCTGCATGTCGCCGATGAGCGGCGTGCGCGCCAGGACTTCCGAGACGTCATCGAGCGTGAAGGCGATGCCTGCCTCGTGGGCGATGGCTGGGATGTGCAGCATGGCATTGGTCGACCCCCCGGTGGCGGCGACGGCGGCGCAGGCGTTCTCCAGGCTCTTGCGGGTTACCAGGTCGCGCGGCAGCGGCCCGCCGTTGCGCAGCGCGCGCATGACGTTTTCACCGGCGCGGCGGGCAATCGCGATGCGTTCGCTGTAGACGGCCGGCACCATCGCCGAGCCCAGCGGAGCCAGCCCCAGCACTTCAGCGACCATCGCCATGGTGTTTGCGGTGAATTGCCCTGGGCAGGAACCGGCGGTCGGCGTGCAACGCTTTTCAATGCCGCGCAGCGTTTCGGCCGACATATCGCCGCGCTGCGCCGCGCCCACGGCCTCGATGGCCGTCAGGATCGTGGCCTGCGAGCCGTCCGGCGCCACGCCCGGCAACATCGCGCCTCCGAACAGGAACACGCCGGGGACGTTCACGCGCACCATGCCCATCAGGATGCCGGGCAGGGTCTTGTCGCAACCGGCCACGCCGACCAGCGCGTCGTAGCAATGGGCGCGTACGAACAATTCGACGCTGTCGGCGATGGTCTCGCGCGAAACCAGCGAGAACCGCATGCCCGAGTGATTCATCGATGTGCCGTCGGAGACCGAGATCGCCGAGCCGCGTATCGGCACGCCGCCGCCCGCCGCGATCCCGAGACGGACGTTGTCCGAGATCTGGTTCAGCGACATGGAACAGGGCGTGTTCTCGCCGTACGTGTCGACAATGGCGACGAACGGCTTGTCGATGGCCTCGTCGTCCAGGCCCGTGGCACGCAGGAAAGCACGGTGCGGCGCGCGCGTCACGCCCTCGGTGACCGTGCGGGAGCGGTGTTTGTGCAGATCTTTCATGGATGGTGTTCCTTGTATCGGGGGAGACTCAGGTGTTGAGCATCAAGCCGTTTTCGATGGCCAGCACCTGACCGGTCATGGCCGGGGCGCGGGCGGCGATGAACCAGGCCAGTTCCGCGACTTCCGACGGCTGCGACACCCGCTTGAGCGGCGAGTTCTCGCGCATGCCGTCGATCACGCGCGCGTAGGCCTCGTCGCCCAGCACGCGCCGCAGCAGGCCGTCGTCGACCATGCCCGGGGCGATGGCATTCACGCGGACCTGCGGGGCGAGATTGCGCGCGAGCGACAGCGTCAGCGAATTGACCGCGCCCTTCGAGGCCGCATAGGCGATGGACGATCCCGTGCCATTCAGGGATGCCAGCGAAGAAATATTGATGACGCAGCCCGACGCCGCGCCTGTCGGGCGGTCGCGCAACAGCGGAGCCGCGGCGCGCGTCATCTGGAACATGCCGATGAGGTTCACGCGGTAGACGCGTTCGAATTCGCTGGCGTCGATCGCGTCGAGGTCGCCGTGCGGAATCACGCGCGTCGTGCCCGCGCTGTTCACGACCGCGTCCAGCCGTCCCCACTTCGCCGCGACGGCATCGACCATGCCGCGGCAGGCGGCGTCGTCGCCCACGTCGGCGTCCACGATAAGGGTCTGAGCGCCAGCGTCGCCGCACTGCGCGGCCACCGCCTCGGCCGCCGCGCGGGTGCCGTGGTCGAAATTGTTGATGGCCACGGCCCAGCCTTCACGCGCGAAACGCAGGGCCGTGGCGGCCCCGATGCCGCTGGCCGCGCCGGTTACCAGACAGACGGGCACTTTCATGCCTGACCCCGCTTCGTGCCCAGTGACATCGCGATAAAGGCCCCGCCGACCAGCGCGCAGGCCAGCAGGACCATGCCGGGCAGCAGCTGTCCGGTGGCGTCCTTGAGAAAGCCGATGACATAAGGGCTGACGAAGCCGGCCAGGTTGCCGACCGAGTTGATCAGCGCAATGGCCGCCGCGGCGCCCGCGCCGCTCATCATCGCCGTGGGGATGCCCCAGAAGACCGGCGCGATCGAATTGATGCCGATGGCGGCGACGATGAGGGCGGCCATCGACCACCACAGGTGCTGGGCCAGCAGCACCGATACCAGCATGCCGACGGCGCCCAACACACAGCACACGGCAACATGGATGCGGCGCTCGTTAGTGCGGTCCGCATGGCGCGCGATGAGTATCATCGCCACCGCGCTGACCAGCGACGGCACCGCCGACAGCAGGCCGATACTGCCCAGGTTGGCGACGCCGGCGGCGCGTATCATCGTCGGCAGCCAGAACACCAGGCCGTAGTTGCCCATGGCGATGCAGAAATAGAGCAGGCCGAGCAGCCACACTTTACGGTCGCCGAACACGTGCCGCACGCTATGGCGGGCCCGGGTGCTGTCGTCGGCGGCCAGATCCTGCGCCAGCAGGCGCTTCTCGTCCGCGTTCAGCCACTTCACCGTCTCGATTCGGTCCTGCAGCATGAAGAAGGCGGCAATCCCGACCAGCAGCGACCCCAGGCCTTCGACCAGGAACAGCCACTGCCAACCGGCCAGGTCATGCAGGCCGCCGAACCGTTCCATGATCCAGCCAGACAGCGGGCCGCCGATGGCGCCCGACACCGGGATGGCCACCATGAACAAGGCGATGATCTGCGAGCGGCGGCTCGACGGGAACCAGGTGGACAGGTACAGCACAATGCCCGGGAAGAAGCCGGCTTCGGCCACCCCCAGCAGGAAACGCAGCAAATAGAACGACAGCGGTCCCTGCGCGAACATCGTCAGCGACGAAATGATCGACCACGTGACCATGATGCGCGCGATCCAGATGCGTGCCCCTACGCGATGCAGGATCAGATTGCTGGGAACTTCGAAGATGAAGTAGCCCAGAAAGAAAATGCCGGCCCCCAAGCCGTAGACCGTTTCCGACATCGACAGGTCGCTCAGCATTTGCAGCTTGGCGAAGCTCACGTTCACGCGGTCGATGTACGCGACGATGAACGACAGGAACAGGAACGGCATGATGCGCCAGGCCAGCTTGCGGTACAGCGCGTCAAGCTGCGCAGGATTCCGCGCGGCCTGCGCGCCGGCATAGGCCGGCGCGCCGCCGGATAGGGACGTGCTCATGAGTGTTGTCTCCGTGGGTGTGTGCCATGGGGCACATCGAGTTATTCGGCAGCCTGCGAGTTCGGTTATGCGATGCGGCATCGGCGTGGGATCAATCCTTGCTCCCGGCGATTCGTCGATGCTTCATGAGAAGCCCGCACTACAGTGCTGTCCGTTCGAAGGGTACGGGCTGCCCGGACCCGGCGGCAAATCACACTTTGCGCATTCGGCATTACCATTTGGTTATGATTGGCGACTTACGCCACTACGCGATGGCGACCGATACCCTCGCCTTTCCATGCACTCCATGTCCGCCAGCACGCCGTCCGACAATTCGATAGAACGTTTCTTCCGCAGCGGCCTGAAGCTCGGGCATTTGCGCATCCTGGTGGCGCTGGGCGAGTTGCGTCAGGTGACGCGGGTGGCCGCGGCGTTCCACGTCACGCAGCCTGCCATCTCCAAGCAGATCGCGGAGATCGAGGAGGCGCTGGCCACGCCGGTCGTGCGCCGCGTAGGCAACGCCATTGAATTGACGCGCATAGGGCGCGTGCTGGTCGAACGCGGGCGCGAGATCCTGCGCCAGATCGAACTGGCGCGGCGCGACGTCAAGGCGCTGGCCGCTGGCACGGCGGGCCACGTCAGATTCGGCGCCGTGGTGACGATTCCCCAACCCCTGATCGCGCACGCCGTCGAACTGTTCACGCGGCGCGCGCCGAATGCCTCGTTCTCATTCGTGGAAGCCACGCTCGATCGCCTGCTCAAGATGATGGACGAGGGCAATCTCGACCTGGCCTTGGGCCGCAACCGCGTGACCGGGAATCTGCCGGTGATGCGCCACGAGTCATTGCATCACGAGCCGTTCGTGTTCGTGGTGGGTACGCGCCACCCATTGCGCGGCCCCGACATCCCCGTGGCCTGGGCCGACCTGCAGGACGTGCGCTGGATCACGCCGATGCAGGGTTCGCCCGCTTTTGCGACCATGGTCGAGATCCTGGCCGAACATGGCGTGACCCTGCTGCGCCCGACCATCGAGTCCAGTTCCTTGGCGCTGAACCTGTCCTTGCTGCGCGACGGGGGATACGTCTCGATCCTGCCGCTGTCGCTCGCGCGCCGCTACGTACAGCGCGGAACGATGCGGATGCTGCCGCTGCCGCCGCTGGGCCCCTTGGGAGAAGCTATCCTGTACTGGCGCGAAGACACCACGACATCCACCACGCAGCTGTTCGCCGAGTGCTTGCGGGAGTCCTCGGCGGAATTGATCGATGCCGCCGGCGCCTAGCGGCCGGCCGCCTTATTTCGGCCCGGCCCCGGTCCGCTCCACGTAGATCGGGCTGGAATAGATGAAGAAGCCGTCCTCGGTGGTGATGCGCAGGTACACCGCATTGTCGGAGTCTGTGTGCAGCGGCACGCGCACCCGGGCCTGCATCCGCTGTACCGGATTCTCGTCTGGCAGGCGATAGACCTGGAGCCGGCGCCGAATGCCGCCGTTTTCGACGACTACCGGCTCCAGTCCGATCTGGTCGACGGGGATCTCGGTGCGCACTACCGGCGTGTCTATTTTCAGCACGCCGGCGCGCGGATCGCTCAGCCGCACGTCGATGCCGCTGTAGCCGCCGGTGGTCAGCGAGCGCCAGCTCAGCAGGTCAGGGCGAGGTTGCGCCAAGGTCTTGTCCAGGTTCCAGAAATTGATGGGCAGCGGATCGACGAAGGTGTTGCCCTCCAGGGTCGCGCTGCCGTCCCAGACCGTCTGGCGGCCACGGCCGCGATACTCGGATCCTTCCCAGACGATGCGGATCCGGCTGCCGAGCGAGGCCTCGCCGTAGGGGTACAGCGTCTGCACCACGTCCATGCGGTTGCGGACTTCCACGCGCTCGATGGCGCCATGGGTCAGGACCTCGAAGGACAGCTCCAGCGAGTCGCCGTCGTACGACAGGATGGCGCCCATATCGGCCTGCGTGACGGACTCGCGCGTGACCGGGGCGCCCAGCTTGGGATCATCGGAATAGCGCTGCGCCGGACTATCGAAATGCGCTTGCACGTCCAGGTAGGCGCGGCATCCGGTGGTGGCGTAGTGGCGGCGCTGGCGCAGGCACTCGGCGATCGACTGGCGGGTCAGCTGGTCGGCAATCAGACAGCTCAGGCCGCCATACGCGCCAAACATCGACGCGCCAGGATGGCTGGCGCCGTGCCGGCCCTTGTGTCCGTCGCTATTGGCCAGGATGCCCACGCGGTAGCCCAGCCGGAAGGCATCTTCCAACAGCCATTCGAAGGTGCCCCAGTCGGAGTGGATCTCGATGGAGCGCTCCAAGCGCGCGTCATGGGACCGCGTAATGTCGGCGTAGCGGCCGCCGATGTGCGCGAACACCACCACATCCTCGTCTTTCAGCGCGTCAAACAGCGCATCGGCATCGTTGGCGTCCAGCGCCAGGTCCGACAGGTCGTCGATCAGCGCGTGCGAGGACCGATGGATGGGGCGGTCTTCCTTCAGGTACAGCACGTTGCGGTCGCCGCCCAGGCCGGTGTTGCCCGACCATTCATAGCCGGGGAAGATGATGAACGATCCATCCTGGTTGTATTGCGCGGTCAGCTTATTCAACTGTTCCCAGAATGGCGTGGTGATCTGGAAGTCATTGCCCTGGTGGCTCATGACGTCCAGAAAGGCGCGGTCCCGCGCGAACAGGATCAGGTCCTCGGCGGAATTGGTGCCTATGGTTTCCTCGGACTGCCCGTGCAGGTCGGCCCAGTAGTGCCCGCGTGTTCCGCCGCCGGCCGCGACGACGCGGCAGGGCGTGCTTTGCGCCACGGGCAGGCCGTCGCGCAGCACCTCGATGCGCAGCTCGCCAGGCGCTTCGGCCACCAATCCTTCAAGCCGCGACGAGAGCTCGCCCTCGCGCATCGAGAACGTGGCGGGCAGGCCGCGTAGCGGCAGGCTGCTGCGCAGGGTGAACTCGCCGGATACCTGATCGCTGGGGTTTCCCCATTTGTCTTCGCCCTTGAAACCCAGGGTGAAGGGGTCGCCCGCCACCACCTGGCTGGGCAGGATCGCCTTGTAGGCGACCGGCGGCCCGGCCACCACGGCGATGGTGGGCGAGTGTTGGAGCTCGGTGTAGTTGTAGGTGGCGAAGGCGTCCACCAGCACCTTGAATTCGAACGTAGGCTCGCTGAACGTCTGCACCCGCATGCCCGGTGAGCCCTGCCGCGTATCGCCAAAGCGCACCACGATGCGATCGCCTTCCTCCAGGTAGCCGCGCACCACCCGGATGAATAGCGTCTTGTCCCAGGGCCGGATGTTGCGCTTGCCGTCGTACTCGACCTGCAACACCGCGCCGTTGGAAGCCTCGACCGTGGTGTAGTTCCAGCCGTCCGGCTGATCGAACTGCGGCTTGCCCATGTCGCTGGCGAAGCGGTGCACGATCTTGATCGATCCGGTGTCGTCGATGCCGAAATAGCCCGCGGTGTACGTCAGCGTGAACGACGCGAAGCTGCCCGCTTCGAAGCGGCCGGTAGGTTCGACGATGGCCGATCCCATGCGGTCGGCGGCGTAGGAAGAGTGGGGCATTGCGGTTCCAGGCGGGTTAGGGAAATCCCATCTTAGGGACCGCACATCCATATAGCTATAGTATGCAAACTATTCCATCATGACGTCGCTACATGACCGAGCCGATCGAATCCGTCTCCCTGCGCCAACTGCGCGCGCTGGTCGCTATCGGTGAAACCGCCAGCTTCACGGCCGCCGGCGAACGCCTGGGCCTGTCGCAACCGTCAGTCAGCCACTTGATCCGCCGATTGGAGGCCGAAGTCGGCCAGCCGCTGGTGGTGCGCGGCCGCGAGGTCTCCTTGACGCGCGACGGCCAGGCCATGGTCGACGCGGCGCGGCGCGCCATCCTGGCCATCGACAGTTCGATCCAGGAATGCCGCGAACACTCCGACCTGAAGCGCGGCAAAGTCATGGTCGCCGTGGGCCATGTCAGCGCGGCCACCTTGTTGCCGCACATCCTGATGGAGTTCCGCCAGCGCCACCCCCAACTGGACCTGATCGTGGTCGATTGCATGGTGCAGCAGATCCGCACGCGCCTGCTCTCGCACGAGGCCGATGTCGGCCTGGGCGCGGTCATGCAAGACGACGACTCCCGCATCATGGTGGAACAGCTTTCGGACAGCGGCGTCGCGCTCTTCGCGCGCATGGATCATCCCCTGGCCAGGCTGGACGAGGTCGACGCCAAGGTGCTGGCCGAATTGCCCTGCATCCAGCTGAATCCCGAAGCGCCCGCCTGGCTCAACATCAGCCGCCGCTTGATCGCCGCGAATATCTATCCGCGCGTCGAACAGCGCGTCGTCCTGCTGTCCACGGCCATCGGCCTGATACAGGCCGGCATGGGCGTGGCCATGCTGCCGCAGATCGCGCGCGGGCAGATGCCCGCCGGCATCAAAGGCATCGCCTTGCGCAACCCGGCGCTGGAATGGCCGATCTCCATCGCGCGCCTGGCCAACTACCCCTTGTCTCCCGCGGCGCAGGCCTTCGTCGCCGTGGTCCGCTCGGTCTCCCAACGCCTGCGCCGCGACGCCGCCATGCCGTGATGGCATGACGCTATAGCACCCCGCCTATTTTTCGGGTTTGCCTCCTCCGATACGCTGCTTGGCATCATGCAAGCCCGCATGGTTTCCATTGCTCGCGCCAGCGCGGAGGCATCATGAAAACACTACAAGGGGTTCTACTGGGGGCCGTACTGGCCTGTGCGTCGCTTGTCGCGACATCAGCCGAGGCGGCGCCGTTTCCGGATCGCCCTATCACGCTGGTCGTGCCCCTTGCGGCGGGCAGCACGGCCGATATCCTGGCGCGGTCCATCCAGCCCGGCCTTAGCCAGCAACTGGGGCAAACGGTCGTCGTCGAGAACAAGCCCGGCGGCGGCGGCCAGATCGCCATGAGCTACGTAGCCAAGGCCTCGCCCGACGGCTATACGCTGGTGCTGGGCTCCAACAATACCTGGGCCATCAACCTGGGGCTGTTCTCGAAGCTGTCCTACGATCCGACCAAGGACTTCGTGCCGGTCGCCTATCTGGCCGGCGGCTCCAATGTGCTGGTCGTGCCATCCGACAGCCCGTACCGCTCCGTGCCCGAACTGGTCACGGCCTTGAAAGCCCAACCCGGCAAACTGATGTACTCGTCCGGGGGCAACGGCACCACGCACCACCTCTCGGCCGAACTGCTGCTGTCGATCACCGGCACCCAGGCCGCGCACATTCCCTACCGTGGCGCCCCGCAAGGCGTGGCCGCCGTCATGGCGCATGAGGTCGCCTTCGCGTTCTACAACACGCCCAGCGTGTCCGGCCTGGTCAAGGAAGGCAAGCTGCGCGCCCTGGCGGTCACAGGCGAGGCGCGATCCCCCTTGTTGCCAGACGTGCCGACCATGATGGAAGAGGGCGTGTCGGGCTACGTGATCACCGTCGACCTCGGCCTGATGGCCCCCGCCGGTACGCCGCCGGACGTCGTGGTGAAACTCAACGCCGCGGCGCGCAAAGTCATGGACAGCGCTGAACAGCGCCAGCGGTTGCAGGGCTTGGGGTATGAAATCTTCCACGACGGGCCGCCCAGCGGACTGGCTGCATTTATCCAGGCGGATATCGCCAAATGGGTGCCGTTGGTGCAGAGGTCGGGGGCGAAAGTGGATTAGGTGTTTGCATTGGCCTGATTCCTCTGCCTGGGGAAATGCGCGGGGCGCCAGCTTACAATTCGCCGGCCCCAGCCACCTCAGCAGAGTGAGTCCCGCCCATGTCCGAACACCACCAGTTTCTGTGCCCCCGCGACATGCATTTGCCGCCGCCTGATTGGCGCGCGCTGGAAATCAAACTGCTGGAAGGTGGATATGTGATGGAACCGCGCGGCGACGGCGTTCCGTATCGCGCGCTGTTGAACCTGAGCTTCGATTTGGCGAGCTTGAATGAAGGGTCGTACCAGTATCAAGAAGGCCTGCGTACGACGGGTGACGTGATCGCCATGTACGTGGGGGCAGGGTATCTGCCGGCGGAGATACCGATACGCCATAACGACACAATGGAAGAGGCCGTGGCGTTGCTGGCTGAGCACGGTATTACGCCGGGGGATCGGTATGCGGATAACGAGAGCAGCGACTGGAATAGCCCGCAGTACTGCTTGGGTCCGGCGGCTCGTGCCTATCTGACTGACGATACGCGGGCTTCTTATGATGCTGACCCAAAGAATTTTCCGTTGATGCTGCTGGCCTATGACGGCCCTGAGCCGCATGTGGCGGTGGGGGAGAATCTGTCCGAGCCTAGCTTGCCGGGGTCAGATGAACTGCTGGAATCCATGCCGCCGTTCGACTCGCATGTTGATTTTATTGGAGCGGCTTATGAGGATCCGGCGGCGCAGTGGCATTGTGCGGAGAATGGGCGCGATTTCCGGATACTGGAGTTGGATTGGCGGTACAGCTTGGCGATGGGGTTTCGGATGATTCGGACGGAATGGCTGGATGACGGCAGCGCGAGGGGGCTGGCTAGGCTGATCAAGGGGATGACCGGGCAGGCTATGGTTTGCAGCCATCGGCATTTGTGAATGCGGGGTAGGGGATAGGCGCTGGGCTGTTATTCCCTTGTTCTTGCGAGACATAAACCTACGATTTGAATGAGAGGCGCCGCTAAGGTTGTTCCAGCTGCCACACCTCAACGACCCCGTGCGCGACGGCGCAGGGCGTTTGCGACACCATTGCTATAGCTTCGGCCATGTCGACGGCTTCGATGATGGCGAAGCCGGCCACTGGTAAGGGCGATTTCATGAATGGGCCGTTTGTTGTTTCGACCCGAGCGGCCTCGTGGTTGCGCACTTGCACTGACTTGCCTGCAATGCCCATCAGTACACCGTCGTTCTGCAGTTTTGCGTCGTGCGCATGCGCTGCATTTCGGATGGCCTGTGGGGTGCGATCGTAACCCTCTTGGTCGCCATATCCGATCGTCACAAACTTTGGCATGGATCGTCTCCTTAGCGAGGATGAGATTCGGGGCTGCCTGCAATTCCAATAAACGGAAAATGGTAAAGCATGGGATGGGCCTTTAGGCACCAGCCCGAGCATGATTTCTCACTTGGCGACGGATCCTCAGGTCTTGGAGACTTACTAGCCGCACTACAGCTTGAGCGGTGTTGGCGGCACAAGACGCTGCTTGTTCTGGTTGGCCTATCTTTTTGTGTTGCTCCAGCGCTCCGTCCTCGCTCTGCCCCTAAAGTAAAGTTCGGGTAATATCTGTAGATATTTGTCACGAACTGGTTTGTTCGCGATCACTTTTACTGGGCGCTTAGATACTTTCTCGAGATTGTGAACCAACGCGAGCGATAGCTCGTACGCAAATTGGAGCAGAGCATGGAGTTGATGGAAAAACTCAGAGGCCTTTCCGAAAAAATTCGTCAACAAGGCCCCGGAATCAAGACCGAAGAGGCGACGAAGAATGCGTTTGTGATGCCGTTCATTCACAACATATTGGGATACGACGTCTTCGATCCCAATGAGGTAACGCCCGAGTTCATTGCCGACGTTGGCACCAAGAAGGGTGAGAAGGTCGATTACGCGATTCTTCAGAATTCACAAATCCAGATCTTGATTGAGTGCAAGAAGTTCGGTGATCCGCTGAACATAAATCACGCCTCTCAGCTGTTCCGCTACTTCCATGTCACGACCGCGAGAGTCTCCATTCTTACCAATGGTCAGGTTTATCAGTTCTTTACCGATCTCGATGCGCCCAACAAGATGGACCAGAAGCCATTTCTGGAGCTTGATCTACTCGATATCGATGACTATATCGTCCCCGAACTGAAGAAGCTGACGAAAGGCGCGTTTGACCTGGAATCGGTCATCAGTGCTGCCGGGGAGCTTAAGTATCTAAGTCAGATCAAGAAGATTGTCGCCAATCAATTCGTTGCCCCTGAAGAGGATTTCGTCAAGCTGTTCGCTTCGCGGGTCTATGAGGGTGTGATCACACAACGAGTTCGAGATCAATTTTCCTCATTGACGAAACGTGCACTTGGTCAGTTTTTGAATGATCAAATCAACGAGCGACTCAAATCAGCCATGAATAGCAACGCCGTTGCATCGGTAGTGGCAGATACGCCGGAAGCTGAAGAGATCGGAGATGGACCAGACGACTCCATTACTACGACGCTTGAGGAAATCGAGGGCTACCACGTGGTTAAAGCAATTGTCCGAGCCGTAGTCGATGTCAAGCGCGTCGTTCAGCGAGACACGCAAAGCTATATGGGCATACTTTTGGATGACAACAACAGGAAGCCCATTTGTCGTCTGCACTTCAATCGTGCGCAGAAATACGTGGGAATATTCGACGAGAACAAAAATGAGACTCGGCATCCCATCTCGTCTATCGACGAAATTTACAATCTCTCCGACGCGCTTAGAAAAACTGTGGGCTCCTATGGGACGGATGTGGCAGCTTGAAGAGGGGCGCTGAGCCGTTTTTATCGCGTATCTAGATTAAGGGCTTTAGACGAGAAACTAGCTCACGAATTTAGCCTGGCACCTTTTCTTCCTACCTTTTTTCTCAATCCGCATCGTCGGTTGGAACTCGGAACGACACGCGCAACCGCCGCCGAGAGAGATTTTTATCCTACAACCCCATAATTCATAAAGAGACTTTGATGTCCCGTATCAGTATCGCCGCAGTAGTTGTCCTCACGCTTGGTGCTTGCACGACCGTCAAGCATGCACCCATTTCCCAAGATTCTCTGAGCAAGCTGGAAGGCAAATCCATCGTGTCCGCACGCTACGGGCAACCGGACTTCACGGCCTTTACCGCTGGCAAGGCGGCGTTCGCGATGCTTGGCGCCGGTGCGATGGTCACGGAAGGCAATGCCATCGTGAAAGAAAACGGCATTGAAGATCCTGCGATTGCTATCTCTGCCGGATTGCAAAACAAGTTGGCTAGCTTGAAGAACACGACGGCCGTGCAGGCGTCTGCCGTGGCAGCTAAGGATGATGTAGCGACCGTCGTCGCCGCCAGTCAAGGTGGCGATTTTGTTTTGGACGTGAAGACGCTGACATGGATGTTCAATTACTACCCGACGGATTGGGCACACTACCGCGTTAGTTATACGGCGAGGTTGCGGCTGATTGACGCGGCGACAAAGACCGTGGTGGCGGAATCGGCCTGCGCCGGGGGGCAGGGGGATGACAAGAACCCGCCGACGAAGGATCAGTTGCTGGCGAACGGGGCGGGGTTGTTAAAGGAATATTTGGCCAAGGCGGGGGACGCTTGCACGGAGGTGCTGGCGCGGGATGTTCTGGGGCTGTAATATTTTTTGAAGGTCTTCCGTCAAACTGAGAGGGGTGCTGCAGTTTCGGAAGCAGAATTGCAGTCTGACACTATTTTTCGTGTGATCTGATATTTTAATTTCGCACGCTACCAATTTTAAGGAATCTTCGTGGTCGAAGTTGTTGCACCCAAGATCGCAGATATATCAAGCATTAAAGGTGTCAGTGCATTACTTGCATTGCCGATGCTTTGCGTTGCTTATTTTCTCCAGACTGGTGCCGCGATTTCGTGGAGCGACTCAATTTGGTTTGGCCTGGGAGAGGGCCTACCGCCCGAGGCCGAGCTTCGAAGATTGATAGCAATCTTCGTGCTCAAGTCTGTATGGGCATCGTTCTTTGGAGTTGTCGGCTACGCCGTTCTTACCATGGTCCATATCCATGTCGACTTTCCGGTAATACAGCTAACGTCGGTTGTTCTTATTGCATTCGCATTGTTTGGAATATTCTGTTCAGAGCTATTTGATCAATTGAAATTGATTGCGCCGTTTTGGTTTTACGGTCTTGTTGTTTGGGGTGTTTTTCTTTCAAGTATGAAGGAACAGCTTAATGCTGAGCGCCGCAGGATCGAAGAGGGAAAAAATAGATAGTGAGGGTATTCGGCAAAAATCTCATTAAGTATTAGTAAAGGAGTCAGGCCGCAATTTAGCTAGCCAAATTGTAGTCTGACACCTTGTATCTTGGGGTGGGAGGAGGGGGCGGGCCCTCTGCCGATGTTGAATGGCCTGTCAAGGCAGCGGGCGCTGCGCAATAGTGGCCCGGCCGGAAATTGTGTGGGCCTACTGCTATTGAGCCAACGCCGATTGTTCGCACAGTTGTGAGCTCAATTGCTGCTCGTTGCGCCTGCTGGAAGTGGAGATGATGGGGCGGCATTCGCCTCCAGAAAGGTGAGGAGACGCTTGTACAAGCTCCGGCCTTCGCGGAATAGCCGTTCCCGGCTACCTGTGAGCGTCGCGCCGCCGACAACCATGCTCATCGCTGCAGTCCCTATCACGTGCGCAATGTGTACGAGAGAATTTTTGGAAGGTGGGTAAATCGCGGTGAACTCCAGTTCTTCGCCTCCCTCGTTGGGGGTTGATCGCGTATGGCGTGCAACGGCGAGCCGGTTTGGATGTGCGCCGCGAGCGATCAAATCTTCGTAGGAGGCCTTCAACTCGCGGTGCTCTTCAATCCCTTCTTTCTCAAGAAGCCTGAACGCCTCTGACGCGTGGACCTTTTTTTTGAAATCTCTCGGCGGATTTGTCCAGCGGTCGAAATGCTCATCGCCCCTGGAGACCACATATCCGAACAGCGCGGCTTCGAGCGCCGCACGTGTCGTCGCGTGGACCGCTGCCGTGTGGCCGCTAAAAGCTAGGTGGAACGCGCACATAAAGGTCGTAGTCGAAACTTGAATTAGTAGCTGCGGTGCGGGATTCCCATCAATATCAAGTGCAAGGACGGGAACCATAGTCTCGCAGTATTGCTCTGCCATTTTGAATAGTTCTTGCATTTGGGGATGCTGAAGATGTTCCTGAAATGAAGCATTAGAGGTACTTATGAACCGCCGAAGCTCGGACACGGAATTTTCCTGATTAACGGTGGAAGGTACGGATTATTGCGCATGGCAAAGCTCACGGGCGCGCACAAGCGCTACATTATCCAGGCCCTGGCCTGCTGGGATACCCCCAAGTCAGGTCGCAGAGACTGTCAAGGACGAATTTGGGCTGGGCCCCGCATGCTGGTCGCGCAATACGACCCGACCAAGGTGGCCGGCCAGAAGCTGGCGAAGAAGTGGGCGGACCTGTTCGAAACCACGCGTAGAAAAGGGTGTCAGACTACAATTCCGCAGTTCCTAGGTGGCGAAATTGCAGTCTGACACCTTTTTACCAAAGCGGCCATCCATCACATCAGATGGCTATTCGCGGCTAGACGATGCCCTTCGACAACTGAGACTGATCCCGTTTATCGCCTATGGCTTGGGATTTGGAAAAAAGTCAAGATACCTCGGGCGGCCAAGGCTGGCCTGATGCAAGATCAGGGTGACGCGGTTCACCCATCGGTCTGCCATACTCCAAGCGCCATTCCTCGAGTTGACCGAGAAGCATGAAAGCAGACTGCTGTCGTCTCTCGTCGCCAAGCGCCATTTTGAACAGCAAGACTCGCAGTTCGTTTGACGTTCGTGCATGTTGTGTGAAGACGTTGGGACTTTGTCCTTCGGGTCGCCGTTCGACGAATGCCGCTTCGAGTTGAACCCAAACGCCCTGCGGTACTGGTGATGGCTTAGCGTCATCAATCAGGTTCAGATTTAGGGCGAAGGCTTCGGGCGTACCGAGCCGGGCCATTACTTGCGAGAGTAGGTGCCGATTGTGTTCCGGTAGGTCCAGGTACATGACCGCAGCGATGTGCCAACTGGCGTAGCTCATGGTGCCGCCATTGCCGAGAGGCCCACGGTCGCCGGCCGCGCGCGCAGCGCGCCCGCGACGCATTCTCTCTACGTCGGAGCGGGTAAGCTTCACCAAGTCTGTCATATCTTCGGATGTTCCGACTTGCGCTATTGATGAGGCCAGGTTCGCTTTCTCCTGGCCGCCGAAATCATCCTGTGCCAGGACGATATCGACGCTACTTTTCAGGTAGGCGCGAATGTCCGCCTTCAGTCCCTCATCGGCGATGCGCAGCGGCTCCACGTCAGGCCTGGCGACTCTGCTTAGAAGGCCGGTTGAAACCTTGATATCGAGCGGATCTCCGCTGGTGATGGAGGATAGAATGCCAGCCACTGCGACGTCGTCGGGAAGGGCGCGGAACACGGCTTCCAGCTGGCGCATTTTCTGCCACTCGAGTTCGTGTCGCACGTTAGGCTCCGCACTCTCCGCACCTCGCAATTCGCGCAGTGTCGCAAACACGCGCGCCGCAAGATTAGCGTCCGCGCGAGTAGCAATGATGGAAACTATGCCTCCGAAATGCTCGTTCTTGAGGTCTTCGGTTTCGATACGTCGTAGGCATTTCTCGACGAGGCCGTCTGGAATGGCGGTTGCAAACGACAACCAATACTCGTGCTCATAGAGGTTGCCTTCGGCAACCCGGTTCGCCACCCACTCACTCACCCAGGCAGGATCGACTCGGCGCAGATATTCGAGCGCCGGCTCGATATGATGCGAGCCCTGATTGCGCACGTCGTCGCCGGACAGCGCCGCCATTGCATCTTTGATGACCTCGTCCAGGCCAGTCTCGCCGATTTCGATAAGCTTGAGCGCGGCTTGTAGGCGCGCGGGATGGTTGCTGGAGATCTCGATGAAATGGCGTATTGTGGCGAGGGTCTTGGGTCTGAGCACCGCTGGAAATTGGTCGGCGTTCCGGCGTGCGACCTCCTCAAATGCTTGTGCATCCATCGAATCGAGGATGGGGACCAGCGCATTGTCAGACCTAGTCCACATGAGGCCGGAGACCGCCGCGTTCTTCACCTCGGTACTGTCGTCCTCCGCTGCGAAGGCCGCGACCTCGCCGTCGGCACGATGATGCAGCAGTTCGGCTACAAAATCCGCACGCGCCTCCTCGCTCCAGCCGTGTACTTGCTCGCGCCAGTTCGGTCCAAGCGACGAGACCTGGATATCCGGCCAGAGCCGGTACGTGCTTAGTCGAGTTTGCCGGTCTTGGCCTGACAGAAGTGGCACGAGGATGTCGCCGAAGTCGGCCGCGCCAGTGGCGAGCATGGCAGCGACGGCATACTGACGAAAACTGCCGTCGCGGATTGCGTAGACCGCGCGGATGCGCTCGCCGACGGTCGTGCGAACTGCACTCCAGACTTCTGTGCCACAAAGCCTTGCGAGCTCGCCGGCGAACACCAGGTCTACGGGTAGCGCCATCGCCACCAGCTTCCCACCGGCGCTGGTATTTCTCCTGTCGGTTTCGCCGTCACCGGTCTGCTCGGCAAACGTCTCGGCGATCATGCGCAGCGGTTCAGCCCATGCTGGATCGTTGACGTAGTCAGCGGTAAAGCGGGTGGTCGCCTCATGGTCGTCATCCTGCAGGTCGAGAAGCTGCGCGCGGACATCGAGTGCCGCGTAGTATTCTTGAAGCTGTTGATGCTCGAACAGAAACGCCGTTTGCGGGTAGTCGACGCGCTCAAGTACGTGGTGCGCCGTCAGCGTCGCGAGGACTGCTGGCGGCCCCACCGGCTCGATCTGCCCACGGCTCAGAAGCTCTCGTGCAACGAGGGCAGAAACGGCACGGGCTTCAGCCTCGGACGACGTTACTGCTCCGCTGCGGGTCATCTGAGTTGCAAGGGCCTTCAGATAATCCGTTTGCCGACCGAAGATTGGTCCTGTCTGCAGGGCGTTTTTGTGTTCATCTCGTTGTTCTTGCAGACGGAGAACCTGGGATAGGACGCCGATTTTCGTGGAAGGGATTGTAGCCTCGGCTTCGAATAGCGAAGCGACTTCCGAGAGGATGAACGGCGTGCGAGTCAGCTCGTCGAGGGACGGGTCGGTATCAATGTGGGTACAGAGGTCAGCGCCTTTCGCGCCAAGACGGGCTGCAAGGTAAGCTGCCCGCTGTTCGCGTCGAAGGCGCAACAACCGCAGACGCAATGCGCCGGGAAGCGGCGGGGTTAAGTGGTGTGTGCGGGTTGCGACGATGATGCCCGCACTCGGGAAATCCCGCTCGATTTCTCGGAGTGCATTGTTCGCCTGCTCGGACTTCGCATCCGGGATCTCATTCCAGCCGTTCAACAAGAACAGGAAAGGTTCGGCCTGCTGCACTCGCGCGAGGTCGGCGGGCGTAACACGCTCGGCCTGAAACGCCGGCATGCCGGTAATGTATTCGAGTATTCCTCTCTGCGATGACGTCCACGCCGGAAGTTCGACGATGAACGGTATGCCGGCGGCCCGTGTACGTTGTGCGAGCTGTATCAGCGTTGTGGTTTTTCCGCGGCCGGCTGGCCCTTCGAGAACAATACGGCCGCTCTGCGACAGCGCTTGATCGATCTGTTCAAGCGACAGAACGTCGGCAGACTCTGCGCCGTCCGGCGCAAGCCGATTCGCCGTGAGTTCAATGAGCGGATGTCCTTTGGTCTTGCCGGCCCAGGTGCGCGCGACAACTTGGACCGCGCGCCTTATTCTGTCGATGAGATCTGCGATCTGCGGTTCAACGTCGAGATCTAGGCGGAGGAAGCTTGCACGAAGCGAGGCGTTCTCTGGCATCATCATCAGCGTGATAATTTCTTCGCGCTCGATAACGTGAAGTTCGACGCCGTAGTCGTTATAAATTGCCTCTTCCCATCGCTTTCGATCGGCGTTGCCAATCTTGGCGGATGTCACGAAGATGAGCGCCCCTAGATCAGGAAAGTGCGCTTTGGCGGTCTCCGTGTCGTCAGAAATCTTCTTTAGCGTTGGTGTGATCGAAGCAGCCAGTCCCTTGCCGATTTTCTCCGGCGTCAGGCTCGCGGGCGCGTAGGCATCAAGGCCAAAATCCTTCTTGCGCTGGCGGGCGATAAGTTCGGGCCACCGCTTCTTGCCTAGTACGACCGCAAGTCCCTGAAAACGCATGCCCTCCTCTTGGGAGGAAAGCTCATTAAGAGCTCTTTCGATGTCGGTTCTCAGAATGGCCATTTGATGGAATTTTGGCAAGCAGTTGGGCTCGGACTGAACCGGCAGAGTTTCCGTTGCTTATGTTAGGTTCTCTCCGTACGGTCGCATAAGGACGCACCGATACATCCGCGAACCAGAACAGAGCTACGAAGAGGGACGGGCTCATTTTGCCAGTATCCGCTTGGGGTCGGAAGCGGTCTGTCGTCATAGATGGCTCCCGGCCAATTGCAGCCACTGGTGGCGAGTTAAGCAGACGTTTAAAAAAACAAGAAGCGGACCAGCTTCTGCGGTCCGCTTGAGTGACAGGTTTGAATACGGCGTCTACGTAGGACTTCTGAACTATTTCCCCAGAAAGTTACGGAAGCTGGCTAGAAATTCTTTCCAGATGCTCTTGTGCCTTCTTGATAATGGCAGGAGCACAAGCCAAACATATGTTCTTGCGGTTTCCTGGCACTTGATCATATGCGAAATGTCTTTCGCCTGCCATGATCTGGTGTTTTGAGCTCGCATCGCAAGTTCGTGTCCCTACTGCTACTTCATAACGGAAGCTTGATACGATATTTCGAGTCGCAGACATGCTCTCTCCAGTTCAGGAATTTTCTAACGTAATGCACTCCGCATTGCTGGCCAAAATATAGCTTTAAGAGCGCGCGAAGCCAATTCATTCACACGCAGGCCCCCCAAAAAGTTGTCAAACTTACTATTCTGGCAGCGAAATTGTAGTCTGACACTGGAGTTTAGGCCCGAACGCTGGAGCCAGCCGCCGCTTCGAAGTACACCTTGCCGGTGCGACGACCGGCTGGCGAGGCCATTTCACGGGTCTCATCGTAGTGGAGGGCCGCGTGCAATTGCTTCGCGAGTTGCTCGTTTAGCCTCGATATCTCTGCGACGTCTGTGATCACCTCGAATACTTCGTCCATTGGCACTCCTCTGCTGCGTTAGTGTGTTGTGCGTCCAGCCACTTGTCAGAGAAAGGTTCAAGCAGCTAAAAAACTCGATGACTTTTCGTTGATGGATGCTCCCAGGCCGCGATTTCGTTGGCACGAGGGGTCCATAATTATTGTTGAAGGATATCGTCATGCAATGCCCTGGACGCGTTCTGGCCGGATAAAATCTCCACCCTATTCATTGACGGGGGTGGTCATGGGATCGATGGTCCATCTTAGTGCCGGATGCATCCATATTGATTGGGGCAAGAATCGCGGGTACACAAACCACGGTGTGCTGTTTCAGAGCGGTGACGAAGCGGTAGGTCCGTATAGATACATCGGCAGCGACAGCGATGAAGAAATCATTGAGGAGAAGCCATGTCTGTGTAGGTCGCTGGGTCGAATTAAACCGCGACTTGAAATTCTCGGATATACCCTCGAAGCCTGTCGCAGCTGGCTGCAAAGCACATTTGGTGAAGACGAAAATACTCGACCAAGCGCGGTTTTCGAGCAGTTAAGTGAGTTTTTGCGATCATTGCCGTGGGAAGTGGATGGCCCCTATTTGGATTTCGATAGTGTCGTCATGGGGACCTTCGGCGTGTCGCTAGACACATATGTCGTGTTGCGGGTGCTGGCGGAGATTCCAGAGTTGGAGAACCTCCCAATACGATGGGAGTACGCGGACATCATCGAAGGCGGCTGGGTTTCTCCCGATGAAATCGTCCCCGGCTGCGGCGCGCAACGGTGCATGATCGTCACGGAAGGCTCTTCGGACGTGCATGTCCTGAAGCGAAGTCTGCAGCATCTATATCCAGATATAGCCGACTTTTTCGATTTCATCGACATGAAGGATGGCAACCCATTCCCCGGTGTTGGAAACCTAGTGACCTTCTGCAAGGGGCTCGCACGCATTGGATACTCGGGGCACATGCTTATCGTGCTCGACAACGATACGGCGGGAAGATGGGCGCTCGAGACCATAGTTTCGTTGGACCTGTCACCGAACGTCAAAGCAACAACACTTCCCGTGTTGTCAGAGTTCAGTCAATTTAGGACCATCGGTCCATCCGGTAATGCTGTCGAAGATATTAACGGCAGGGCTTGTTCAATCGAGTGTTTTCTCGACTTGAGTGTCATCGATTCCGACCCCATCGTGCGATGGAAAAACTACAACGAGAAGCTGAAATCCTACCAAGGTGAGCTGGTGCGAAAGGACGACTATATCCGGGCCTTCCGTGACCAATTCAATCGAATGGACACCTACCAGACCAAAAAGCTCTATGTACTGTGGGAGCACCTCATTGCAGAGAGTGCCATGAACAGAGTGATTTTCCCAACCGAGGAGAATTGGTGATCCGTCGATGGCAATGACGCAGAAGCCCGATGGGGCTAGTCGTCATCTCCATCCCGTACACTACCCCGATCACCAGGGAGCGATATGTCGATTCAAAGATTAGGCCGTTGCAGCATCCTCTTGTTCCTTGCCGCCTTGAGCTCAGGTTGCTCCTTAGGCGGCGAGTGCGGATGGAACCGCAGCAGCTGCATGTATGAAGGCAAGTACGAAGAAGGCGAGGAAGACTACGCGGAAGACGAAGCGAAGCGCTTGAACAAGAACTCATCCGATCGGTTGCGCCGCAGTTCTGGCAATTGATCCACGGACCGAGGCTTTCAGCTCGCGAGGCCTTAGCCAGAGACTTGCCAGTCGCGAAACTGCTTGAACAAGCGAAACCCGACATAGGTTTCACTTCTGAACCAGCGCCGCCGGTAGTAGCAATCCCAGTAGCTGATCATGCGTTGCTGCGCCAGATCCAGAAAGGCCGGATTGCCTCGAAGAACCGTTCCATAGACGTGCTTGTCCAGCAAGGGCAAGCGTGCCTCGACGTCCTGCAGGATTTCAACGACGTATTCGCTGCAGAGCTGCACCATGAACGGTACAACCCAAGGCTCGGATGCCCCGGCCAGTCGCTCAATTTGGCGCTGGCGTACGTGACCGTCATGATGGCGTGTCTGTATGCACGCGTAGATCAGGGCCTGGGGTTCGTCCAGCTTGGAGGACAAGGAGTCGCTGCCCCCATGCTGAACGCGATAGGGCAGCGTCAACGGTCCTGCACGATGACGGACAATCCGCGGCCGCACATGACCGAGGGGCAGATCTCCTCGGCGATATGTGCCACTTCGGCTCGCAGTCGCGCTGGGAAGGCCGCTGTTAGCAGCGTAGTCTGCTCAGGGGCGACCTTGCGCGGGCGAGAGGACATGTCGTGGGGAAGGCTGCTTGAATGGCGTTCACCGTGTCATACGGTGGATCTGGCAGAAGACTACGGCACGCACGGATGCTGACGCTGCGGCATGAAGCACGACAGGCGCTTACGCCGCCGCCTCTGCAGGTTTCGGCACGAAGAACCGATCCTTCAATTCCTGCAACCCAATCCTATCCAGCATTTCCGTCAGCCGCTCAGCCGCCTTCCTGCGCGGCAAATCCTTGTACTGCGCGATGATGAGCTCATTCTTCATCGAATGCTCCCATCCCACCAGCTCGGTCACGCTGACCTGATACCCATGCGCTTCCAGCTGCAAGCACCGCAGCACATTCGTGATCTGGCTCCCAAACTCCCGCGTATGCAGCGGATGCCGCCAAATCTCAGCCAGCGGATCAGCCAGCGCCTTTGCCTTGTTCTTGCGCAGCACCGACGCCACTTCCGCCTGGCAGCAGGGCACGACGACGATGTATTTGGCCTTCTTCTCCAACGCGAAATGAATCGCGTCGTCGGTGGCCGTGTTGCAGGCGTGCAGGGCGGTGACCACATCGATCGTGGCGGGCAACTTGTCCGACGTGATCGAATCAGCCACCGACAGGTTCAGGAACGACATGCCGTCAAACCCCAGCCGCTTGGCCAGTTCTTCCGACGACTTCACCAGCTCTTCGCGGGTTTCTATGCCGTAGATGTGAGAGCCGTTCGCGAGCGCCTCGGGCTGTTCCTTGAAGAACAGGTCGTACAGGATGAAGCCCAGGTACGACTTGCCCGCGCCGTGGTCGGCCAGGGTGACGGCGCCGCGTTGTTGTTGGACGTCTTTGAGCAGAGGTTCGATGAACTGGAACAGGTGGTAGACCTGTTTGAGTTTGCGGCGGCTGTCCTGGTTCATCTTGCCGTCGCGGGTCAGGATGTGCAGGGCCTTGAGCAGTTCGATCGACTGGCCGGGGCGGATGTCGTGGGTTTTGTCGGACATGGGGTAAGGCAATGCGCCCCGCGATGGGCGGGGCGCATAAGTAGGCGGAAAGCGTCAGTTTAACGAAAACGCCGCCGACGCTGGCGAACCGGGAAAACCGGCCCTGGACTGTGCAGTATTTTGCGATCCAGGTTATCTGGCATGCGAGTAACATGCCCGATGCGATTGAGGCATGTCATGCATTTCTGAAAGCGCCTGACCATCAGGGCGGGCGCATGGAGAGTCGTCAAATGTTCAGCCATATCACTGTCGGGACGCGTGATCTTGAACGCGCGGGCCGTTTTTATGACGCGGTGTTGCTTCCGCTTGGACTGAAGCGTCGGGTTGTCACGCCGGATGGCGGGCCCTTGGCGCTTTGCTGGGTGACCGGTCAGGCGCTGCTGCCGCGCTTCTACGTCTACATGCCCTACGATGGCGAGCCGGCGACGGTGGGCAATGGCAGCATGGTGGCTTTTCTGGCGCCTACGCAGGAAGCGGTGAGCTCGGCCCACGCGGGCGGGCTGGCGCAGGGCGGGACGGACGAAGGGGCGCCGGGCGTACGTCCTCATTATGGTGACGGCTACTTCGGCGCGTATCTGCGCGATCCTGACGGCAACAAGGTCCATATCGTTCATCGCGGAGACCTCCCGCTGTAAGGCGGAGGGGCCCGACGTCCCTGGAGAAACGCAAATGCTCGTGAGTCAGCTTGCTCTTGTGTACGGCACTTATCTGATTGCCACGGCCAGCCCCGGACCCAGCAATATGGCGATCATGGCAACGGCGATGCGTGACGGCCGTGTGCCGGCCCTTGCGCTGGCGGCGGGCGTTATTACTGGCTCGTTGTTCTGGGCGACCCTGGCGGCGACAGGCATTTCCGCCGTGCTGGCGGCTTCCGCCCAGGCGCTTCTCATCATAAAGATGGTGGGCGGAGTCTATCTGCTCTATCTGGCGTTCCGCACCGGCAGGTCGGCGCTGAAGCGGGGCTCCGGCTTCGTGAACGTGCAAACAGGTCGTGCGACGCCGCGCTATCGGGCGCTCTACCGCCAGGGTGTGCTCATGCATATCGGCAATCCGAAGGCGGTGCTGGCCTGGATGGCGATCATGTCGCTGGGGCTGGGGGAGAGCGCGTCGGACGGCACCTTGCCCGCGATCATTGGCGGTTGCGCGTTGCTCGGCGTCATGGTGTTCGGCGGCTATGCGATCGCCTTCTCGACCGCGCCAATGATTGCCCTTTACGTCAGGCTGCGGCGTTGGATCGAAGGGACGGTGGCTGTGGTGTTTGGCGTTGCGGGCGTCAAGCTGCTGACTTGGCAACGTTGATATAGCGGCTTGTCATCGCCGACACTGGTCGGCGATGACGTAGCCCAGGCAAAGCGTCCGGCACGCAAGCGGCCGGACGCCGCAGGATCAAGCCTGCGGGAAAACCGGCTCACCCAGGTTCAGCATCAGGCGATTCGCCCAGGCGAAGATCGCATCCGAATGCAGCAGATCCAGGATCTCGCCTTCGTTCAAGCCCGCATCCTTCAGGGCCTGGATGCTGTCGGCGTTCACCGCGGCAGGCGCTTCGGTGATCTGGATCGAGAACTTGCCGATGGCGAGTTCTCGCGCCGTGGTGCCGGCGGTGGCGGGATCCTCGAACACCTGAGCAATGACCTCATTGCGCTTGGCCAGTTGCTCAAAGCGCTGGGCATGCACGGACGCGCAGTACACGCAGCCGTTGATGCGCGACACGTAGGTCGAACCCAGTTCGCGCTCGGCGCGCGACAGGCCGCCCGGTGCGTACATGATGGCGTTGAACGCCGTGGAGCGCTGGCGCAGGATTTCCGGCTGATGCACCAGGAACAGGTAGTAGTCCGAGACCTTGGCCTTGGGGTGGCTTTCTTCCAGGACGGCGACCTGTTCGGGCGTGGCGGTTTCGACGTTGACGACGTCTAGCCAGGCCTTCCATTCCAGCGATTCGTTGGTGAAGCCGTGGGCCTTGATGACGGCGCCCGGCGCGGTGGCGGCGGTGTTGGCGGGGAAGGGCGCGGGCGGGGTGCCTGCGGCGCGCTCGGGCTGGCCTTCCAGGGCCTTCATGGCTTCCAGGCCGGCAACAAGGCGGACCTGGTAGGACAGGAAGGCAACGAGCTGGGACAGCGTGACCACGGCGGGCGTGGAGACGCCGGCGGCGGGCAGAGTCTTGAGAGCGGCTTCGTCGCCCTCGACGGGCTTCTCGATCAGCTTGCGCGTGAATTCCAGGATGGCGGCCAGGCGCGGGGTGGCGGCGTCGGACGGCTTGCCGGATTCGGCGACGGCGATGTCGGCCGGGGTGGCGCCAGCGTCGGCCAGGCGGGCGCGGTAGTGCGCGGCCAGCAGCGGCGACGGGGTGATGCGGGTGGCGTACAGCGCGACCAGCAGGCGCTCGGCCAGGGACAGGCCGGGCAGCGCGGGGTCGAACAGGGCGTCGTAGCTGCCTTGGGTGGCGGCGGCGACTTTCTCGCGGTAGTGGCGCACTTCGTAGGTCTTGACGCCCGGGGCCAGGCCGATCAGGCGGTCGACGAGGTCGTCCGTGACGTTGTAGACGATGGGTTCAGCCATGCGGATCTCCTTGATGCTTTACTTGGCGGCGCGCGCTGCGACAGCGGCGTCGAGGAACTGCTTCACGCCTTCCCAGGATTCCTGGTCGGCGCGGGCGTTGTCCTTGGGGTTGCCGCCGCTGGTGCTGATCTTGCCGGACACGGGGTGGGCATAGACGAGCTGGGTGGTGGGCACGTAGGGGAACAGGATGGAGTGCCCGCCGTTCTCGTAGTCCAGCCACTCGACCGGGTAGGGGTGGTTCACCTGGGCCAGCTTGTCCTGCACCATCTTGGAATAGATGCTGGACGGCCAGGAGCCGTCGTCGGTGCCGGACAGCAGCATGACGGGGCCCTGGATGTCTTCGACCTTGATGCGGGCGCGGGCCACGGCGTCGGGGTCTTGCAGGGCGGTGAGGATGGCCTTCTCGTGGCGGTGCGGCGAGGGGCCTTCGTCGAAGGGCGCCCAGGTGGCGGTGCGATTGTTTTCCCAGACGTGGGGGATGGGCTTGCCGCCCAGTAGCCACGTGGGGCCTTCGCGGCCGATCTTGGGATCGCAGGCGTTCTGGCCGCTGTGGACCACGGCGCCAGGCACGTAGGCGACCACGGCCGAGACTTCCTCGGGGAAGGTGGCTCCTAGCAGCAGTACCAGCTCGCCGCCGCGCGACTGGCCGCTGATGGCGACGAAGTCGTGCTTGGGGCTGACCTTCTTGCGCAGCCAGCGCAGGCCGGTCTGGAAGTATTCCAGCGGGGTGTTGGAGATGTAGTCCGACAGGCCCGGCGCCTTGAAGTAGGCCAGCGCGAAGGCGGCGTAACCGCGCGATGCGTAGAGCGCCGCGCGCGGTTCGTTGATGCCGCCGCCGGAGCCGTTCAGGATCATGACGGCGGGGAACGGGCCGGGGCCGGGCGGCAGGTACAGCGTGCCGACCAGGCCTTCTTCGCGCACGTCCTGTCGGGTGACGCCGTCAGCCGCCAGGCGCTGGGTGAAGCTGGCCTGGGCCTGCGCGCCGGCGGCGCGCGCCACCACGTCGGTGACCAGGGCGTCGGTCACCGGGTGGTTGAAGTGTTCGCGGCTGGACGAGTCCACGGGGGACTGCGACCAGACCAGGCCCATGGGCGCCACGCCGGTGTAATCGCCGGACACGGGCGCGTCACGGCCCAGGTCGACCGTGCCGTCCGCGCCGGCCACGAAGGCGGCCTGGCTTTGCCAGAGCACGCCGTTGCGGCGGGTCAGGGCGGTGATCTCCACCGTCTGGCCGGGCGCGACGTGTTCGACCCGGATCTGGCGCGGCACGTCGATCAGGTCGACGGCCGGGGTGATGGTGAGGGTGGGCGTCATGGCTTACTTGCCCGCGTCCTTGGTGACCATCATGGCGGCGGTGCGGTCGCTGGTCATGGGGGTGACCTTCAGGCCTTTCTTGGTGGCCCAGATGTTCTTGTAGTGGAACAGCGGGATGATGGCCACGTCGTCGGACACGATCTTGACGGAGTCGCGCAGGACGGCTTCACGCTTGGCCACGTCGAATTCCGAGGTGGATTGTTCCAGCGCGGCGTCGACCTTGGGGTTGCTGTAGCGGCCCCAGTTGGACGCGCCCAGGCCCTTCTTGGCGTCGGCGGTGGCCAGGATGTTGACCAGCGCGTAGCTGCCTTCGCCGGTGCCGTTGCCCCAGGCCAGCATGCTGACCGCGAATTCGTTCTTGTTGGCGCGGCCCGAGTACACGGCCCATGGCACGACTTCCACCTGGGTCTTGATGCCGGCGCGGGTCCAGAACTGCGCCACGGCCTGGGCGGTTTCCGGGCCTTGCGGGTAGCGGTCGTTGGGCACGTGCATGGTCAGCTTGAAGCCGTCCGGGTAGCCGGCTTCGGCCAGCAGCTTCTTGGCCTGGGCGACGTCGTTGGGGATGTCCTTGACGTCGGGGTTGTAGCCGATGGTGCCCTTGGGCATCCACTGGTTGGCTTCGGTGGCGGCGCCTTGCAGGATGCGGTCGGCGATGGCCTTGCGGTTGATGGCCAGGTTCAGGGCCTGGCGCACGCGCACGTCCAGCAGCGGGTTCTTGTCCAGCGGTTTGCCGTTGTTGTCGGTGATGTACTGGTTGGGCGCGGGGTTGAAGCTGGGCTGCAGGATCATGACGCGCAGGCCGTCGTAGGGGTAGACCGACACGTTGGGGGCCTTTTGCAGCTTGGCCAGGTCGGATACCGAGACCTTGTCGATCACGTCCACGTCGCCCGCTAGCAGCGCGGCAGTGCGGGCGGCGGCGTTGTTGATGTAGCGGTAGTTGACCTTGTCCCAGATCTGCTTGTCGCCCCAGTAGCCGTCGTTGCGTTCCATGATGACGCGGTCGCCGGGGGTGTAGGACACGAACTTGTAGGGGCCGGTGCCGACCATGGCCTTGCCCGAGTTGTAGTCTTCGGTGGTGGACTTTTCACCGACGTGCTTGCTGACCACGTGCACGGAGGCCAGGTTCAGCGGCAGGTCGGGGTTGGGGGCCTTGGTCTTGATGATCAGGGTCAGCGGATCCTTGGCGGTCATCGTGTCGATGGTGCGCAGGTAGCCGGCATAGGTGGCCACGCTGCCCGGCACGGCGCGCGCGCGGGTGTAGGAGTAGATCAGGTCGTCGGCGGTGAAGGGCGTGCCGTCCTGCCACTTGACGCCTTCGCGCAGCTTGAATTCCCAGGTCTTGTCGTCCAGCGGCTTCCAGCTGACGGCCAGGCCGGGCTGCAGCTTGTTCCACTTGTTCTCGATCAACAGGTCCCAGAAGTGCAGGGCCACCGAGCGGTCGCCGGCGTGGTTGTTCAGCTGCGGGTCCAGGGACGACAGCGGGTCGGCGAAGCCGATGGACAGGTCGTCGGCGGACGCGGCGGCAGAAGCGCCGAGGATGGCGGCGGTCAGGGTGGTGAGAATCAGGCGTTTCATGTTCGGAGTCCTTGGTATAGGGGGAACTAGCGGTTAATCCGGGAGCCGCGGCGCGGCGGCTGGGTTCACGCCATGTCGTTCAGGTGACAGGCGCTCAGGTGGTTGATGGCGATTCCCTTCAGCGTGGGAACCTCGGTCTTGCAGCGCGGCATCGCATGCGGGCAGCGCGGATGGAAATGGCAGCCGCCGGGCGGATTCAGCGGGCTGGGGATCTCGCCCTTGATCGCGGTAAAGATCTTGTGGCGCGACTTCAGGGTGGGGATCTCGGCCAGCAGGGCTTGCGTGTACGGGTGGTTGGGGTGGCGGAACACTTCTTCCACCGTGGCCGTTTCCACCACGCGGCCCAGGTACATGATCACGACGCGGTCGGACAGGTGCTCGACCACGCCCAGGTCATGGCTGATGAAGAGATAGGTCAAGCCCAGGTCTTCGCGCAGGTCCATGAAAAGGTTCAGGATCTGCGCCTGGATCGACACGTCCAGCGCGGCCACGGCTTCGTCGCACACCAGCATGTTCGGCTGCACGGCCAGGGCGCGGGCGATGCCGATGCGCTGGCGCTGGCCGCCGCTGAACTGGTGCGGATAGCGCTGGCGCAGCGCGGGGTCCAGGCCGGCGCGCTCCAGCTGGGCGCTGACGTAGTCGTCGAAGTCGCCGTTGCCGACCAGGCCATGGATGCGGGCCGCTTCGCCCACGATCTCGTCCACGCGCAGGCGCGGGTTGAGGCTGGCGTAGGGGTCCTGGAAAATCATCTGCACTTGCAGGCGCGCGGCATGGGCCTGGGCCGAGTTCATGTCGGCCGGGCGCACGCCGTTGATGCGGATCTCGCCGCCGGAGGGCGTGAGCAGGCCGGCCGCGATGCGGCCCAGCGTGGACTTGCCGCAGCCAGATTCGCCGACCAGGCCGACCACTTCGCCGGGGTTGACGATCAGGTCCACGTTGTCGACCGCGCGGGTCACGGCGGGCGGCTTGGACAGGCCCAGGCGTTGCATGGCGCGCACCGCGGGGCCGGTGGGGCGTTCGCCGAAACGCTTGCTGACTTGGCTGAGATCAATCAGCGGGGTAGGGGCAGTCGTGCTCATGCCATCGCCTCGCTGGTCTGGATCGTGGGGTGGAAGCAGCGCACTTTGTGTTCGGGCAGGGCTTGGGTGATGCCGGGTTGCTGGCCACAGGCGGCGGTGGCGCGCGGGCAGCGCGCCGCGAAGGCACAGCCCGCGGGCAGGTTGAGCAGGTTGGGCGTCATGCCGGGAATCTGGCGCAGGCGCTGGCCGCGCCGGTTGTTGCTGGGCAGGCTGTCGATCAGGCCCACGGTGTAGGGGTGTTGCGGGCGGTCCAGCACGTCGTCGACGGTGCCGTGCTCGACGATGCGGCCGGCGTACATGACGGCCACGTCGTCGGCCAGGCCGGCCACCACGGACAGGTCGTGGGTGATCCAGATCAGGCTGGTGCCGTGCTGCTGCGCGAGCTTCTGCACTTCGGACAGGATTTGCGCCTGGATGGTGACGTCCAGCGCGGTGGTGGGTTCGTCGGCGATGATCAGGTCGGGCCGGTGCAGCATGGCAATCGCGATGGCCACGCGCTGGCGCATGCCGCCGGACAGCTGATGCGGATAGGCCAGCAGCCGCTCTTCGGGGCTGGGAATGCCCATCATGCCCAGGGTGTCGCGCGACAGGGCGCGGGCCTGGGCCACGCTCATCTTGTTGTGGGCGCGCACGGTCTCGATCATTTGCGCGTCGACCCGCAGCACGGGGTTCAGCGTCATCATCGGATCCTGGAAGATCATGGCGATGCGGTTGCCTTGCAGCTTGCGCAGTTCGCGCGGCGCCAGCTTGGTCAGGTCGCGGCCCTGGAACAGCACTTCGCCGCCGACGATGCGGCCGGGGGCGTCGACCAGGCCCATGATGGAGAAGCCCGTGACGGACTTGCCCGAGCCGGACTCGCCGACCAGGCCCAGGATCTTGCCGCGTTCCAAGGTGAAGGAAACGTCGTCCACGGCAGGCAGCACGCCCGCGCGGGTATGGAAGTGGGTGCGCAGGTTGCGCACCTCCAGCGTCGGCGCGCCGGCGTTGTCGCGGTCGGCGCTCATTTGTGGGTCCTCGGGTTCAGCACGTCGCGCAGGCGGTCGCCCACCAGGTTGATCGCCACGATGGTGACCAGCAGCGCGATGCCGGGGTAGAAACTGATCCAGTATTCGCCGGACAGCATGGTCTGGAAGCCGTTGGAGATCAGCAACCCCAGCGACGGTTCGGTCACGGGCACGCCCAGGCCTAGGAAGCTCAGGGTGGCCTCCAGCGTGATGGCGCGCGCGATCTGCAAGGTGCCGATGACGATCAGCGGCGGCAGGCAGTTGGGCAGGATGTGCTTCAACATGATGCGCCAGTTGGGGATGTCCAGGCAGCGGGCCGCTTCCACGTATTCGCGGCGGCGCTCGACCAGGGCCTGGCCGCGCGCGGTGCGGGCGTAGTAGGCCCATTCCAGGATCACCAGCGTCAGCACCACGTTGCCCACGCCCTTGCCCAGATAGGCCAGGATCATCATGGCCACGAGGATGGACGGGAACGACAGGATCAGGTCGACCAGACGCATGATGATCGCGTCGGTCTTGCCGCCGGCGTAGGCGGCCAAGAGACCCAGCAGTGTGCCGATGATGCCGGCGATGACGGCCGAGCCCACGCCCACGATCAGGCTGATGCGCAGGCCGTACAGAATGCCCGAGAGCAGATCGCGGCCCTGGCCGTCGGTGCCCAGCCAATAGTGGAAGGTGTCCAGCCCGTTCATGCTGCCCGGCGGCAGGCGCGCGTCCAGCACGTCGATCTGCAGCAGGTCATACGGGTTCTGCGGCGCGATCCAGGGCGCCAGCACGGCGGCCAGGATCAGCAGGGTGGCGACAGCCAGGCCCAGCACTGCCGTCTTGGACGACATGAACTCGGCCAGGTTGCGCCGCCACGGCGATTCGCGGCGCAGCGCGGGAGTGGGGTTCGTCGATACGGCGCTCATGCCGAGGCCTCCAGCCGCACCCGCGGGTCCAGCACTTTATAAAGAATGTCCACGATCAGGTTCAGGGTCACGAACAGGCACACCACCACGATCAGGTAGGCCACGATGACGGGGCGGTCCAGCGCGTTCAGGCTGTCCAGGATCAGCTTGCCGGCGCCGGGCCAGGCGAAGATGCTTTCCGTGACCACGGCGAAGGCGATGGTGGAGCCCAGCTCCAGGCCCAGCACCGTCACCAGCGGAATCATGGTGTTGCGCAACACGTGCACACAGACCACGCGCATGGGCGACAGGCCCTTGGCGCGCGCGAACTTCACGAAGTCCAGCGGCAGCACGTCGCGCACGCCGGCGCGGGTCAGGCGGATCACCAGGGATATCTTGAACAGCGACAGGTTGAACGCCGGCAGGATCAGGTGGCGCCAGCCGTCTGCCGTCAGCCAGGACCACTGGAAGCCCAGGAACTCCACCGTTTCGCCGCGGCCGCTGGCCGGCAGCCAGCCCAGCGACACGCTGAACGTCATGATCAGCATCAGCGCGATCCAGAACGTCGGCAGCGAAAAGCCGACGATGCTGCCCGCCATGATCATCTTGGAGAACCGGCTGTCCGGATACAGGCCCGCGTACAGGCCCAGCGGCAGGCCCACGGTCACGGCCAGCATCATCGCGGCGATGGCCAGTTCGAAAGTCGCCGGCAGGCGCTGGATCACCAGTTCCACGGCCGGGATGTTGTAGACGAAGCTATTGCCCAGATTGCCATGCAGGGCGCCGTTCAGGAACGCCAGGTATTGTTCCCACAGCGGTTTGTCCAGGCCCAGCTCGGCGATGATGCGGGCGCGGTCCACCTGGTCCACGTCCTGGCCGATCAGGATGTCCACCGGATTGCCGATGGCGTGCAGGCCCACGAAGACGATCAGCGTCATCAACAGGACGACCACCGCGGCTTGCGCCACGCGGCGCAGCAACCAACCTGTCATTGCGCGGTCTCCGATTGCGGGGCTGGCGTCGGGGCTGGTACCCATTCATCGCCGAACACTTCCGGTTCGGAGAACGCTTCCATATTGGCGTAGTGCGTCTCCACGTCCTCGCGGTAGAACAGGCCGGCGATGCCTTGCGCCAGGCGCTTGGCGCCTTCGCTGATGGCCGGAATGTCGCCCGAGATCGTGCCCTGCGTCAGCGCGGCGGGGTAGGAGAAGCAATGCACGCGGTCCAGGCCGGGACAGGCGCCCGGGGTTTTTTCCTGAAGCTCGAACACCGCGCCCAGGTCGGGCGAGTCATGCAATTCCTGGTCTTCCTCGCCGGCGGCCGGCGTATAGCGGTCGCCCCAGGCGCGCACGTGCGGCGCCAGCGCGGCGAATTCCGGACGCACGGTCCAGTCGATGCGGAAGCCCGTGGAGAAGATCAGGAAGTCCAGTACGAACACGCCCTTGGGCGTGGTGACGTGGATTTCATCGCCCACCAATGCCAGGTCCTGCACGCCGGCGCCCAGGTTGAAACGGGCGTTGGGGTGGCGCGACACGCGCTGCGTGCTGCCGCGCGGTGGCGGCACCTGGGCGGCGTTGATGTAGTGGCGGATCTTCCACTTCCATTCGTCGGGTAGGGTCAGGTGGCCGTGGGTCAGACCGGGGTTGCCCGCGCCCTTGCCCTTGTTGATGCGCGGAATGTCGTTGCGGCGGATCAGCAGGTCCACGCTGGCGGCGCCGGCTTCCAGCGCGGTGCCCGCGCTGTCCATGGCCGACGCGCCCGCGCCCACCACGCCGACGCGCTTGCCGGCCAGGGTGTTGTAGTCCATCACGTCGGACGAATGCGCCCAGCGGTCGCGCGGCAACTTCTTCGCAAAATCAGGCACATAGGCGCCGCCCAGGCCGTCGCGGCCGGTGGCCAGCACCACGCGGCGCGCCAACACCGTGCTGCGTCCGGCGGGGGATTCGATGTCCAGCTGCACCAGCTGGTCGGCGCGCGGCAGCACGGCCAGGATGCGGTGCTCGTTCCTCAGGTCCAGGTCCAGCGCGCGGCGGTACCAGCGCAGGTAGTCCATCCATTGCAGGCGCGGAATCTTGTCCAGCGCTTCCCAGGCTTCGGAGCCGAACTGCACCTCGAACCAGGCGCGGAAGGTCAGCGCCGGCAGGCCCAGCGCGGGGCCGGTCAGCTGCTTGGGCGAACGCAGGGTTTCCATGCGGGCGGTGGTGGCCCAGGGGCCTTCATAGCCTTCGGGCGCCTGGTCGAAGATCGGGGCGTTGATGCCCAGGTGCTTGAGCGAGGCGGCCGCGGCCAGGCCGGCCATGCCGCCGCCGATGATGGCCACGTCCAGCACCGGCTGGCCGTCGACGAGGCGGGGCGTGACCCAGTTCTTGGCGGGGATTTCCAGCCAGGACAGGTCTTGCCGCAAGCGCGCTTCCAGCGCGGCTAAACCTTGCGGCGGAGTGGCTAGGGGCTGATTCATATAGCAGGGGATTCCGTAAGAGGGGCGTCGTCGCCATAGATCGACTGCAAGAGCGCCGAATGCTCGGCGGCGTCATGCAGGGCGAAGCCGGGCAGCAGGGCCGCGGCGGCTTGGGCGAGCGCGTCCGCCATGGCCTGGCAGGCCGGCGTCAGCGTTTGCGACTGCGGGGTGATGACCCCGAAGAAAAAGGGAATGTCCAGGTCGATGGGACGGATCGCCACGCCCGGCATGGGAGCGCCGTAGGCGGTGATCGGTTCCAGCACCGACACGCCCAGTCCGGCGCGCACGGCGGCCAGGGCGTTGACGGACGAATTGGTTTCCATGGTGCCCAGCGTCTGGGCGTTCTGCGCCAGCGCGGCGTCCAGACGGCGGCGCAGGCGGTAGGGGTTGGCCATCGTGATCAGGCGGCGTCCGGCCAGTGCGGCGACTGGCACCACGGCTTGTTGCGCCAGCGGATCGTTTTCCGGCAGCGCGACCACACAGGGGGCTTGCCCGATCCAGTGCACCGTCAGGCCGCGATGTTCCAGCGGCAGGCTGGTCGCGCCCAGTTGCGCGGCGCCCGACAGCACGGCGTGCACCACGCGTTCGGGCGAGGCGCTGCGCAATTGAATGCGCGCGGCGCCGACCTGGTCTTCGATGCGCTTGAGCGCTTCGGGAACCAGCCCCGCCGCCAGGGCGGAAGTGGCGGCCATCAGCAGCGGCTGGGCCTGGCCGCGGGCGATCTCGTCGGCGCGGTTGCGGATCTGCCGCAGACTCGCCAGCGCGCGCTCGACGTCGTCATACAGCAGGAAGCCCTGCTCGGTAGGTGTCACGCGCGGGCCGCTGCGCGCAAACAAGGGATAGCCGATCTCGGCTTCCAGTTCCTGCAACAACCGGCTGATCGCCGGCTGCGAGCGTCCGAGCAGCCGGCCGGCAGCGGTGACGCTGCCCGTGGACATGACGGCCGCGAAGGCCTCTAGTTGACGAAGTTCCATCTGTATTGATCTATACCAAGGACGAATTCTTGCCCGGCAAGTATGCGCTTTGCAAATAATTAAAGCGCATAAGTAAATTCCCTGATGGGGTTTTCATCAGGGAATTTCATAACTGGTAGTTATTTCAAGGGCTTAGGGCGCACGGAACTCAGCCGCCAGCTTCTGACTGGCGGAGAGCCTGCGGGCGTGGTCACCTGCGAACGCGGAAGTGACTCGGGAAAATGCTCAGGTCCGGGTGCGCAATGCGTCTGCGACCGAGTCCAAGGCGTACCCGAGGTTTTGCAGGACTTTCGCCGTGGCGGTGCGCGTGAATTCGTCGGACGCGGTCTTCATGAAGGCTGCGATCAATTCCGGATGCTCGCGGGCGTAGCCACCGCCGAAAACCGCGTCGATCTGGGTTTCGGCCGTTCGTAGATAGCTTTCGGTACGGCTCTGGGCCAGGGTGAACAGCGTGTCAAGGTTCGCTTCAATGAATTCGGGCATGAGAGGTCTCCAATGACAGTGGCAGACAACTCCAAGCCTAGCACTCGGCCCCGGCCGCCGCCATCGGGATGGGACTTCCTTGACTCACGAATGCCCGCGCCCCTCGCGGCGGTAATACAAGTAGCGCTCGACCTCCGCCTGTTCCACCGCAGGTTCCAGCAGCCGCCATCTGACGACGTAGCCTCGGTACGCCGGCGGCATCCAGCCCAATACGGAGTACATCGTGACTTCGGTCTCGCCAGTGTTGAATTGGGTCTCGAAGAATCCCTGGCGATCCGGCGGCTCGCTGCCGCAAATCCAGTTATCTGGCATGGCGGTCTCCCCATACGCGTTCAATCCTACGCGCCGCCACACCAAATGGCATACGTTTTAGCCCCGATGTGGGCTGCGGCTACCTTGTGTTAGAAACGTGGATGGGGCTGCTGCCGCAACCTTTGCGAACCTTTGCAGTTCGATTTAGCGGATCCCGGTAGTATTCGGCCATCGAACCTCAGGAGCCCGTCATGCACAGTCAGCAACCCGCGCCCGAGCCGAACAAGCGCCGTTGGCCTTTCGGCTATGGCGAAGAGGAGTAGTCCAGCTGTCCTAGCCGATACGCGCAATCCGGTCGCCCGGACCGGACAGCTCGTGATAGATGTCATCCAGGTACTCGGCCAGCGCGTCCGCGGGCACATCGGCAGGAATGGCAAGGTCCGCAGCCCGCACGCGCTTGCCGGCATCCGAACGGTACGCCGTCCACACCCCGCCCTCGCGCTGGACGTCCAGCTGAAACCTGCCGTAGATGTCGAATTTCATCGATGTCCCGAAAAGCTCATGACCAGGTCAATGCCAACTCGGCAGCCACGCCGCGCGTGAGTCCCAGCAGCGCCTGAGCGGCCGGGCTGAGCGTCTCGCCGCCGCGAGTCAGCACTTCCAGGCTGCGGACGGCGCTTTGATCTGCCAGGGGCACGATCGCCAATTTTGCGCTTGCCGTGACCGCAAGGGCGGGCAGGATGGTGACGCCAAAGCCCTGTTCGACAAAGGTCAGCAAGGACGTGGTGTTGCGCACCGTCAGCAGCGAAGCGTCCACCAACGCGGCCACTTCCGCGGAGTCAAACCGGGCGCACAAGCCGTTTGCAATGAACTCCACGGCGTCGATATCGCGCCAGCGCGCGTCGCGCCGCAGCTTCGTCAGGCGGTGCCCGGCCGGGCACACCAGCACGAAACGGTCTTCGAACAAGGGCTCGGTCACGATGCCGGGCAGGGGCGCCGGCAGCGTGGCAATGCCGAAATCGACCTCGCCATCGGCCACCGCCTTGCCCACCGCGGCCGAGTCTATGTCGCGCAGGTCCACCCGTACTTGCGGATACTGCCTGCGCATCGAGCCTATGACCTGCGGCAGCAGCCGGATGGCCGCCGAGGGCACGGCGGCCACCTTGGCTGTTCCCAGGGCGCCGCTGGCATAGCGGACCATGTGGGCCACGGCCGAATCGAATTCGGCAATGGCCCGCTGCGCCTGCGCGCGGACATAAAGGCCCAGGGGAGACAAGCGGATCTTGCGCTCGCCTTCGAACAATGGGCCGCCCAGCTCCGATTCCAGCTGCTTCAAGGTCATGGAGAGCGCCGCCGGCGTGCGGCCGACCCGGTCGCCGGCCTGGGCCAGTTCA
Source organism: Achromobacter pestifer (assembly GCF_013267355.1). Classification (NCBI taxonomy): domain Bacteria; kingdom Pseudomonadati; phylum Pseudomonadota; class Betaproteobacteria; order Burkholderiales; family Alcaligenaceae; genus Achromobacter; species Achromobacter pestifer. The sequence continues at coordinate 5,648,972 of NZ_CP053985.1, forward strand.
CCGGCATCGACCACGGCCATGAACATGCGCAGATGCTCGAGTTTCATATTTAAGAAAATATTAAATAAATCGAAGTTATTTTAGTTTGACTGAATTCTCGCCGGAAATCTACAGTACCGCTCACTGCCATTCAAGGAAGCAAGCAATGAGCGCAAGCGCCTTACGCGTCGACGGACTGCAGTACAGCAACTGGTCCGAGAAGATATTCCGCCAACTGCGTGAAGGCGGCGTGGACGCGGTCCACGTCACCATCGCGTATCACGAGAACCTGCGCGAGATGATCCACAACATCGAGCGCTGGAACCGCTGGTTCGAGCGTTATCCGGATCTGATCGTGCAGGCGCGCAGCGGCGATGACGTCAGGCGCGCTCGCGAGGCTGGCCGCACCGCGATCATTTTCGGGCTGCAGAACCCGTCGCCCATCGAAGACGACATTGGCTTGGTCGAGGTAGTCCACACGCTGGGCGTGCGCTTCATGCAGCTGACCTATAACAACCAGTCCTTGCTGGCTTCGGGCTGCTACGAAGCGGTCGACAGCGGTGTCACCCGCATGGGGCGGGAAGTGATCAAGGAAATGAACCGGGTCGGGCTGGTCATCGACATGAGCCATTCGGGCGAACGTTCCACGCTGGAAGCGATAGAACTGTCCGAGCGGCCCATCACCATCAGCCACGCCAATCCGCATTCCTGGGCGCAGGCGCTGCGCAACAAGTCGGACACAGTACTGAAAGCGCTGGCTGGCGCGGGCGGCATGTTCGGTTTTTCGCTGTATCCGCACCATCTCAAGAACAAGTCGGCCTGTGCCCTGGACGATTTCTGCGCCATGGTGGCGCGCACCGCGGATCTGGTGGGGGTGGAACACCTGGGCCTGGGCTCGGACCTGTGCCAGGACCAGCCGGATTCGGTGGTCCAGTGGATGCGCACGGGCCGCTATACCAAGAACATCGACTATGGCGAAGGCTCGGCCGCGCAACCGGGGTTTCCGCCGCAGCCCGGTTGGTTCCAGGACAGCCGGGACTTCAAGAACATCGAGCAGGGCTTGCGCGCGACCGGGTTTTCAGCGGACGACGTGGCGCTATTGATGGGCGGCAACTGGATGCGCTTCTTCGACGCAAGCTTCGGCCCGCAAGCCTCTGCCATCCACAATCCCTGAACGGTCGCAACCTCGGAGCACATACATGAAGAACGCCATTCGCATCCTTGCGTGCGCCACGCTGGCGCTGGGCGCCGTCGGCAACGCCAGCGCGCAGGAATTTCCCAATAAAAGCATACAGATCGTTGTGCCGTTTCCGCCGGGCGGCGTGGCCGACCTGGTCGTGCGCACGGTTGCGCAAAAGCTGGGCCAGGACGTCAAGCAGCCTGTGCTGGTGGTGAACAAGCCTGGCGCCAGCGGCATCATCGGGGCCGAGTTCGTGGCCCGTGCGCCGGCGGATGGCTACACGCTGCTGTTGGCGAACCTGCCCATCATGTCGATCAACGAACTGCAGTACAGCAGCCTGCCGTATTCCGCCGCGCGGGACTTCGCGCCCGTGATCCTGCTGGCCGACCAGCCCTATATCATCGCCACCGGCAACGCCGTGCCCGCCAAGACGATGAAGGAGTTCATCGCCTATGCCAAGGACAAGCCGGACACGCTGACCTTCGGTTCGGCGTCCAGCTCGACCTTTCTTGCAGGCGAATTGTTCAAGCAGCGCGCGGGCATCCGCATGGCGCACATCCCCTATAAGGGCAGCGCGCCCGCCATCAACGATCTGCTTGGCGGACATATCAGCCTGATCCTGGATCCGGTGATTACCTTGCTGCCGCACGTCCAGGCCGGCAAGCTGCGGGCCCTGGCGGTGACGTCGTCCGAACGGATAGATTCTGCGCCGGACATTCCCAGCTACAAGGAAGTCGGCCTTGTGGATATGGACATCACTTCCTGGCAGGGTATCGTCGCCCCGGTGGGCACGCCCGAGGCGCTCGTCAAGAAGCTCAACGAGGATTTCAACCGGGCCTTGCAGTCGCCCGAAGTGGCCTCGCGCCTGAAGGAGCAGGGGGTAAGCACCAAGGGCGGCTCGGCTCAGGCTTTCGCCGATTTCGTCGCGGCCGAAAACAAGCGCTGGGCGACGCTGGCCAAGCAAGTCAACTTCCTGCCCGGCAGTTTGTGATGAGCATCCTGACCGGAGCCGATGCGCGCTTGCAGGCCCTGGGCCTGGCCTTGCCCCAGCCCACGCCGACTCACTATGCCTATTTGCCGGCGCTGCGGCACGGCGGCACGGTGTATGTTGCCGGGCAGATTCCGAAGCTCAGCGCGGACCAGTTGCTGGTTCAAGGCGCGGTTGGCGAGCAGGTCGGCGAAGCGCAGGCGCGCGAGGCCGTGCGCCTGTGCGTGCTGCATGCGCTGTCGTGGGTGGCCCATCACGCGCAGGGCAGCCTGGATGCGGTGGAACAGATACTGCGCGTCAACTACTTCTTCCAGGTGGGCGAGCGCGCCAGCACGCGGCTATCCGCCATTGCCGACTCCGGATCGGAACTGCTGGTCGCGATCTTCGGCCGCCAGGGCGAGCATCCGCGTTCGGTCATCGGCGTGCGCGAGCTGCCGCGCAACGCGCCGGTGCTGGTTAGTATGGACGTGGCCCTGGCGGTTGCGGACTCCTCGCGCGTGCCGGCAGGCTGACACCGCTGGCAGCCTCGTGACGCCTTGCTCAGCGCTTGGGCAACACGAACTCCACCCGCCGGTTCTGCGCCCGTCCTTGCGGATTGTCCGCGCCATTGGCCAGCCGGTTCGACTGGATCGGTTGGGTATCGCCCAGTCCCTTGACGCTCAGCCGCGACTTGTCCACGCCGTGGCTTGCCAGCCATTGCGCCACCGCCTGGGCGCGGCGCAATGACAGGTCCTTGTTGTAGGACGCCGATCCCTTGGAATCGGTATGGCCTTCGATCGCGACCGTGCCGGCCGAGCTGGACTTGATCAGGCTGGCGATGTCCCGCAGCGTGGGTTCGGCGGCGGGGCGGATGGCGGTCTTGTCGAAATCGAACAGCACATCGCCCAGCATGGCGACGGTCACGGCATTCTTGTCCTGCCGCACCGACAGGCCGTCGTGGCGCGCGGCCAGGCCGTCAATCTGCGCGCTCAGATCGGACACGCCGCCGCTGGCGTCGGAAGGGAATCCCTTCAGGTCCAGGATGGTGGCCTGCAGATCCAGGATCTCGGCCTTGTAGGGTGGCTCCTGCGCCATGGAGCCGCTGGCGGCGGCCAGCAGCGCCGCGGCCAGCAGCGTGGACGCGCCCGGGTAGCCGGCCATGGCTAGCGGTCGGTGATCTTGATGGCGTCGAAGGTCTCGACGCTGGGTATCGTCAACGAGACCTCTTTGATCTCTTTGGGCGGGGCGGGGAATTTCCCCTGCCAGGAGCCGGCGATCGGGGCGTCCTTCTCGGTCCTAATCATCAGTTTGGGATTGGTCAACGGCTTGTCGTTGCTGTCTCTCAGCAGCAGATGCTTCTTGTTGCCGGCGACCACGTAGAAGCTGTTTTCATAATCGCTCTTGCTGATCTGCGGATAGAGCATCTCCGTCTTGCCCATGACGATGGGCTTGAACCGTACCTTGATGGACAGGATATCGCCGCTGCGCACCGCTTCGATCACCTGGCCCTCGGCGGCGCCGGAGTCAGTCAGGCCGGTGGCCAGGGGCGTGGGGGCGTTGGCCTGGGCTTGGGCAAACGCGGCCGGGCCGGCCGCCGCCAGGGTCATCAAGGCGCCCAGCGCACAGGCGGCGGCGGTCTTTCTGATCGGAGTCACGATTAGCATCCTTTGTCGGTGAAAACCACTCAGGGCAAGACGGAAGGACCAGGACTCATTCTTTTGGCCCAGTCCAAAGTCCAACGCACGATGGTCCGACTTTCAGGCGCTTATTTCAGTTCGATGTTTTTCCAAGAAGTTACGGAATCTAGCTGGCGCGGGCGCTTAGCCGCCGCGGTGGCCGTGGTAACGCGGCGCGGCGACGCTGTGGGTGTTGTCCTTGTGCTGCGATCCGACCAGGGCCTTGCGCCGGGCTTCCTCGTGCTGATGGTCAGCACGGGCGCGTTCCTTGTCGGCCTGCGGGGCCGCGTGCGCGTCCGGTGCGGCCTGGGGAGGATTGGGATGGGGGGTCTTGGGCGTCATGGTGCGTACCTATGCAGGTGCCGCGGCATATGCCGCATTTCCACATTACGCCCGGTGTACGCGTTTCTCAAGCGGTGATTGCGGCGCTTTTTTTGATTGCGGCAGCGCAATGTCTGAGCAGTTGAAGGCGCTATGGCAGCACAATGGTCATGCGCTGTTTTCCTAGACGTCCGTCTTTCAGGAGAGCCTCATGTGCGACTGTTCCTCTTGCGCAAATCCCCCACAGTTCAATCGCCGCCGGCTGCTGTTCGGCGCCGCAGCCGTGGCGACGGCCGGCGCTTCGGGCTGGCTGGGCGATGCCCAGGCCGCCGTGCCGTCAAACGATATCGGTCCCGACGCGGCCTTGAAACGCTTGATGGCCGGCAATGCCCGCTACGCCGCCAACAAGCCGAACATGCGGGATTATTCCGCAGGGCGCGCAGCCCGCGCCGTGAAGCAGAAGCCCATCGCCGCCATTCTGGGCTGTTCGGACTCGCGGGTGGCGCCGGAACTGGCGTTCGACCAGGGGCCGGGCGACCTGTTCATCGTGCGCGTGGCCGGCAACTTCGTGAATGAAGACGGCCTGGCCAGCCTGGAGTACGGCACGCTGGTCTTGCGCGCGCCGCTGATCCTGGTGCTGGGCCACGACAACTGCGGCGCGGTGGACGCGACGGTGAAAGCGCTCAAGGACAAGACCGAGTTCCCGGGGCATCTGCCCGCGCTGGTGAATGCGATCAAGCCCGCCGTCGAACTTGCCAGCCAGTCGGGCGCGAAGGATCTGATGGCCGCGGCCGTCGCGGCGAATGTGCGCCTGGCGGTCGAGCGCCTGAAGACCGCGCAGCCGCTCTTGCAAGAGATGGTGCAGCAGAAAAAGCTGGGCGTGGTCGGCGGCGTGTACAGCCTGGCCACGGGCAAGGTGACCTTGGTCTGAAGCCGGCCCAGGGCCGCCCGAATCACAGCGCCGGCCGGTCCTGGGCGGTGAGAATTGCTGAACTTTGATGACTCTTCCCTTCGTAATATCCCGTTTGAAAGGGTATTGAAAGGGGAGGAGACATGGGGGCGTGCAAAAAATGCGAGGCGATCGTGACCGACCGGCGCGATGCGCCCGGGCATGAGAACCTGATCAGCCTGGGCATGGTGAGATCGCCCGGCCAGACGCAGCGGAGCGTGCAGCACGAAGCGTTCACCTGTGCTTTGTGCGGCACGGACTGGGATTATCTCTACGACAAGCGCGACCCCGCGTCGGGGTGGCGCCGTTGCGGCTCTGATGCGGGCCTGCCGATCGAGGCCGCCGTGCAGCCTCTGGCAAGAGCGGTTGGCGCGGGCTAGCGCAAGCCGCCTTCATGCGGGCGGCTTTATCGTGCCGCGGCGTCGACGGCGGCGCCGTCCGCTGCTACATCTGCATCTTCTTCTTGCCTAGCAACGTCAGCGCCAGGCTGCGGCCCGTGCGCATGAAAGGATAGAGCGCGGTCGACAGGCAGGGGTTGCGGAACACGGCGGCATTGACGCTGTTGAACAGGTCGTTGCCGGTGCTGATCAGCGCCAGCCGGTTGATGCAGTCCGCGCCCCAATAGTCCTGGCCGTCCAGGTGCAACAGCATGCCCTGGTTCAGGTCATACCCTTGCGCCTTGTAGGCCACCGCCAGGTCGGGATGGTCGCGCATGTTCAGCAGATCGATGGGGCCGACGGCCTTCTGCAATTGCAGCATCCGCACGTAGTTCGAGCAGAAAGGGCAGTCTCCGTCGTAGAGCAGAAAGTTCTTTGCGATGGCCATGATGCACCGTGTGGAAATGCGCGGGCGCGGAAAGCGCGCCTGCCGCTTACTCCCCATTAAAACGCATATCGCTGGACGCGCCCACCGCCCGCATTGCGCACGCGCACCGGATGCGGGACTTCAGCGTATCTGGCGCACGCCTTGGCCCAGGCGCCGGCGCAGCAGGTTGCGCAGCGTGACGCCGTCGGCATAGCCGACCTGCGCCGCGATCTGCTCCAGCGACAGGCTGGTGGTCTTCAGCAAGTGGGCGGCGCGCTCCACGCGCAAGTCCTGGAAATACGACAGCGGACTCTTGCCCAGCACCTCCTGCGTGCGGCGCGCCAGCGTGCGTTTGCTGGCGCCCAGCGCCTGCGCCGCGGCCTCCAGCGAGAATCCCTGCGCCAGATGCGCGCGCGCCCAGCGTTCAAACGCCTGCACCAGCGGCTCGGCATGCGTCAGGTGGTCGGTGATGGCATAGGCGGATTGCGCCGGCCGCTGGTCCACGATCAGATAGCGGGCCACCAGCGCGGCCAGCTCGGGACTGGCCTGGCGCACCAGCCAGAGCGCCATGTCCATGTGGCTGAGCGCCGCGCCTGCCGTCAGCAACGACGACGAGCGCACCAGCATGCGGCCGTCCTCCAGGTCCACCGCCGGATAGCGTTGCCTGAACAGGGGCGCCAGCCACCAGGTGGTAGTGGCCTTATGGCCGTCCAGCAGGCCGGACTCCGCCAGCACGAAGGTGCCGATGCAGGCCGCGGCGGTGTTCGCGCCGGGGGCGCGTTCCCGCAGCATCCGGCCGGCATCGCGCACGTCGGCGCGGGCCAGCGCGGGCACCAGCGTTTCGGGCATCTTGCAGCCGATGGCCGGGATGACGAGCCAGCCCGGGTCCGACGGGTCCGGGCTGCCTGAAATGGGCACGCCGAATCCCTGCGAGGTATGCACTCTGCGGCGCATGCCGACCACGCGCGCCTCGAGCGGCTGTACCGGTTCCGGCAACAGAGGCGACAGCTCGTTGGCCGTGGTGAACACGTCCAGGATGGCGGACAGGCCGGTATCGAACACGCCCTCCAGGGCCAGGATCTGGATTTTCATGGCAAGAACGCTATCAAAGATGTCAAAACCGCCAATATTAATCAGGCCGGCCCGGAGCCACAATGCCGCTGTCTGAGCGTCGGCGCAAGCGTGCGCCGCGTGCAACCGGAGTGGTGCCTTGTCTATTGAAAATCTGCTTGCCCTGGCGGTGTTCGCCTTCGTGACCTCGGTTTCGCCGGGCCCCAGCAACGTCATGCTGATGACCTCGGGAGCGAATTTCGGCTTTGGCCGGACGCTGCCCCAGGTGCTGGGCATCACCGTCGGGTTTACCTTGCTGCTGTTGGGGGTAGGGCTGGGCCTGGGGGCGCTGTTCCAGGCTTGGCCGCCGTTGTCCGTGGCGCTGAAGATCGGCGGCGCGGCCTATCTGCTGTACCTGGCATGGCGCATCGCGCTGTCGCGCTCGATCGGCGCGGGGCAGGCATCGGCCAGGCCGCTGACCTTCATGGAATCGGCCTTGTTCCAGTGGATCAACCCCAAGGCGTGGATCGTGGCGCTGGCCTCGGTAGCGGTCTATGTCGACGCCGCGGCGCCCTGGATTTCACTGGGTTGGATGTGCCTGGTGTTCGCGCTGGTGAACTTGCCCAGCGTGTCGCTGTGGGCCGGCTTCGGCGTGGCGCTGCGCGGATTCCTCGCGCAGCCCGGACGCCTGAAATGGTTCAACATCGGCATGGGCGTGTTGCTGACGCTGACGCTGTGGCCGATGCTGCGTTGATGGCGTCAGCTCGCGGCGGCCTCGCCGGATCCGTGCCACGCTAATTGCATGGCGTAGCCGCGCACATCTTCAGGCCAGGCCGCGATCTGCTGCGCGAAACGCTCGCGGTCGCCGGCATACAGCGCCCGCGTCGCTTCCTCGAAACCAGGCAGGTTCCCGCCCATGCCGGACATGTAGCGGTAGGCGGCCTCCTGGCGTTCGCGCTGGCGGTCCTGCGCCTCGTTGTCGCGGCGGGCCTGTTCCACCAGCTTGCGCAAGGCGACCGAAGCGCCGCCGGGCTGCGCACCCAGCCAGTCCCAATGGCGCGGAAGCAGGGTCACCTCGCGCGCCACCACGCCCAGCTTGGGGCGGCCCCGGCCGCGCGGCTGCGTTTCGTCGGCTGCCGCTTCGGCGGCCAGGCCGGATGCCAAGGGCGCGGGCTCGGCCCGGGCGCCATGGCGTTGCGCAATGGCGGCATCGTCGCCTCTCAGGTCCAGGTCGACCTGCTTGCCGGTCTGATCGTCGAACACCAGGATGGAAGCGTCGCTGCCCGCGTCCATGGCCCGTTTGACGGCGAGCGCCACGTCGGCCAGGGCGCCGGCGGCCAGCATGCGGTGGCCGGCGAAGGCGGTGTGTGGATCGGTGGGTTGGGGGGCGGATGGTTGATTCATGTTTTTGTCCGGGTGAAAATTACAGATGAATTATGATCCGGGTAAAAATACAAGTCAATACATCCGGGTAAAAATATTGCGAGGCGGCAAAAGGCCGCTTCGGCGCGCAGAAATATCCCCGAGAACCTAGGGTCAACACCTAGGCAAAACACCCAAGCGGCGTATAATCTTGCTTTGCGCCCGGAGTTACCCATGCGTCTCGTACAAAAAGCGCTCACCTTCGACGATGTGTTGCTGGTGCCTGCGTATTCCGAGGTCCTGCCTCGCGACACTTCCCTGGCTACGCGCCTCACTCGCAACATCAGCCTGAACATCCCGCTTGTGTCCGCCGCCATGGACACCGTCACCGAATCGCGTCTGGCCATCGCCATGGCACAAGAGGGCGGCATCGGGATCATCCACAAGAATCTGTCCGCGGACGCCCAGGCGCGTGAAGTCGCCCGCGTCAAGCGCCACGAATTCGGCATCGTGATCGATCCGGTCACAGTCACCCCCCAGATGAAAGTGCGCGACGCCATCGCGTTGCAGCGCCAGCATGGCATCTCGGGCCTGCCGGTGGTCGAAGGGCGCAAGCTGGTCGGCATCGTCACCAACCGCGACCTGCGTTTCGAAGAAAACCTGGACCAGCCCCTGCGCAACATCATGACGCCGCAGGAACGCCTGGTCACCATGAAGGAAGGCGCCACGCTGGAAGAGGCGCAGTCCCTGATGCACAAGCACCGCCTGGAGCGCGTGCTGATCGTCAACGACGGCTTTGAACTGCGCGGCCTGGCCACGGTCAAGGACATCGTCAAGAACACCGAACACCCGATGGCCAGCAAGGACGCCCAAGGCCAGCTGCGCGTGGGCGCTGCGGTCGGCGTGGGCGCCGGCACCGAAGAACGCGTGGAAAAGCTGGTTGCGGCAGGCGTCGACGTGCTCATCGTCGACACCGCTCACGGCCATTCCAAGGGCGTGCTGGAAGGCGTGCGCTGGGTCAAGCAGAACTACCCCAAGGTTGAAGTCATCGGCGGCAACATCGCCACCGCCGCCGCCGCGCGCGCGCTGGTCGAATACGGCGCCGACGGCGTCAAGGTCGGTATCGGCCCCGGCTCCATCTGCACCACCCGCATCGTCGCGGGCGTGGGCGTGCCGCAAATCCATGCCATCTCCGAAGTCGCCAAGGCGCTGGAAGGCACGGGCGTGCCCCTGATCGCCGATGGCGGCATCCGCTACTCGGGCGACGTCGCCAAGGCCCTGGCGGCCGGCGCTTTCGCCTGCATGATGGGCGGCATGTTCGCCGGCACCGAAGAAGCGCCTGGCGAAGTCGTGCTGTTCCAGGGCCGTTCGTACAAGTCCTACCGCGGCATGGGCAGCCTGGGCGCCATGACGGACGGCTCCGCCGACCGCTACTTCCAGGATCCGTCCAACAACGCCGACAAGCTGGTCCCCGAAGGCATCGAAGGCCGCGTCCCCTACAAGGGCAGCGTGCTGGCCATCATTTACCAACTGGTCGGCGGCATCCGCGCCTCGATGGGCTACTGCGGCTGCGCCACCATCGACGACATGCGCACCAAGACCGAATTCGTGGAGATCACCTCCGCGGGCGTGCGCGAGTCCCACGTGCACGACGTACAGATCACCAAGGAAGCGCCCAACTACCGCGCCGACTGATCCGTACAGTCAACTACAATGTCATGCATCGCGCACCGGCAGAACCGCAACATGAATCAGCGGTTCTGCCGGTGCGGTTTTATTTACTGCGGTTTTATTCTTTACCGGTAGAGTCTCCATGCACCAGCGCATCCTCATTCTCGACTACGGTTCGCAAGTCACCCAGCTGATCGCCCGCCGCGTCCGCGAAGCCGGCGTCTACTCCGAAGTGCACCCCGGCGACGTCGACGACGCCTTCGTGCGCGACCAGGTGGCGCAAGGCTTGAAGGGCATCATCCTGTCCGGCAGCCACGCCTCCGCCTACGAAGAAGGCTCCATGCGCGTGCCGCATGCGGTTTTCGAACTGGGCGTGCCCGTGCTCGGCATCTGCTACGGCATGCAGTCCATGGCGCAGCAGCTGGGCGGCGTGGTCAGCTATTCCGACCACCGCGAATTCGGCTACGCCGAAGTCCGCGCCCACGGCCACACCAAGCTGCTGGAAGGCCTGGAAGACTTTGCCACTGCCGAAGGCCATGGCATGCTCAAGGTCTGGATGAGCCACGGCGACAAGGTCACCCAGCTGCCCCCGGGCTTCAAGCTGATGGCTTCCACGCCGTCCTGCCCCATCGCCGGCATGGCCGACGAAGACCGCAAGTTCTACGCCGTCCAGTTCCATCCCGAAGTCACGCACACCGTCCAGGGCAAGGCCATGCTGGCCCGCTTCGTCAACGAGATCTGCGGCTGCGAAGGCGACTGGAACATGCCCGACTACGTGGCCGAAGCCGTCACCCGCATCCGCGAGCAGGTCGGCACGGACGAAGTCATCCTGGGCCTGTCCGGCGGCGTGGACTCCTCGGTGGCCGCGGCGCTGATCCACAAGGCCATCGGCGACCAGCTCACCTGCGTGTTCGTCGACCACGGCCTGCTGCGCCTGGACGAAGGCAAGCAGGTCATGCAGACCTTCGCCGAAAACATGGGCGTGAAGATCATCCACGTCGATGCCACCGCCCAGTTCATGGGCAAGCTGGCCGGCGTGGCGGATCCGGAAGCCAAGCGCAAGATCATCGGCCGCGAATTCGTCGAAGTGTTCCAGGAACAGGCTGGCAAGCAGCAAAGCGCCAAGTGGCTGGCCCAAGGCACGATCTACCCCGACGTCATCGAATCCGCTGGCGCCAAGACCGGCAAGGCCACCTCCATCAAGTCGCACCACAACGTGGGCGGCCTGCCGGACACGCTGAACCTGCAACTGCTGGAGCCGCTGCGCGAACTGTTCAAGGACGAAGTCCGCGAACTCGGCGTGGCCCTGGGCCTGCCGCCGCAGATGGTCTACCGCCATCCGTTCCCCGGCCCCGGCCTGGGCGTGCGCATCCTGGGCGAAGTCAAGCACGAGTACGCCGAACTGCTGCGCCGCGCCGACGCGATCTTCATCGAAGAACTGCGCAACACCAAGGACGAGGCCAGCGGCCTGACCTGGTACGAGCTGACCTCGCAAGCGTTCGCCGTGTTCCTGCCGGTGAAGTCGGTGGGCGTGATGGGCGACGGCCGCACCTACGAATACGTTGTGGCCCTGCGCGCGGTGCAGACGTTCGACTTCATGACCGCTGATTGGGCGCCGCTGCCGCATCCGCTGCTGGCTCGGGTTTCTTCGCGCATCATCAATGAAGTGCGCGGGATCAATCGCGTGGTGTATGACGTGTCGAGCAAGCCGCCGGCGACGATCGAGTGGGAATAATCCCGCGAATTTCGCGGCATTAAAAAAAGGCGCTTCGGCGCCTTTTTTTCACCCGCTCAACCAGCCAAATCCGGCGGCGTCAGGCGTTGCTCGTTCAAGTAGCTCGATTCCCGCGCAAGCGCGGCCGGCGTGAGCTGGATCTCTCCTTGTTCTGAAAAGATCTCCAGTATCCAGTTTACGAAGCAGCGCACCCGTACTGACAGGTGCCTGGAGCTGGGGTAGACGATATGAACCGGCCTGGCGGAAAAGTGCCATTCCGGTAGCACGGGTACGAGCTTTCCGGACCGGACGAAACCTGCGACGGCGAACGGGGCGCCCGGGCAGACGCCGCTACCCGCCATGCATGCCGAAATCGCGACATCAGGTTCATCGAACTGCATACCGTCGCCAGATGGCAGCACAAAGCGGTTGGCGCCCGATTCCAGTTCCCACATGAAGGGATTGCGTTCCTTGCCGCTGAACCAGCTCAGGCGTCTGAGTTGAGACAGGGCGTCCGGGGTGTCGACGCGGCCTGCGGCGGCCAGGTAGCCGGGCGAGGCGTACAAGCCCATCTGGATGTCGCAAAGATGGCGGGCGATCATGCTGGAATCCTTGAGCAAGCCACCCCGAATCGCGCAATCGATGCCGTCCTCAAGCAGATTGCTGATCCGGTCCGAACCGCTCAGGCGCAGTTGGATTTTCGGGTAGCGCGCCTGGAAGGCGTGCAGCCGTGGCGCGATCACCCATCTTGCGACGGTGATCAGGGAATCCACCCGCAGCCGGCCCATGGGCGTCGCCGTTCCCCCGCTTAGCGTGGCTTCCACTTCGTCAATCTGCTGCAGCAGGGCCTGGCACTTGTCGAAGTAGGCGGCGCCGTCGTCCGTGAGGCTGAGGGCGCGGGTAGTGCGGTGGAGCAATCGCACGCCCAGATGCTTTTCCAGGTCGCTGATGCGCTGCGAAACGCGTGCTTTCGGCAGCCCCATGGCGTCGGCCGCACGGGTGAAACTTCCAGCATCCACCACCTTCACGAAGGTGGCCATCGCGGTGAGCTTGTCCATATATTGTTCACAAATATTGAACTAAGCATGATTTTGAACCAGATTTTTCTTTTTTGCACCGCCAATTACGATTCTTCCCATCCACTTCACACACATGGGATGCCGAAATGTCAAAACCTGTCGTTGTTTACTTCTCCGGATATGGCCACACCAAGCGCGTAGCGCAAGCGGCGGCGGAGGGCGCGCAGGCCGCGCTGGTCGAAATCGATGTTGACGGCAACATTGCCGAGGCCGCTTGGGACCAACTGGACGCAGCGAAGTCCATCATCTTCGGCGCACCCACGTATATGGGCTCGGTGCCTTGGCAGTTCAAGAAATTCGCGGATGCCACCTCCAAGCGATGGTTTGTCCGCCAATGGCAGGACAAAGTCTTCGGCGGCTTCACCAATAGCGCCAGCCTGAATGGCGATAAGCAGGTTTCCCTGATCATCATGCAGACGCTGGCGTCCCAGCACGGCGGCATTTGGGTAAGCCTGGGGTTGGCCCCCGCCAATACCTCGGCCGCCACCCGCGCGGACATCAACAACCTGGGCGGATCCGTCGGCGCGCTGGTGCAGTCGCCTTCTGACATGGACGCTCAAGGCATTCCCGGCGGAGACCTTGAAACCGTGAAGCTCTACGGTGCCCGCGTGGCGCAAATCGGGCAGCGGCTTCACGCCTGAGCGGCAGGCCGCCGATCGCGCATGCCCAAGGGAACGCTCCCTGGTGGCATCAAACCCCGGTCTGGACAAAACGTTCAGGCCTGCAAACAACCTTTAGCGAATCCAACCATGAAACTGTATTACTCCCCTGGCTCCTGCTCGCTGGCTGTTCACATCGTGCTCCGGGAAGCCAATCTGCCCCATGAATTGGCCAAAGTCGATCTATGGAAGCACAAGACCGCATCGGGTGGCGACTACTACCTGATCAATCCGAAGGGCTCAGTGCCCGCCCTCGAGTTCGACGGTGGCCTGCTGACGGAAGGTCCGGCCATCACCCAATACCTTGCGGACCGCTACGCGCCAGCATTGGTGCCCGCCAACGGCACGCTGGAACGGGCACGTCTGCAAGAGATGCTGAACTACCTGTCTTCGGAATATCACAAGTCGTTTACGCCGCTGTTCTACCTGGCTCCCTCGGACGATGCGACGGACGCGCAGCGCCCGGTCATTGCCAAGTTGGCCTACCTGAACAGCGTGCTGGAAGATGGCCGCGCGTATCTGATGGGTGACGCCTTCAGCGTTGCAGATGCCTACCTCTTTGCCCTTACGCGCTGGTGCGTCAAGTTCAGGATTTCGCTCGACGCGTTCTCGGCGTTCAACGGCTACATGGCTCGCGTCGAGGCACGTCCGGCGGTCAAGGCCGCGCTCCAGGCCGAAGGGCTTGAAGAGCAATACGGCCGGCGTTGATGTGATCGGGAGACGAGGGTGTCCATGCGATTTTCCAAAGACCACTATTGGGTTTACGTCCTTGAAACCTCCTATGCGCAGCAAACCATGGTGGCCGTCGTGGGAGTCACCCCCAAGGCGCTGGAAGGTCTGGGCGACCTGATTTCCGTGACGCTTCCAAACATCGGAGAGACCTTTGCGCAGGGCGCTGCCGCCGCCTCGGTCGAGTCAGCCAAGACGGTTTCAGATGTGTACCTGCCCGTCTCAGGTGAGATCGTCGAGGTCAATGCGGCCATGCGTGACGACCCGACGCTTGCCAACACGGACCCTCTTGGCGCCGGATGGTTTTTCAAGGTCAAGGTCAGCGACCCAGGCGAACTGGATGTGCTGCTTGATGAGCCGGCGTACATGCAGTCGGTGGGAGCGGTTCCCCGGTAGCCGAATGCGGACTGTGGTCAGAAGGCCGAGGCCCGATAGACCTCCTGGCCGCCCACGTAAGTGGCCAGCGCAGTGAGGTCTTTCACCTCGGCGGCCGGGATGTCCAGGTAGTCGGCGGAAAGCACCACGAAATCGGCCAGCTTGCCCGCCTCGATGGATCCCTTGATGGCTGCTTCGTCGGTCAATATGGCGTTGTTGATGGTCATCAGTCTGAGCACGGCGTCGCGCGAAGAGACCGCCTCATCGGCGCCATAGACGCCGTCCGAAATGGTATCGCGCGTCAGGAAGTGGTACATGGCCCAGAACGGGTTGACCGGAATGACGGGGGAATCGGTGCCTCCCGCCAGCATGAAGCGTTGATCCAGGTAGGTTTTCAGCGGTGTCACCCGCGCTGCGCGTTCGGCGCCCCAGTAGCGTTTGAGCACGGGCGCGGCAAGATAGAGATGGTCCTGGACCGACAGGCGCAGATTCATGGCGCGGATGCGCGGATACTGGTCTGGCCGGGTAATGAACGCGTGCTCGATAGTCCAGCCGTCGCGCGTGAGGTCATGTTCCGCATTGGCTTTCTCGAACCCCTGTAGCACCTGGTCCACGCCGGCATCGCCCACCGCATGGACAGCCGCGCGCCAACCGGCGCGGTTGATCTCCGCTACGTATTCGTCGAAGACCGCCTGCGGAATGGTCTGCAGGCCGTAATAGGTTCCGCCCTTGCCCATGGCGCCTGCATAGGGGCGCGTCATGCGCCCGCCTTCGAAGCCCCCATCCACGCTGATCTTGATGCCCCATACCTTGACCCATTCATCGCCTTCGTTCTGTTTGATGCCCGCATCGACAACGCTGGAACGGAAATCGGCAAGGCCGGCGGGGCGGAACAGAATGCTGTAGCGCACGGTCGCCCGGCCGCTGTCGCGTAGCGCCTGGAACTGCCGGTAGGCAGCGACAGTCGTGCCGGGGATGCGGATGCTGGTGAGCCCATACTCATTGAGCTTGCGTTGCTGTGCTTCGAGGGTGGCGAGGGTGATGGGGCGAGCTGGCGGCAGCGCGGCCAGCCGCTTGGCGTTGCCGGTGAGTTCGCCGGTCAGGCGTCCGGACGCGGCGCGGGGGACGGAGCCCCCCGGAGGCACCGGCGTCGCTGCCGTAATGCCGTATTTGGACAAGGCCGTGTTGTTGAGGAAATAGCTATGGCCGCCCCGCACGAGTATGACGGGAACGCCGGGCGCCGCTGTTTCCAGTTCGTCGGCGGTGGGCAGCCTCTGCTCCTTGAGTTGGGCTTCGTGCCAGTCGCTATTGGAGATCAGCACTTCACCTGGGGCGGCGGCCTTGGCGGCTTCGGATACCTTGCCGAGCAACTGCGCCAGAGACCTGGTTGCGGACAGGTCGATGCCGGGGCCGCCTCCGACCGCGTGCAGATGCGAATCGGCCAGGCCAGGAATTACCGTGCGTCCCTTGAGGTCGATGACCCGGGTGGCGGGACCTGCATGGGACATGACGCTGTCACTCGTGCCGACGGCGAGAAACTTGCCGTCCTTGACGGCCAGGGCCTGGGCGACGGAGGAGCGCGCGTCGACCGTGACCACCTTGCCGTTGATGAAGACGGCGTCGGCAGCCGCCGCGGGCGTGCGGGGTGCGCCAGCTCCCGAGCAGCCTGCGATCGAGGCGGCCAGAATGGCTGCTCCCGCGATTTTCCCTGCACAGATTGCATCGGCGATCTTGCTCATGGGCTGCTCCGTTCCGGTGGGTATTGATGGGCGTTAGTTTCTAATATGAAATATTTAAGTGTCAAATAAAATTCATACGACTACGCCCGGATCGTCGAAGTGAAAATGGTTCGTGGCAGGGACGTCGCCCCTTGTAGGCGCCTTGTCCGTGCCGTTGTTCTCAAAAATTGAACTCAGAGTTACTTTTTCGCCGTGTTTTTTGCGCATCCCATCTCAATTAGGATCGTGTCATTCACAGCCCCATGAGGTGAGGACATGTTTAGAGCAGTTGCGACAACGGCGTTGCTGATGGGGGCGGGCATGGCGGCCGCCATGGCGCAGGAGTTGCCCAACTCTCCGATGGCGCTGACGAGAACCTTCGAGCAGCGGTTCAACGCGCGCGACCTCGATGGCCTTGCTGCGCTGTACCGGAAGGACGGCACGAGCACCGACGTGGCCACTCGCCGACCAGACGGCAAGTGGCTATATGCCATCGATAACCCCCGGGGTCTGGAGGCGACGGCGCAATGATGAACTGCGATTCGGAGCAGGGCGCTTGCGCCTTGCCGCTGTCTGACGATATGCCGGCGCGCAGGTCCGGCGATGCCCAGCTTGGGTGGGTCGTCCATTATGTCGGAGACCCGATGTGCTCCTGGTGCTGGGGCATGGCGCCGGCCATAGAAAGGATCGCATTGTTCTGCCAGGCCGAGGGAGTGCCCTTCAAGCTGACCGTGGGCGGCCTGCGGGTGGGCGGCGGCGACCCTTGGGACGAGAATTTCAAGCGTTTCCTGCGGCACGAATGGAGCCACATTGCCAAGGTGACCGGACAGCCGTTCGGCTTCGATCTGCTCGACAGGACCTATTTCAACTACGACACGGAGCCGCCATGCCGGGCGGTCGTGGTTGCGGAGAGGATGGCATCCGCGCGCGGCCTGCCTGCCATGACCAAGCTGGCATTCTTCGCTGCGGTGCAGCGCAAGTTCTATGTTGAGGGGCAGGATCCCGCTCAGGCCGACTACTACCGCGAGCCTTGTGCGCACGCGGGCCTGCCGTTTGGTGAGTTCCGTGATGCTTTCACCTCGGCCTTCGCCCGGCATGACGTGGCGCAGGATTTCGCCTTGAGCCGTCGCCTGGGAGTGCGCGGGTTTCCCTCGCTGCTGCTGGAGGGGCCAAGCCAGGTCACTGTTCTTGCCACGGGGGCCATGGACGTCGCGGCCATCCTCGCCCGCTTGAGGCAGGCAGTTCCCATAGGCGCCGTCCAGGCATGAACCGCAAGACAGGCCCTTGCGTCCAGTACCGCTCATCGAGGTATCGGCAATGAACAATAGCGTCCTCCCTGGCTTGATGCATGTGGATCACGTGGCGCTGACCGTCCCGGATCTGGATCGCGCCGTCGATTTTTACCGTGATGTCATGGGTGCCGTGGAGCTCTATCGTCTGGGGCCTTTCGACGCGGCAAGCATGCCGCGTGGTCCGGACGGCAGCGATTGGACCGAAGCCCACCTGCGCGTGCCTGGCGCGCGCCTGCAACTGGTCATGCTGGCGCTCGGCAGCAATCTGATGCTGGAGCTGTTCAGGTACGAGCTTCCCGGTGATGCGCGTCAGATTCCTCCCCGGAACTGCGATCTCGGGGCGAGCCATATCGCATTCAAAGTGGCGAGCATGGATGCTGCTCTTGCCCATTTGCGGCGGGCCGGCGTCGCGACGATGGCCGGGCCTGTGGCCGTGACCTCTGGCCCGTGCGCGGGGTTGCGCATCAACTACTTCCTCGATCCCTTCGGCAATCAGCTTGAGCTGGTGGAGTATGGGGAGCTGCCCTTCATGCGCGACACCACGGCGGCGTTGTACGCCCGGGGCGCAGGCCACCAAGAGCGGAAGCGCGGATGATGCCGGATGAGGTCGACGCCATCATCGTGGGCAGCGGCATCAATTCGCTGGTGTGCGGCGCACTACTGGCGCGCCGGGGCTGGCGTGTCGCCATTCTGGAACGCAACACGCGGCCCGGCGGCTGCATCGTCAGCGAAGAATTGTTCCCCGGCTACGTGCACGACCTGCTGTCCACGTCCTATCCTTTGTTCACCAGCGGTCCCGCATATGCCGAGCTGAGCCGCGACCTGCACGGGGAGGGGCTTGAATTCGTGCAGAACGGCTATGCCACGGGCGTGATTCGGCCCGATGGGCGGTTCTTGGCGTTCAAGCAAGACATCTCCGATACCGTCCAGCGATTGAACACGGCTTGCGCGGGTGACGGGGACACCTTCGGCCGTGAGGCCGAGCGCCTGTTCGGGGCCGACGCGGGCCTGACGTTCGGCTTGTTGGGACAGGATCCCTACAGCTGGCGGACCATGCGGGAAGTCGTGAGCGTGGGCATGCGGCGGGGTGTGGACGGGTTGGCAGAATTTGGCGCCCGCGGCATAGAGAATCTGCGCCGCTGGAGCGACCGCGAGCTGCGCGGCGAGTTGTTCCGCACGGCTCTTGCGCCCTGGCCCTTGCATATGGGCATGGGTCCGGACGATGCTTGCTCGGCCCTGATCGGCAAGACGGTGTTTGCATCGATCATCGCCAACGGCATTCCCCTGGTGCGAGGCGGAAGCGCCAAGATCGTCGAGGCTTTCTGCCGGTTGATCGCACGGCACCATGGCGTGGTGCACGTCGACACCGATGTCGAGCGCATACTCTTCGACGGCGCGCGGGCCGTGGGGGTGGCTGCGAACGGACAGGTCTGGCGCGCGCGGCGGGCGGTGGTGTGCAATGTGACGCCGACCCAGCTTTACGGCCGTCTGGCGCCGAACGCGCCGGCGCAGTGGCATAAGCGCGCCCACGCCTATCGCTACGGAAGGGGCTGCATGCAGATCCATTTCGCTTTGTCGGCCCCGCCATCATGGCCGGATTCAGAGCTTGCGCAGGTTCCGCTATTGCATCTGGCCCAGAGCCTCGAAGCCGTGTCCATGGCGGTGGCCCAGGCGAACAACGGTTTCCTGCCCGCGAGGCCCACGCTCGCAATTTCCCAGCCGGCTGCCATCGACGCCACCCGTGCGCCCGCAGGCGGCGCCATTCTGTGGATCCAGATGCAGGACATGCCGGCCACGCTTACGGGCGATGCGGCGGGTGAAATCCAGGTACCCGCCGACGGCAAGTGGAACGACGCCGTGCGGGAACGCATGGCCGACCGGGTGCAGCGGCTGCTGGAAGAAGTACTGCCGGGCTTCGCTGCCACCGTGGTTGGCCGCCGCGCATACTCGCCGGCCGACCTGGAATCGCTGAATTGCAATCTGGTCGGCGGGGATCCCTATTCGGGCATTTGCACACCCGATCAGTACTTCTGGCTGCGCCCATTTTCCGGGGTCAGCGGTAAGCGAGGGCATGCCACGCCCTGGAGCAACGTGCATCACATCGGGGCGTCCACGCATCCGGGCCCAGGCTTGGCTGGTGGATCCGGCTGGATGGTGGCGAAGCGCCTGCTGCGCTAAAGGCGGCAGGCGCCGCAAGGCCGAGTGGATCAGGGTCTGGCTGCGGTCCCGCGTAGTTGACTGGGCGTCGCGCCGTATTTGCGCAGGAAGCGGCGGCCGAAGTAGCCGGCATCCTTGAAACCGCAACTGAACGCGATCTCCTGGATGGAGCGGTGACGCTGGTTCAGGTTCAGCAATTGGCATCGGGCGCGTTCCAGGCGTTCGTCTTCTATCCATTTGTGCAGCGTCGTTCCCGTGGCGGCGAATACGCGATGCAGGTAGCGGATGGAGATACCCACCAACTCGGCGATGCGGCTCGCGGACAGATCCGGATCGGAGAGATGGGCGAGGGCCATCGTTCTGATGCGCCTGATCAGGTGGTCATGCGAGCGGCCCAGCGGAACCGCGGAGCCATCCTGGGTTTCCGATTCGGCGACCAGATCGAGCAACGCGGAGGTGAGCGAATGGCCGATCGGTGGAATCTGGTCGGTCGTCTCCGCTGCCACGGCCTGCAGCAGGCGGGAGGCCAGCCCGCTGGTGCCTCGCGCGCCGCTGAATACACGCCCGCACATCGTATCGGTGGTGAGGCCGCGCAGCATGAACTCATGCCGGGGAACACGCATGACCAGGCGTCTGGCCGAACTGTTGGCTTCGATCCGGTATGGCAGGGTGCTGTCCACTATCGTGAAATCGCCCCGCTGAAGTGGCATTTCGCGGTCCAGGTGCTTCATGTGCACCCGGCCGTCGAGATGAACGGCAAGCAGGAAATCGGTCTGCCGGTCGCGTGCGATATCTGCCGGGCCGCGCTCGATGCTGACGGAGTCGTAGTCGACGAGCGAGTATTCGAGGAACCCGACCTTTCCCTGTTTGATCTTCGCGTTGAAACCGTCTGTCACGGTCCGGCGCACCGAAATCTCCGCGACGCGGCATACGGCGAGCCGGAACACTTCGAAGCGCCTGCCCGGCGTGAGAAGTTCAGTGTCGAGTATGGTCTGCATCTTGTTCGATCCATGGGGCCGCAGGCAGCAAGTCGCGCTTGGGTGTCGCCGCAGCGTCGGCACGTCAGGTGCAGCAGCGGGAACGGGCACGAGGCAGATTAGCGTTTCCGTACCTTGCGGTCCAGCGCGTGTAAACGCGCTGCCGCTATCGGATCCACTGCATGCGTGTTGGTTCGGCACCGCGGAATGTGGCCCCACGCGTCCAGTCGCGGCAGCGAGTGCACGAAAGTCCGCAAGATCATGCACTTTCTCCAGCTTTCTTCCCTTCTGGCTTTGCTACTTTTTTCCTGATGGGCGCAAGAGCCGGTTTCATGCCGGCGCGCGGCCGCTAACCAGGGAAGGAACGGACATGAAATTGATACAGGACAGCGACGAAGTCGAAACATCGATGCAAGGCATCGCCCATCGGACGATCGCATCGCATCGAGACGGCCTGACCGGCCTCTCGGTCTGGCATCAGAAGATAGCCGTGGGGATGGCGACGCCGGACCACTGGCATGAATGCTCGGAAGTGATCGTGTGCGAGCAAGGCAGGGGCAGGGTCGAGTCGGACGAGGGCTCGCTGCGCTTCTCAGCGGGGATGAGCGTCGCCATTCCTGGCTGTGTGGTTCATCAGATATTCAACGATGGCCAGGACACGCTGGTGATCAGAGGCATACTCGCGGCCTCGCCGGTGGAGGTGTTCCATCCCGACGGCGAACCCTTGCCCTTGCCCTGGATCAGCTGAAGAAGAAATCCTTGGCGGCGTTCTATTGATGCCGCATCCAGCGGCGTCGAGAGCGCGGCTGAAATCGAAACAGGAGAGCAGGGTGAGGATGACATTTGGTGATCGGCTGGTCGACCTTCTACTCGAGGAGAAAGTCGAGGTGATTTTTTCCCAGGGGGATCTGAGCCTGGTGGAGATCCAGAAATGCGCGCAGCAGAAGGGCATCCGGCTCGTTGGCCCGCGCCATGAGCAGGTGGCGGCCTTCATGGCTTCGGGCTATTACTGCATGACGGGCCGCATGCAGGTGGCCATGGGGGCCATGGGGCCGGGCGTTTCCAACATGCTCTCGTCCGCTGTCTGTGCGGCGCAGGAGAACATTCCTCTCCTGCTCATCGGTTCGCGCAGGCAATCCTCCACCAATCTTGCCGTGCGCCGCAACAGGTGGCTGTATGCGCCGATGCTCGAAATGTTCCGCGTGCCGTGTAAATTCGTGGCGTCCATCGACACGCCTGGGCATCTGGACGACATCGTCAGGGAAGCATTCCGACAGGCGTGGGCAGGCACGCCGGGGCCTGTGTATCTGGAATTCGACTATTCCATCCAGGACATGAAATGGGATTTTCCGCCCCTGGAAAGCCCGGCGCGCTATCGCGCACAGCCTCGCGCCGCTGACGCCGCCAGTATGGATAAGGCTTGCGACCTGATACGGAGCGCTCGCAAGCCCATCCTGATGGCTGGACCTGGGGTCGTTAGGAACCGCTTGCACGCCGAGTTCCGCAAACTGGCCGATCTGGTCGCGGCGCCCGTGCTGACTTCGCTTGGCGGCTCCGGCGCGGTTCCCGAGAGCGATGGCAGGTACTTGTTCCAATTCAGCGGAGCGGGCAGAGAGGCGATAGAGAAGTCCGACCTCCTGATCGGGATCGGAACCAATCTCCCCGAAATGGACGGCTATGGGCGTCACGGGCAATTCGCCGCAGGTGCGGGAGCGGACCGCAAGATCCTGGTGCTGGAGACCGACCCCGGCATGGTGGGCGTGAACCGCTGCGCAGATCACGCGGTGGTGGGAGACCTGGCGCTGACTTTGCGTCAGCTTATCGCCGGACTGGAACGGGCAGGAGGGGCGGCTGCATGGGGAGAGTTATCGCGATTGCGGGCCGGGTACGAAGCGGAGCGCGAACGCCTGGCCGCGGCCATTCCCGAATCCGAGCAGATTCATCCGTCCCGGCTCATGCTGGAGGCTCGCAAGGCCGTTCCCGACGACGCCGTCATCGTGTTGGACGGCGGCCTTACCATCCTCCACAAGATGGCGTTCTTTGAGCAGCGCAGCAGCGATTTTCTCTACACTTCCACTTTTTCGCACCTTGGCTCCGGCCTGGGTTATGCCCTCGGCGCGCAGCTTGCCGCCGGCTCGCGGCGGCGCGTCTGCCTGCTGACGGGCGATGGGGCGCTGGGCTTTCATCTGGCGGAGTTCGAAACGCTGGTCCGACACCAACTTCCCGTGGTGGTCATCGTCAACGATGATCGCGCGCTGGGCGCGGAAATGTCGTCTCACATGCAGCATGTCGGCCATGCCATCGAGGCCACGTTCAGCCCCGTTAGATACGACCAGATCGCGCGCGCCATGGGAGGGCATGGCGAATACGTGCAGGAAGCGCAGGAGATTGTCCCGGCCGTTCAACGCGCCTTCTCCGCCGGAAAGCCCGCGTTGGTTCAGGTCATCACCGACCAGAAAGCCAGCTACATGGGCGCTCCCCCCTACGTGGATGCCTTGGCGGGATGGCTGGGGAACGACGCCTTGTCGCCGTCCGGACTCCTCTGATCAAGGGCCCTCGACCATGACCATAACCATGGAACACGAACTGTCCGAGGCGTTGGGCAGGCAGAAGAAGTCGTTTATGCGCGCGGGTTATCCTGCTCTCGATGTCCGGCTCGACCGTCTTAGACGGTTGGCCAACGTGCTGGATCGGAACCGGAACGAAATCGTGGAAGCGGAGGCAGCCGATTTTGGCGGACGCAGCCGATTCCTGAGCCATTCCGCGGACATCCTGGGGGGACTCGAGATCATCCGTCACACCTCGGACCAACTCGGCGAGTGGATGAAAGCGCAGCCACTCGACGTCGGCGATCCGGATGTCGACGTGGAGCTCAGTTTCGCGCCGCTTGGGGTGGTGGGCGCCATGACACCTTGGAACGGACCTGTCCTTATCAGCTATCTCGCCTTGGTGGGGATATTGGCGGCGGGCAACCGTGCAATGATCAAACTGCCGGAATTGACTCCGTCGACCTCCAGCCTGCTCGCCAGGGAACTGGGCAGGGAGTTCGACGCCGCTGAAGTTCTGGCGGTACAGGGCGGGGCCGACGTCGCGGCGGCCTTCAGCCGTTTGCAGTTCGACCATCTGCTTTTCACGGGGTCGACTGAAACCGGCAGGAAGGTCATGATGGAAGCGGCAAAGAACCTGGTGCCGGTCACCTTGGAGCTGGGAGGAAAGTGTCCGGTCTTCGTCGGCAGGAGCGCGGACATCGACATGACGGCCGCGCGTCTGGCCCACGGGAAGTTGCTGTTCGCGGGGCAGGTATGCGTGACGCCGGACTATGTGCTGGCGCCGCGGCAGGTGGCGGAGCGCCTGGCCGAAGGGATACTCGCGCACGCGCAACAGCTATATCCCTCGATTGCTGGCAACGACGATTACTCCGCCATCATCAGCGACAAGCACTACGCCCGCTTGCAGGGCCTGGTGGACGATGCCGTGGCGAAAGGCGCGAGCGCGAAGCAGCTGCACGGCGCGCGAGCGCGCCTGGCGGGATCGCGGCAGTTCCCGTTGACGCTGTTGCTGGAGACGAGCGCCTCGATGGCAGTCATGCGCGAGGAAATATTCGGCCCCATTCTGCCGGTCATCGGCTTCGACTCCTTCGAGGAGGCTGCCCGATATGCCCAGTCGCTGGCTCGTCCTCTAGCATCCTATTATTTTGGCGATGACCTCGAGGAAATGCGCTGGCTGCGGGAAAACTTCCAGGCCGGGTCGCTTACCCTTAACGACGTCGTGTCCCAGCTTTTTCACGAGCAGATTCCGTTCGGCGGGGTCGGCGCCAGCGGCATGGGCCGATATCGTGGAGTCGCCGGATTCAGGACGTTCAGCAACCTGATGCCCGTCGTCACGCAGAATGCCGCGGAAGCCAAGCTTGAGAAGCTGCGGCCGCCGTATCCTGTCGGTTGATGGGGCGGAGAGCGGCGCCACGGAAGCCGGTGAGCAGATGAATACCTCAGGCCCGCGCAATGAGGGATTTCTTCTTTTCGAAGAATCTTCCCGTTGCCATCTGGCACGTGCGTCCCGCCTTGTCGTAACGGTTGCGCTCCAGAAGCGCTACCGGCCCGCAGCCAGCGCACGCCCGTCTCGCGCCTTTCGCCCCAGATAAGGCAACAAGCTGACCAACCCAAGCACGGCCAACGCAGCGCCCACCCACAGCGGCGAACGCACGCCATGCCCCGCCGCGATGCCCAGCCCACCGATCCAGGCGCCAGCCCCCAATCCGATGTTGATCACCGACGTATGCACGGTATTCACCAACGCACCCGGATGCGCGGTCTGCATGACGCGGGCGATCATCGCGGGATTCATGGGCACGCCAACCAGGCCGATCACGATCAGCGCGCTCAGGCTGAGAACCTGGTTTTGGGCGAACACCGCGAACAGCGCCAAGGTTGCGGCCAGTATGATCAAGCCAGCCGCCATGATGGGCATGGCGTACTTGTCCGCATACCGCCCCACGAGCATGTTTCCCGCCACGTTGGCCGCTCCGTAGATTCCCAGCAGCCAGGGAATCGACGCTGCGGTGAAACCGGTCACTTCGGTCAGGATCGGAGCGAAGTAGCTGAAGGCCGCAAACGTCGCGCCGATAATCAGCCCGCTGGTGGCGAACGCCGCCCACAGGTGCCGATTTCCGAACGCTGCGATTTCCGCGGCGAGGCTGACCGTTGCAGAGGCCTGGGAGCGCGGCACCAGGATGGCGATGACCGCCGCGCACAGGATGGCTAGCGCTACTACCAGCCAAAAACTGGCGCGCCAGCCCAGATGCTGGTCGATGACCGTGGCGATGGGAACACCCAGCACCGTTGCCAGCATCAATCCTCCGATCACGATGGAGGCCGCCCGTCCGCGCGATTGGGCGGCCACAATCTGGGCGCAAATCGCCAGCGATACCCCAAAGCACGCGGAGCCGGCCACTCCCGTCGCGACCCGGGCGGCCGCCATGACTTCGTAGCTGGTCGCGGATGCGGCAACGGATTGCGCGATGGCATAGAAGCCCAGCAGCCAGAGCAGCGCCTTCTTGTTGGGTACGCGCAGCTTGATCAGGCCGACCGTGAGCAAGGGTCCTCCGACGACCATGCCGATGGCATAAAGCGAGATCAGGTAGCCGATCTGCGTCACCGAAACGCCGAAGGCTTGCGTCAGCGAAGCCATCATGCCCGCCACCATGAACTCGGACGTGGTCAATGAGAAGATCGTCAATCCCAGGATATAGACCGCTAATGGCATGGGAAAACTCCTAAAAGTTTATTGATCAGTACAAAATTGCCCCAAAAGAACCGGCCAGCAGGCCGGTGATCATTGTTGGGGTAGCAGACTTCCCGTTGGCTTCACCGCTGCGACGATGAGCATGCGGTTCGGCGCGGACCCGTTCTCATGGGGAGACGGCCTTGTTGGCTGTTGCGCGGGTAAGTGGTGCAAAGGCCACCGCCTTGATTTCCACCAGCCCGCCGTCGGGGTTCAAATCGGCAACTTCCAGTTCCACCGCGGCAGGGTAGGGCGCGAAGAAGAATTCATCCCGAACCCGGCCTATGGCGGCCAACTGGCCGGCCTTGTCCAGGTCCAGGCGGTCACGGCCGAACACATGGAACATCTGCAACTCGATGACATCCTCCATCTGCGCGTCGCAGGCGGAAAGCAGGCGCTCAATCTGTTTGAACACAATGCGCAATTCATCGCAGAACGCGGCTTCGCTCATTGGCTCGCTGGTTGGGTTGCAAGCCACGATGCCCGAGAGGTACACAAAGTCGCCTGCGCGGCGGGCCGGCGCATAGTGGTACTGCGCGACATCAGACTCCAGAGAGGCTGGAATTGCGACTGCGCCGGTTCTGGTTGCTACGCGGCGTACATCAGCGTTTGAAGGATGATTCATATGGGCTCTCTTTGATTGATAGTGTACTGATCGATAAACAATTACTGAAAAAAATAGGCCGGGGCCTGCGATGGTTATCGTGATTCCAACGCGGGCTTCATGGCTCATAGACTTGCCAAGGTGCCCTCCAGCACATCTTGAAGAAACGCTCGGTCCGGCATGGATTGTCCAAGGATGCGTAGCCCGTAATAGCTGGCGAGGAACGCGCGCGTCACTTCCAACGCCGGCCTGCCGCTTGCCAGCTCGCCATTGCGCTGGCCCACGGCGATGACGTGGCAGATTGTTGCTTCCAGCTTGTTGACATAGCTGCGGTTGATCCGGTCGATGATGGGATCTTTGCTGCTGCGCTCCATGACCGAAAAAAGAGCCATGCAACTGCGGCGCCGGGCCGGATCCAGGTCGCCATCGACGCCCCATTGCAGTAACGCGCGCAACCGTTCCTTGGCGGTGCCTGGGCCGTTGAGGATGTCGGATTGTGCCTGGAGCCCCAGCTCCTGATAGCGGCGCAAGGCTTGCTCGTAGAGGTTCTGCTTGCTGCCAAAGGCATGGTAGAGGCTGCCACGCCCCAAGCCTGTGCGTTCGCATAGCTCTTGTGTTGAGCTGGCTTCGTAACCGTGGGTCCAGAAAACGTCCATCGCGGCGTCTATGACGGCAGTGTCGTCGTACTCTTTGGGCCTTCCACTCATGGTTGCTGTCCTTCGCCGCAGTTCATGCGTCGGATTATAGGTAATAATTTACTGACTGGTAAACAACTGTTTTTTGTCAGTCCATTCCTGTGCCGGGCGGCCGATCGCTAAAGCGCTTGGTCATGGGCGGGCGTTTGCAATTCCGTTCAAGACGGAGCGTGCCAAGGCCGGTAAAAGGCAGTGAGCAGAGGACAACGGAGAAAACATGGGCGACATCGACGCGGCATTGGCAGAAGCAAGCACTCTCAGTCCAGGCGCCATCGTGGCGCGCTTCAGCGGAAAATCACCAAGCCGCATTACCGTGGCCGGACACGTCGATATGGAGCGCTCAGCCGTTCTGGCGCCTGACGCGATTTTCCGTATCTCGTCGATGACCAAGCCGATCACGGCGGTCGCGCTCATGATGTTGATCGAGAGACTCAATATCGAGCTGACCGAGCCCGTGGCCAAGTGGCTGCCAGAGCTAGGCAAGCCGAAGGTGCTGGTCGATCTGCACGGTGAACTGGATCTAACGGTTCCGGCGAAGCGCGAGATCACTGTCGAGGACATCCTGACATCCCGGCTGGGCACGGGCATCGTGCCCGCCGCGCCCGGCAGCACGCCGTTCCAGCGGGAAGTCACGCGCCAACAGCTGGTGGGTTTTGATGCCCCCCGGCCTGCCGCGGCCATGGGACCAGATGAGTGGCTTCGAAGGCTCGGCGCATTGCCGCTGTTGGCGCATCCCGGCGACCGGTGGTTTTATTCGGTCGCGTCCAATGTGCAAGGAGTGCTGATTGCCCGGCTCTCAGGCATGGCATTGTCTGAGTTCCTGGCTACGCATGTGTTCGAACCGTTGGAGATGAAGGACACCGGCTTTTACGTCAAAGCCGGGCAGTTGTCCCGACTCACACCCGCCTATTTCGGCGATCTCCGGCTCGCGGACGGTCCGAAAGAGGAGAGCGCTTGGGCAAACCCTCCCGCATTCGAGGGCGGCGAAGGCGGTTTGGTCTCAACGGCTGCCGACTACATGGCCTTCGTGCGCATGCTGCATGCGGGGGGCGAAACGCCCACGGGGCGGCTGCTGGGCAAGGCTTGGATCAGGCGCATGCTGACCGACCATCTGACGGCCGGACAGCGCGCCGATGCCGCCAGTTTTCTCGATGGCCGCGGCTGGGGTTATGGCGTTTCCGTTGACGCAGGTCGGCCCTTCACCGACGCCTTGCGAGGGACCGTGGGCTGGTCAGGAGGGCTGGGAACCTCATGGCTCAGCGACCTCTCCAGCCATCGAGCCGTAGTGGTCATGTGCTCAAGGGCGCTCGATGAGCCGGCGGTCCATGCGGATCATCAGGCGCTTCAGCTGGCTGCGCTTCGTTAGCGTCTGGTCTACGCTCCTGCCAGGCGCCCGCCGTCGCGCGTGGCAGGCCGCCCAGGCAAGGGGAGGGGCGTCATGGACGCAAACCGCAGATGTCGCGCAACTGCGCGATGTCTGGCTCCACGCCCAGACCCGCCTCGTTTCCGAGCTTGGCTTCTCCTTCGACGATTGCACCCAATGCCGGGCTCAGAACTGCGCGCAGAGGATTCTCGTTGGAGTCGATTTCGAGCATGCCGCCCGTTCGTCCGCGCGCCGCGAGGATGTGCGCCGAGGCGAGCTGGCCGACGCCCGCCCCAAGGAAGTGCGGGCAATAGCGCAGGCCCGCCTCGTGAATCCTGTCGATGACCGGCAAGCAGCCGGAGATGCCGCCCCATTTGGCCAGATCGGGCTGCACGATCTTCAGAGTCCTGCTATTGATCGCCGCCTCGAAGGCGTCTGGACCGATGAGATTCTCGCCGGCCGCGAGGGGGATTTCCGTTTGCTCAGCCAGTTGCGCCCATTCCGATAGGGGCCGGTTCGCGCGCAGCGGCTCCTCCAGCCAGCGCGGCGTGAACTCGCTGAAGCGGCTGGCCATGTTCAGCGCGCTCTTCAGATCCCAGGCCTGGTTGGCGTCCAGCATGAGCTCGGTGCCCGGGGGCAGCCAGGCATGGATCGTTCTGACGTTGGCGAGATCCCGTTCTTCGCCAAAACCCACCTTGAGTTTGAAGGCGCGATAGCCTTCCGCGTGTTTGGCGCGCACCGTATCTTCGGGGCGATCCGGGTTGATGCCGCTGGCGTAGACGCGGATCACCTCCGAGGCGCCGCCCAGGAATTGCCACAGCGGCACGCCTGCTCGGCGGGACAGCATGTCCCACAAGGCCAGGTCGATGCCGGCGATCACTTGCGCGATGGGTCCCGGCTCGCCGGATTGGATGGCAAGCACGGCGGTGCGCGCGCTCATGTGGGCAAACGCGGCTTCGGCTGACGGGTAGGACTGGCCAAGGACCAGTGGCGCCACGACGGTCTCCAGCAGGCGGGCGCGGTGTTCCGCGCCGCAGCTCGGGAAGTTGCACCAGATCTCTCCCCAGCCCACCGCCCCGTCCGCGTCTTCGGCCCGCACCAGCAGCGCGGGGCGGTCCAGCATGGTGCCGAAGGAGGTCTGTACCGGACGCTTGACCGGCCAGCGCAGGACGTGGGCCTCGATGCGCGCCAGCGTGAACGGCCGGACGGCCCAAGCTTGTTTGGTATTAGGGTTTGTCATGGCATTAAGATGTTAAGTGCTGGTCTATAGTATGTTTAGCACTTTCGGAATGCAACTCAGGTCTAACCCTCTATACACACCATGCGTCTTCCGTCCTTCATCTCGCGCCCGCTGCTCATCGCGGCGCCATGGCTATGCATCCTCGGGCTGTGGCTGGCGGTACGGGCCAGCGGGCTCGTCAGCCCCGCTCTCGTGCCTTCGCCTGCCGCGGTCATCGAAAAGTTCATCGAACTCTCCAAGGACCGCCTGTGGCTGGACATCTGGATGTCGGCCCGCCGCGTCTTCACCGGGGTCACGTTAGGCATCCTGGTCGCCGTGCCTGTGGGTTTTTGCCTGGGCTGGTATCGCGGGCTGCGGGTGTTCATTGATCCCGTCATCAACTTCTTCCGCGCGCTTCCGCCGATCGCGCTGATTCCCCTGGTGATCGTCTACTTCGGGATCGGTGAATCGGCCAAGACCGTCATCCTGTTCTACGCCTCGTTCTTTGCCGGCGTCATCGTGATGTACGAAGGAATCGCCCAGATCAGCCCGATCTTCGTGCGCGTCGCACGGACGCTGGGCGCCAATGACGTGGAGATCTTCATCAAGGTCATCGTCCCGCTTACGGTGCCGCATATCCTGACGGCCATCCGGGTGGCGTTGGGCGTGGCTTGGGCCACGCTGGTGGCGTCCGAACTCATCGCGGCCCAGCAGGGGCTGGGGGCGCTCATCCAGAATGCGTCTTCGTTTTTCCAACTGGACGTGATCTACGTCGGGATCATCTGCATCGGCCTCATCGCCATGCTGATGGACCTGGCCCTGAGGGCCGCAAGCCGGCGCCTGGTCGCGTGGCAAGACCGCATCGCCTGAGACAGACCCCGGACATCCAAGACCATGACCATCAGCACTCAACTGCGCAGCGTGGACACCGCCACGCCGAAGCCGTCGCCGGATCCCAAGGTCAGGATCCGGTTCGATAACGTCACCGTGGATTTTCCCACCGCCACCGGCCCGATGAGGGTGGTGGACGGCGTGACCCTGGACATCCACGATGGCGAGTTCGTATCCATCATCGGTCCCTCGGGCTGCGGCAAGACGACTTTGATGAATATTGTCGGCGGTTTCGTGCAGCCGACCTCTGGCGCCGTGACGCTGGACGGCCGGCCCGTCACGGCCCCCGGGCCCGACCGCGGCGTGATCTTCCAGGAGTACGGCGTGTTCCCGTGGCTCACGGTCCGCGGCAATATCGAATTCGGCATGAAGCTCGCGGCCAACAAGGCGAGCCCGCGGGAACGCGCCGAGATCTGCCAGCGCTACATGAAGCTGATGGGCCTGACCGATTTCGCGGATCACTTTCCGAAGCACCTTTCCGGCGGCATGCGGCAGCGGCTGGCGATCGCGCGCGCCTACGCCGTCAAGCCGCAGTTCCTGTTGATGGACGAGCCCTTTGGCGCGCTGGATGCGCAGACCCGGACCGCCATGCAGGACCTGCTGCTCGAAGTGCTGCAGACCGAAGGCAAGACGGTGATGCTGATCACCCACTCGGTGGAGGAAGCCATCTACCTGTCATCAAAGATCGTCGTGGTCACAGCCCGGCCTTCCAAGGTCAGGAAGGTGATAGAGGTTCCTTTCGGCTACCCCCGCTCGGAGCGGGTTCACGAGGACCCTCGCTTCGTCGAGTTGAGCCGCGAGATCCGGGAGCTGGTCATGTTCGAGTACGAAGCCCAGGCCCGCCAATCCGTCCGGCCGACCGATTGAGACCGCGTCAGCAGCCCCACCACAAGGAGACTCCATGAAACTCGACCGCAGAACCCTACTCAAGGCCGGCATGGCCGCTTCCATCGCAGCAATCGCGGCGCCCGCCATAGGGCAGGCGCGCAAGAAGCTGCGCGTGGGTTACCTGCATACGCCTGCCGTCGACGGGCATTTGTGGCTGGGCCTGCAGATGGGCAGCTACGCCAAGCATGGCCTGGAACTGGAGCCCATCGTCTTCACCACGGGCCTCGAGATCTTCCAGGCCATGATAGGCGGCAGCCTCGACGTGCTGGCTACCGGCGCGGTCGTTTCGAACTTTCCCGCGCGCGGCCAGGGCAAGGTCTTTCTTGTGAACGACATCGAGTACGGCACCGCCCAGCTCTGGGTGCGCGACGAGTCGATCAAGACCGCGGCCGACCTGAAGGGCAAGCAGATCTCCACGACCACGGGCACAACCGCCCATGTGTTCCTTGACCGCGCCTTGCGCGCGGCCAAGCTCGACCCGGGCAAGGACGTGCAGATCGTCAACCAGCGCATGGCCGATGCCGTGACCTCGTTCGTATCCGGCGCGGTCAGTGCGGTCGCGCTCTGGGTGCCATTCGACACGATCGTCAGGTCCAAGGTGCCCAATGCGCGCATGCTGATCGACGCGTCCGCGTTCTATCCGGAGGCGGCGATCATGGGCGGATGGGCGGCCAGGAACGATTTCTACGAGGCCCAGAAGCCGGCCATCCGCAGCCTCATCGCCGCCTGGGGCGAGGCCAACGACGCCATCGTGAAAACCCCGGACGCCGCGGTGGAGACGCTGCAGAAGACGCAGTACAAGGATGTGCCGCTGGCCGAGTTCAAGGCGCAGTTCAAGCAGGCCAAGTATTTCTCCACGGCCGAGTGGCGCACCAAATATGAGGACGGCTCGGTGACCCGCTGGCTGCAGCAGGTGACCGACTTCTTCGCGCAGGCCGGGAACATCTCGAATCCCGTTCCCGCCTCGCGCTACTTCGATCCTTCGGTCTACCTGGAGGCGATCAAGGCATGAGCATTCCGGCTGGCGCGGGCTTTGATTACATCGTCATCGGCGGCGGCTCCGCCGGATGCGTGCTGGCCAATCGGCTCAGCCGCGATCCCGCGGTGCGCGTGTTGCTGCTGGAAGCGGGCACGGCGGCGCGTAGTTTCTGGCTCAAGCTGCCGGTGGGCTACTTCAAGACCATTTACGATCCGCGTTTTTCCCGGTTATTCCCGATCGAAGCCCAGGCCGAGACCGGCAATCGCACCATCCTGTGGCCGCGTGGGAGGGCGCTGGGCGGTTCAAGCGTGATCAACGGTCTGTTGTACATCCGTGGACAGCATGAGGACTACGATGACTGGGCCGAGCTGGGCGCGACGGGCTGGGCCTATCGGGACGTGCTGCCGTATTTCAAGAAATCCGAGCGCTACGACGCAGGCGAGTCCGAGTACCACGGGGCCTCCGGCGAACTCCGTGTCTCCAACCTGCGCAATGACCATCCTTACACGGCTGCGTGGGTGGAAGCGGCAGTCGAGGCCGGCTGCCGGCGAAATGACGACTTCAATGGCGCCGAGTCGGAGGGCGTGGGATCCTACCAGCTGACGCTGGGCAGCCGTTGGCGTTGCGACGCCGCGACCGCCTTCTTGAACCCGGCCCGGTCGCGCCCGAATCTGGTGATCGAGACCGGAGCCCACGTCACGCGCATCCTGATCGATGGCGGCCGGGCGCTGGGCGCGGAGTGGGTGCAGGACGGCCAACTGAAACGCGCGATGGCGGACGCCGAGGTGGTGCTTGCGGCTGGCGCGTTGCAGTCGCCCCAGGTGCTGCAGCTTTCCGGCGTGGGCGACGCGGCGCTGCTGGCCAGGCACGGCATTGCGGTTGCGGCGCATTCGCCGGAAGTCGGCCGCAACCTGCAGGACCATTACCAGGCACGCGTGATCGTCAAACTGAAGCAGCGCATGTCGCTCAACGATGCGGTGCGCAATCCGTTCAGCCTCGCGGGCATGGGAGCGCAGTGGCTGTTCCAGGGCAGGGGACCGCTCACGGTGGGCGCGGGCCAGGTGGGCGGACTGGCGGCGACCGAGCACGCGGTGGGCGGCCGGGCGGACATACTCTTCAATGTCATGCCGCTATCGGTTGACAAGCCCGGCGACGCGCTGCATCGGTTCTCCGGCTTTTCCGCGTCGGCGACGCAATGCCGGCCCGATTCGCGCGGTACCGTGGAGATCGTGAGCAAGGATCCGTTGGCATCGCCACGCATTGTTTCGAACTACCTGACCGAGCCGCGCGATGCGAAGGTTCTGGTCGCGGGCTTGCGCATGTTGCGCGATATCTATGCCCAGCCATCGTTCCGCGATCTGGTGACCGGCGAAGAATACCTGCCGGGAAACGAGGTCACGACCGCCGCCGCATTGGAGCGATTCGCCCGCGACAAGGGCGGCACGGTATTCCATCCTGCCGGCACCTGCCGCATGGGCGGCGACGCGGGATCGGTGGTCGATGCGCGGTTGCGCGTCCGAGGGATAGATCGCTTGCGTATCGTCGACGCTTCGGTCATGCCTCGCATGGTGTCGACCAACACCAACGCCGCCGCGATTATGATCGGCGAGAAGGGCGCCGCGCTGATCCTCGAGGACGCACGCGGCGCTGTCCGGCCGCAAGCGCGTGATATAGTCGCGGACACTTTGACGCCATGATTCTCGACACCGCCCAAGCTCCCCTCTACGTGCAACTTTCGGATCTGTTCCGGCAGCGGATCCTGAAGGGCGTATGGAAGAACGGCGAGAAATTGCCCTCGCTCGACGCGCTGGCCGAGGAGTTCCATGTGGCCAAGGTCACGGTACGCCAGGCGATCGAAAGGCTTACCCGCGATGGCTTGCTTTCACCGCAGCGGGGGCGCGGCACCTTCGTGACGGGAGCGCCCCAGGACAACCGTTGGCTCCGTGTCGAAACCACGCTCGAGAACCTGTCCAGCGTCTATCGGGATACGCACCCGACCATCCTCAACATCGACGAGTCGACGCGCACGCCATTGCTGAACGAAGCGGACGGCGTCGCCGCGGAAAAGTACGTCTTCATGCGGCGGATCCATGCCCGCAACGGGCAGCCGTACTGCGTCATCAATATCTACCTGGATGCCGCCATCTTTGCAAAGCATCCCACGCGCTTTCGCAAGGAAACCGTCATTCCCATTCTGATGGGCATGACCTCGGTGGAGATTGTCTCCGCCCGCCAGGTGCTGACCATTTCGACAGCCGATGTCGAGGTGGCAAGGCATTTGGGCATCAATGTGAACGCGCCCGTGGCGGAAGTCCGGCGCGTGTTCACCGGGCCGGAACGTCGCGTCATCTACCTGGGCGAAGTGACCTATCGCGGCGACTTCGTGCGCATGGAAATCGACCTGAAGCCATGACGGCGGAAGGATGGTCCGCGCGTCCGCGCGGACCGGCCGGCCGTTCATGGGGCCCAGGATCTTCCGAGGGTTTCAGAGCTTTTCGATCGCACGGCGGGTGTGGGTAATGTACGCCTGGGTCTCGGCCGGGTGTTGCGCCAGATCGTCGTCCTCCTGCCCCAAATAGATCCGGCGCGCCTTGTTCAGGACCTCGCGATACGGCGGGTCCAGCCTCTCCAGCAACCACGCCGCCGCAGCGGCCTTGGAGGCGATGCCGCCCGTGACAGCCGTGTACCAGATGCGCGCCAGCGCGAGGATGATGTGCTTTTCGTCGCCAGCCCAGTCTGCGGGCGTGTTCCACTGCGCAACGGTGTCCAGCAGCGCGCGTCTGAGGTCTTCGTGAGGTACGGGCTCGAGTACCTGGTCGGCTTGCGGGCCGACGATAGGGATGCTGTGTTCGCGCACCTTGGTGAGCAGTATGGCCAGGTCGTGGTCCATCATGGGCGGTTCCACGACGCCTGCCGTCAGATCCGTGCGCAACCACTCGCCGAACTGGAGTTCGCGCCTGGCCGGGTGGCGCCAGGGCACGATGTGTGCAAGCGCCAGCACGGTGACTTCGAGCGGGCGCAAGCGGGGCGATGCGCCGGGCGGGGCAGAGATCGCCAATAGCTCCGTGGCCAGCGTGCGCAGCACGGCCCCGTCCGGCGGCTGCGTCACGGTGACGAGCAGGTCGATATCGCTGTGGGGCTGCAGCCCGCCGTCCACGGCGGAACCGAACAGATGGATGGTGGCGAGGCCAGCGCCCAGATGCCGTTGGATGAGGCTGCTGGCCGCGGCGACCTGGGGGGCGATTGGGGGAGGAATGGGATGGGCCATGTATCGATAGTAGCCAAGATTGCGTGCCTGCCAGCAGGCCAGCGGCGCGCAGGCCATGGCTGCGGGGCCGGCACTGGTACTATGCCGGCGCAAGGCCCGAGCCCGATGATCCCCATGAGCCCAAGACAGGCAGCGATCAGCGCATGAACCAGACCCTGCAAGTCGAGGACGCCCCGCTTACCGAGGACGACATCCTGCTGCTGCGCAAATGCAGCCGCGGGAGACTGCTGATGGCCGTGTTCGGCGTCTTGGTGGTGCTGCTGTTGGCGTTTTCCGTGTTGACCTTTGTCGCGCTCGGTCTGTCCGATTGGCGCACGCTGGACTTCGGCGTGGGCGCGATGCTGCTGACGGCCATCACCGTGATGGGAGGGCTGGCGGTGTTTTTCGGGCGCAGGCTGTTGCGCATTCCACGAGGCTGGCGCAGCCTCGACCGGGCGCTGAAAGGACGACTGGCCAAACAGATCGTTTCAGGCCGGCTGACTTCATTCGGTCCGGGCGGCTCGACGCCGGGCGTGTGCTACGGATTCGGCGAGCAGCGCGTGGAGGCAGCCTTGCCGTTCTGGAACGAGATCGCCAGTGACACCCGCAGCGGGCACGGGCCCGTGACGGCCGTGGGCTTGACGGATCTGCCGGTGCGCCTGCACCTGCTGACCCTGCGGCCCGACGCGCCTGCCGTGCTGTTGCGGGCGGAGTACCCCATGAGCGCGGAGTCCCTGGTCGCCGTTGAGGAGATCAGCGATGCCGACCGCGCGGCGGTGCGCCGGGAGGAGTTGGATGCGCGCAAATTCATGCTCATATTTGCCCTCGTGCCGCTCGCGGGAGGGCTGTTTCTTCCGCCGCTGCTGTTCGTGGCGGCGATCTTCGCGATCCTGGCGATGCTGTTCGGCATGCGCAGCCGCAAACTGAAGCGGGGGATCTACAAGCATGGGGTGCGGGGCGTGGTCGAAGAGGCCGTGGTTTACCGGCTGCGCAGTCCCAACTCCTCGATCGTCTCGCTGGTCCACAACTACCGTATCGGCGGCGTGATGTATCGGGTTGAATATCTGGGCGACGTGGTCGAACCGGGCAGGCGCGTCGAGTTCGAGTTCCTGGATGCCGGCCTGAAGGGGCAAACCGGTTTGTTCTTCCGCGTGGACGGCGAGCCTGCGTAGGCGTCAATGAATCGGCGGGATTGCCATCAGTGGATGCCGCCAGGAAAAAGGAGAGTAGCGTGTCCGTACCCATAGACGTGTCCGGCGAGCCTGCGGGTTCAGTGAGCGAGGCAGGGCGTTATCAGCTGAGCCTGACCGCGCCGGGCAGCCATGTCTTCGCACGCGAAGCAGGGCGCGGCAATCTGATCATCGGCCCCGCCAGCATGGGCAAGAAGGCTGATCTGCACGTGGCTGGCGACGAGGCCATCAACTGGGCTGCATTTGAACCGTTCTCCACGCCTGCCGGCTCGCCGTGGCCGCGGCATATCGATTATTACGGCAACGACAGCGGTTTCTTCGGCTGGTCGCGGGATCGCGAAATCGAGCAGTTCAGCTGGGCGCCGGCCTACTCAGGCAGGCACGCCATTGACGCAGGCGCGGCAAGAATCGAGACGCTGCGCATCCGGCTGGACCAGGTGTCGGGGCATCTTGAAACCAGGTTGCCTCAGGTCCGTGACCTGGAGCTGTTTGGCGACCTGACGCGCATTGCCGTGGCGGGCGAACTGCCCGACATGTTGTTGCTGCGGCCGGCGCTGGGGCGCCGGACTGGCGCGGCGCCTTACGCCTTGCCCGACCTCGGCCCGCTGCAGGACGTGCGCGCACTGGCGCTGCACGGCGCGCCGCTGGGGCAGCCTATTTCGCTGCAGGGAATCGATCGCTTTCCGGCGTTGGAGAGCCTGTCGCTCTGGGGCGGCTTCAGCGGCTGGGAGGCGCTTGCCCGCCTGCCGCGCCTGACGAGTCTGGAGATCCGGTTCACGCCCGATCTGGACGGCTTGCCGGAACTGGCCAGTTGGCCCGCGCTGGACAGGTTCATCGCCTACAACGTCGACGAAGCCGCGGGCAAGCGCTTGAAGGCGCAGATGAAGGCGCGGGAGAAGGTCCGCGCATGGGGCGGTTACAACTCCGTCTCCCAGCTGCGCAAGCGGGAGTGGTGGCAAAGCGAATACGGCCGGCCTTTCTCGGGCTGGAACAGCCGCATGGCGAAGTCGGCGAATACGGCCTACGACACGGCCCGGTCGGCGCTGGAAAGCGCAAGCAATGCCGCCGAGGTCCAAGCTGCAATCTCCGCCTTTGCCAGCCACTTCAACGGCATGAAGGGCATCGAGACCACGGAGCGCGAAGACATCGGCGAGGCGGTATGGCAGTTCAGCCAGCTTGCCCGGGTTGAACGGCTGGGCCTAAGCGATGCGCAGACGCAGCGCTGGTTCGACGAGGCGAGGGATTACTGAGGCTTTGCTTCCCGCCCGGCGTTGCGGCGGCGCGTACATTGCTTCGCACAGGCTATTCTGGCAGTCGGACTCACTTTCGGAGCATCTCATGGAACCAAGAATCACGGTCATCACGCTGGGCGTCGAGGATCTGGAAAGATCGGTGGCTTTCTATCGCGATGGGCTGGGGCTGTCGACCGAGGGCATCATCGGCAAGGAGTTCGAACACGGCGCGGTCGCGTTCTTCGATCTGCAGAATGGCGTGAAACTTGCCGTGTGGCCGCGCGCGAGCATGGCTGCCGACACGGGCATTGCGCTGCGGCCGGGCGGCTCTCTTGAATTCACTTTGGGACACAATGTGCGTTCCAAGAGCGAGGTGGACGCGGTGATGCTGCAGGCCAGCGGCGCGGGCGCCAGCATGGTCAAAGCCGCGGGCGACACCTTCTACGGCGGCTACGCGGGCTACTTCATGGATCCGGACGGGCATTTGTGGGAAGTGGTCTACAACCCCCAAATGATGCCTCAGGAATAGCCGCGTATCGCTCTGTTACGGTGGCAATGGGCCGCTTCCCTTAAGCTGCGCCAGTCTCAATTCCGATGGAGCTGGCGCATGTTCAAGCCCTTGATTTCCGCGACGTCGATGGTTGCATTGTTGGCGGCGGGCGGCATGGCTCGAGCCCAGGATCTGGTCCTGCCTTCCATTCCCGAAGCGGCGGATGCGATCGTCGACATGCTGGCGGGTTCGGGCATGCCGCGGCCGTCCAAGGTCAAGCTGGGAACCTGCATCCCTGCGGTGGATGCCACGTATCCGGGCCAGGCCGCCTGCACGGTCGCGGTGACCCTGGGGGCCGCGGTCAGCGAGAACCAGATGGATTTCTACAAGCAGGACGGCAAGTGGAAAGCGCAGCCCAGCGTTTCCCAGGATAAGCTGCCGTTTCCTGATCCCAAGCTGGATTGAGAACGACCTCCGGCGTGGCGACGGGCACAGGCACTTCAGTGTGCTGCACAAGCCGCCGGAATTGACGCATGTCGTGATCGAGGAAATCGATACGGACAACTGGGGCTTCGGGGGAGTGACGACCACCGAGATGCGGGCGGGCAGGGCGCCGACGCCGGGCGCCAAACCGCAAAGCGGCGGCTAGGGACAACTCCCGTCGTGCCAGGCTCCGCCATGCCGCAGGCCTGTGAGCCGCAAGGGCTTTGGCGCTATTGGGGCTGACGCTCCAGCGCCATGGCGGGCTTTTGCAGCTTGCGATAGGCCAGAACCAAGCTCAGGGAAAACAAGGAAACCAGCAGCGCCGCCGCGGGCAGTTGCGGCAGCGCGTCCCGCGGGAAAACATAGGCCAACAGTGGAAACGCATACACGGCGGGCATGCGCATCTCGAACAGGCGCAGCAGCAGCCACATCAGCGCCAGGTCCAGCAAGACCACCGCCATCCAATCCTCGACCGTCAGATAGAGCGCCACGCCGACAGCGGCCGACAGGGTCAGCACCGCAGTCTGCTTGAACAGCATGCGCCACGAGTACATCTTCATGTGCAGGGACTCGTACACCACCACGGCCACCGGGGGCAGTACCGCCAGATGCGTATTGCCGGCGAGCGCGGCGAGGCCGATTCCGGCCAGGATGATCGCGGCATAGGCGGCCATCAGCCTGGGCTGGACGGAAGCGGTGCGATCCGTGCTGGCGTGCAGCCGTCCCAGCATCACGCCCAGCATCAGTAGCAGGGTGCTGACCACAATGGCGGCAATGAATGACGGCTCGGTGGCGTTGGTCACCACCGGCAAAAAGCCCGTGGCCAGCGCAGGCGCCAGGCTGTAGCGCAGCAGCAGGAAGAACAGCAGCATCGCTGCCAGGACGAGCGCCAGTTTGGCGGTATGGGGTATGGCCAGCAGGTTGATGCCGAAGCCCATCAAGGCCGTTGCCGTGGGCCAAAGAAAAACCTTCTCAGGATGGCGCATCCAGCCGGGTTCGCGGTAGACCCACAAGGCGACGGCCATGGCGGCGATCTCCGGCAGCACGATCTCGCGATCGTTCCAGAAGGCGGCGGCCGCAACCATGGCTGCGATGAACGCGAAGGCGCAGAAATACGACAGGCGTGCCTGGCGTGGCGTGAGCGTTGCGTGCTGCATGGCGGAACCCTTCTCGAAAATGCGCCTAGCCCGCTGCGCTACACCAGGCAGCCGGGGGAATACGATGGCGTCAGTTTCAAGCTTGACACAATGGGAAGGTCAAGCGAAGAGGGCGGAGGGGGCATTTCGCGGGCCCGTGCCGGGCCCGGCCGGATTACCCCTGCCGGCTCATGATGCTCAAAGCCACCGCTTCGGCGATCTTGATGCCGTCCACGCCCGCCGACAGGATGCCGCCGGCATAGCCCGCGCCTTCGCCAGCCGGGAACAGGCCCTGGGTGTTGATGCTCTGCAAGGTCTCGTTGTCGCGCTTGATGCGGATGGGCGACGAGGTGCGGGTTTCGACGCCGGTCAGCACCGCGTCGTGCATGCCGAAACCCTTGATGGTCTTGTCGAAGACGGGCAGCGCTTCGCGGATGGCGGTGATCGCGAATTCGGGCAGCGCGGTGGCCAGGTCGGTCAGGTGCACGCCCGGCGTGTATGAGGGCTGCACGGAGCCGAAATCCGTCGAGGCGCGGCCGGCGATGAAATCCCCGACCAGCTGGCCCGGCGCGCTGTAGTTGCGGCCGCCCAGTTCGAACGCCTGGGATTCCCATTTGCGCTGGAAATCCACGCCCGCCAGCACATGCTCGGGGTAGTCGACCTCGGGCGAGATCCCGACCACGATGCCCGCGTTGGCGTTGCGCTCGTTGCGCGAGTACTGGCTCATGCCGTTGGTGACGACACGTTCGGGTTCGGAGGTGGCTGCCACTACGGTGCCGCCCGGGCACATGCAGAAGCTGTAGACCGAGCGTCCGTTGCTGGCATGGTGCACCAGCTTGTAGTCCGCCGCGCCCAGGATGGGATGGCCGGCGTTCGGGCCGAAGCGGGCGCGGTCGATCAGCGATTGCGGGTGTTCGATCCGGAAGCCGATCGAGAACGGCTTGGCTTCCATGAACACGCCCTGGTCGCGCAGCATCTGGAAGGTGTCGCGCGCGCTGTGGCCGATGGCCAGCGCAACGTGGTCGGCCTCGATGTGCTCGCCGCTGGCCAGGGTCACGCCGGTGACGCGGCCGTTTTCCCGGTGCAGCGTTTCCACCCTGCTGGAGAAGCGGACTTCGCCGCCCAGCTTGGTGATGGTGTCGCGCATGACTTCCACCATGCCCACCAGGCGGAAGGTGCCGATGTGCGGCTTGCTGACGTAGAGGATTTCTTCCGGCGCGCCGGCCAGCACGAATTCCTTGAGCACTTTTTCGCCGTAGTGCTTGGGGTCCTTGATCTGGCTGTACAGCTTGCCGTCGGAAAAGGTGCCGGCGCCGCCTTCGCCGAACTGGACGTTCGAATCGGGGTTCAGGACTCGCTTGCGCCACAGGCCCCAGGTGTCCTTGGTGCGCTCGCGCACGGCCTTGCCGCGTTCCAGGATGATGGGCTTGAAGCCCATCTGCGCCAGGACCAGCCCGGCGAACAGGCCACAGGGGCCGGTGCCGATGACGATGGGGCGCTTGCTCAGGCTGGCAGGCGCCTGGGCGACGAACTTGTACTCGGTGTCGGGAGTGGGCTTGACGTTGCGGTCGTCGTGAAAGCGCTGGAGCAGCGCCGCTTCGTTCTCGACGTCGACGTCCAGGGTGTAGATCAGCAGGATGTTGTGCTTCTTGCGCGCATCGTAACTGCGGGAGGCGATGGTGTAGCCGCGCAGGTCGCTGGCCGCAACACCCAGTTTCTTGAGAATCGCGGTGGG
The DNA here is from genome assembly GCF_013267355.1 of Achromobacter pestifer. Classification (NCBI taxonomy): domain Bacteria; kingdom Pseudomonadati; phylum Pseudomonadota; class Betaproteobacteria; order Burkholderiales; family Alcaligenaceae; genus Achromobacter; species Achromobacter pestifer. The sequence goes on from NZ_CP053985.1 coordinate 5,691,063, forward strand.
CAATTCTTCGGGCGCGTGATTCAACGGCAGCTTGATTTCAGACAGTCGCAACATCTTTGGTCCAGATAAAGGGGCGAGCACAACGTCGCCAAGCGCGGATTGTACTGGAGCCGCAGGGGCGGCCTGGCCGCCACGTCCTGGCTGTTCTGGAAGGATATTTTGGATTTTCTGTCTCATTGAATTGACGATTTTGTTTTTATTTTGGTATTGTTGTCTCAATCAAAAACATCAATAGAGATTATTTTGATGATTTTTTGGAATTTCTTGAGACTTTAGCGTGGTGCTTGTCTCAAAATCCGCCGTGCAGGCGCACAGAATCCATAGGAACTTCCAGATGTTGCAACGCACTTCTCCCTGGATCACAGAAGACCTCGAACTGCTGGCTGATACCGCAGCGCGCTTCTACAAGCGCGAGGCGGTCCCCCACGAGCCACGCTGGCGCGCTTCGCACATGGTTGATCGCGACTATTGGTACAAACTGGGCGAAGCGGGGCTCTTGTGCGTGAGCATTCCCGAGACCTATGGCGGAGGCGGCGGGGACTTCAGGCACGACGCCGTGGTGATCCAGGAGCAACAGCGGGCCCAGGTCGGCGCGGGTTCGAACAATGTGCATTCGGGCATCGTCGCTCACTACATTCTTCAGTTCGGCACCGAAGAGCAGAAGCGGCGTTGGCTGCCCAGGATGGCGACCGGCGAGATGGTCGCTGCCATCGCCATGACGGAGCCTGGCGCGGGGACCGATCTGCAGGCCTTGCGGACCAGCGCGCGGCGCGAGGGCGATCACTATGTCGTCAATGGCTCCAAGACCTTCATCACCAACGGCTGGCATGCGGATCTGGTCTGCGTGGTGGCGCGCACCGGCAATGAGGCAGGCGGCAAGGGCCTGTCGATCATCGTCGTCGAAACCGCTGGGCAGCAGGGCTACCGGCGCGGCAATCTGCACGACAAGATCGGCCAGCACAGCATAGACACATGCGAACTGTTCTTCGACGACATGCGCGTGCCGTGCGCCAATCTGCTGGGCGCCGAGGAAGGCAGGGGATTCATGCAATTGATGAATCAGTTGCCGCGCGAGCGCTTGATCGTGGCGACCGGCGGCGTCGCGACGCTGCAGTTGGCGGTGCAGGAGACCCTGGCCTATGTGGCGCAGCGCAAGGTGTTCGGCGAGCCGTTGCTGAAGATGCAGAACACCCGTTTCAAGTTGGCCGAGTGCCAGACCATGGCCGCCGTCGCGCAGAGCTTTGTCGACGACTGCGTGCTGCGCGCGATGAAGGGCGAGCTGGATCTGCCCACTGCGGCCATGGCCAAGTGGTGGGTCAGCGACACGGTGTGCAAAGTCATCGACGAATGCCTGCAGCTGTTCGGCGGGTACGGCTACATGACCGAATACCCGATAGCGCGCATGTATGCCGACGCGCGCGTGGGGCGCATATACGGCGGCAGCAATGAAGTGATGAAGGAATTGATCGCGCGCGCGATGGAGCGCAGCGTGGTCGGCTGATTCCGGCCTATTGAACGACGATCGCACTGCAATACACCAACCCATAAGAGGAGACAAGCTGTGCAAATGCCACCGATGAAATTGTCGCGCCGCCAATTGCTGTGTCTGGGCGCTCTTGAACTCAGCGGTCTGGCGCGGGTTGCCGTGGCCCAGACCGATTGGCCCAGGCAGCCGATACGCCTGGTAATCCCTTTGGCGCCAGGCGGCGCGGCGGACGTGGCCGCGCGTCATCTGGGGGCGCAGATGCACAAGCTGCTGGGCCAGCCGGTGGTGGTGGAAAGCAAGCCGGGCGCCGACGGGGTGCTGGCAATGGCGGACGTGGCCCGCAGCAAGCCGGACGGCTACACCATCGGGCTGGCGACGGCCACGGGACTGTCCTATGCGCCCAACATCCGCAAGTCGCTGCCCTACGACGTGCTGAAGGATTTCACGCCCTTGTCGTCGTTCGTCACCTTCACCTTTTTCCTCATGGTGCACAAGAGCGTGCCGGGCAAGGACCTGGCGGAAGTCGTGGCGCACCTGAAGGCCAATCCCGGCAAGTACGCGTACGGCGCGTCCAGCTCCATGGCCATTCTGGCCACCGAGCAATTGATGGCGGACGCCGGCCTGGACCTGGTGCGCGCGCAGTACAAGGGCGAGGGGCCGATGGTGGCGGACCTGTTCAGCGGCCGTGTGCAGATTGCCTGGGCGACGCCGGCGGTGCTGCCTGCGCTGCAGAAGGACGGCAACACGCGGGCCGTGGCCGTGCTGCTGCCGGAGCGCAGCCCCTTGTTGCCGGACGTCCCGACGCTGGCCCAGAGCGGCCAGGCGCTGGTGAACGTGTCGCCATGGGGGGGCATGGTGGCGCCGGCCAATACGCCCAAGCCCGTGGTCGAAGCGCTTTCCAAGGCGTTGCGCGAGGCGATGACGGCGCCGGATCTGTTGAGCCAGGCTGGCTCAAACGGACTGATCGTCCGCGCCAGTACGCCGCAGGAGTTCGGCGATTTCCTGCGCCAGCAAAAGTCGGCCTGGGGCGCTGCCATCAAACTGGCCAAGCTGCCAGTCGAGCAATAGGCGGGCAGCGCCCTTCATTTGGCGTGGGCCGCGCAAAATGCCGTCGCGCACGCCAGGTAGCGAATATGAGGTACGTGCATGTCAAACCGCTATCCCCACGTTTTCGAGCCGCTGGACCTGGGCTTCGTGAAGTTGAAGAACCGCATCATCATGGGTTCCATGCACACGGGGCTGGAGGAACAGCCCGACGCCTACGAGCGCATGGCCGCCTATTACGCCGAGCGCGCGCGCGGCGGGGTGGGCGCCATCATTACGGGCGGCGTGTTTCCGAGCCGCGAGGCTGGCCGCGGATCGAAGCTCTCGACGCCAGAGGAAGCGGCTCAGCACAGGCTGGTGACCGATGCCGTGCATGCGGCGGCTCCCGACGTGAAGATCTGCATGCAGATTCTGCACACGGGACCGTTGGCCGACACGCCAGATTGCGTTGCGGCCTCGGCCGTCAAGTCCCGGGTTGGACGGTACACGCCGCAAGCGTTGACGCAGGCGGGCATCGGCAAGGTGATCGAGGATTACGCGCAATGCGCCCGCATGGCGCGGCTGGCCGGGTACGACGGCGTGGAGATCATCGGGTCGGCCGGTTACCTGATCAGCACTTTCCTGGTGGAAAAAACGAATCTGCGCACGGACTGTTGGGGCGGAGCATGGGAGAACCGCATGCGCCTGCCGCTCGAGGTGGTCCGCGCCGTGCGCGCCGCCGTCGGGGCGGACTTCATGCTGGTGTTCCGCATTTCGGCAATGGATATGCTGGAAGGGGGGCTGGCGTGGGAGGAGGTGGTTGCCCTGGCGCGGGCGCTCGAGGCCGAAGGCGTCGATATCCTCAGCACGCACTTCTGCTGGCACGAGGCGCCGGTGCCCACCATCGCCACCATGGTGCCCCGCGCCGCGTTCACCGGCGTGACCGGCCGGCTGCGCAAGGAGGTGAACATTCCGGTGATCACCAGCAACCGGATCAATATGCCGCAAGTGGCCGAGGATGTGCTGGCGCGCGGCGATGCCGATCTGGTCTCGATGGCGCGGCCGATGCTTGCCGATCCCGAACTCGTCAACAAGGCGAGCCAGGGCCGCGAGGATGAGATCAATACCTGCATCGGCTGCAATCAGGCCTGTCTGGATCACTCCTTCAGCGGTAGAAAGCAGGTGACTTGCCTGGTGAATCCCCGCGCCTGCAATGAAACCAGCCTGAGGATCGCGCCCGCGCCGCGCCGCAAGCGCATCGCCGTCATCGGCGCCGGGCCCGCCGGCCTTGCCTTCGCCACCACGGCCGCGGAGCGCGGTCATGACGTCACCTTGTTCGAGAGGGGGGCGGAAATCGGCGGCCAGTTCAACCTGGCCAAGCGGATTCCAGGCAAGGAGGAGTTCCACGAAACGCTGCGCTACTTCAGGCGCAAGTTGCAAACGCTGGGCATCGCGCTGCGTCTGAACACGGCTGCCGACGCAGCCATGCTGAAGGCGGAGGGTTTTGAAGAGATCGTGGTGGCGACCGGCGTCAGCCAGCGCATTCCCGATCTGCCGGGCATCGACGATGCAAAGGTCGTGCCGTATATCGATGCCATCCTGGGCCGCAAGCCCATCGGCAGGCGGGTGGCCATCATGGGCGCCGGCGGCATCGGCTTTGACGTGGCGACCTTGATCACCCATGAGGGCATATCGGCGGCGCTCGAGATCGACGTCTTTGCCCGCGAGTGGGGCATCGATTTCAAGAACCATCCGCGCGGCGGCGTGAGCGGAGTGACGCCCGTCGTGACGAAGGCCGACCGGGAGGTGTGGCTGATGCAGAGAAAGACCGATGTCCTGGGCAAGGGTCTGGGCCGCACCACCAGATGGGCCCACCGCATGGCGCTGCAGCGGCGAGGCGTGCACATGGTCGCCGGCGTCGAGTACGGAAAGATCGATGCCCAGGGGCTGCACACCCGGGTTCACGGCGTGCCGGAACTGTTCCGTGTCGATACCATCATCGTATGCGCCGGCCAGACGCCGTTGCGCACCTTGTTCGACGATCTGCAGGGCGCGGGCATGGCGGCACGTCTGGTAGGCGGCGCATACGAGTCAGCCGAACTCGATGCCAAGCGGGCCATCGACCAGGCCACCCGCGTGGCTGCGGAAATATAAGAGAGCGGGCGCGGGCTTGCGCCCGTGCCCGCCAGGTCTTTCCCAAGCTTGCACCGTTCAGCGCGTGTACTGTTCCATCAACAGACGCTTGTAGAGCTTGCCGTTCTCGTGGCGCGGCAGCCGGGCCACGAAATCGACGCTGCGCGGACATTTCAGGTGGGACAGATGGGCGCGGCAGTAGTCGATGAGGGCCTGTCCCAGTTCCGGGCTTGCGGCGCGCGGATCGTCCAGTTCCACCACGGCCTTGACCTCTTGCCCGAACTCGTCGTTGGGCACGCCGATGACCGCCACGTCGCGCACTCCCGGGTGGCCGGTCAGCAGAATTTCCACTTCCTGCGGATAGATGTTGACGCCGCCGGAGAGGATCAGATCGGTGCGCCGGCCCGACAGATAGAGGTAGCCGTCGGCATCGACGTGGCCGATGTCGCCATACGAGGCGCGGCCTTTCTCGTCGTAGGCCGCGGCGGTCTTGGCGGGGTCGTTGTGGTATTCGAAGCGCGGTGCGCCGGAGAAGCAGATGAGCCCCTGCTGTCCGGGAGGCAGGTCCTCGCCGTCGGGGCCGACGATGTGCACGACTCCCAGCGTGGCGCGGCCCACCGAACCGGGCCGGGACAGCGCTTCGTAGCTGCCGATGGCCGTCAGGCCTATGGCTTCGGAGCCGCCGTAGTATTCGGTGACCACCGGACCCCACCATTCGATGATGCGGCGCTTGACGTCGGCCGGACAGGGCGCCGCAGCATGGATGAACATCTGCATGCTCGACACGTCGTAGCGCGCGCGGACTTCCTCCGGCAGGGCCAGCATGCGGATCATCATGGTTGGCACCCATTGGCTATGGGTGGCCTTGTAGCGGTCCACCAAGTCCAGCGCCCGTTCGGCGTCGAAGCGCTTCATCACGACCACCGTGCCGCCTATGTCGAGCACCCGGTGGCCATGGCGTATCGGCGCGGCATGATAAAGCGGCGCGGGCGACAGATAGATGCTATCGCGTGTATAGGCATAGGAATCGCGCCAAGACGCGAAGTCGTAGGTTTCCTTGTAGCGGTCCGCGTAGGGTGTAAGGGGCCGCCGTATTCCCTTGGGCCTGCCGCTGGTGCCGGACGAATACAGGAACTCGCGTCCGACCGCGGGAGGCGGCGCCGGCAGCGAGGCGCCATCAAAGCGCGCTAGCTGCGGTTCCAGGGAGCCGGCCCCGGATGCGTCCCTGCCGGCGACGTAGCACGGAATTGCCTGGCCGCCGGCTGCGGCCGCCTGGCCGGCCAGTTCTACCAGTTCGGCCGTGGCCACAATGACGCCAGCGCCGCAGTCCTGCAGGACGTAGGCGATTTCCGCCGGCTTCAGATGCGGGCTGATCGGCGTCAGGTAGAGTCCTGCACGGCGTGCGCCCCACAGCACTTCGAAGAACTCGAAGCCGTTCTCCATCAGCATCGCGATGCCTGAGCCCGAGGGCAGGCCCAGCGACAAAAGCCATTGCGCCACCTGCGAAGAGCGGCGATGCAAGTCCAGATAACGCAGCGGCTCTGGGGTGTCCTCCAGCCATACCGCCGGCTTGTCTGGCTGCTCCAGCGCCCAGCGCTCCAAGTTGTCATACATTGCCTTCAGTCTCCTATCGTTCTTCTTATCGCGCGGTCTTTGCCGCATGATTGTCCTTGCATGGTCTCCGTCATGGGCAGGGCGTGCGGCATGACGGGAATGCGCAGGGCTGTGGCTTCCTATTTGCCTGTCCAGACCGGCTTGCGCTTTTCCGCAAAGGCGGAGGCGCCTTCGCGCGCATCGGCCGAGGAAAACACGGGGGCCGTCAAGGCGCGTTGGCGTTCGAACATTTCCGCGGTGCTCCAGTCGACGGACTCGGCGACGACCTGCTTGCTGACCGCGACCGCCAGCGGGCCGTTGGCGCCGATCTCATCGGCCAGCGCCAGTGCGGCATCCAGCGCCTGGCCCGGGTCCGCCAGGCGGTTGATCAGGCCATACGCATGCGCCTGCCTGGCCTCCAGCATGTTGCCGGTCAGCGCGTACTCCATGGCGATGTGATACGGAATGCGGCGCGGCAGGCGCATCAGGCCGCCAGCGGCGGCCACCAGGCCTCGCTTGACCTCGGGCAGGCCGAATTTCGCGGCCGTCGACGATACGATCAGGTCGCAAGCCAGCGCCAGCTCGAAGCCGCCCGCCAGCGCATAACCCTCGACGGCCGCGATCAGCACCTTGCGCGGCGGCTTTTCGGTCAGGCCGCCGAAGCCGCGGCCGGGCAGGCTCGGACGCTTGCCTTCCAAGAAGCCTTTCAGGTCCATGCCGGAGCAGAAGGTGCCGCCAGCGCCGGTCAGGATGGCCACGCTCAGGTCGTCGCGGCTTTCCAGCTGGTCGAGCGCGGCCGCCAGGGCGGTTGCGGTCTCGAAGTCCATGGCATTGCGCGCCTGAGGCCGGTTGATGGTGATCAGCAGCGTGTTGCCGCGGGTTTCCAGTTGCAGTGTGTCGCTCATCAGTGAGACTCCTTGGTTATGCCGGATGCGGTGCTGGCAGGTTCAGCGCGGCGCCATGCGGATGGCGCCATCAAGGCGGATGGTCTCGCCATTGAGCATGGGGTTCTCCAGGATATGCAGCGCGGTGGAGGCGAATTCGTCCGGCGCGCCCAGCCGCGCGGGATGGGGCACCATGGCGCCGAGCGAGGCGCGCACGTTCTCAGGCAGCTTGGCCAGCAGCGGCGTGTCGAACAGGCCGGGAGCGATGGTGCAGACACGGATCGCGCGCTGCGCCAGGTCTCGCGCCGCCACCAGCGTCATGCCGATGATGCCTGCCTTGGCCGAGGCATAGGGAATCTGCCCGATCTGGCCTTCGTAGCCTGCGACCGACGCGGTCAGCACGCAGGCGCCGCGCTCGCCGTCCACCGGCTCATTCTTCGCCATGCGGGCGGCCGCCAGACGCAGCGTGTTGAAGGTGCCGATCAGATTGATGCGCACGATGGACTCGTACTTTTCGAGCGAGCCCGGCGAGCCGTCCTTTTCCACCAGGCGCACTGGCCCCCCCAGCCCGGCGCAATGGACCAGGGCGCGCAGGGCGCCCAGCGATTCGGCGGCGTCGCAGGCCGCGTTCATCTGCTCGGGGTTGCAGACATCCGCCTTGACGAAGCGGACCTTGGCGCCGAACTCGTCGGCCACGGCATTGCCGCGTTCTTCATTCAGGTCGACGACCACCACGCCTACGCCGCGGTCCACCAGGCGGCGGGTGCTGGCCAGGCCGAGGCCGGAAGCGCCGCCGGTCACGATTGCGGACATGTTTTCGAGTTTCATTGCTTGTCTCCTTGATTGGGGGTCTGCCATGCAGGGGCAGGCCCGCGCCAGTGGACGCGGACCCGTGCAGACGAGTGCGCCGGTTTACAGGCGTTCGATGATGGTGGCGTTGGCCATGCCGCCCGCTTCGCACATGGATTGCAGGCCGTAGCGGCCGCCGCTGTCTTCCAGCGCGTGCAGCATGGTGGTCATCAGGCGCACGCCCGATGCGCCCAGCGGATGGCCCAGCGCGATCGCGCCACCGCGCGGGTTCAGGCGCGCGGCGTCGGCGCCGAGGGCGCGCTGCCAGGCCAGCGGCACGCAGGCGAAGGCTTCGTTGATTTCGTAGTGGTCGATCTGGTCCAGCGTCAGGCCGCTCTTCTTGAGTGCGCGCTGGCTGGCGGGGATGGGCGCGGTCAACATCAGCAAGGGGTCGTCGCCACGGACGTCGAACGAGACGAAGCGGGCGCGCGGCTTGAGGCCCAGGCGTTGCGCCATGGATTCACTCATCAGCAGCATGGCCGAGGCGCCGTCGCTGATTTGCGATGCATTGCCCGCCGTCACGTTCCAGCCGATCTGGGGAAAGCGCGCGCTCAGTTCGTCGGTGCGAAACGATGCCTGCAACGTGCCCAGCTTTTCCACCGAGGTGCCGGGCCGGATGGTTTCGTCGTGCTCGACCACGCCGTTGGGCGTGATGATGGGCTGGATTTCGCGGCGGAAGGCGCCGTTTTCGCGCGCGGCGGCGGCCAACTGGTGTGAGCGCGCCGAATAGCTGTCCATCTCCTGGCGCGACAGTTCGTACTTGGCCGCCACCAGTTCGGCCGAGACGCCTTGCGAAACCAGGCCGGGAGCGTAACGCGCCAGCATGGAGGGGCCGACCGGATTCTGGCCGATGCGCGCCGAGCCCATGGGCACGCGGCTCATCGACTCGAGGCCGCAGGCGATGACGACCTCATAGGCGCCAGCCATGATGCCTTGCGCGGCGAAATGCACGGCTTGCTGGCTGGAGCCGCAACGGCGGTCGACGGTGGTCGCGGGCACATGTTCGGGAAATCCTGCCGCCAGCCATGCCACCCGGCCCGGCCCCCCCGATTGTTCGCCGGCCTGGGTGACGCAGCCGGTGACGACATCGTCGACCAGGCCCGGATCCAGCTTGTTGCGTTCCACCAGACCCTTCAGGACCTGCGCCAGCAGCTCGGTGGCATGCAGATCGGTGAAGGCTGATCCTGGCTTGGAGCGGCCCATCGGGCTGCGGATGGTGTCGACGATGACGGCATGTTGCATTCAAGTCTCCGTATTGCTTTTAATGAGATTGCAGTATTGAAATTCGCCTTTTACTAGTCCTTGTTTGGGATTATCATATTGAAAAACGAGAAAGTAAACCCAAAATAATATATTCGTGACCAAAAACACGTAGGGCGATACACTTGTTTCGAGACTCGGGTATCAGAAAACCACACTTATCCATACACATGCTCAATTCTTCAGCTATGACGGACAACGAAGGCGATGCGCGGCTGGTAAGCGCATTGGCGCGAGGCATTTCCATCCTCAACTGCTTTACCCCGACGGCGCAGGAACTCAGCAGCCGGGAGTTGATCGAGCGCACCGGCCTGGCCAAGCCCACCTTGTTCCGGCTGCTCGATACCCTGTGCGAATTGGGTCTGCTGCGCTATTCGGAGCGGCTGTCCAAGTACGTCCCGGGAGTGGGCATGCTCAATATGGCCGCGCCCGCGCTGGCCCGCATGACGGTGCGGCAGCTGGCGCGGCCCTTGATGCAGGAGCTGGCCGACTATCTGGGCGGGCAGGTCCAGCTGATGCTCGGGTACGGCAATGCGCTGACCTATGTGGAAATCGCCCAGGGCCTGGGCAGCCGCCTCTATCGTCCCGAGGTAGGCACGCACGTTTCCATGTCGCGCACTTCCTCCGGCCGCGCCTATCTGTTGACGATGTCCGAGGCTGAGCGAGCCAGCTATCTGGACCAACTCAAGGCGGCGGACCCGGAGCGCGAAGCGCTGCTGCGCGAGCGCCTGGCCGATGCGGCGCGCGATCTGGAAGAACACGGCTTTTGCCGCGGGCACCGCGACTTGCATCGCGAGGTCGAAGGCATCTCGGTGCCCATGCGCATCCGCCGCGACAACGAGGCCTGGTTATTTTCGGCGGCGCTGCCGGTCTTCAGTCAGCAGAGCAAGCTGCTGATCGAGGACGTGGGGCCGCGGCTGGTGAGCCTGGTCCGCAATGTGGAAGGGTCCCTGGGGGTGGCGGGCTAGGCGTCCGCGCGGGCCGCACGCCGGCTTTCCGGCCACAGGATTTTCGCGGCCATGCCATCCTGCCGGTAGGTGTGGCATGAGTCGAGCAACTGCGGTTTCGGCATGGGCTGCGCGTCTGCGCTGCTCCCGCCAGCCTTGTGCGCGCTGCGCTCGCCGCGTTTGATCGCCAGGATGGTCTGCATGGCGGTCGTGGCCATCGGTCCCAGCAGTTCCGTCAGGTGGGTGCAGCCCCGGACGCCGCCAACGATGCTCTTCACCTGTTGACGGAAGCCGCTTCGAATCTGCAATCCCTTCAAGGCTGAGTACGCGGGCTCGATGGCCGCGCAGTATGGGGTCGGGGCCGTGGGGAGCCGCGCTTGCAGGTCCTGGATCACCAGGTCTCGATCCACCGTCATGATCACCCGCATGTGGTGTATGGCGCCGCCCGCCGGCACGACCTTGAAGAGCAGATCGGTGTCCGCGGCACTGATGTCGTGCAATTCGGCCTCGATATCGAACAAGCCATCGCTGCGCTGGTATCCGGTGCAATGCACGCGGCGCGTGTGGATGGTCTTGCGGCTGGGCGCGCCGGAACTTGTCGGCAGTGCGTTCCTGTCGTTGCTCATGCGCGCTGGTCCGTCGACGCGCCGGCGGACCAGGCGGAGTCGGGTTTGTCGCCTCGCAGCAACGAGACGATCTGCGCAGTATGCTGGCCGCGCGCGGGTATCGTCCCGGGCGTCCTGGCGTGGCCGTCGAAGCGCGGCGCCGGCCTGGCCTGCAGGTGGCCTTCCGTTTCGAAATAGACGTTGCGGGAGATCATGTGCGGATGGCGCGCGGCTTCCGCTGGACTGAGCACCGGTGCAAAGCACACGTCCGTGTTCTCGAGCACCGCGCGCCATTCGTCGCGGCTCTTGCTGGCGAAAACCACGCTCAGGTGCTGCTGCAGTTCGGGCCAGCGCTGCCGGTCCCATTGCCGGGCAAAGCGCGGATCCTCGAGCAGGCCCAGCTTCTCCAGCAACAGGCCATAGAACTGCGGCTCAAGCGCCCCGATAGTGATGAATTCGCCATCCGCGCAGCGATAGGTCGCGTAGAAATGAGAGCTGTCGTGCACGTTCTCTCCGCGCGGTCCCGTCACGAGTCCTTTTTTGCGGGAGGACAGCAGCAGCTGCATCATGTGGGCCGACCCGTCGACGATGGCGGCGTCGACCACGGTGCCTTTACCCGTGGCGCGCGCGTTCAGGATGCCGGACAGTATTCCGACCGCAAGATAGAGGGCGCCGCCGCCGATATCGCCGACCATCGTGATCGCGGAGGAGGGCGGCTCCGATGGGCCGCCATGGTAGTAGAGCGCGCCCGACAGCGAGATGTAGTTGTTGTCGTGTCCCGCAGCCTGAGCCATGGGCCCGGTCTGCCCCCAACCGGTCATCCGCCCGTATACCAGGCGCGGATTTTTCTGCATGCAGACATCGGGGCCGAGTCCCAGGCGTTCCATGACGCCAGGCCGCATGCCTTCGATCAGGGCGTCCGCGCCTTCGATCAGGCGCAATACGATCTCGCGGCCTTCCTGGGTCTTGATATCCGCGACGACGGAGCGTTTTCCGCGATTGAGCACATTTCCCGCCGCCGGGGCCGCGCCCGGTTCGCCGGGCGCGGGACGTTCGACCGCTATCACTTCGGCGCCGAGATCGGCCAGATGCATTGCGCAAAATGGTCCAGGACCGATTGCCGAGATTTCCACGATTCTGATGCCGGCCAGCATGGTGCTCCCTTTCATTGCGGTCTCATTAAACGAGACGAAAAATCCAAAAAACGCTATCAGATACCGATTATTGTCAGTTTTTATGGCTCTTGCAATTGAAAACGAGACGATGGTCTTGATGGGAAAAGTCTTCCGATGGTTGATCTAGGGCGCCATGCGAGCGTCGCGCCGCACCGCCTGGGGCGGCATGCCGAAGCCGCGCAGGAAGGCCTCGCGCAGATGGCGCCGGTCGCGAAAGCCGGTTTCCCTGGCCACCACTTCCAGCGGATGCCGGCTGCTTTCTATCATGAGGCGCGCAGCTTCGAGCCGCAGCCCTTCGATGGCCCTGGCGGGCGATTGGCCGGTCTCGGCCGTGAATACGCGGCTGAACTGGCGCGGGCTCAGGCTGGCGGCCTGGGCCAGATCCTCCACGCTCAGCGGCTGGGCGAGGTTGCGCCGGGCATGGTCCAGCGCCTGCTGGATGCGGTCGGACTTGGGCGCGAGCCTGAGCATTTCCGAGTGCTGCGATTGCCCGCCGGAACGGCGCTGATGCATGACCAGCCGGTGTGCCACCGCGCGCGCGAGTTCCGCGCCCAGGTCTTTCTCAACCAGCGCCAAGGCCAGGTCCATTTCCGCCGTCATGCCGGCGGAGGTCCACGCTGGTCCGTCGGCGATATAGATGCGGTCGACCTCGACCTGCACGCGCGGATGGCGCTGCTGCAAGGCGTCGGCCCAATGCCAGTGCGTGGTGGCGCGCCGTCCGTCCAGCAGGCCGGCGTCGGCCAGCAGGAACGCGCCGGTGCACAAGCCGGCGACGCGGCGCGAGCGGGGCGCGAGCTTTTCCAGCAGCCGCGGTAGTTCGGGCGCCACGGGCCTGGCAAGGGGCGAAAGGACGCCGGTCACCAGCCAGGTGTCGGCCTGGCTGCGGGCGGTGAGCGGGCGGGCCTGCACCGTCAGGCCCGCCGAGGCGCGCACCGCCCCGTCCAGGGCGTAGCTATCCACGGCATAGAAGGGCTCGCGCGCCACCACGTTGGCGAGTTCGAACACGGCCTGCGTGCCCAGGCCGATGATCTGGAAGCCTTCGGGAAGTATGTAGCCGATGCGGTGCATTGGGGGCGTCCTTGCCGGGATCGGGCCCGGCGAATGTCCTGCGTTCATGTCCTGATTAATGACTATATACGTCATTTACGCCATGAGCTGCAAGCTGCAACATGGATCCCATCGCAATCACCTCTTCTGGAGTTTCACCATGGCACAAACCCAATCCGGCACCGCCCTCGTCACGGGCGCATCCAGCGGCATCGGCGCGCTGTACGCGGAGAAACTCGCGCAGCAGGGCTACGACCTGATCCTGGTCGCCCGCAATCGCGAGCGCCTGAACGCCCTGGCCAGCGGCATCAGCACCCGCAGCGGCCGCGCGGTGGAGGTGTTGGCGGCGGATCTGGGCGACCGCGTTTCGCTAGCGCGCGTCGAAGACCTGCTGCGCCAGGACGCCAGCATCACCTTGCTGGTGAACAACGCCGGCATCGGCACGCACACGCCACTGCTGCAAAGCGACGTGGAGCAGATGACGCGCATGGTCGACCTGAATGTCACCGCGCCGATGCGGCTGACCTACGCGGCGGTTCCGGGCTTTGTGGCGCGTGGGCGAGGCGCCATCATCAACATCGCTTCCGTCGTGGCGCTGGCGCCCGAGATCTTGAACGGCGTCTATGGTGGCAGCAAAGCCTTCGTGCTGGCGTTCAGCCAGTCGCTGCAACAGGAGCTGGCCGCGACCGGCGTGCAGGTCCAGGCGGTATTGCCCGGCGCGACGGCCACGGACTTCTGGGCCATCGGCGGCCGCCCGGTGGAAACGCTGGATCAACGCATCGTGATGCGCGCGGAAGATCTGGTGGACGCCGCCTTGCTGGGCTTCGCGCGCGGCGAGAAGGTCACGATTCCCTCGCTACATGCCGCCGAGGAGTGGGATGCCTATGAAGCCGCGCGCCGGACCATGGCGCCCCATCTGTCCAGCAACACCGTTGCGCAGCGCTACGCGACGGCGGCCTGAACCATGGACACCACCATCTCAGCCGCGGCGCCGGGCAGTGCGGCGCCTGTGCGCCTGACCGGACGCCTGTTGGCCGTGCTTGCGGGCCTGGCGGCCTTGGGCGCGCTGTCCACCAACATCATCCTGCCGGCATTTCCCAGCATGGCGTCCGAGCTGGGCGTGGACACCCGCGATATGGGCCTGGTGCTGTCGAGCTTTTTCCTGGCCTTCGCCAGCGGGCAATTGTTCGTCGGACCGGTGTCGGACCGCTGGGGGCGGCGCGCTCCGGTGCTGGGCGGACTGGCCTTGTTCATCGCCGGCAGCCTGGTCTGCGTGTGGGCGCCAACCTTGCCGCTGCTGGTGGCGGGCAGGGTGGTGCAAGCGCTGGGCGTATGCGCGGCCTCGGTGCTGTCGCGGGCCATCGCGCGGGATCTGTTCGAAGGCGACGCGCTGTCGCGTACCCTGGCCTTGACCATGGTGGCCATGGCCGCCGCGCCGGGCTTTTCGCCGCTGTTGGGCAGCGCGATGGAGTACGGGCCGGGCTGGCGCGCCAGCTTTGCGCTGGTCGCGGCGCTGGGGCTTGTTCTGGCGCTGGCCTATGTGGCGACGGTGGGGGAGACGCATCCAGCCGACCGGCGCGCGGCGGCGACGCCGACTGCCGTGCTGCGCGGTTATGCGGGCCTGGCGCGGGATGGCCGGTTCATCGGTCCGGCGCTGGCGGTGAGCGTGGTGATTGGCGGCCTGTACGCTTTCTTCGCGGCCACGCCGGCCATGCTCATGGGGCGCATCGGCCTGAGCGCGCTGCAACTGGGGCTGTTCTTCGCATGCACGGTGTTCGTGGTCTTTGCCGCCGGCATGCTGGCGCCGCGCCTGGCCCGCCGCTTCAGCGCGGCCGGGGTGGCCAGATCCGGCTGCGCGGTGGCGCTGGCCGGCGCGTTGACGATGCTGGCAGGCGGCGAGGACAGCGGCCTGGCGCAATTCACGGCCGCCGCCGTGCTGTACCTGTTCGGCATGGGGCTGGTCAATCCGCTGGGCACGGCGATGGCGCTGGGACCGTTCAGCAGGCAGGCCGGGCTGGCGTCTTCGCTGCTCGGCTGCCTGCAGATGGCTTGCGCGGGCGGCATGACGGCGCTGGCCAGCCTGGCGGGCGGCAGCCCTGCGCTGACGCTGGGCGCGGTACTGGGGGGCGCCTCGGTGTTTGCATGCGCTGCGCTGATGGCGGGCAGGCATCAGCGGTAGTAACTTCCTTACTTTCGACAACCTGTACAGAGGACACACGCAATGTTGCGCGCCCCGGAAACCATAGAAAGTCTCTTCGAACGCCAGCGCGGCACGCTGCCCGACACCTTCGGCGTGAGGCCGTTGTCCATCGGCGAGGGCCGCATGTCCATGGAAATGACCGTGGCGCCCTGGATGATGGCGCCCAACGGCTATCTGCACGCAGCCTCGCAGGTGATGCTGGCCGATACCTGCGCCGGCTACGCCACCCTGGCGCATCTGCCTGAAGGGGCAAAGGGCTTCACCACGCTGGAGCTGAAATCGAACTTCCTGGGCACCGCGAAGGAAGGCGTGCTGACCGTCGAGGCGGTGGCGGAACATATGGGCCGCACGACCCAAGTCTGGTCGGCGACCGTGGTCGACGCAAGCGGCCGCAAGCTGTCGCTGTTCCGTTGTTCGCAGATCATCCTCTGGTGAGCGCGCGGCCCGGAGATGGGCCTCAATGGTAGAACCCGCAAGCCATTCCAGTCCTTTCGTCCGTTTCTCAGACGGATTCCGCCTTGGTTCCCGCGAGTGCCCTGGATAAGCTGCAACGTCGGCTTTCAGGGCCGGCGGCCGTGGCCGCGAAGGACGCTATTCATCTCATCGGCTACGTCCGGCGCTGTTGGCATCCCCTGAAGCTGTGGTTGGGTTGTCTATTGACAACCTATTTGAATGTCTTCATACTGGATACCAATGATGGCTCGTCCGTCCCATCCCAAGAAAGAGGTAGAGGCAGCACTCCGCCACGCCGAAGAAAACGGTTGGCGCGTGGAAGTCGGCGGCAGCCACGCCTGGGGTCGGATCTATTGCCCGAGCAATGTTGCGGAATGCCGTTGCGGCGAATTCTGCATCACCAGCGTCTGGAGCACGCCGAAGAACCCCGGCAACCATGCGCGCGCCTTGCGGCGTGTCGTGAACCACTGTACTGCGCACCGCGACTTGCCTGAGGCAGGCCGCGGCATCTGGGAGTAGCGCGATGGAATACACCTTTACCTTGAAGTACCAGCTTGCCGAAGGCCATCAGGACATGGATGCGCTGGTCGAGCGCCTGGGCGCGGCCGGTTGCGACGACGCCCTGATCGGCACCGGACTGCCGGGGCGCTTCGCGCTGGAGTTCACCCGCGAGGCCGGCAGCGCGGAAGCCGCCGTACGCTCGGCGCTTGAGGACGTCAGGCGTGCGGCGCCATCCGCGAAACTGATCGAGGCCGCGCCTGATCTGGTGGGCCTGACCGACGTGGCCGAAATCGTGGGTGTCTCTCGCCAGAACATGCGCAAGCTGATGCTGGCTTATCCGGACAGCTTTCCGCTGCCGGTCCACGAGGGCAGCACATCGATCTGGCATCTGGCGGACGTGCTGGCGTGGCTGCAGGCCAAGGGCGGCTATCCGCAGGCAGAGCGTGTGATGGACGTGGCGCGCGTGGCCTTGCAGGTCAACGCAGCGAAAGAAGGGCAGCGCGTGTCGCGTTCCGCCTCCAAGGCGCTGGAAGCGCTGGTGGGATGACGCTCCCGCCTAGCGGGGCGCGCTGGCCCGCGCCAGCGTCCTGATTTCGTCCAGGAATCGCACGGCGGGCCCCGGCAATATTCCTTCGCGCCGGTGGTACGCCGAAAAACTGCGCTCATGGTCCAGGCCGTCGACCCGCAGTTCGCGGATCAGCCCAGCTTTGAGTTCGGCGCCGTACATGGGCCGGGTCAGCCAGCTGACAAAGCCGGAGTACGCGACCAGGCTCTTGATCAGGGGAATCGACGTGCTGGAAACCGCGATGACCGGCGCGGGCAGGCCCCGGGCCTTGAACAGCGACATGAGCCGGTTATGCGGCTCGGTGCGTGGCGGCACGAAACACCAGCGTTCCGCCAGCAGCGCTTCCATGGTCGCCGAGGCGCCGCCGTATGGCGGATGGCCGGCGCCGACGACCACATTCATGTTTTCCTGCCAAGCGCAATTCCTGGCGGAAACAATGCTGGCCGTCTCGGGCGCCTCGGGGGCGATCACCAGGTCGACCTGGTAGTTTTCCAGGGC
Organism: Achromobacter pestifer; assembly: GCF_013267355.1. NCBI lineage: Bacteria > Pseudomonadati > Pseudomonadota > Betaproteobacteria > Burkholderiales > Alcaligenaceae > Achromobacter > Achromobacter pestifer. The sequence goes on from NZ_CP053985.1 coordinate 5,708,282, forward strand.
CGTGGCCAACTCGTCCCAGATGCCTTCGACGACATCGATGGCGATGCCGGGCCATTTTTCCAGGAATGTCTCCAGCGCCTTGGGGATGAACAGGGCAGACGCGCCCGCCGTGACACCCAGGCGCAGGGCGCCGGTGGCCAGGCCGCGCATGCGGTTCATCTCATCGCGCGCGATCTTTTCTTCACGGCATAGCAGTTGCGCATGCGGCGCCAGGGCCTTGCCGTAAGCCGTCAGGCGCATGCCGCCGGAATGCCGCTCGAACAGCGGTTCGCCGACAGCGGCTTCAAGGCGCTTGATGATGCGGCTCAGGGCGGGTTGCGTCAGGCTCATCCTGTCCGCTGCCTTGCCCAGCGAACCTTCGTCGAGCACGGCAAGGAATGCTCGCAGTTCGTTGAGGTTGTAGGTCATGCCGAACTGTAATGACTTTGGCGTTAATAAACAATTTTCAGGAATGAGCTGCGGCCTCACACTCTCGCCATCCGATACCGCTCGCCCTGCCGTCTGGCAACGTCCAGGGCGCGCGGCCATACACTCATGGAGAGTAGCGACATGCGAAAACGTCTATTCCTGAAAGCGCTGTTTGCATTGGCGGCCGGCTCGGGCGCGGCGGCCTGTTGGGCCCAGGCCAGCGACAAGCCCATCGAGTGGGTCCACCCCTATCCGGTGGGCGGAGGCTCGGACGCCATCGCGCGCAAGCTGGCGGAAAGCGTGGGCGCGCAGATGGGGCGCAGCTTCTTCGTCAGCAACAAGCCGGGCGGGGCCACGAACATCGCCGCGGCCTATGTGGCCAACGCCCGGGCCAATGGCAACATCGTCTTCACGGGCGACTTCGCCACCCTGGCTGCCAATCCGCATCTGTTCGCCAATCTGCCTTATGACAGCGCCAGGGACTTCGTTGCGGCCGGCCTGTATGCCCGCTATCCAATACTGCTGGTGGTCTCCAGCAAGGTGCCGGCCAGCAATCTGAACGAGTTCCTGCAATGGGCGCGCGACCATCCCGACAGCGCCAATTTCGCCAGTTCCGGCGTGGGCTCTCCCCAGCACCTGGCCGCCGAACTGTTCCGTGAGCGGACCGGCCTGAAGATGACGCACGTCGCCTACCGGGGCGGCGCGCCGGCGGTGACGGACCTGATGGCAGGCTCGGTATCCTTCGCCTTGATGGACGCGTCCACCGTGGTGCCGCAGATGAAGACGGGCAGGCTCAAGGTGCTGGGCGTGGCCAGCCCCCAGCGCATGAAGAATTTCCCGGACATCCCCACGCTGCACGAACAGGGCCTGAAGGACTTTGAGGCGTTCGCGTGGCAGGGCATGCTGGTTCCCGCGGGTACTCCCCGCGCAACCGTGGACGCGTTGAACCAGGGGCTGGCGGCCGCGCTGAAGACACGGGCGGTCATCGAGTTCTACGCCAATATCGCGGTCGAACCCTGGTTCAGTTCGCCGGAAGAGATGGCCAGCTTCGTCGCGGGCGAGAACAGCCGCTGGGGCAAGATCATCCGCGAACGCGGCATCAGCTTGCAATAGGCGCCGCATGCTGTTGACGATGGAGGATTACCGGAGCCGGGCCAGGAAGGTCCTGCCCCGTTTCGTGTTCGAGTTCGTGGACGGGGGCGCGGAGCACGAAAGCTGCTTGCAGGCCAACCGGGACGACTTCGAGCGGATCCGGCTGACGCCGCGCGTGCTCAGGGATACCCGCGAAGTCGACGCTTCGGTTGAAGTGTACGGATCGACCTGGCGGCAGCCGTTTGCGCTGGCGCCCACCGGCCTGAATGGCGTGGTCCGCCCAGGCGGCGACGGCATGTTGGCACGGGCGGCGGCGGAAATGGGGGTGCCGTTTGTCCTGTCGACGGCCTCTAACCAGCGGGCCGAGGAAGTGCGCGCCATCGCCGGCGGCGGCGAGCAATGGTTGCAGCTATATGTGATGCAGGACCGCCGGCTGGCCGAGCAGCTCGTGCGCCGGGCGCGGACGGCGGGCTATCGCGCGCTGGTGCTGACGGCCGACGTCCCGGTCGGCGGCAGGCGCTGGCGCGACGTGCGCAATGGCTTTTCCATGCCTTTCCGGGTTACGCCCAGGATCGCCTGGGACGTGGCGCGGCGGCCCGGGTGGGCGCTGCGCATGCTGAGCGGCGGGTCGCCGCGCTTCGTGAACCTGGCCGAACAGCCCGGCGAGTCCCTGTCGATGGAAGTGCAGGCGTCCCTGCTTGCCCGCAGCATGGACCGTTCATTGACCTGGGACAGCCTGCGCTGGCTGCGCAGCCTGTGGGGCGGCCCCTTGCTGCTGAAAGGCGTGCTGCATCGCGAGGATGCCGTCCTGGCGGCGCGGCATGGCGTGGATGGCCTCATCGTGTCCAACCATGGCGGCCGCCAACTGGACGCCGCGCCCTCGTCGATCAGCGTGCTGCCCGGGATCGTCGACGCGGTCGCCGGCCGCATTCCGGTATTCCTGGACAGCGGCGTGCGCAGCGGCGCGGACATCGTCCGCGCGCAGGCGCTGGGCGCGCGCGCCGTTTTCATCGGCCGGCCTGCGCTGTACGGTCTGGCTTGCGGCGGCGCGCGGGGAGTGGCCGACGTGATGCGTTTGCTGGCGGAAGACTACGAGCGCACCATGATCCTGTCGGGATCGGCGAGCGCCCGCCAAGCCCGCGCGTCCTGGGAGCCGGCGGGCCAGCCCGTTCAGTCGATCGGATAGGCCTCGCCCTCCAGGCCATAGCGCGTAAAGAACTGCCCGAATGACGGCATGGCGGCAATGTCCATCGTGAGCCCGGCGGTGTCCAGCACTATGGTGGCCACCGTGGCCGAGCGTCCGCCCGTCAGCGTGCCGCGCGGAGGGCGGCAGACGGAGTAGGGCGTGGCCCAGTCGTCGGCCAGGGCGCGCCGCACGTCCGCCACCGTGATCCGGGGGCCGCAGGCGTCCAGCAGCTGGCGCACGCGCCAGGCCCGGTAGTAGGTGTCCACGGCATTCTTCAGGCCCGCTTCGCGCAGCTTGCCCAGCGCCACTTCGCTCATGAAATGGTTGGAATGGGTCAGGAGGCCGTCCTGCGGCAGCACCGTGAAGCTTTCGTCGGGCGCGCATTCGAAGTCGATCACCCAGCCGTTCTGGCTGACGATCATGTTGCTGGAGCAGGCCTTGGGCGTGGCGGCGATCAGCTGCATGGCGATGGCGACGTGCTGCTGGCTGAGCACCGCGCGCCGCACGCTGCTCAGCGGCACGCCGGACTGCGTGTAGTCGCGGTCGCTGCTGAGATAGTTGCCGGTCAGGCCGATGCCGGCCGAGTTGAAGCCGTGCCGCGCCAGGCCGCCGGCCTCCACCAGCGTGAGGAAGGTGACGCCGTTTTCCAGGGTGGCGCGCAGCACGATGGTGCTGTCGCAGGCGTCGGGCTCCCAGTCCCAATTGTGGGCATGGATCAGCGTGCCTGTCGCGCTGCGCCCGGGCATGACCAGGGCGGCGGTGCATTCGCCCTCGGCGGGGTCCAGATTGCCCATCTTGGCCAGCAGCCGCGCCTTGGCGATGACTTCGGTGCGGGCGTTGATCAAGGCCACGTCGTCGAACGCGCAGCCCGCGCCTTGCGCGATGCCGCGCATTTCTTCGGTATGCATGGGGTCGAACTTCTGGATCTGGTCGGCGAATTCCTTTATCAGGGCAGCCTGCGCGGCCACGGGAGTGCCGATCTTGTCGAGTTCGCCGCGATAGTGCCGCGCGCTGTGGGCAATGCGTTCGGGTACGGCGCGGCCGTATTGCACGCCGCGTTCAAAGGGGGCGCCGGAGATCGAGACTAGGGGAAACGGGGCGTATTTCATGGGAGCATCAAATGGGGGAGACGGAGGTTCAGGAGGCGGCGCGGCCGCTCAGGTCCAGCAGCAGGGCATCGCCGTTGACGCGCAGATCCGCGCCCAGCGCGGCGGATGCGCGGATCAGCAGGTCGCGTTCTTGCGCCACGTCGGATGCGGCCACGAACACGGTCTGGTTGCTGTCGTTGCGCTGCACGAAACGGAACTGCATGGCGGCGGGACGCCTGTCGCGGATGTCGACGCGGACCGTCATGCCGGTCCACTCCGTATGCGCGTCCGCCTGGTGGGCGACCTGGAAGGAGAAATTGCCGCTGCCATAAAGAATGGGCCTGCCTCGATGCAGTTCGAGCGGCAGGATCATGTGGGGGCCATGCCCCAGCACGATGTCGGCGCCAGCCTCGACGGCCGTATGCGCGTACTCGCGCTGATACTGCAGCACTTCACGCCGGTAGCCCCAGTGCAGCGAGGCGATCACGACGTCCGCCTGTTCCCGCAGCGCCGCGACGTCGGCCCGGAATTGCGCGAGCGACTCCGGGTCGGCCCAGGTCAGCACTTCGGGCGGCACGCCGGGGCGTGTGCGCGCCGCCTGCATTTCCAGCCGCGGACGGTAGGCGGTATGGCCGCGGATGATCGCGACGCCGGCATGATGCGCGGTGGCTTCATGGTTGTCCGGCCAGTACACGGCGGTGCGCTGCAGGAAGCCGTAGCGCACGCCGTCGCGCACTTCGATCAGCGGAGCGCGGGCCGCGGCCGCGTTGGCGCCGGCGCCCACGCTGGACAGGGAAGCGCCCCGCAAGGCGGCTAGCGACGACAGCACCGCTTCATGGCCGATATTGACGTTGTTGGCGTTGCCCACCGCTTGCAGGCCGGCGTCGCGCAGGACCTGCGCATGCCGGGGCGAGGTATAGAAACCGCGCCGCTCCCGGGCCTGCTCGGGCAGGTCGTACAGGCAGCATTCCAGGTTGGCGAACACCAGGTCCGCTTGCCGCAGCGGCTGGCTGACGTGGTCGAACAGGCCGCGGGCGTCTGCCACGCCCTTGAGGTTGATATCGCCCAGCAGATACAGGGTTTGATTCATGGTGGCGTTCCTAGTCGGCCTTCGAGACTTCCCAGAGCAGCGGCGCGCCGAAGATCGACGATTCGAAACCCTGGACATTCTTGCGGTATGCGCCCGTGCTCAAGGTATTGAACAGGGGAATGATGGGGACCTGCTCCAGCATCAGCCGGTGCAGTTGATCCAGCAAGGCCTGCCGTTCGGCGGGCGCCGTGGCGTTGGTGGCCTTTTCCAGCAGCGCGCGGGCAGCGGGGTCGTCCCACAGCTTGCGCGGCTGGGAACTCTTGTCGCCGGTCACGGCCTCGAAGTTCAGGGCGGGGTCCATGCGGCTGGAGTACGAGAACGACATCATCTGGTAATTGCCCTTCTGCCACTTGTCCTGCTGGGCGCCCCATTCCAGCACCTCGATGTCGGCGTTGATGCCGGCCTGCTGCAGCATGGCCTGGGTGATCACGGCGGCGTCGTAGTTTGGCAGGTTGCGCTTGTTGGTCGAAATGACGATTTTCTCGCCTTTGTAGCCAGCCTTGGCGAGCAGCGCCTTGGCGCGCGCCAGGTCGTAGACGTAACCCTGCTTTTCGGCTTCGCCGTAGTAGGGCGAGGCCACGGGGACGAGCGAGTTGTTGGGCTCGGTCAGGCCGTAGGTCACGCCGGCCACCAGTTCCTTGTAGTTCAGCGCCGCGGCGATGGCCTGGCGCAGATAGGGATTGGACAGCAGCTTGTCGCGCGTCTGGATCGTCAGCGTGGTAGGCGCCAACTGGGGCGAGACATTGGTGCTGATGGACTTGTTCTGCGCCAATTCGGCGACCTCGGAATACGGCACCTTGGACATCACGTCGATGGCGCCGCTGGCCAGGGCGGTCTTGGCTGTCGCCGGGTCGGAGATGACGACGAAGCGTACTTCGTCGACCAGTGGACGCTTGGATCCCACATAGCCGTCGGGCTTGCCCGGCCGGTTGGCGTAGTTCTCGAAGCGCGTCAGGCTCACGTATTCGCGGCGGCGCCACTCCGCGAAGCGGAAGGGGCCGGTGCCTATGGGCTTGTCCCAGGTGCCGTCGGGCTTGACCGAGTCGCGATGGGTGATGGCGGTCATGCCGCAGTCGCTGCGCGCCAGCGAATCGAGGAACAGCGGCGCCGCCCGGTTCAGCTTGAACACGACGGTGGCGGGATCGGTGGCGGTGGCGCTTTCCACTTTCAGGCCGATGCGGCCATCGAAGTCGGTCAGGCAGCGCCAGCCCGTCTTGGGATCCATGTAGCGGTTCCAGCTCCAGACCACGTCGTCCGCGGTCAGGGGCGCGCCGTTGTGGAAGGTCACGCCCTGGCGCAGGTGGAAGGTGTAGGTCTTGCCGTCTTCGGATATGTCGATCTTGTCGGCCAGCAAGGGGGCGGGCTGGCCCTTCGCGTTGTAGCCGACCAGGCCTTCGACCACGTGCAGGATCACCCCATCGGTATTGGCGTCGCGGTTGACGCCAGGATCGCTGCTGCGGATATCCGCGTCCTGGTGGGCGCGCAGCACGGTGGCGCCCATCGCAGGCGCGACGGCCGTCAGGAGGGCGGCCAGGGCGGTGTACGCATACAGAGGTCGTTTCATGATGGATCCTTGTTGTGGGCGGCTTGCAGCCAGAAGACGTTCAGAGGGAAGGGGACGATCCGCGTTCCACCGAGTAGCGGGCGTAGGAGGCGCCCTGCCAGGGCATGCGTGCGACTTCCAGCACCCCGGCAGCGGGCTCCATGATCAGCGTCGCGGTGGTGCACGATGCATAGCCCTGGGCGCTGACGCGCCCCGGCCGGCAGACGGAAAAGGGAGTGGCGTGGGTATCGGCGAAAGCGGCCTTGAGATCCTGCACGCCAAGCTTGCCGCCCGCGGCCGACAGGCGCTGGCGCACGCGCTGATCGCGATAGAGGCTTTCCGGCGAGCTGGCGATGCCTGTCTCCTTCAGCTTGCCGAGCGCCACGGGACTGATCCAATGGTTGGCGTGGACCAGCAGGCCATCCTCGGGATAGACCAGGAAGGTCTCGTCAGGCGCGCATTCCAGGCTCAGCGCCAGGCCCAGCCGGGTGCCCAGGATCAGGTTGCACGAACACGCCTTGGGCGTGCCGGTGACGATTTGCAGGGCCAGGGCGTAGTGCTCCTGCTCCAGCGCCTTGCGGCGCACCAGCGGCAGGGGCACGCCGTCCTGCTGATAGTCGCGGCTGGAGGACATGCCGTTGCCGTTCAGGGTCAGCCCGGCCGAGTTCATGCCATAGCGCGCCAGGCCGCCGGCTTCGACGAAGGTCAGCACGTCGGGGCCGTCGTCGCGCAGCACGCGCAGGATGATGATGGTGTCGGCGCAGTCCTGGCGGTTGTCCCAGTTCTGGCCTTGCAGGAAATTGCCGTTGGCGCTGCGCGCGGGCAGGATGGCGGCGCCGGTGCATTCGTCGCTTGCCGGCGCGGCAGAGCCGGCAAGCTGCGCGCGCCGGGCTTGGGCGACGATTTCGGTGCGGGCGTTGATCATCAGCACGTCTTCGAAGGAAACGCTGGCGCCCTCGGCGATGCCGCGCATCTCGTCCAGGTAGGCGGGTTCGAAATCCTCGACGGCGCGCGAGAAGTTCGCGATGAGCCGCCGCAGGTCCGCGGGCGAGTACCGCAGCTGCTGCAGCGCGCGGGCGTAGATCTCGGCGCTGCGCCGCACGCGCGCGGCGGCCAGGCGTCCGTGCCGCAGTCCGCGCTGGTAGGGCGTGCCGGCCACCTCGACCAGCGGAAAGTAGGCTTGCGCTTCCATGTCTGTTCCTATGCGCGCGGGGCTGCGGGCGTCATTGATCGAACCGCCATTTCAGGCGCACGCCGCCGGTGTCGTTGGCCTCCAGGGCCGGAATGGCCGACAGCAGCTTGCGCGTGTAGGGATGCTGGGGCGCGTCGAAGATCTGGTCGCGCGGACCCTGTTCGACGATCTGGCCGTCCTGCATCACGACCACACGGTCCGCCACCTGCTCGACCACGCCCAGGTCGTGGCTGATGAACAGACAGGAGAAGCCGTGGCGTTGCTGCAATTCGGCAAACAGCTTGAGTACCTGCGCACGCACCGTGACGTCCAGCGCCGAAACCGGCTCGTCGGCGATCACGAAGGCGGGGCGCCGCACGATGGCGCGGGCGATCGCTACGCGCTGGCGCTGGCCGCCGGACAATTCATGCGGATAGCGCCTGGCGTACTCCGGGCCCAGTCCGACCTCGGCCAGCACGGACTGGACGCGTTCGGCCTTCTGCGCCGCCGTCATGCCGTCCACCTGGCGCAAGCCCTCGGCCGTGAGTTCACCGACCGTCATGCGCGGATTCAGGGAGGAATAGGGATCCTGGAACACCATCTGGCAGTTCAGGCGGTAGTCGTTCCAGGCGGCGCCCGCCTGCGCGATCGGCTTGCCGCGGAAGTAGATGCCGCCGTCCGTGGGGGCCAGCAAGCCGGCGATGGCCCGGCCCAGCGTGGTCTTGCCGGAACCCGATCCGCCGACCACCGCCACCACCTCGCGCGGCCGGATCTGCAGGTCTATGCCGTGCAGGGCGCGCTTGGCCTGGGTACGGCCGAACAGCCGCTGGCGGCCCGCGTAGTCCACCAGCAGCTGGCGCACGTCGACGATGGGCGCCTCGGGCGGAATGGGACGGGCGGGGCCGCGCATGGGCATGGCCGCCAGCAATTGCCGCGTATACGGATGCGCGGGACGGTCCAGGATCTGCTGGGTGGTGCCGGTTTCCACGATTTCGCCGTGGCGCATCACGATCATGCGCTCGGTGTACTTGGCCACCATGGGCAGGTCGTGGCTGATCATCAGCACGGCCGTGTTGCGGGCGCGGGTCAGCTCCAGCATCAGCTCCAGCACGTCGCGCTGCACCACGGCGTCCAGCGCGGTGGTCGGCTCGTCCGCCACCAGCAGGGCCGGTTCCAGCAGCATCACGGCGGCCAGCATCATGCGCTGGCGCATGCCGCCGGAGAATTCATGGGGCCAGGCGTCCAGCGCGGCCGCGGGGTCGCGCAGGCCGACGCGCGCCAGCATGGCCAGTATCAGCTGCTTGCGGGCGGCTCCCGACAGATCCTTGCGGTGCAGCGCCAGTCCTTCGTCGAGCTGGCGGCCGATCTTCATGGAAGGGTTGAGCGAGGTCATCGGCTCCTGGAACACCATGCCGATGCGCGCCCCGCGCAGCTTGCGCAAGGCGGCAGGGCTGGCGTCGGTCAGCGACTTGCCTTCGAAGGTGATGGAGCCGGCCGCGCGCACCAGCGGCGGCGGCGTCAGGCCCAGCAGCGCACGCGCCGCCTGGGTCTTGCCGCTGCCCGATTCGCCGACGATGCCGACCAGTTCCCCAGGCTTGATGGAGAAGCTGACCCGCTTGACGATTTCCCGGCCGCCCGCGCCCACCGTCAACGTCAGGCCGTTGACCTCTGCCAGCGTCGCGCCGGCGTCCATGTTCTTGGTCGTCATGTCATTCACCCGTGCGCATGCGCGGATCCAGGCGGTCGCGCACGGCGTCGCCCAGCAAGTTGATGCCCAGCAGCGTCAGCGAAATGCAGATGCCGGGGAAGATGCTCAGATACGTCGCTTGCGCCATGAACGGACGGGCCGAGGCCAGCATGTTGCCCCAGGTGGGCGCGGGCGGCGGCACGCCCAGGCCCAGGAAAGACAGGGCGCTCTCGGCCAGGATGACCCAGCCGAACATGGACGTCGCCAGCACCGTCAGCGGCGCCACGCAATTGGGCAGCACGTGGCGGAACATGGTGTAGAGCTCGGAGTTGCCCAGCACGCGCGAGGATTCGATGAACTCCTTCTCGCGCAGCGACAGCACCGTGCCGCGCACGATGCGCGTCACCGACGGCGTGTAGGCCAGGCCCAGCGCCAGGATGATGCCGTACTTGTTGGCGCCTACTACTGCCAGCAGGCCCAGCGCCAGCAGCAGGCCGGGAAAGGCCAGCAGCGCATTGTTGAAGGCCATGATGATGCGGTCGGTCCAGCCCCGCACAAAACCGGTCAACACGCCGATGGCGGTGCCCAGCACGATGGAGAACGAGACGGTCAGCAGGCTGATCCAGACGCTGGTCGAGGCGCCCACCATCAAGCGGCTGAGCACGTCGCGGCCGAACTCATCGGTGCCCAGCCAGAACTGGGCGCTTGGCGGCTTGAGCCGGGACGCGAAGCTGATGCCCAGCGGGTCGCGCGGGGTCCAGACGGCGCCGATGAGGGCCGCGCCCACGACGATCGCGATGATGACCCCGCCTATGGCCGCGTTGGCGGGCAGGCGGCGGCGCCGGGGCTTTACGGGATTGATGGCTGTAGTCAGTTGCATGGCGGTTTACTCCGCTCCAACGCGGGGATCGAAGGCGGGATAGAGCAGGTCGACGAACAGGTTGACCAGCACGTAGATGACCGCGACGAACAGCAGGCAACCCTGGATCACCGGGTAGTCGCGGGCGAAGATGGAATCGACCAGCAGGCGGCCCAGGCCGGGTATGGTGAACACGGTCTCGACCACCGCGATGCCGCCCAGCAGGTTGCCGAGCACCAGCCCGATCAGGGTCCAGGTGGGGCCGAAGGAATTCTTGAATACGTGATGGGTCAGCACCGCACGCTCGCTCAAGCCCTTGGCGCGGGCATGGGTCACGTAATCCAGGCGCAGGACTTCCAGGGCGCTTGCGCGCGCCATGCGCATCAGCACGCCGATTTCATGCAGAAACAGTGTCAGGATGGGCATGGCCAGGTACAGCAGGCCCGCGACCGCGTCCTCCGACACCGACACGTAGCCCACGACCGGCAGCCATTCCAGCTTCAGTCCCAGCAGCAGCAACAGCAGCAGGCCCAGCCAGAAGGTGGGGATGGACACCAGCAGCGTGGCCATGCCGACCAGCGCGATGTCGGTGGCGCGGTTCTGGCGCCAGGCGGCGATGATGCCGGCCGGCACCGCGACCAGGGCGGCGGCCGCCACGGCGGCCAGCACGATGGGGGCGCTGACCAGGAAGCGGTCCCAGACCAGGGACAGCACCGCCTGGCCGGTGGTAATGGATTTCCCCAGGTCGCCCTGCAGCAGGTTGCCGAACCACAAGGCGAACTGCGCGGGCCAGGACAGGTCCAGGCCCATGCGCTGGCGCAGTTCTTCCAGGCTGGCGGGGTCGGCAAGGTCGCCCAGCAGCAATTGGGCCGGATCGCCCGGGATCATGCGGATCAGCACGAAAACGGCGACGGACACAATCAGCAGTGTCGGTATGGCCATTCCGATGCGCGAGAGTGCGAAGCGAAGCATAGGGGGCTCGTAGCTCACGTCCCGGCGCCTGCCGCGGCAGCGCGATGGTGACGATACGGTTGACGGGGCCGCTATGCCGGCTCGGCTGCGGGACGACGTAACTTTGACGTCCTGTCATAAAGAAGTAAAACTAAAATTACTTTGTGATATATAAAGTTCTTCTTACCGATATGGCGCCCATCCGATGAGCTCGATCCGCTTCTTCCGCACCTTTGTCGCCGTAGCGCGCAGCGGGTCGTTCGCCGCCGCGTCGGAGCGGGTGTCGCTCACGCCGGCCGCGGTCAGCTTGCAGATGCGCACCCTGGAGGACGACCTGGGAGTCACCCTGTTCGACCGCAGCGGCAAGATCGTGTCCCTGAGCGAAGGCGGACACCGGCTGCTGCCGCGGGCCGAACAGCTGCTGGCGCTGTACGATGACCTGCGCGACGGCCCCGGCGGCGACGAGCTGGTGGGATCCATCGACGTGGGCTCGGTGGGCACGTCCATGGCGTTCCTGGCGCGCGCCGTACTGACCTTGCGGGACTCGCATCCCAAGCTCAACGTGCAGCCGGTGATCAGTTTTTCCGGCGACCTGTCGCTGCGCGTACGGGCAGGGGAGCTGGACGCGGCGCTGGCGGTCAAGAACGCCCACAAGCTGCCTTCTGGCACGCAGTGGACGCCGCTTTACACCGAACCGTTCGTGTTCATCGCCAACCGCCAGGCGGCGGGCAAGGCGGACGTGGCCAGCCTGATGGCGCGGCGGCTCTTCCTGCGGCCTTCGCGCGACACGCATACGGGGGCGCTGATCGATGCCTTCATACGCAGGAACCGTCTGAAGTTCGGCGACTACCTGGAAATCAATTCGCTGCGGACCATGGTCGAACTGGTCCACCAGGATGTCGGCGTGACCATCGTGCCGCTCACGCGCGCGGCGCACTGGGAAGAAGATCCGCGGCTGCGAGTGGCCTACTTCGATGATCCCTCCGCGCAACGGACCGTCGGACTGTTCGAGAACGAGGCGCGCAGCCATCTGACCAGCGCGCTCAGGCGCGTTCTGCTGGCCACGATCGAGCAGGATGCCCAGGTCAGGCGGTGATCCCCATTACAATGCGGTATTCGTCACATCACCAGGAGTCATTCGCCATGCGCCACTGATGCCGCCGTCTTTTTGACGGCCAGTCTCCACCCACCCCCAAAGAGCAGGGGGAGTTCTTGGCATCCTTGGAATCGCACATGACGAATCCCTATATCGCGCTGGAAGGCGTGTCTTATGTTCTGCCGGATGGCGAAACGCTATTCTCCGGTCTCAACGAACAGTTCGACCTGCGGCCTACCGGGCTGGTGGGCCGCAATGGCGTGGGCAAGAGCGTGCTGGCCCGCATTCTTGCCGGCCTGCTGCCACCCGCCAGCGGCCGTTGCCTGCGCTCGGGCAGCGTGCATTACCTGGCCCAGCAGGCCGCGCCGCGTGTGGCAGAGACCGTGGCCGGCCTGGCGGGCATGCAGGCCACGCTGGCTGCGTTGGGGCGCATCGAAGCGGGCAGCGCCGCCGCCGAGGACTTCGACATCGTGGGCGAGCGCTGGGACGCGCGCCTCGCCTTGCAGCAGGAACTGGAGCGCTGCGGCCTGGGTCATCTGGATGCCGCGACGCCGGCCGCCGCGCTCAGCGGCGGCGAGGCCATGCGTGTCGCCTTGATCGGCGCCTTGCTGTCGGACGCCGACTTCCTGATCCTGGACGAACCTACCAACCATCTAGACAGGCCGAACCGGCTGGCCCTGGCCGAGCAGCTACGGCGCTGGCCGCGCGGTTTGCTGGTGATCAGCCACGACCGGCAACTGCTGGAGGCGATGCAGCGCATCGTGGAACTGTCCACGCTGGGACTGCGCGGGTATGGGGGTGGCTACAGCTTTTACGCGCAGCGCAAGGAAGATGAGCGGTGCAACGCGCTGTCGCTGCTGGAGCTGCGCAAGCATGAGCGCCAACGCGAAGAACAGGCCCTGCGCGAACAGCGCGAACGCCAGGAACGCCGTCAGGCGCGCGGCAACCGCCAGGCGCGCGACGCCAACCAGGCCAAGATCCTGCTGGGCCGGCAGAAGGCGCGCAGCGAAACCTCCGCGGGCAAGCTGCGCCACCAGCATGCGGCGGCCAGCGAGCAGCTTGTCTTGCGCGTGCGCGAGGCGGCCGCGCGGGTCGACGACCAGGACGCCATCGTGCTGCATGCGCCGCCAGCCGCGATGCCAGCGCAGCGCCGTGTCGCCGAACTGGACGCGGTGGAGCTGCCGTTTGTCCCGGCCGCCACGCGCTGTATCGACCTGACGCTGGGCGGGCAGCAGCGGGTGGGGGTGGTCGGTCCGAACGGCTGCGGCAAGTCGACCTTGCTCAAGGTGCTGGCGGGACAACTGCAGGCATCGGGCGGAACCTGCCGGGTCGCGGCAAAGGCCGTGTATATGGATCAGGGGCTGGCCATGCTGGCGCCGCAGCTGCCCGTGCTGGCGCAGTTGCAGGCGGCCAATCGCGGCGCGACGGAAGCAGACTTGCGCACGCGCCTGGCCCAGCTGGGTCTGGACGCGCGCAAGATCGCGGCGCCCAGCGGCGCGCTCAGCGGAGGAGAGCGCCTGAAGGCCGCGCTGGCCTGCGCGCTGTATGCCGATCCGCCCGCGCAGCTGCTGTTGCTGGATGAACCCAGCAATCACCTGGATCTGCCTTCGATGCAGGCATTGGAGGCGATGCTGCGCGCCTACCGGGGCGCCCTGGTGGTGGTGTCCCATGACGACGCGTTCATGGACAGCCTGGACCTGACGCACCGGCTGGCCGCGGGCGGCGGCGGCTGGCGCCTGGATACTATCTGATCGACAGTTCCAGGATGTCGTCGCCGGCTTCGTCCCGTTCGCCGGTGGGGATCCAGCCCAGGTGCCGGTAGAAGCCGTGAGAACGCACGGCGGGATCGCTGGCGCAGGCCAGGAACAGGCGTTCATGTCCCAGGCTTGCCAGATGCTGGACCACCAATTGCAGCAGCGTCTTGCCCGCGCCCTGGTTCTCGCTTTCGGGCAGCAGGGCCAGCACCACGATTTCGCCGGTATCGCGGTCGCCGAAACAGTAGCCTGTCACCCGGCCGTGCGCGCAAGCGACGAAGCCGGGCAGGTCGCCCGCGCGCACACCGGCGGCCCAGCTGTCCACGGTGATGCCCAGCGCGCGCAGTTCCTCCACGGAAAATGCGTTCTCTCTCGTCTGGCCACGGATCGTCAGGCAGGCAGGGACGTCGTCGGCGGTGGCGGGGCGGTATGTCAGTGTGTTCATGGCCGTATATTGACACCCTGTGCGCAATCGTGGCGAGCGGTAACACTCCGCGCCTCCCCGCGGCATTAAGATCGTCCGCTTCAATCCGCGCACTGCAGGGTGTAGGCATGCTCGAGTCCGTACTCGCGCCATGGGCGCTCACCGGTCGGCTGTGGCTGCGGTTCTGGCCGCAATTGATGGCGCTGGTGCTGGCAGGCACGCTGGCCCGCGATGTGCTGCTGTGGGTGGCGGCGCAGACCGGCTTCGCCAACCATCTGGCCGGCCTGGCCGTGCTGACGTTGGTGGCGCTGGCACAGTTGGTGACCACCGTCGCGATGTTTCTCGTGCTGCTGCCGGGGCTGCCGGCCTTGCGAGGCGCGCAGGAAGCGGCGCGCGCCGGGCAGGCGGAGACGGACGGGAGCAGAGGGCGGCTGGGGCAGGCGTTGACGGTGGCCTTGCTGCCGTTCTTCGCCTACTACGCGGCCTGGGGCTTTCTGGGCGACATCGTGCGGCAGTACTCGCGCCTGGCCTATGGGCTGGATCCGCTGGGCGAGCACGGCAATGTGCTGGACGCGCTGGATTCCCGCTGGCTGCTGGTCTCGGTAGTGGTTTCCTGGCTGGTGCGCAAGGCGGCGGTCAAGGCGCGCGACCGCACGGGCCGTGGCCGCTGGCAATGGTTGGTGGTGCTGTGCGAGACCAACTGGATCCTGATCGGCCTGTACGTCATCAGCCGCTGGAAGGACCAGGCCTGGCAATGGCTGGCCGACCGGCGCGGGCTGGAGGCGCTGCTGCAGTCGCTGACGAACATGCTGACGCCCGTCTCGAACGCCTGGGCCGCGGGCGTGACGCCGGTGGAGGCGCAAGGGCCCAGCCTGGGCGCGGCGCTGGTGAGCCTGTTCTTCTATGCCTTGCTGCCGGTGCTTTGGCTGGTGATGGCCGCGCTGGTCTATGGCTATGACGTGCGCGACGACGCCGAACTCAGGCGCTATGAACGGCTGCAAAGGCTGGGCGACCGCTACCGCGCCGTGCCGCGCTTTCTGCGCGATTTCGTCGAGCATTTCGTGGCTGGGTACCGCAAGCGCTATCTGCCCCTGGCCAGCGGCGTGCGCCTGGCTTTTCACAGCAGCGCGGTGCTGCTGGTCACGCTGATCGTGGGTTATCGCCTGATCGATTGGGGCGCCGCATGGTTGTGGTACGGCGCGACGCGCCTGATCGGCCCGTATGACCTGGATACCTGGCAGGTACTGGCGCACGTCGTTTCGCTGCTGTTCGGCAGCCCGTTCCGTGATTCGTCCACCGGCGTGCTGATCGAGCCGCTGCGCATCTGCTTTCTCGCCGCCGTCCTAGAGTGCGCATACGCGCCCTGGAGGATGCGCAGCCCGGCGCCAGCGCCGGCTGCCTGATTCAACCGGCCGGATCCGGCGGCGCGAAGCGCAGGTAGGCCGGCCGTTCTGCGTCGATAGATACGGTGACCGACCAGGGCGCGGCCGCGTCGGCGGGCACCATGAAGGCTTCCATGATCTCCACGCTGGCGCCGGGCGCGGCGCTGCTATGGGCGGCGGCCACGCAGCCGCGCGCCGTGCCGCGAGGCAGGCGCAGCGCCGGAGCGATGGCCGGCAGCCAGGTGCGCCCCTGCGCGTCGTGCAGCGCAATGCGGCAGCCGCGCCAGCGCGTGGGCAGATCGGCGGCCTGCACCTGCACGGAGAATGCGGCCAGCGCGGCGCGCGTGCCGGGCTGCCAGCCTCTGCCGGCGGGCGGCTCCAGGACGGCGAATTGCCGCAACTGCCATTGCGCGCCGCCCAGCGGCGCCCGCGCGCCCGCCGCGACCTCGCGCGGCTGCAATTCGCGGCCTTCGAGCCAGCGGGCCGCGCTGTCGCGGCCGCTCCAATACAGGCTCAACAGCAACAAGGGCGGCAGCAGCCAGAGGCTGCGGCGGCGCCAGCGGCGTTCATTCACGGCTGCGTCGTTCATGGCGCCGCCTCCTGGTCCAGATCGTACTGGGCCGCCGCGACGGGGCGTCCCGAGTCGTCCACCGGCACCTCGTCCAATGCGATGCGCACCTGCGAATCGAGGCGCGGGCCATAGCGGGCGGAAAGCAGCAGCGTGGCGCCGCGCGCCTGATCCGGGCGGATCTCGAACACCAGCCGGACGCTGCGTGGCAGGCCCGGCTCCACGGCATGGGGCGGCTGATTGCGTGCGAGCACGAGCCGGTCCGTGTGGCGGTAGGCCAGGCCGTCCGGGCCGAGCCAGGCTGCTTCGCCCGCCGAGGCCGAGGCGTCCCGGGCGGCCAGCCGCAGCCAGACGATGGCCCATACGCCGCCTGTCGTGCGCGTCTGCGTAGCGCTCAGGCTTTTGTAGTTCAGCTGCTGCGCGAACTGCACGCGCTCCACGGTGACCTCGAACTGCCTGGCGCTCACGGTCTGTCCCATGGTGCCGTTCGCCGTGATGGGGCCGGTCAGGGCCATGTAGCGGGGCGTGGTGCGCTGCATGGCGTAGAGGGCCAGCGCCGCGGCCAGCGCCAGCAGCAGGGTACCCAGCCGCGCGCTCATGGCGCGGCCTCGGGCGTGCCGTCAGGCGTCACGGGCAATTCAACCCGGCCCACATTGGCGGGATTGAACCAGCCGGGGGCTCCGTACAGATTGTCGACGGGCTTGTAGATCTTGCTCTGCACGGCAAGCGCGGTGCGCGCCGGCGCGGCGGCCGATGGCGGCAGCATCCAGACAAAGGCCATGCGCTCAGGTAGCCCGGGCTGCAGGTAGGGCATTTGCTGCGTGTCGCGCAGGCCGACCACCATGGGCTTGCCGGCAGTCGCCGCAAGCGGCGTGTTCCAGCGCAGCAGCCCGAGATAGTCGGCGCTCGATTCGGCTGTGCGGTTGGTGAGGTCGGCCTCGACCACCAGCGCCGTGGCGCCAGGCTTGACTGGCACGCCGTAGACCTTGGCGGTGGAGGCAGTCCAGGCCCGGCGCGGCACCACCTGCCACTGTCCGGTCTGGATCGAAGCATCGGCGCTGTACACCGGTTCGGACGCGCGGTTGAGCTTGCCGTAGGCGCCGTACAACGCAACGCTGGCGGCGGCAAGCAGAGAGCCTATGCCTGCGAGGCTGGCGGCGACACGGGCTCTGAGCGAGTGCAGTACGCGCATCCGGACTCCAAGCGCGCAGGCGGCGCGCATCGGCAATCCCAGATCGTAGGCGCGCCGCTCCTGGCGGGTTCTGTCCTTATGTTTCCATGCATGTCGCGCATGGCGTTGCCGCGTGCGGCGGCCAAGTTTTGAAACAATTCACCGGGAGCATTCGTCAGAATAGGTTCAGCGCCCGAGCCACCCACCAGCCCAGGCCGATCGCGACGCCGATCAGCAGCATCCTGCGCAGGCCGCCGTTCTTCGCGGGCACGGCGCCCGGCGGCAGGCCGGCGTCCGGGCTGGATTGAACGGATGCGGCCGCGGTGCGGGCCGGGGCATCGGTCTCGATCACGAATTCCGGCTTGGCGTCCTGCGGCTTCAATCCCGGCGCGAGGTTTTCCACGTCCACGCCGGCATTGCGCAGCATGTCCCACAGGCCGCCTTCTGCCTGGCCGGCGCGTAATGCCTCGATGCGTTCGCGTTCGGCGCGCGGCACTTCATCCAGGCTGTCGTACTTGCGGCCATTGACCGTGATCGCGCCATTCTTGATCTCGACCTTGAAGGACTCGCCGTTTTCGATGCCGGCATAGCTCCAGGTCTCGCTGACCGTGGCGCCGTCCATCCCGCCGTCCAGCAGTGCTTCGATGTTGGCGCGCTGTTCGGACGTCAGGTCCTGCGTGGCGCTCCAGCTGCGCGTCGTCGTGGTGCTGCGCCAGGTCTTGGTTTCTTTGTTCATTGCTCATCCATAGGTGTGCGGATCGCGTCCAGGGTCGCCGGCCTAGTCATTAATGCAGAAGGTGTTTTCATGTCAAGGAAATCAGCAGGGCCCGCAATTTGCCGGGCTGCCGTCGTGCGTTGATATATCAGATCTCCCTGACGATAATTCTTCCACTGTTGCCAGCAAGGAAACGTGATGCAGAAGCCTTACCCCGCCACGGCGGCTGATCGGATACGGCAGACGCTGGAGGATCAGATCGTCAATGCCGAGCTGCCGCCGGGCCTGGCGCTGGACGAGGCGTTGTTGGCGCAGCGTTGCGGCGTCTCGCGCACGCCGGTGCGCGACGCCTTGCTGCAACTCTCGGCCCAGGGCTTTGTGCACATCAAGCCCCGTGTCGGCATATTCGTAGCTGCGCTCGAGCCCGACGAATTGGCCAATATGTTCGAGACCCTGGCCTACCTGGAAGGACTGTGCGCGGGGCTCGCCAGCCAGCGCATCACCCAGGCCGGACGCGGTGAACTGCTGGCAGCCCACCGCGACGCCGAGCCGGCTCGGGCCGCAAGCCGTCCTGGCGGCTACGCAGCGGCGAACCTCCAGTTCCACGACGTCCTCTATCGCGCCAGCGGCAACAGCTACCTGATCCAGCAGATCATGGCGATACGCAAGCGCACGCACCCTTACCGCTTGCGGCATTTCGATCAGCCGGGCCGTCTTGCCTGTTCATGGCGGGAACACGCCGGCGTGCTGGAGGCGGTGCTGGACAGCGACGAGCGAGCAGCCTCGCAGGCCGCCACCCGCCACATCGTCGAGGGCGGGCAGCAGTTCCGCGAATTCGCCGAACGCTTTCCGCAGGGCCTCTACGCGGCGGTAGGCAGCATGCGCGCGGAGCAGCAGGCTGCGCCCGCTGCGGCCACGCTTGCCTGGCTATATGGCCCGCGCACGGCGGCCAGGCATACCAAGCCGGTCAACTGAACCTTGTCCACCGCGTTTACCGGCGCCGGCCGGGGCGTGATGCTGTCCGGCGCTTTTGCGCCATCGATCAAAAACAGAAGCAGGAGACTAGCCGTGTTCCATCGAATTGCAGGCCTTGCGGCCGCCGTGTTCATCGCCGCCGCCGCCAGTCCGGCTGCCCGGGCGCAGACCACGCCGGTCAAGATCGTGGTCGGGTTTTCGCCCGGTGGCGGCGTGGATACGCTGGCGCGGCTGCTGGCTCAGGGGCTGGCACAGGCGATCGAGCGGCCGGTGGTGGTTGAGAACAGGGCGGGGGCGGGAGGCACCATCGCCGCCGACGTGGTGGCGCGGGCCGAGCCCGACGGCGCGACCCTGCTGCTGGCGGATACGTCGCTGCTGCTCGCGCCGCACATCTATCCGAAGGTCAATTACCGGATGGGCACGAGCTTCACGCCGGTTGCAATGGTGGGCGACGCCGGGCTGGCCTTGGCTGTGCCTGCAGCCAGCCCGGCGCGCACGCTGCCGGATCTGCTGGCCATGGCGCGCAAGGAGCCGGGCCGCTATACCTATGCCTCGGTGGGCGTGGGGTCCATGCACCATCTGGGCGGCGAACTGATCAAGTCCATGGCCGACGTGGACCTGGTGCATGTGCCATACAAGGGCGGCAGCCCGGCCACCCAGGCGGTCGCATCGGATCAGGTGTCGTCCGCCATTTCCAGCCTGCCGGCGGTGATTCCGCAGGCGAGCGCAGGGCGTATACGCATCCTGGCGGTGCTGGGCGCCGAACGGTTCCCCGGCTTGCCGGATGTGCCGACGGTGGCGGAGACGCTGCCGGGCTTTGACGCGACCCCGGCGATCTTCCTGCTGGCGCCGGCCAAGACGCCGGCTGCCGCGCTGGAACAGATCACGCAGGCGTTGCCGCAGGTATTGGCCCAGCCCAAGCTGCGCGAAGCGTTCATCGCGCAGGGCTCGCTGGTGCACTACCAGCCTGCCGCCGCGCTTGCCGCATGGCTGCCGGTGCAGGAGCAACGCTGGGTCGACCTGATCTCGCGCGCCAAGCTGACCTTCGCCCCTTGAGATTTTCGGTATCCACAGTAGGAGAACTTTTCATGCAGCAATCAAGCACCCCCATCATCGGCATGATCGTGCCGCCCGCCGCGGGTCTCGTGCCGGCGGACGGGGCGCGGCTCTATCCCGATCTGCCCTTTATCGCCAGCGGACTGGGGTTGGGCTCTGTCACGCCGCAAGGCTATGACGCCGTGATCGAATCGGTGGTGGACCATGCGCGCCGCCTGCGGGAGCAAGGCGCCGCGGTGGTGTCGCTGATGGGCACCTCGCTCAGCTTCTACCGGGGCGCGGCCTTCAATGCCGCGTTGACCGAGGCGATGCGCGAAGCCACCGGACTGCCATGCACGACCATGAGCACGGCGGTCCTGAACGGATTGCGCGCCCTGGGCGTGCAGCGCGTCGCGCTGGCGACGGCCTACATTGACGATGTGAACGAGCGCCTGGCTGCATTCCTGGCCGAGGAGGGCCTGGTTCCCGCCGCGTGCCGCAGCCTCGGCATCACGGGTGTCGAAGCCATGGGGCGCGTGGATACGGACACGCTGGTCGACCTGTGCGCGCGTGCATTCGAGGCGGCGCCCGATAGCGACGGCATCCTGCTGTCTTGCGGCGGCCTGCTGACGCTGGACGCCATACCCGAAGTCGAGCGCCGTCTGGGCGTGCCGGTGGTGTCGAGTTCGCCTGCAGGGTTCTGGGACGCCGTGCGGCTTGCGGGGGGAGGGGGCAAGGCAAGGCCCGGGTACGGCCGCCTGTTCGACGAGTCCTGACGATAGCGTCTCGTCCGCGGCAAAGCCGCAAGCGCGCGCCAGCCGCGCACCGCAGTGCCACGAAACCCGCGCAAGCGGGTTTCTTACTTTGTCCTTAATGCAAAACTTATTTTCATGTCAAGAAAATCGATCTGATATGGTCGATAGAGCGTATCAGATGGACTAAAAAGCGCATAATGTGCGCACCCTTTCCCAAGCTCCATGTCGTGGGGATCGGGTCGATTTTCTGCAAGCGAAGAGCGTGTTGTCACTAGCTCGGCGGTTCGTGTTCCCAGGTTCATGTTCGGTAGCTAGGACAACTTGGAGTATTCACGGAGATGTCTATGACAGAAGACGCAAAGCCGCGCAGGCGGTTCCTGCAGGCGTTGGCCATCGTGCCGGCGTCGACGCTGGCGGTGGGCGCAATGACCACCGGCTGTACCAACGAGTCGGACGGCGCCGCCGCGCGCGCCGCCAAGCCTTACGAACCCACCTATTTCACCAAGGCCGAGTGGGCCTTCATCGTGGCTGCGGTGGATCATCTGATTCCCTCCGACCAGTACGGTCCCGGCGCCATCGAGGCCGGCGTGCCGGAATTCATCGACCGCCAGATGGAAACTCCGTTCGGCCACGGCAAGCTCTGGTACATGCAGGGGCCGTTCCACACCGACCAGGTACCGGAACTGGGCTACCAGCTGAACCAGAATCCACGCGAGGTCTACCGCCATGGCATCGAAGCCTGTGACGCCTGGTGCGTGAAGACGCACGGCAAGGCCTATGCCGGACTGGACAAGCCCGTGCAGGAACAGATCCTGAAGGACCTGCAGGCCGGCAAGATCGCATTCGAGACCGTGCCGTCCCGGACGTTCTTCAGCTTCCTGCTTTCGAACACCAAGGAAGGCTTCTTCGCCGATCCGATGTACGGCGGCAACAAGAACATGGTGGGTTGGACGATGGTGGGCTTCCCGGGCGCGCGCGCGGATTTCATGGACTGGGCCGACCAGCCCAACGCGAAGTATCCCTACGGCCCTGTGTCGATCTCTGGGGAGAAGGGTTAAGCCATGGCGATCAAAAAAGACAAAGTGGATGCGGTGCTGGTCGGGTTCGGCTGGACCGGCGCGATCCTCGGCCAGGAACTGACCGAGGCCGGGCTGCACGTGCTGGCGCTGGAGCGCGGCGCGATGCAGGACACGCCCAAGGACGCCGAATACCCCAAGGTTGCGGACGAGCTGGCGTACTCCGTGCGCGGCAAGCTGTTCCAGGATCTGTCCAAGGAAACCGTCACCATCCGCCACGGCGTGGACGACGTGGCCGTGCCCTACCGTCAGAACGGTTCGTTCCTGCTGGGGACGGGCGTGGGCGGGGCGGGCTTCCACTGGAACGGCATGCACTACCGCGTGCTGCCCGAGGAACTGGAGCTGCGCACCCGCTACGAAACGCGGTACGGCAAGAACTTCATCCCGGAAGGCATGACCATCCAGGATTTCGGCGTGACCTACGACGAGTTGGAGCCGTACTTCAGCAAGTTCGAATACGTGTGCGGCACTTCCGGCAAGGCCGGCAACCTGGACGGCAAGATCGTGGAAGGCGGCAATCCGCTGGAAGGCAAGCGCAGCAAGGAATTCCCGCTGCCGCCCCTGACCACCACCTACGGCGCCCAATTGTTCGACAAGGCGGCGCGCGAAGTCGGTTTTCATCCGTATCCGGCGCCCGCGGCCAATGCCTCGGGTCCGTACACCAATCCCTATGGCGTGCGGCTGGGGCCCTGTAATTTCTGTGGCTTCTGCGAGAACTACGGCTGCTACATGTATTCGAAGGCCTCGCCGCAGACCACCATCCTGCCGGTGCTGCTGAAGAAGCCCAACTTCGAACTGCGCACGCAATCGCATGTGATCAAGGTCAACCTGGACTCGACCGGCAAGAAGGCCGTGGGCGTGACCTACATCGACGCGCAAGGGCGCGAGGTGGACCAGCCCGCCGACCTGGTGATCCTGTCGGCCTACCAGATGCACAACGTTCGGCTGCTGCTCTTGTCCGGCATCGGCAAGCCCTACGATCCCAAGACCAATGAAGGCGTGGTGGGCAAGAACTACGCCTACCAGATGAACGGCGGCGTCAACGTGCTGCTGCCCAAGGGCACTCAGCTCAATCCCTTCGTGGGCACGGGCGCGGGCGGCGTGGGCATGGACGACCTGAACGGCGACCAGTTCGATCACGGTCCCCTGGGCTTTCTGGGCGGCGCCAGCATCCGCCACGTGCGCTATGGCGGCCGTCCGATCAAGCAGACGCCGACCATGCCGGGCACGCCCAGCTGGGGCACGGGCTGGAAGGCCGGGGTGCAGGACGCCTACCAGCGCCACATGACCATAGGTATTTCCGGTTCGGTGATGTCGTACCGCGACGCCTACCTGTCGCTGGATCCCACCTACAAGGACAGCTTCGGCCAGCCTCTGTTGCGCATGACCTTCGACTGGCATGACAACGAATTCGACATGCTGGGCTACATGGGCAAGCGCATGGAAGACGTGGCCCGCGCCATGAAGCCGGAAAAGTACGCCGTGGGGGTGCGCAAGAAGGGCGCGCGCTACGACACCCGGGTCTACCAGAGCACGCACAACACGGGCGGCGCCATCATGGGCACCAACCCCAAGGAAAGCGTGGTCAACAAGTACCTGCAAAGCTGGGACGTGCCCAACTTGTTCGTGATGGGCGCCTGCGCGTTCCCGCAGAACATGGGCTACAACCCCACGGGCCTGGTCGGGGCGCTGGCTTATTGGTCGGCGCAGGCGATCCGCGACCAGTACCTGAAGAACCCCGGCCCGCTGGTCCAGGCTTAAGGAGACGGCACAATGATTAAGCAGACCATTGTTGCGGCTCTTTCGGCCTTGGCGGCCAGCGCCGCGTTCGCCGCGGACGGCACGCCGGCCGCCGTCGACGCCCAGTTGATCAAGCAGGGCGAGTACCTGTCGCGCGCCGGCGACTGCATCGCCTGCCACACGGCCAAGGATGGCAAGCCGTTTGCGGGCGGCCTGGGCATCGATTCGCCGCTGGGCATGATCTATTCCACCAACATCACGCCCGACAAGGACACCGGCATCGGCGGCTACTCCTACGAGGACTTCGACCGGGCCGTGCGCCATGGCGTGGCCAAGGACGGACATACGCTGTATCCGGCGATGCCGTACACGGCCTACGCCAAGGTTACGCCCGAGGATGTGAAGGCCCTGTACGCCTACTTCATGCACGGCGTGGAGCCGGTCAAGCAGGAGAACAAGGACACCGACATCATCTGGCCCTTGTCGATGCGCTGGCCGCTGGGCGTGTGGCGCTGGATGTTTGCGCCCGACGTGGCCACGGCCCCCGTGACCGCCGATACCCAGGGCGCCGACCGCGCCGAGCTCTTGCGCGGCCAGTATCTGGTCGAAGGCCTGGGCCATTGCAGCACCTGCCACACGCCGCGCGGCGTCGCCTTGCAGGAAAAGGCGCTGACCGAGGCGGACGGCTCGGCCTTCCTGTCGGGCGGCGTGGTCGAAGGCTGGCTGGCCAAGAATCTGCGCGGCGACACCACCGACGGCCTGGGCAACTGGAGCCAGGCGGACATCGTGGCCTTCCTGAAGTCCGGCCGCAACGGCCATTCCGCAGCCTTCGGCGGCATGGCGCAAGTGGTAGGCGACAGCACCCAGCATCTGTCCGATAGTGACCTGAACGCCATCGCGGCCTATCTGAAGAGCCTGCCGCCGGTGAACAAGGACGCCACCAAGCCGCTGGCCTACAACGAGTCCGTGGCGCAGGCGCTGCGCACCGGGCACGACAAGGGCGACGGCGCCATGGCCTTCCTCAACAATTGCGCGGCCTGCCACCGCAGCACGGGCAAGGGCTATGCGGAAACCTTCCCGCAGCTGGCGCTCAGCTCCACGGTGAATTCGGCGGATCCCGCGTCGCTGATCCACATCGTGCTCAAGGGCGCGCAGATGCCGGCCACCGCGGCGGCGCCTACCGCCTATGCGATGCCGGGCTTCGATTGGCGCATGAGCGACAAGGAAGTCGCCGACGTGGTGACGTTCGTGCGGTCCAGCTGGGGCAACCAGGGGGCGGCCGTCACCGCCGCCGACGTGGCCAAGGTGCGCAAGGACGTGGGGGCGGCGCCACAGCCGGCGCGTTGATGTCTTGAGGCAATCGCGGCGCCGGCAAGCCCTTGTGGCTGCCGGCGCCGCGTTTTTCATGGGCGATTGACAAGCCTGGAGGCGAGGCGCAAGCTACCCCACATGCATAGCCCCGCAACTTCCTTCGCGCTGATTATTACCACCATCAGGTCCATGGTGGGTTAGCGCGCGTCGGTACATCGCCACACAAACCCGCCAGAGGCGGGTTTTTTGTTGGCCCGCCTCCTGCCCGCAGTTTCTTCCAGGAGAGCACTTCATGATGTCCACAGCACCTGCCGCCACGGCCACGCCCATGCTGCACTTTTTGTGCGGCAAGATCGGCGCCGGAAAATCCACGCTGGCGCAGGCGCTGGCGGCGCGTCCCGGCACCATCCTGCTCAGCGAGGACAACTGGCTGGCGGCGCTGTACCCCGGAGAGATCGTGGACCTGGCGGATTACGCGCGCTGCGCCAGCCGCCTGCGCAATGCCATGGGCAGCCACGTGGCGGCGCTGGCCGGGGCGGGCTTGTCGGTGGTGCTGGACTTTCCGGCCAATACGCGGCGCAGCCGCGAATGGCTGCGGCAGGTGGCGCAGGAGGCCGGCTGCGCCCATCAGCTGCATTACCTGGATCTGCCCGATGAGGTCTGCAAGGCCAGGCTGCGCGCGCGCAACGCCTCGGGCACGCACCCTTACACCACCACGGACGAACAGTACGACGCGATCACGGCGTACTTCGTCGAGCCGGACGACGACGAAGGATTCAATCTGGTGCGCCACGAGCAACGCTGAGCGGAGGACGCGGCCCGGGCGCGCCTGCTATGATTGCTGGATAAATATCCAGTCCTTCCGGCCCGGCCGATGTTTCCCGCCTACCGTTACTACTATCTGCACAACTTCCAGCGCGCGCTGACCTGGGTGGGCGAGCGCTATGCCGACCTGCTGGACGACGCCGAGCGCCGTTTCATGGCGGATTTTCCGGCCTTGCCGCAGGCCTCGCAGGCGCTGATGGTGCGCATGCTGATGCGGCGCGGCCCGTGGTTCCGGGCCAGCCGGCTGATCTACGAGGAAATCGGCCAAGCCGAAGCCGCCGCGGCGCCGCTGCTGGCGCTGGGCTGGCTGGACGCGCAGGCGCCGATGACGCTGGACGAGCTGTTCGGCCTGCACACCAAGCCGGAGCTGAATCGCATGTTTGCGCATGTGGCGGTCAAGTCCGCTACGCGCAAGGGCGATCTGCTGGAGGCCGCAAGCGCGGCGGGCGCGGATGCGCGGCCTTATGCGGACTGGAATCCCTCGGCGGCGGAGCCGGTCTGGCGCGTCACCGTGTCGGACATCTGCGAGCGTTTCCGCCTGATGTTCTTCGGCAATCTGCACCAGGACTGGTCGGAGTTCGTGCTGGCCGACCTGGGCGTGTTCCAGTACGAGGCCGTGCCGTTCGACGCCTCTTCCCGCGCCTTCCAGACGCGGGAAGACGTGAACTGCTATCTGGCGCTGCACGCCTGCCGCGTGGCGCTGGACGAGGGGGGCGACGCCGATGCGCTGATGCAGGCCGTGCAGGCCTGCGCCAGCGGCAATCCCTGGCTGGAAAAGCGCCGCGCCAAGGTTCTGCTGCGCATCGG
Organism: Achromobacter pestifer; assembly: GCF_013267355.1. NCBI lineage: Bacteria > Pseudomonadati > Pseudomonadota > Betaproteobacteria > Burkholderiales > Alcaligenaceae > Achromobacter > Achromobacter pestifer. Next base: position 5,734,991 of record NZ_CP053985.1, read on the forward strand.
ACAGGCGTGCGAACGGACGCAGGACTGGGACGCCGCGCAGCGCGTGTACGAGGCTTGCGCGTATCCCGGCGCACGCCACCGCCGCATCCGCGTGTATGAGCGCATGGCGCGGCACGGCGACGCGCTGGCCCTGGCGCTACAGGCGCAAGCCGAGCCCGAAAACGAAGCGGAAAGCCAGCGCCTGGCGCGCATGCTGCCGCGCCTGTACCGCGGCGCGGGGCAGGGCGGGCCGGCGCGCGAGCCGGCGCCCGTCCTGCTGCGCACCGATCTGACGCTGGCGCGGCCGGCAGAGCCCGCCTCGGTGGAGTTTGTCACGCGCGACCATCTGCACCGGGACGACGCGCCCGTGCACTACGTGGAAAACGCGCTGATCAATTCGTTGTTCGGACTGCTGTGCTGGCCCGCGGTGTTCGCGCCCTTGCCGGGGGCTTTCTTCCACCCGTTCCAGCGCGGCCCGGCGGACCTGGACGCGCCGGATTTCCACCCGCGTCGCGCGGCGCTGTTCGCGCAATGCCTGGCGCAGCTGGACACGCCGGACTACCGCGAGCTGATCCTGCAACGCTACGCCGAAAAATCCGGCCTGCAGTCGCCTTTCGTGTTCTGGGGCGCGTTGTCCGAGGACCTGCTGACGCAGGCGCTGGACTGCCTGCCCGCCGCCCATCTGAAGCTGTACTTCGAACGCCTGCTGCGCGACGTCAAGACCAACCGCTCCGGCCTGCCGGACCTGATCCGCTTCTGGCCATCGGAGCGCCGTTATGAGCTGATCGAGGTCAAGGGACCGGGCGACAAGCTGCAGGACAACCAGATCCGCTGGCTGCAGTATTGCGTGTCGCACGGCATGCCGGTGCGGGTATGCCACGTCAGCTGGCGCGAGGACGCGCCATGAGCTATGCGGTGGCGGTGCGCGCCCTGTGCGAATTCACGGCGCGGGCAGGGGACCTGGACCTGCGCTTCACGCCCGCGCCTAGCGGCCTGGAAGGCATGGCGGGCCACGCGGCCGTGACGGGCCGCCGGGGGCCGGACTACGAGACCGAGGTGGCGCTGTCCGGCCAGCACGAAAACCTGCTGGTGCGCGGCCGCGCCGACGGCTACGACCCCGTGGCGAAGCAGCTCGAAGAGATCAAGACCTACCGCGGCCAGCTGGATAGCGTGCGCGACAACCACCGCGCCGTGCATTGGGCGCAGGCCAAGGTGTACGGGCACCTGCTGTGCCAGGCGCGCGGACTCGCAAGCCTGCGCGTGGCGCTGGTCTACTACAACGTCGTCACCGAGGAAGAAACGCTGCTGGTGGAAACGCACGAGGCCGCCGCGCTGGAGGTGTTCTTCCGTGAGCAGTGCGGGCGTTTCCTGGCCTGGGCGGCGACGGAGCTTGCACACCGCCAGTCGCGCGATGCGGCATTGGAAAAGCTGAAATTTCCGCATGGCGAGTTCCGTGCCGGGCAGCGCGAGCTTGCCGTGGCGGCCTACCGCAAGGCGCGCGACGGCGGCTGCCTGATGGCGCAAGCGCCCACCGGCATAGGCAAGACGCTGGGCACAATCTTCCCGCTGCTCAAGGCCAGCCCGGGCGCGGGCCTGGACAAGATCTTCTTCCTGGCCGCCAAGAGCCCGGGGCGCGGCCTGGCGCTGGAGGCGCTGGACACGGTCAACGCGCAGCCCGCCGCGCCCGGCTTGCGGGTGCTGGACCTGCAGGCGCGCGACAAGACCTGCGTGCATCCGGACCTGGCCTGCCACGGCGAGTCCTGCCCGCTGGCCCAGGGCTTCTACGACCGCTTGCCGCAGGCGCGCGAGGCGGCGCTGACGCATGCGCGGCTGGATGCCGCCACGGTGGCCGCGGCCGCGCGCGAGCACCAGGTCTGCCCGTACTACCTGTCGCAGGAACTGATCCGCTGGAGCGACGTGGTGGTGGGCGACTACAACTACTACTACGACGCCACCGCGATGCTGTACGCCATGACCCAGGTCTACCAGTGGAAGGTGGCGGTGCTGGTGGACGAGGCCCACAACCTGGTCGACCGCGCGCGCTGCATGTACACGGGCGAACTCGACCAGGCCTCGCTGGCGGCGGCGCGCTATGCCGCGCCCAAGGCGCTGAAGAAGTCTCTGGACGGTTTGCAGCGCTCGTGGAACGCGCTCAACAAGAAGCAGGCGGAGCGCTATCAGGCCTATGACGAGGTCGCGGCCGGCGTGTTGGCCGCGGTGCAGAAGGCAGTGGGCGCGATCATGGAGCACATGGCCGAAACCCCGCTGCCGCAGGACGATCCCGTGCTGGGGTTCTACTTCGAGGCTCTGCAATTCATGCGGCTGGCCGAGCAGTTCGGTTCGCACGCGCTGTTCGACGTGACGCTGTCGGACGCCAGCTCGGCCGGCGCCAAGACGCCGCCCTCCGTGCTGTGCGTGCGCAACGTGATCCCCGCGCCGTACCTGGCGGCGCGCTATGCGGGCGCGCACGCCACGGTGCTGTTCTCGGGCACGCTGAGCCCGCAGCAGTTCTACCGCGACACGCTGGGCCTGCCCGCAGCCACGCCCTGGCTGGACGTGGCCGCGCCGTTCCAGGCGGAGCAGCTGGCGGTGCGGGTGGTGGGCAACGTCTCCACGCGCTATCGCGACCGCGAGCGTTCGCTGCAGCCCATCGTCGAACTGATCGCGCGCCAGTACGCCGAGCGGCCGGGGAATTATCTGGGCTTTCTCAGCAGCTTCGACTATCTGCGCCAGGTCTCGGACCTGATGCGCGAGCGCCACCCCTCGGTGCCGATCTGGCTGCAGACGCCGGGCATGGACGAGGCCGGCCGCGCCGCCTTCCTGGCGCGCTTCACCGAAACCGGGCAGGGCGTGGGTTTCGCGGTGCTGGGCGGCGCCTTCTCGGAAGGCGTGGACCTGCCCGGCAGGCGGCTGATCGGCGCGTTCATAGCCACGCTGGGGCTGCCGCAGGTGAATGCCGTGAACGAGAACATGAAGCGCGCCATGGACCAGCGCTACGGGGTCGAGAACGGCTACGACTACACCTACCTGTACCCCGGCATGCAGAAGGTGGTGCAGGCGGCGGGCCGCGTCATCCGCACCGAGCACGATGTGGGCACGGTGCACCTGATCGACGACCGCTATCGCCGCGCCAAGGTGCGCGGCCTGCTGCCAGCTTGGTGGCGGGTGGAGTGATCAGGCCGGGCGAGGGGGGGGGGCAACCGTGTCCTGATCCGGCGCAAATGCCTGCGCCTGCCTCGCGTATCATCCGGCCTTCGCTTTTCTGACTCCGGATGCCCCGATGACCCGATTCCGTTTCCTGGCCGCTTGCGGCTTGCTTTGCGCCCTGGCGTCCAATTCCGCTCTTGCCCGCGAGCGCGACTTGCCCTACACGGACGCGGACCTGTGGAGCAAGAAAAAGGCGGGCGACCTGATCACGCTATGCCGGAAGGAAACGCCTGCGATCCTCAAGCAGATGGTCGCCGAGGACAAAGGTTCGCCGTTGTACCAGGCGACCGATCTGGACATTCCCGACGTTTACGATGTGATGCAGGACGTCGGGCCGCTGGCGTGGATGATCAGTACCGACTACACCTTCACGGATGCCAGCGGCAGGAAACGCGAGTTTGTCGCGTCCTGCCTGTTCGACAGGAAGGGAAAGTCGGGGTTCGATACGGTGTCCAACGAGCCCTCCTGATCCGCGGGCGTAGTATTGTCTGCCTGCGCGGCCGGCGTCCGGCCAGCGCCGCCCAACATGACAAGGCGCCCGGTTTCGAGGTGCGCACAGAGGAGACAAGCATGTCCATCGCCGTCCCATTGAACGACATCGTGGCCATGCCCGCCCACGCGCTGTCCGAGGCGATCCGGCTGCGCCAGGTGTCTTGCCGCGAGGTCATGGCGGCCTATCTGGCGCACATCGACCAGGTCAATCCCAAGCTCAACGCCATCGTCGCCCGGCGCGACAGCGACGAACTGCTGCGCGAGGCTGACGAGCGCGACGCCCAACTGGCGGCGGGCCAGTGGCTGGGCTGGCTGCATGGCATGCCGCAGGCGCCCAAGGACCTGACCGCGGTGCGCGGCATGGTCACGTCGATGGGTTCGCTGGTCTACAAGGACCAGGTCACGGCGCACGACTCCATCATCATCGAGCGCATGCGCGCGTCCGGCGCCATCTTCATCGGCCGCAGCAACGTGCCGGAGTTCGGCCTGGGCTCGCACACCTACAACCAGGTGTATGGCGCTACCGGCAACCCCTACGATCCGTCCCGGACCGCGGGCGGCAGCAGCGGCGGGGCGGCGGCCGCGCTGGCGGCGCGCATGCTGCCGGTGGCGGACGGCAGTGATTTCGGCGGCTCGCTGCGCAATCCCGCGGCGTTCTGCAACGTCTACGGCATGCGCCCGTCCGCCGGCCGCGTGCCCTACGGACCGTCGACCGAGGTGTTCCTCAAGCAGCTGGCCTACGAAGGGCCGATGGGCCGTTCGCCGCGCGACGTGGCCATGCTGCTGTCGGTGATGGCTGGCCCGGACAAGCGCGCGCCGCTGTCCCTGGCCGGGGACCCCGCCCAGTTCGCGCAGCCGCTGGATGCGGACCTGCGCGGCAAGCGCGTGGGCTGGCTGGGCGACTGGAACGGCTATTTGCCGATGGAGGCGGGCATCCTGGAACTCTGCCAGCAGGCCTTGGCCGACCTGGCGCAAACCGGCTGCAAGGCGGTCGATTACCAGGTGCCATTCGCCGGCGAACGCCTGTGGCGGATCTGGCTGGCCCACCGCCATCTGATGGTCGGCGGACAGCTCCATCCCCTGGTCCATAACCCCGAAACGCGCAAGCTGGTGAAGCCGGCGGTGGTCTGGGAAGTCGAGGGCCTGGAAGGCATGACGGCGCGGCAGGTCTACCAGGCCACCGAAGAGCGCAGCGCCTGGTACCAGACCGTGCAGCGCATGTTCGACGATGTGGACTATCTGGCGGTGCCGTCGGCCCAGGTGTTTCCGTTCGATGCGGCGCTGGACTGGCCCAAGGAGATTGCCGGGCGTCCCATGGACACCTACCACCGCTGGATGGAAACCGTCACGCCCTGGACGCTGGCGGGCTGCCCGGTGATCAGCGTGCCGGTGGGATTCAGCGCCGCCGGGCTGCCCATGGGCATGCAGTTGATCGGGCCGCCGCAGGCCGACCTGGCCGTGCTGCAGCTGGCGCATGCCTACGGGCAGGCGCGCGACTGGGTGGAATCCCGGCCGCCCGCGGCGCTTTGGCGCTGAGCCCGAAAACGGGTCCGGTACGCATTGTTGCGGGAAAAGACAAGCCCTTGTAAGAGGGCTTTGCTTTTTTCCGACGCAAACTGCCATATTTCCCGCAAATTCCGCGTTTTCCGTGGCTCCGGGCGTTTGCCTTTGCAATAATTGTCAACCAACTCACAACATCCCGTAATAAATGGACAGCCTTGTGTCCCCGGTTCTGTTCCAGAATATTTCGGTCCAATCGACGAGTTGATTTTGCATAGAGGTTTCCCGGCATGAAGAATCTGACACTACGCCAGCGCATCCTGGCCAGCTTCCTGGCGATCCTGGCCATCATGGCGTTGATGGTGGTGATGGATTACCGGCGCCTGCTGGTCATCGAGTCGGAGGTCGAGCTGATCAACAACGATGCCGTGCCCGGCATCTACTACAGCACCTCGATCCGCGCCTCCTGGTTCGCCGGCTTTGTGTTGGTGCAGGATGCCTTCAACATGGAAACGGACCAGGAACGCAGCAGCGTCCTGGCGGGACTGCCCGAGACCGACAAGCTGCTGGCGGACCATACCGAGCAATACCGCCGCACCATCGCGCGCGATGACGACCGCCAGATGTTCAATCAGTTCGAGAAGGAACTGCAGGACTACAAACGCATCCGCGCCAACATTCTTGCGCCCGCCACGCTGGCGGACCCGGCGCGGGCGCAGGCGCTGATCAAGACGGAACTGCGGCCGGCGTTCTACAAGGGCCGCGACATCCTGGCCAGGATGGTGCAGGAAAACAAGAAGCAGGCCGATGAAGCGGCCGTCGCCATCAAGCAGTCGGTGAGCAGCGCCGAAACGCGCATGTTGCTGTCGCTGGGCCTGGCGATCGTGGCCGCCATCATCTGCGGCATCCTGTTGATGCGCGCCATCGCCAACCCCATGCGCGCCATCGTCAAGACCTTGGAAGCCACGGGCGGCGGGGATCTGACGCGGCGCCTGACGCTGGCGCGCAAGGACGAGTTCAACGCCATCGAAACCGGGTTCAACGGCATGGTGGACGAACTGACCGGGCTGGTCGGCAAGACGCAGCGCTCGGCGGTGCAGGTGGCGACTTCCGTGACCGAGATCGCGGCCACCTCCAAGCAGCAGCAGGCGACGGCGTCCGAAGTCGCCGCCACCACGACCGAGATCGGCGTGACCTCGCGCGAGATCTCCGCCACGTCGCGCGAGCTGGTGCGCACCATGGCCGAAGTCTCGGGCGCGGCCGAGCAGACCGCGGCGCTGGCCGGCAGCGGCCAGGTGGGCTTGGCGCGCATGGAAGACACCATGCGCAACGTGGTGGGCGCGGCAGGCTCGGTCAACGCCAAGCTGGCGATCCTGAACGAGAAGGCCGGGAATATCACGCAAGTGGTTACCACGATCACGAAGGTGGCTGACCAGACCAACCTGTTGTCGCTGAACGCGGCGATCGAGGCCGAGAAGGCGGGCGAATACGGCCGCGGCTTCGTGGTGGTCGCCACCGAGATCCGCCGGCTGGCGGACCAGACCGCCGTCGCCACCTACGACATCGAGCAGATGGTGCGCGAGATCCAGTCGTCGGTGTCGGCCGGCGTCATGGGCATGGACAAGTTCTCCGAGGAAGTGCGGCGCGGCATGGCGGACATGCAGCAGGTGGGCGATCAGCTGTCGCAGATCATCCAGCAGGTGCAGACGCTGGCGCCGCGCGTGCAGATGGTCAACGAAGGCATGCAGGCGCAGGCCACCGGCGCCGAACAGATCAATCAGGCCCTGCAGCAGCTGAGCGACGCTGCCCAGCAGACCGTGGAATCGCTGCGCCAGTCCACGCTAGCGATCGAAGAGCTGACGCTGGTGGCCAACGACCTGCGCAGCGGCGTTTCGCGCTTCAAGGTGTGACGGCTGCCATGGCGGAGCGCGCTCCCTCTGCTGCGGCCGGACGCCGGCTGTATCTGCTGTTCCGCATCGGCGGCGACCGCTACGCGCTGGACGCAAGAGACATTGCCGAGGTGCTGGGCCTGCGCGACTTCAAGCAGGTGCCGGGCGCGCCGGCCTGGGTGGCGGGCGTGATGGACCGCCGCGGCGTGGCCATCCCCGTCATCGACATGAGCGCGCTGGCGGGCGGCGGCGCGGCCGCGGCCGTGACCAGCACCCGTCTGGCCCTGGTGCGCTACCGGGCGGGGCTGGACCAGCCCGAGCATCTGCTGGGACTGATCCTGGAGCAGGCGACCGAAACCGTGCACTACGATCCCGCCGCGTTCCAGTCGGGCGGCCTGGACAATCCGGGCGCGCGCTATCTGGGCGCGGTGCTCAGCGATGCCGGCGGCATGGTGCAGGCCGTCAACGTCGGCGACCTGTTGCCCGCGCCGGTGCGGGCCCTGCTGTTTCCGCTGGATGCCGCAGGCGCGGCGCGCGAGGCGCGGCCATGATGCTGATCGACGAATTCAGCGCCTTGCTCAAGCGGCGCATGGGCCTGGACAGCGGTTCCATCGGCAAGGCCGCCGTGGAGCGCGCGGTCCGCCGCAGAATGGGCATGGCCGGCATCGCCGACGAGCAGGATTATCTGTGGCAGGTGCAGGCCTCGCCCGCCGAGATGCAGCAGCTGATCGAAGCGGTCATCGTGCCGGAGACCTGGTTCTTCCGCTATCCCGAATCGCAGGCGGCCATGGCCGCGCTGGCGCGCGAGCGGCTCAATGGCGCCGCCGCGCAAGGCCGCGTGCTGCGCGTGCTGAGCGTGCCATGTTCCAGCGGCGAAGAACCGTACTCCATCGCCATGGCCTTGCTGGACGCCGGCGTGCCCGCCGAACGCTTCCAGATCGACGCCTTCGACATCAGCGTGCGCATGGTCGAATTCGCGCGGCGCGCGCTGTACGGGCGCAATTCCTTCCGCGGCGATGACCTGGGCTATCGCGACCGCTATTTTTCCGAGACCGCCGACGGCCATCAACTGGCTGCCCACGTGGCGGCGCAAGTGCGGTTCCGGCCGGGCAATCTGTTCGATCCCGATCTGCTGGCCGGGGCGGCGCCCTATGACTTCGTGTTCTGTCGCAATCTGCTCATCTACTTCGACGCGGCGACGCAGGCACGCGCGGTGCAGGTGCTGCGCAGCTTCACCCGCGAGGACGGCGTGCTCTTCGTCGGCCCTGCCGAAACCACGCTGCTGACCGGCCGCAGGCTGCCCGCGGTGCCGCTGGCGCGCTCGTTCGCCTTCCTGGCCAAGCCGCTGCCGCCGCCCGCCACCCCCGCCGCGCCGCCGGCCGCGCGGCCCCTCGTGCACAGCTGGACACCGCCCAGGCGGCCCCTGGCCCAGGCGCCCGCGGCGGGGCTGCCTCTGCCGCATGCCCCCGCGCCCGCGGCGCCGGCCGGGCAGGGCGGCGCGCAGGCTTCCTTGCGCCATATCGCGGCCCTGGCCGACCAAGGCCGGGTGCAGGACGCCATGGCGCAGTGCCGCGCGCATATCGACCGCCACGGCGCCAGCGCCGAAGCCCTGTATCTGCGGCCTGCTGCAGGACGCGGCGGGCGACGCGCGGCAGGCGCAGGCCGCCTACCGCAAGGCGCTCTACCTGGATCCGACCCATCGCGAAGCCTTGCTGCACCTGGCCGCGCTGGTGGCCTCGGACGGCGATCACGAAGCGGCCCGCCGCCTGCAGGCGCGCGCGGCGCGCGGGGAGGCGCAACGTGGATGAAGCGATGGGCGCGCTGTCCGACGTGGACGATTGCTGGAACCGCATCGGCATCCGCGGCGACAAGAGCTGCGCGCAATTGGCCGATCACGTGCACTGCCGCAACTGTCCGGTGTACGCGGCGGCGGCCAAGCGCATACTTGACCGTCTGCCGCCGCAAATGGACGGTCGGGACGCGGACGCCGACGCGCAGGAGCGCGCCGCGCTGTCTTCGTTGCTGGTGTTCCGCGTGCACCGGGAATGGCTGGGGTTGCCGACCCGGGGGCTGGACGAAGTGGCCGGCACCCGCAGTATCCTGAGCCTGCCGCACCGCCGCGACCCGGCGATGCTGGGCGTGACCAATGTGCGCGGTTCCCTTACCGTGTGCGTGTCGCTGGCGCGCCTGCTGGGCCTGGAGGCCGCCATGGCGGATGCGCGCGAGCGGCCAGCCACGGCGCGCATGCTGATCCTGGGCGGCGCGGGCCGCGCGGTGGTGGTGCCGGTGGATGAAGTCGAAGGCATACACGCCGTGGACCTGGACGGGCTGGAGCCCCTGCCCGCGACCGTGGAGGGCGCAAGTCTCAAGTATTCGCGCGGCGTGGCCCGCTGCGGCGGCCGCGCGGTGGGCGTATTGGATGAAACCTTGCTGATGCAAGCTTTGGAACGGAGCCTGGCGTGAATCCGGAACAGATGCGCGACGCTTCGCTTCTGGAATTGTTCCAGCTCGAGACCCGCACCCAGGTGGAGGTGCTGAACAAGGGCCTGCTGGCGCTGGAGCACGATCCCACGTCCGCGCCGCAGCTCGAGGCCTGCATGCGGGCAGCGCATTCGCTAAAGGGCGCGGCCCGCATCGTCGACCTGCATCCCGCGGTGCGCATCGCGCACGCCATGGAGGATTGCCTGGTCGAAGCGCGGGAAGGGCGGCTGCGGCTGCAGGCGGCGCACATCGACGCCCTGCTGATGGGCGCCGACCTGTTGCAGCGCGTGGCCACGCCGGGCGCGGAGCTGGGCAGCGAGATCGACGAGCTGTTGGTGCGCCTGAGCAATGCGCCGCACGCGCAGCCGGCCGCGCCGGCCGCGGCGCCCGCCGCCAAGCCGGCCGATTTCCTGCCGCCGATTCCAGCCGTGGACGAGGCGCCGGCTCCCGCACCGCAGCGGCGCAGTTCAGACGCCGGGCTGGGCGAGGGCGAGCGCGTGCTGCGCGTGACGGCCGACACGCTCAACAAGTTGCTGGGCCTGTCCAGCGAGACGTTGGTGGAGTCCCACTGGATCGGCCCCTTCGGCGCGTCCATGCTGCGCCTGAAGCGCACGCAGGCGGGCGCGCTTCAGGCGCTGGACGGCGTGCGCGCGGCCCTGGCCGGGCAGGCGCTGGACGCGCAGGCGCAGGCCGCGCTGGACGACGCCCTGCGCATCGTCGAGCAATGCCAGCAGGAGTTGGCGCAGCGCACCAGCGAGGTCGACGAATTCGGCTGGCGCATGGGCCATCTGGCCCAGCGCTTGTACGACACCGCGCTGGCTTGCCGCATGCGGCCCTTTGGCGATGGCGTGGCCGGCATGGCGCGCATGGTGCGCGACGTGGGCCGCGCGCTGGGCAAGCAGGTGCGGCTGGAGATCGAAGGCGAGTCCACCCAGGTGGACCGCGACATCCTGGAAAAGCTGGATGCGCCGTTGATGCATCTGCTGCGCAACGCGGTGGACCACGGCATCGAGATGCCGCAGGACCGTCTGGCCGCCGGCAAGCCGGCTGAGGGCCGGATCCGGCTGTCGGCGCGCCATGCGGCCGGCATGCTGCTGATCGAACTCACCGACGACGGCGCCGGCATATCGCTGGACCGGCTGCGCGTGGAAGTGGTGCAGCGCAAGCTGGCCAGCGCGGAAACCGCGGCCCGGCTGACCGAGGCCGAGCTGCTGGAATTCCTGTTCCTGTCCGGTTTCAGCACGCGCGGCGAAGTCACCGAGATATCGGGGCGCGGCGTGGGGCTGGACGTGGTGCAGACCATGGTGCGGCAGCTGCGCGGCGCGGTGCGCATCCAGCAGCAGACGGGGCAGGGCACGCGCTTCATGCTGGAGATGCCCTTGTCGCTGTCGGTGGTGCGCAGCCTGCTGGTCGAGGTGCAGGAGGAGATCTACGCGTTTCCGCTGGCCTACGTCAACCATGCGCTGCAAGTGCGCGCCGAGGACATCGAGCAGCTCGAAGGACATCAGCATTTCCGCTTCATGGACCGCCAGATCGGGCTGGTTTCCGCGCGCCAGATCCTGCGCACGGGCGGCGCCGCGCCGGCTGCCGAGACCGTATGCGTGGTGCTGGTGGGCGACCACGACCGGCTCTACGGCATCGCCGTGGACCGTTACGTGGGCGAGCGCACGCTGGTGGTGCAGCCGCTGGATCCGCGGCTGGGCAAGGTGCAGGACGTGATGGCGGGCGCCTTGATGGACGACGGCACGCCGCTATTGATCCTGGACGTGGAGGACATGCTGGTGTCCGTACAGAAGCTGGTGGCAGGCGGGCAACTGACGCGGGTGGACGGCGCGGGCGCGGCCGAACAGGCGCGCCGCCGCAAGCGCGTGCTGGTGGTGGACGATTCACTCACGGTGCGCGAGCTGGAGCGCAAGCTGCTGTTGAACCGCGGCTTCGACGTGGCCGTGGCGGTGGACGGCATGGACGGCTGGAACATGTTGCGCGGCGAGGACTTCGATCTGGTCGTGACCGATGTGGACATGCCGCGCATGGACGGCATCGAGCTGGTGTCGCGCATCAAGGCCGATCCCAAGCTGCAGGGCCTGCCCGTGATGGTGGTGTCGTACAAGGATAGGGAAGAGGACAGGCGGCGCGGGTTGGACGCCGGCGCCGACTATTATCTGGCCAAGGGCAGCTTTCATGATGATGCGCTGCTCGACGCCGTGGAAGATCTGATCGGAAAGGCGCGCACGTGAGAGTCGGAATCGTCAACGATATGCCGATGGCGGTCGAAGTGCTGCGGCGCGCGATCGCGCTGGAGCCGGGGCTGGAGTTGGCCTGGACCGCGGCCAACGGCCAGGAGGCCGTGGACCAGTGCGCCCGCGACCGGCCGGACGTGGTGCTGATGGACCTCATCATGCCGGTCATGGACGGCGTCGAAGCCACGCGCCGCATCATGGCGGAAACGCCTTGCGCGATCGTGGTGGTGACGTCGGATGTGGCGCGCCACACCTCGCGCGTGTTCGACGCCATGGGCCACGGGGCGCTGGACGCGGCCGATACGCCAGTGATCGGCGGCGCGGACATGCGGGCCGCGGCGGCGCCATTGCTGCGCAAGATACGCAACGTCGGCTGGCTGATCGGCCGCTACGGCAAGCGTCCCGCCCTGACGCCAGTGGCCCGGCCCATGGCGCAGGCGGACGCCAAGCGCCTGTTGGTGATTGGCGCTTCGGCCGGCGGCCCGCCGGCCCTGGCGCAGTTGCTGAAGGGCATACCGCCGGCGTTCCCCGCCGGCATCGTGCTGGTGCAGCACGTGGACGCCTCGTTCGCCGCAGGCATGGCGGACTGGCTCAACGAGCAAGCGCCGCTGCCCGTAAGGTTGGTGCGCGAAGGCGAATGGCCCGAGCCCGGCCAGATCCTCCTGGCGGGTACCGGCGACCATCTGCACATGCTGGCGGATGGCACGCTGCGCTACACCGAGAACCCCAAGGAAAGCCTGTACCGGCCTTCCATCGACGTTTTTTTCCATAGCGTGGCGCAGCACTGGCGTGGCATTGCCGTCGGCGTGCTGCTGACGGGCATGGGCCAGGACGGCGCGCGCGGGCTGAAGGCGCTGCGCGAGCGCGGCTACCTGACAATTGCCCAGGACCAGGCCAGCAGCGCCGTCTACGGCATGCCCAAGGCCGCGGCGGCCATGCAGGCGGCCGTGGAAATCAGCCCATTGGACCAAATCGCTCCCCGCGTCATCCAGGCCTTTGCCTGAGCGCGCGGACCTCGAAAGAATTCAAGGACTTACTATGCAACCTCCCATTGACAGCTCGGCTTCGGCGAACCTGAATTCGCATGCGGCCATGGTGTTGCTCGTCGACGACCAGGTGATGGTCGGCGAGGCCATCAGGCGGGCCTTGGCCACGGAAGGCAATATCGACTTCCACTATTGCTCGGATCCCGAAAAGGCGCTGGCCGTGGCGATCCAGACCCGGCCCACCGTCATCCTGCAGGATCTGGTGCTGCCGGGCGTGGACGGACTGAGCCTGGTGCAGGAATACCGCGGCCATCCCGTGACGCGCGACATTCCCATCATCGTGCTGTCCACCAAGGAAGACCCGGCAATCAAGAGCGCGGCCTTTGCCGCCGGCGCCAACGATTACCTGGTGAAGCTGCCCGATTCCATCGAGCTGGTGGCGCGCATCCGCTACCACTCGCGCTCCTATCTGGCCCTGGTGCAGCGCGACGAGGCTTATCAGGCCCTGCGCCAGAGCCAGCAGCAGTTGCTGGAAAGCAATATGGAGCTGCGCCGGCTGACCAATTCCGATGGTCTGACCGGCCTGGGCAACCGCCGCTATTTCGACGAATACCTCAACGCCGAATGGCAGCGCGCGCGCCGCGACGGCCGCGAAATCAGCATGCTCATGATCGACGTGGACCACTTCAAGGCCTACAACGACACGTACGGCCACATCGCCGGCGACGAGGCGCTCAAGCGGGTGGCCAACACCATCTTCGCCAGCTGCGACCGCTCCACCGACCTGGCGGCGCGCTTTGGCGGCGAGGAGTTCGCGCTGGTGTTGCCGGGCACGCCGGCCGGCAGCGCGCGGTTGGCCGCCGAGAAGCTGCGACGCGCGGTGGAAGCCTTGCGGATTCCGCAGAAGGACAGCGGCGACGGCCCCTGGCTGACGGTCAGCATCGGCACGGCCACGGCGGTGCCGCAGGGCGACCAGCCCTGCACCGATCTGATCCAGGTGGCCGACCGCGGCCTCTATCAAGCCAAGCGGCAGGGCCGCAACCGCGTCGTTCCCGGCGTGATGTAGCGGCGCAGCCGCCGTCTTACAGGTGCAGCCGGGTGGAAGACTTGACCTCGTGCATCGACAGCGTGCTCAGCAGTTCCTTCACGCCGGGCAGGGTGCGCAGGCGGCTGCGCACGAATTCCGAATAGGCGTCGAAATCCCGCGCCACGATATGCAGCAGATAGTCGTGCTGCCCGGTGGTGTTGTGGCAGGCCAGGACCTCGGGCATGGCGAGCACGCTGGCCTCGAAGGCCTGGCAGGTCTTCTCCGTGTGGTTCTCCAGCGAGATGCTGACGAAGGCCACCACCCCGATCCCCAGCGCGCGGCGGTCCAGCACGGCCTGGTAGCCGCGGATGACCCCCGACGATTCCAGGCGCTTCAAGCGCTTCCAGCAGGGCGAGGCCGACAGCGCGACGCGCTCGGCCAGTTCGGCGTTGCTGAGCCGGCCATCTTCTTGAAGGATTTTCATGATTTTCCAATCGATCGCGTCAAGTTGATGTAACAAGGCAGTGTCTTTCATGAAGTGCGGCTCATGGAAAATAGTCTTTCCCATTATCTCCGTATGACGATGAAAATGGAAAGAAACTTGCCCTCGCCTGCCGCCATACTTTCATGCAGTCCGGGCCGGGCGGCGCTATCGTTTTCGCATGCGTGACGCGCCTGCCCGGCGGCCCGTCCGGGTCCCCGGAAACCAGACAGAGAGGCACACCATGAGTTACTCCAGCTATCACAAGAAGGACATCTTCGGCCGTCCGCTGCATGCGGAAACGCAGATGATGTCCTACGGCTTCGACCCTTTTCTGTCGGAGGGCGCGGTCAAGCCGCCGGTGTTCCTGACGTCCACCTTCGCGTTCCGTTCGGCCGAGGACGGCGCGGCGTTCTTCGACCTGGTCTCGGGCCGCAAGCCCTTGCCGCAGGGCGAGTCGGCGGGGCTGGTGTACAGCCGTTTCAACCATCCCAACCTGGAAATCGTCGAGGACCGCCTGGCGCTGCTGGATGGTTCGGAAGACGCCGCGGTGACCTCCAGCGGCATGTCGGCGATCAGCGCGGTGTTCCTGGCCTTTCTGCGGCCGGGCGACCAATTGGTGCAGTCGGTGCCGCTGTACGGCGGCACCGAGACCTTAATCTCCAAGATCTTCCCCGAATGGGGCATAGGCTCGCATGCCATCGAGGACGGCCTGTCGGCCAAAAGCATGCGGGCGGCGCTGGAGGCCGCCGCGGCCCAGGGCCCGGTGCGCCTGTTCTACGTCGAAACGCCCGCCAATCCGACCAATGCGCTGGTCGATTTCGAGGCCATGAAGAACGAGCTGGATGCCTTTGAAACGCGCCACGGCTACCGCCCCGTGTCGGTGTGCGACAACACGCTGCTGGGCCCGATCTTCCAGAAGCCGGCCGAGCATGGCGTGGACCTGTGCGTGTATTCGCTGACGAAGTACGTGGGCGGCCACAGCGACCTGGTGGCGGGCGCCGTCACCGGCAGCAAGGCGCTGATCAAGAAGGTGCGCGCCATCCGCAGCGCGTTCGGCTCGCAGCTGGATCCGCATTCCTGCTGGATGATCACGCGCTCGATGGAGACCGTGGTGCTGCGCATGAAGCAAGCCGCGCGCGCGGCGACCAAGGTGGCCCAATGGCTGTCGGGCAATCCGCATGAAAAAGTGCAGATATTCCATCCGGAAATGATCGCCGACCGCGCCTACCAGGAAGTCTACAAACGCCAGTGCACCGGCCCGGGCTCGACTTTCGCCTTCGTGCTGGAGGGCGGGCGCGCCAAGGCGTTCCGCTTCATCAACGCCCTGCACCTGTTCAAGTCGGCCGTCAGCCTGGGCGGCACCGAATCGCTGATCTGCCATCCGGCCTCCACCACGCATTCCGGCGTGCCCGCCGACGAGCGCGACGCGGCCGGCGTGTCCGAGGGGCTGGTGCGCGTGTCCATTGGGCTGGAGCACGAGGAAGACCTGATCGCCGACATGGACCACGCCTTCCGCACCTGCTGAGCCGGGGCCGGCATGGCCGGCCTGTCTCAGGCCGCCATGCGCCTGCGGTTGAACAGCACGAATCCCGCCGTGACCAGCAGCATCGCCGCCGCGGTGGCGATGACGGCGGCATAGCCGGTGTCGAACGCCGTCTTGGCCAGGCGCGTCAACGCCAGGCCCAGGTCGGACGACAGGCCGTCGGCGACGATCAGCGCCTGGTCCAGGCTGTCGCGCGCCAGGGCGGACTGGGACAGGCCTTCCGGCACCGACAGCGTGCGGGCGTAGACGCCGGACAGGATGGAGCCCATCAAGGTGACGCCCAAGGCCCCGCCCAGCTCGTAGGAGACCTCTTCGATCGAGGCCGCCATGCCGGCGCGCTCGGGCGTGGCGCTTTGCATGATGGTGCTGGACGCCGCCGTCATGGTGGCGCCTATGCCCGCGCCCAGCACGCACAGGCTGACCATTTGCGGCAGCAGCGTCGCGTCGTAGCTCAGCAGATAGCCCGTCATGCCCAGGCCCGAGACCAGCAGCGACAGGAACAGCATGGTGGCGCTGTTGACGCGGCCCAGCAGCCAGCCTGCCAGCGGGCCGGCGATGAACGCGGCCAGCGACAGCGGCAGGATGAAGAGCGCGGCTTCCAACGGCGACATGCCCATGACCAGCTGCAGCCGCTGGCTGAACACCAGTTCCATGCCCAGCAGCGCGGCGGCGGCAAACAGGGCGGCCGCCACGGCCGAGCTGAAGCTGAGGTTGCGGAAGATGGCGAAGTCGATCAGCGGATAGGGCCGCGCGCGCTGGCGCCGCACGAACACGGCGAGCATGGCCGCGCCCGCCGCGCAGGCCAGGCCGGCATCGCGCCAGGACGGGTCGGTCTTGCCCAGTTCCTTCAGCGCGTAGGCGCACAGGATCAGGCCGGCCATCACTTGCAGCGAGCCCAGCAGGTCCCAGGGCCGCGAGGCGTCCGGGCGGCTGGCCGGGATCAGGCGCCAGGCCAGCGGCAGGGCCAGCAGCACGATGGGCACGTTGATGAGGAACACGGAACCCCACCAGAAATGCTCCAGCAGCACGCCGCCCACCACCGGGCCTGCCGCGGCGCCGCCCGAGGCCACCGAGGCCCACACGCCGATGGCGACGGCGCGTTCGCGTTCGTCGGCGAAGGTCAGGCGCAGGATGGACAGGGTGGCCGGCATCATCATGGCCGCGCCCACGGCCAGCAGCGCGCGCGCCGCGATCAGCGTGGCCGCGCCGGGCGAGTAGGCCGCGGCCAGCGAGGCGATGCCGAACACGACCAGCCCCGCCATGAACAGGCGCTTGTGGCCCAGGCGGTCGCCCAGCGTGCCCATGCCCAGCAGCAGGCCGGACACGACCAGCGCATAGATGTTCACGATCCACAGCTTTTCCGACGCGTTGACCTGCAATTCGTGCGTCATCCGGGGCAGGGCGGTGTAGAGGACGGTCATGTCCACCACGATCAACAGCAAGGCGCTGGACACGATGGCCAGCACCAGCCAGCGGCCGGGCGCGGCCGTGGCGACAGCGTTCGGTTCAGTCCGCTGCATGGTTCTACTCCTGAAACTGAAACGCCTGCCGCGCCGCGGATGCGGGCGGGGCCGGGATGGCCGGGTCTCAGAGGCCGCCATTATCCATCTTGTAATTCGCATAAAAAAGTTTGAATTAATCTATAAAATAGATGGATTGATCGGGGGTGAAACATGCAATGGACGTTGGAACAGCTGCGCCATTTCGCCGCCGCGGCCGAATCCGGATCGTTCTCGGCGGCCGCGCGGCGCCTGGGCCGGGCGCAGTCCGCGGTCAGTACTTCGGTGGGCCTGCTGGAAGCGGACCTGGGCGTGGAGCTGTTCGACCGGTCGCGGCGCAACGCCACCCTGACCGCCGCCGGCGAGGTCATGCTGCAGGAGGCGCTGGAACTGCTGCGGCAGGCCGGCGCGCTGGAGCAGCGCGCCTTGTCCTTTGCCGCCGGGCGCGAAGCGCGCCTGGCCATCGCGCTGGACGAAGGCCTGCCTTACCTGGTGGCCGACCAGTTGCTCAAGGAACTGGCCGAACGCTATCCGGCACTGGAGCTGACCCAGCTCAACGGCACCGCGACGGAGGTCGCCGACTACGTGGAGCAGGGCCGCGCCAGCCTGGCCTTCCAGTTCGATCGCGGCGATCCCGGCAGCGCCTACGCGCATCGCCATCTGGGCAATGTGGCGCAGGGCATCTTCGTGGCCCAGGGCCATCCGCTGGCCGCGCTGCCCGAGGTCGGGCGCAACGACCTGGCGCGCCACCGCCAGTTGCTCATGCAGATGGATGGCGTCGACCAGGTGGTGCTGAGCCCGTCGGTGTGGCGGGCCGACAGCAGCTACAACATCGCCGCCATGGCGGCCAATGGCGTGGGCTGGGCCATCCTGCCGCTGAACATCGGCGAATACCAGGGTTTCAGCAACGAGCTCGTCAGCGTGCGCTGCGCGGACCTGTTCCTGCCCATGCTGTCCGTGCGCACGCTATGGTTGCGAGGCGGCAGCCTGAGTGAAACGGAGCTATGGCTGCAGCAGCGCATGGGCCAGCTGCTGGCGGGGACGCAGGCCCAGCCGTAGGCCTGCCCGGCTTCAGCTGAGCAGCGCGCTGACGAGGTCGCCGCCGCGGCGGCCGCCGTCCTTGAAGTTCAGCGCCGTCTGCACGTGTTCCAGATGCGCGTCCATCAGTGCGCAGGCGCGGTCGGCATCGCCCGCGCGGGCGGCCTCGATGAAGGCATGGTGCTCCTGCGACGAGCAGCTGGCATCGTGCGAACTTTGATACAGCACGGTGATGACGGCGCTGCGGGCCGAGAGTTCGCGCAGCATCCCCGTCAGCACGGAATTGCCCACGGTCTCGGCCAGCAGGATGTGGAAGTGTCCGAGCAGCCGATTGCGCTCCTGCACGTCGCCGCCTTCCAGCGCGCGGCGCTCCGCGGCCAGATGCGCGTCGATGTGGCGGTAGTCGGCAGCCGTTGCGCGCGCCACGAATTCGCGCGCCAGCGCCGCTTCCAGGATGCGCCGCACCGCATAGACTTCGCGCGCCTCGTTCGCGTCCGGCTTGCTCACGAACGCGCCCTTGTCCGGCACGATGTTGATCAGCTTGTCCTTGGACAGCATCAGCAGCGCGGCGCGGATCTTGGTCCGGCTGACCTGGTACACGCCCGCCAGCGCCTCCTCGCGCAGCCGCGTGCCCGGCGGCAGCTTGTGCGCGACGATGGCCGCCGAGATTTCCTTGGCGATATCGTCGGCGCTGGGGTCGGGGCGGACTTCCTGGGACATGATGGGGAAGGAGAGGGATAGGGCCGGTCAGTCTAGCAAAAGGGCAGGCCCGGCGGGGGCCAGGCCTGCCCTTGGCCAGATTGCGCGCCTAGCGCGCCGCCGCCAGCGCGCCCATGGCCTGCCGCATGAATGACAGGGTGGCGTCGTCGGTCCAGGTGCCGGCGGTGAGCTCGGGCTCGGTCATCAGCGCATGGCGGAATTTCGCCTGGGTGGCGGGGTCGTGGCCGGCATAGCTGCGGAACAGGTCCAGCCAGCGCCGGGCCAGCGCCAGCGCGGTGGCGGAGTCCGGCGCCGCGCCTGCGTCGAGCGCATCGCGCACCTCGGCCATCAGCTGCGGCCATTCGCCGATGCGGTCGCCGTAGTGCTCGCGCATGTAGCGGGCCTCGTCCGGAGTGAGGTACTTCTCGTAGATCCGCAGCTTGCTTTCCGAGAAGGCCTGCAGCACGTAGTCGCGCAAGGCCCGCGAGACGCCGATGTGCGCCTGCATCGCCGGCTCCTGTTCGTGCATCCGGTTCAGCTTGACCAGCAGGCGCGGGTCGCGATTGGTGTCGCGCAGCAGCAGGGTCATCCAGCGCATGGCCAGTGCTCGCGGCTGCGCATCCTCGGGCGGGACGCCGCCGTCCATCTGCGCCTGCACCTCCTTGATCAGCGCGAGCCAGTCGGCGTCGCCATTCTGGTTGCTGCGGTACATGGGCAGACGGGCCAGTTCATCGGGGGAAAAGTATTTGTCGTACATGGTCATGAGTTCCAGAGTGGTGAGCCAATCGGCCAGTTCCGGTTCCCTGCCTTGCGCCAACTGCCCCTGCAGCTGGGCGAGACGCTCGCGCAGCCGGGAGGCCTGTTGGATCTGGCGATCGAGCATCGCGATCTGCTTGGCGATGATCTCGTCCATGGGAGTGTCGGGCTGGTCCAGATAAGCGCCGATCTCAGCCAGCGGCAATCCGAAGCGGCGCAGCGCCTGGATCTGATGCAGCCGGGCGATGTCGCTGCGGCCATACAGCCGATAGCCGTTGTCGGCGCGCGCCGAAGGCGTGAGCAGCCCGATCGCGTGATAGTGGTGCAGCGTGCGGACCGTCAGTCCGCTCCGCCTGGCCAGTTCTCCTACTTTCAGTTGCACGGCATTCCTCCTGTTGATGGCGCGGAACGAACTCTGGGACATGACGTTGCGTGAGGGTCAAGCCTGTTCGCGGCTCCTGGTGGCGCCGGCCAGCAACGCGACCGCCGCGATGGCCAGGGGGATGAACGACACCCACAGCACCGTCGCCCAGTCGTAGGCGGCCAGCAGGCCGCCGGAGGCGAAGGAGCCGACCGCCATGGTGCCGAAGATGATGAAGTCGTTGAGCGACTGCACCCGGGTCTTTTCCTCGGGTCGATGGCATTCCAGCACCAGCGCCGACGCGCCCACGAAGCCGAAGTTCCAGCCCAGGCCCAGCAGGACCAATGTGACCCAGAAATGGGCCACGTCGATGCCGGTGAGGCCGATGGCCGCCGACAGGCCGGTGAGCGCCAGGCCCGCGGTGACGATGCGTCCGGCGCCGAAACGCGTGATGAGGCGGCCCGTGAAGAAGCTGGGGCCGTACATGGCGATGACGTGCCATTGCAGGCCCAGGTTGGCGCTTTCCTGGGAATGGCCGCAAAGATGCATGGCCAGCGGCGCGGCGGTCATCAGGAAGTTCATCAGCAAGTAGGAGACGGCGCCGCAGACCACCGCCGTGATGAAGCGCGGCTGGCGCGCGATCAAGCCCAGCGGCCGCCCACCCGCGACTTCGGCCGCGCTGGGCATGGGCAGGCGCACGCCCATCAGGACCAGGGCCGAGACCGCCGCCACCGCCGCCTGCACAAGATAGGTCGCCGCGAACATGTGGGCGGGCCACAGGTACATCGTGTACGTGACCAGCTGCGGGCCGACCACGCCGGCCAGCACGCCGCCGCCCATTACGAAGGACAGGGCGCGGGCGCGCCTGGCGGGGGACACGCCGTCGGCCGCCGCGAAGCGGAACGACAGCACGACGGCCGCGTAGGCGCCGCCGAAGAAGGTGCCCAGGCAGAACAGCCAGAATGAGCTCAGCACGATGGCCGCGGCGGCCAGCAGGCCGACCAGCACGCCGCAGGCGGTACCGGTGAGAAACGCCGCCCGGCGGCCATGGCGCCTGGCGATGGCGCCCATGGGGAGGATGCAGGCGGCCATGCCGACCACGAAAATGGAAATGGGCAGGGTCGCCAGCGCCTTGTCCGGCGCCAGCATGTCGCCGACGATCGCGCCGGTGGCGTAGACCACGACGGCGTTGGCGCCCGCCAGCGCCTGGGTGATCGTGAGCCTGGCGATGTTGCCGCGCTGCGCCTGCGGCGTGAGTTCAGCGCTGGGCGCTGCCGATGGCGCCGGGGTTGATGCGGACAAGTGGGTCTCCTCGATGACTGCGGTTCTAGTTGGCATGGGTATTGGGGGGCTGCTACTTGGTTGGCCGAGTGAACCTCTGCACCATGAACTCCACGAAGGTCGTGAGCTTGGGCAAGGCCTTGCGGTCCTTGGGATACAGCAGCGTGATCGGCCGGGCGATGGGCCAGGCGGATTCAAGGATAGGGACCAGCCGGCCGGCGCGCACGTCTTCGGCCAGCAGCAGCTCCGGCTGCAGCACGATGCCGAATCCTGCCAGCGCCGCCTGCCTGAGCGCCTGGCCATTGTTCGACACGAAGCGGCCGGCGGGGTAGGCCGCGCCGCCATCCTCCGAGTTCAGGCGCCAGCCGGTGCGGCGGTTCCAGTAGGAGAAATCCAGGCATTGATGGCGCGCCAGGTCGCCCGCCGTCTCAGGCGTGCCATGGCGCTGCAGATAGGCCGGCGCCGCGCAGATGATCATCTGGTAGCGCCCGATCTTGCGCGCGACCAGACTGGAATCGGCGGGTTCGCCGATGCGCACCGCCAGGTCGTAGCGCGAGGCCACCACGTCCTCGACGGCATCGCTGAGCGCGAGGTCCACGCTGACGTCGGGAAACTCGGACAGGTAGTCGGCGATGGCGGGCGCCAGCGCGAAGGAGCCGAAGGTCACGGTGGAGGTAATGCGCAGATGGCCGCGCGGCGCCGAGCGCATGGCCTCGGCGCCTTGTTCGGCGTCGCGGATGTCCGACAGGATCACCTTGCAGCGCGCGAAATAGGCCTGGCCGGCTTCGGTCAGGCTCTGGCGGCGCGTGGTGCGGTTCAGCAGCCTCAAGCCCAGCCGCGCTTCCAGCCCCTTGATGTGCTTGGCCGCCATGGCGGGCGACATTTCGTGGCGGGCGGCCGCGGCGGTCAGGCTGCCCAGTTCGACGACCGCCACGAAGACTTCCATGCTGAGCAAGCGGTCCATGGATTACGCACCCTGAGTGTGAAGTGAACCCACCATTCTAGGATTTTTCCTGGATGCGCCCTCGGCCAGAATGCATGCAGGCGCTGGCGGTGTCGCGGGCGCATCCCACAACACAGACGAATCGGAGTTCCCCATGAAAATCATCCTGATCGGCGCCACCGGCACCATCGGCCGCGCGGTCGCCCAAGAACTGGGCCAGCGCCATGACATCATCGCCGTGGGCAAATCCCGCGGCGAGCACCAGGTCGACGTGACCCAGAGCGACAGCATCCGTGCCTTGTTCGAGCGGGTGGGCAAGGTGGACGCCATCGTCTCCACCACGGGCAGCCTGCACTTCGGGCCGTTGGCGGAAATGACGGCCGAGCAGTTCAAGATCGGCCTGCACGACAAGCTGCTGGGCCAGGTGGACCTGGCGCTGATCGGCCAGCATTACGTCAACGAGGGCGGTTCCATCACGCTCACCAGCGGCATCCTGACCGATGAGCCCATCCGCTACGGCGCCAACGCGTCCGCGGTGAATGCGGCCATCGACGGCTTCGTGCGCGGCGCCGCGGTGGAACTGCGCGGCATCCGCATCAACTCGGTCAGCCCCACGGTCCTGACGGAATCGCTGGATGCCTATGGCCCGTACTTCCAGGGTTTCGAATCCGCGCCCGCCAGCCGTGTTGCGCTGGCCTACAGCCGCAGCGTGGAAGGCGCGCAGACCGGACGCGTGTTCCGGGTGTGGTGATGCCGGCCTGCGCCGCCGTCCGTCAGCTACTTCAGCCTTTCGATGTCGCTGGGCTTCCAGCTCTGGTCGAAGAATTCCTGCTTCGGGCCATACAAGCGAAGAATCACGAAGAAGCCTGAGCCGGGCACGGTCTTGAGCCAGTTCCTGCCATGCCCGGCGGGCTCGGCCGGCCCGAAATAGATGTCGGTCGAGCCGTCCGGGTTGGCGGCCGGCTTGTCCATGGTGTTGATGGACGGGAAGGGCTGCCCATTGGCCAGCCCGGACGCGGTTTCGGGGCGGTAGACGGTCACGGACCAGAAGATGCCGGCGGGAATGTCCTTGGGCAGATGCAGCCTGTAGGATTGGCCTCCCGACAGCGGCTTGCCGTCGGCATCCTCGAAGGCGACCGGATACTTGGCGCCCATGCCGGCCATGCTCACGGCCATGGCCGGACTGGCCGAGTACGCCAGCGCGAAGAACCCGGCGCGCATGTCCAGGTACTTGAACGATGGTCCGGTGAACTCGGTGTTGGCAGGGAAGGGGTTGACCCATTTGCGGTTGGCATACCAGCGCGTGTTCGGCACGATGGGCGGCGGATCATAGGCGACCGCGCGGCCTATCCTGAATGCGGTCTTGCCCGCCTGGTCCAGGATCTCACGGGTGCGGGCGTCGGGCTTGAACGGCTGTCCCTTGATGATGCCGATGCTGGCCAACATGCCGCGCATGTCGGCGTCGGTTGGATCCACATACTCGCTGTCGATGAAGCGCGACAACATGTCGAAGGCCGAGCCGTCGGCCGGGTACAGCATGTTGGGCGCGGCCTTGGAGCCATCCGGGAACTGCATGGGCTTGGCCGAGGCCTGCTGGCCCAAAGGATAGATCCTGGTCCGGGCGATCAGCTCCACCGGTTCCGCAAGATTGGCGGGATCCTTGAAGAACGCGCGCCAGAATACGAAGACGTTGTAGGTGCGCGATTGGTAGACGATGTAGCCCTTCGGAATCTTGCCTTGGTAATCCGGCGGAATGACGAGGTACTTTCCGCCCTTGCCCTTGTCAGGGCCGGGCAGCCCGACGTCGCCGCACCAGATGTTCTTTGAATAGGGTTCCGGGTACCAGGTTTTTTCGGCCACGGGCGCCGGGTTGCAGATCGGGCGTTGGAAGAAGTCGTCGAGGATGCCTTGCAGGCCTGGAGGCACGTCGAGCACCATGGGCCCGTCCTGTTTCAGATCCAGGTAACCCATCGCATAAATCACGTCGGAATTGGGCGTCGTGACCAGGGTGTTGGCGTTGAGACGTTCCTTCCAGACCGGAAGAATGTTGTAGCCCTTGCCGAACTGCCGTTCGGAGCCTTCCTTCATCGCGTAGATGTTCAGCGCCGGCAGCGCCCACAGATAGCTTTGGACCGCGCGTTGAAACAGCAACTCGTCCTTGAGCGCCGCGGAGTCGGCATTGGAAAGATAACCTTCCTGCAGGGGAATCCGGGAGAGCTGGTCGTAGCGGGAGGACTGCGCGGCCGGCGGCGCGGTCGTGCCGCAACCCCCAAGCAGTGAAGCCGCGGCCAATGCCGAACAAATTGCCTTGAGCGCCATGGTGATCCCTTAACAATGGACATTGATAAGCAACGGAACGCGCGTACTGCAACTGCACTTCGACAAAATCGCGGCTCAGAGTATCACGGCGGCGGGTTGCGCCGAAGCAGGGCGCACGCACCGGCAGCGCACGGAATGGCGTTGCAAGCCAAGCCGTCCGTGCTGATGCAAGCGATCCGGCGCCTGCTGGCGGCGACAGTCGGGCCGCGTTGCCAAAATGGAACATTCACCGGCGATTTATGCAAAACACGGTGATTATTCGTGAATTTGATGCGAATATTTACACGCATTGCACGCCCGGTTTAGGGCGTTTGGCGTAGGTATCGAAGTCTATCGTCGTTACCCCCGGTAGTCCGGGGTCTGGTTTGAGCGCGTCCCGGCCCACCGCCCGGACGGCTACACGGAGACGAGTCAGATGGCACACCACGCAAGTCCCTCCATACCCCTGTACGCGCGCTCGCTGGGCCTGGCCATGTCGCTGGCCGCCAGCAGCGCCTGGAGCGTCAATTACGCGCCATTCATCGTTCCCTCAGGCACGACGTTCACCCTGAATGGCGGTGACAGCGTGACAGGCACGGGATCGAGTTCGGCCATCCGGGTCGGCAACGCCACGCTGAACTTCGGCCCTGGCAACATCGCCATCGGCAATGTCGACCTGGGCGTTTTCGCCACCAATGGCGCGGCGGCGAACATCAATTTCCAGAC
The DNA here is from genome assembly GCF_013267355.1 of Achromobacter pestifer. Taxonomy (NCBI): domain Bacteria; kingdom Pseudomonadati; phylum Pseudomonadota; class Betaproteobacteria; order Burkholderiales; family Alcaligenaceae; genus Achromobacter; species Achromobacter pestifer. Next base: position 5,760,420 of record NZ_CP053985.1, read on the forward strand.
CGGCACCAACGTCACGATCACGACGGTGACCACCACCGGCCTGGGACTGCAGTCCACCACGAATTCGCAGGCGACGTTCTCGCTGGCGCCGAGTTCCAACGTGACGATACGCGGCTTTCAGGGCGTGAATCTGGGCCATACGCCATTCGGCACCATGAGCCAGCTGCAGATCGGCAATGGCGCGACGCTGAAGATCGAGACCGCGCCGGCCGGCGGCAATCCCTGGCCCAAGGGCGTGATGACGAGCAACAACACCGCCATTACGCTGGATGCCGGCGGCGTTCTGGATGTGCAGACCACGGGCGGGACGTATGGGCGTGGGGTTGAACTGGGCTACAGCCTGACCTATCCGGACTCGGTCGTACGCCGCTACACCTCGGCGCCGGGTTCGACGCTGCGCGTCAGCACCACGGGGCAGACTGCCGACGGCTTCTACATGCTGGGCGTGGGCGAGGCGGTGATGCAGGGCACCACCGACATCCACACCACGGGCCGGGACAGCAGCGGCATGTTCCTGCGCCGCTACGTCAGCCCGACCAATCATCTGGTCGTGGCGCCGCAGGGCGGGTCCACGGCGAGCATTCTTACCGAGGGCGCGGACGCCTACGGGGTGATAGGCATAGACGGTTCACGCGCGGAATTGTCCGACCTGAGGACGGAGACCCGCGGCGCGGACGCGGTGGGCCTGTATGCGTATACGGCCACCGGGCAGCCAGCTACCGTCTTCCAGGCGGCGCGCAATACTGTCGTGACCAGCGGGCAGGGCGGTTTCGGGATCCTGGCGCAAGGCGCGGCCAGTAGCGTGGTGTTCGACGACGGCTCGGTGCAGACGTCCGGGACCGAGGCCCATGGCGTGGTGGTGGCGGGCACGTCGAGCTTCGCGGCGACGGACAGCGCCGTCGGCGTCAGCGGCGCGCATTCCATCGGCCTCCTGCTGACCAGCGACACCGGCACGCAAGCTGCGACCGTCAACGGCGGCAGCATCCTGAGCGCGACCGGTACGGCCGTCGGCGTGGACGGCGGCGTGGCGAACATCCAGCTCGACGGCACCACGGTCCAGGGCGCGACCAACTGGCTGCAGGTCGCCAGCTCTGGAACCTTGCTTGGTAGCAGGACCCGTACGTTGCATGGCATAGACCCGAGCCTGGCGCCGGATGCCGGCAATCCGGGCGGCATCAACGTTGCCGGCGTGCAGGCCGGCTCTCCGGCCACGGCCAACGTGACAGCGCGCAACGCGGCCTTGACGGGAGCGGCGGTCACCGAGGCCGGCAGCACCTCGAACGTGACCTTGGTGGATTCGACCTGGACGCTGACCGGCAATTCGACCATCACCAACCTGGTCAACGATCCCAGCTTGATCGACTTCACGCCGCCGCAGGCGGGGGCGTACAAGACGCTGACGGTGCGCAACTACAGCGGCGACGGCACGATCGCGCTGAATACCTATCTGGGCGATGACAGTTCGCCTTCGGACAAGCTGGTCATCAATGGCGGCAGCGCCAGCGGCGCTTCGCAATTGCGCATCAAGAACACGGGCGGGCCGGGCGCCTTGACGACAGCCAGCGGGATACAGGTTGTCGAGGTCGTCAATGGCGGCATCTCCGGGGCAGGCGCATTTGCGCTTTCCGGCCGGGTGGTGGCGGGTCCCTACGAGTATCGTCTTTACCGGGGGTCGGCTAGCGCACCCGCCGATCAGAGCTGGTATCTGCGGTCCGAGAAGGAGCCGGATCCGCCGCCTCCGCCTCCGCCTCCACCTCCACCTCCACCTCCACCTCCACCTCCACCTCCGCCGCCGCCTCCGCCTCCTCCGCCAGACCCCCCGGTGCCGCCGGTTCCGCCCGTCCCGCCGGCGCCGCCAACTCCGCCTGATCCGGAGCCGCTGTACCGTCCCGAAGTCGCCGCCTATCTTGCGAACCAGCGGCTGGTTGGGCAGATGTTCGTGCAGAGCATGCACGACCGCCTGGGCGAGCCGCAATTCATCGAAGGCCAGCAGTTCCAATCCGAAGACAGCAAGCGCCGGGCGCTCTGGCTGCGGGCCGTGGGCAAGTGGGAAGGTTCGCATAGCCGCGACGGCAACTTCGACGTCAGCACCGACATGTTCCTGCTGCAAGGCGGCGGCGACGTGGCGCAATGGAAGCTGTTCTCGGAGACCGACCGCCTGCACCTGGGTTTGATGCTGGGCTATGGCAGCGCCGACAGCACGGCCCGGGCCGACGGCAACCCCTACAAGGCCCGGGGCAGGGTGCAAGGCTACAGCGCGGGCGTTTACGGGACCTGGTTCCAGAACGACGAGAGCAAGCTCGGCGCCTATGTGGACACCTGGTTCCAGTACGGCTGGTACAACAATCGGGTGACGGGCGACGATCTGCCGCGCGTGGACTACGATTCGCGCGCATGGGCCGTGTCGGCGGAGACGGGCTACGCCTTCAAGCTGCGCGGCGACTGGATACTGGAGCCCCAGGCGCAGATCATCTACGTCAGTTCGGACACGGACAGCCTGACCGAGTCCAACGGCACCCGCGTGGGCAGCGCGGATTCCCATGGGACCATCACGCGCCTGGGCGTGCGCACGCACACCACCTTCGACCTAGGCAACGGCCGCAAGGCGCAGCCGTTCGCGACCTTGAACTGGTGGCACAGCAGCACCGGCAGTTCCGTGTCGTTCAACCAGTTGCCGGTGGGCGACCTCTATCCAAAAGACCGCTATGAATTGAAGCTGGGCGTGCACGCCGACTTCGCCAAGGGCTGGACGGGATGGACCAATGTCGCCGGGTCATGGGGCGCGCAGGACTACCACCAGTACGCGGCCAGGATAGGCGTGAAGTACACCTGGTAGACGTGAAAAAGCCCGCAGCGGATAGACCGCTGCGGGCTTTGGTCATGCCAGCGGCCGGTTACCCGGCCCATGCCACGAGGCTTACCAGAGCACCCTCAAGCCGATGGAGCCCTGCGCGCCGGTCTTGACGCGGCTGTCGCCGCTGTTGGCCCAGAGCTTACCCACGTCGCCGTAGAGGCTGGTGCTCTTGGTCAGCTGCAGCATGGCGCCCACCGCCAGTTCGGTCGACGTGTATCCGCCCTTGGCGCGGATGTCGGTGGTGCCGGCCGGAGCGCTGAAGCTGGCCACGTCGGTGGTGTTGCTGGCCTTGTACAGATTGACGCGGGCAAAGGGCTGCAACACGGTGCCGCCGATGCTGTAGCTGCCCTTGACGCGGGCGCCCAGGCGCAGGGTCCAGTCGTCGTCCGCATCGTTCTTCACCTTGGCCAGGCTCAGCGTGGTGTCGTCCAGGTTGAGCTTGCGGTAGATGATCTGCGCCTGCGGTTCCAGCTGCCAGCTGTTGCCCAGGTCGATGGGCTTGCCCACTTCCAGCGAGGCCAGCCAGCCGTGGCCCTTGGTGGTGGCGCCGGCGCCGGTGTCGGCCGTGCGCAGGCTGCTGCGGTAGTCGGCGCCCTGGATCACGGCGTCGGCGTACAGGCCGGAGTCGTGCTGCCAGGTGCCGTACAGGCCCACGTAGCGGCCGCGCAGGTTGTTGTAGCCCGCGTACTTGCGCTCCATGCCGCTGGAGAAGCCGCGCACGCCCATGTCGCCGTCCAGCTGGCCGACGTACAGGCCGGCCCTGAGGTTGCGGCTGGCGTACACGTCCACGCCGGCCTGGAAGCCGGTCAGGTGGCCGCTGCTTTCGGGGTTGACCGTGCCTTGCTGGGTGATGGTGGGAGCCGTGCGCAACACGCGGGCCCAGGCGCGGTGGCTGGGGTCCAGGTCGATGGCGCCTTGGGCGGCTTCGTCGCCCATGCGCTTGCGCATGTCGCCCAGCATCGCCATGTCGGCCTGGCGCAGTTGCGCGGGCAGGGCGGACAGCAGCGGCACTTCCTCGCGGTAGGCGGGGCCGGGTTGGGTGTTGGTGGAATGCAGCGCGGCGCCTTGCGCCGTCTGGGCCAGGCGGTACTCGTAGGCGCCCGCGTCGATATGGCCGCCCGCCAGCGTGAAGCTGCCAGGCTGCAGGCTGGCGCCGTTCTCGGTGGCGATGACTGTGATGCCCCGCTTGCCGGTCTGCGCGCCCAGGCCGCCGGCATTGGTGATCTGCACCGTGGTGCTGCCGCTGGCGATGGCGCCCGCGCCGCTCAACAGCAGCTTGTCGGTGGCGCTGCCATCGGCGCCCAGCACGGTGGACACGCCCAGCTTGCCGTTGTTGCCGACGTAGGGGCCGGTGACCTTGAGCGTCGCACCCGGTGTGCCGCCGCTGAGATTGACCGCGCCGCTGTTGTTCAGGCTGGCCACGGTCTGGCTGTAGCCCGCCAGGTCCAGCACCGCGCCGCTGGTCACGGTGTGGGCCGAGGCGCTGCTGAATGTGTTCGCGGCGCCGGCCTTGAGCGTGCCCTGCGCAACATCGGTCGCGCCGGTGTAGCTGTTGCCCGCGCTGGTCAGGGTCAGGACGCCGGTTCCCTGCTTGGTGAGGAAGCCGGCGCCGGTGATGGCGCCGGCCCAGGTGGCCGTGTTGGCGCCGGTGTCGATGACCGGGTCGTTGGTGCCGGTCATGTGCAGGTTGTTGGCGATGGTCATGCCGTTGGCGATCAGGCTGATGACGGTGCCGTCGTCCATGGCCAGCGTGCCGCTGCCCAGGCCTTGCGCATGGCCCAGGCCGATGCGGCCCTGCTTGAGCTGCACGCCGCCGGAGAAGGCGCTGCCGCCGGTCAGCGCCAGCGCGCCGGCGCCGGTTTTGACCAGGGTGCCGTTGCCCACGATGATGCCCGCGTAACTGGAGAGAGCGCCCGCCGCGATGTCGGTGGTCAGGCGCGCGCCGCCCAGCGCCACGGTGCCGGCGCCGTCCAGGCTGCTGGCTTGCAGTGCATTCCCGTTCAGGTCCAGGGTGGCGCCCGGTTGCACCTGATAGGCGGTGTTCTGCGCCAACGCCGTCGCGGAACCTGCACGCAGGGTGCCTTCGGCCACCAGCGTGCCGCCGGCATAGCTGTTGGCGCCGGTCAGCGTTTGCGTGCCCGCGCCTTGCTTGATCAGGGTGCCCGTGCCGCTGACCGAGCCGTCGAAGCTGCCGTCGGTGGCACCGCCCACGATCAGCGAGTTGGATCCCATCAGTACGGTGCCGCTGCCGGCAAGGGTGCCGAAGACTTGCGTGCCCCGGCCGGCAGACAGGTCGAAGGTGGCGCCGCTGGCGATGTTGACGATGCCTGTCGCCGCAAGGCTGCCGGCGGCGCCGAGCACTAGTCGGCCGCTATTGACATAGGTGCCGCCGGTATAGGCGCTCACGCCATTGAGCGTCAGGGTGCTGGCGCCGTTCTTGGTGAGGCTGCCCGGGCCCGAGATGTTGCCATTGAGGGTGAGGTCCCGGCTGCCCTGCACGGTAAGGCCGGCGTTGAGCGCGACATTGTTCGCCAGCGAGAGCGCCTGGCTGGCATCCAGCGTGGCGGCGCCGCCCACCATCAGCGTGCCGCTGCCCAGCGCGCTGTTGTTGCCCACGATCAGGCTGCCGGCGTTGAGCAGGGTGCCGCCGCTGTAGGTGTTGCTGCCGTTGAGGCTAAGACTGGATGTACCGGATTTGACCAGGCCGCCGCCGCCGCTGATTGAGCCGTTGAGGGCCAGGGCCTTGGAGCCTGCGATGGTCAGCGCGCCATTGAGCACGACGTTGTTGTTCACCGCAATATCCGCATTGCTGTAGAGCGTGGTGCCGCCGGCCGCGGTCAGGGTGCCGCTGCCCAGGGATAGGCCAGTCCCAAGCACCAATGTGCCGCCGTTTAGCGCTGTGCCGCCTTGGTAGGAATTACTGCTCAGCACCAGGGTTCCGGCACCGTACTTGCCCAATGTGCCGCTGCCGAAGAGCCCCACGTCGATGGTTGTGGTCACGCCGGGTTCTACCCGGATCGGGGTATCGCCGAGAGGACCGTTGACCAGCTCGATGCCTCCTAGCGAAATCGGGTAGAGTTTGTAGCCATCGGTGAGGAACTGCATGCCAGTAATGCGTTGTTCGCCTATGACGAATACCACGCCCGCGGTGCCTTGGAATACGGCAAAACCGCCGTCCCAGCGCCGATTCGATGTGCCGTTGACGTCTGTCCAGTTAGTCTGTTCAGGAAAGAAGCTGCGGGTGCCCCAGGTGCCGCTGCCACCGGCGATCACGCCATCGTCTCTGCCGGCGTCGTCGGCATCCCAGAACTGCACGCTGGTGTCTGGCTTTGTATATAGCAGATTGATCTGATTGTTCACGGCAGTCTGCAGCTGGAGATCGGCGGGCACCACGATGCCCGGCAGGCTGCCCAGCTTCAGGCCATTGTCGGTCAGGGTGCCGGTGTAGTTCATCAGCCGGTACACGCCAGTGCCGAAGCCGCCCGCGTTGCTGATGTCGAGCGTGCCGTCCAGGATGAGATCGCCGTTGACGTTGAGCAGGGCATTACCGCCGCCTGCCGTGGGTGCGCCCAGCGCGGCATAGAGGTAGCTGTTGGCGGCGAGCGCCAGCGCCCCGACCGATAGGGTGCGGCCGCTGGCCAGGGTCATGCTGCCTCCCCCGGCAAACGTCACCGTCCCCCCGATACTGCCGCTGCCGCCCAGTGTGCCGGCGTTCTCGACCAGGACATTGGAGCGGGTCAGCGACCCGTCGATCAGCAAGGTGCCGGACTTGAGGGTGGTCTGGCCCGTGAAATCGTTCTCGCCGGACAAGGTCTGGATGGTGCTGCCTCCATGTGTCAGCGCGCCGGCACCGGTGATGCGGCCGTTGAAGACCTGTGGCAGGCCGCCAGGGGCGAGAGTCAGCGTATGGCCGGCGCCGATGATCAGGGTGCCGGCGCCAGCAAGGCCGCTCAGGTTGGCCGAGTTGGCCAATTGAAGATCGGCGTTGGCCGCAATGATCGCCTTGGCGCTGGTGTACTGCGTACTCTGGTTCGAAAGAATCAGGCTACCGCTCGACACGTCGAAAGTGCCTCTGAACGCGTTGCTACCGAGCATCACGCTGCCCGAACCACTTTTTACCAGGGTACCCGCGCCTTGGACTATGCCGTTCAGGCTCAGGTGGTTGTCGCTCGCGATCTCCAGCGTGTCGTTGATGTAGAGCTGATTGCCGATGCTCAGCGGACCATTGGCCGTCAACCGTGACGCGCCCTCGACGGACAGTGTGCCGGTGCCAAGCGCCGAGGAGTTGCCCAGCGTCAATTCACCGCCGTAGAGAAAAGTGTTGCCGCGATGGAGGTTGGCGCCATTGAGGGTCAGCCCGCCGGGGCCGTTCTTGGTCAGGCCGCTGGAGCCGCTTAGCACGCCATTGAGATTCAGGTCGCCAACGCCATTCACGATGAGCCTGGCATTCATCTGCACGTTGTTGGCCAATGCCAGTGCGCCGCTGGTATTCAGCAATGCGGTGGTGCCTACCGTCAGCGTGCCGCTGCCCAGCGCGGCGGCATTGCCCAGGCTCAGACTGCCGCCCATCAGGTTGACGCCGCCCGCGAAGGCATTGGCGCCGTTCAGGGTCAGTGTGCCGCTGCCCACCTTGGTCAGGCTGCCTGCGCCGTTGATCTGGCCGTTCAAGGTCAGCGCCTTGTCGCCCCGCAGAGTCAGATTGCCTGCCAAGTTGATCTGGTTGCCCATGCTCAGATCGAGGCTGTTGTTCAGTTGCGTGCCGTGGGCGGTGTCGAGGGCGCCGCTGCCCAGCGGATTGGCGGAGGCCAGCATGAGTGTGCCTGCGTTAAGCACAGTCGGGCCGTGGAAGCTGTTGGTTCCGCCCAGGGTCAGAACGTCGGCGCCAATCTTGGTCAGCCCGCCGCTGCCGCTGATGGCGCCATTCAACGTCAGGTTGTTGCCGGTGGCCAGGGTCAATTGGCCATTGGCAATGATGTCGTTGGTCAGCGTGATAGCCGCCTCATTGGCCAGCGTGGTGCCTGCGGCGGCGGTCAAGGCGCCGGCGCCCAGCGCGCTGTTGCGGCCCGCTACCAGTGTGCCGCCGTCCAGCAGCGTGCCGCCGGCGTAGCCGTTGTTGCCGTTGAGGACCAGCCTGCCATGGTCCAGCTTCTGCAAGGTGCCGCTGCCGTTGATGTCCAGGCCGATCGTCGCGGTGACGTTCGGATCGACCCGGACGGCGAACTTGCCGCCATCGCGGTTGACTGCATTGAGCGAGCCGTTGGCGCCGTTCGCCAACTGATAGCCGTCGGTCATGAACTGCATGCCGTCGACGGTCTGTACGCCTTCCACCGTCACGGTGCCGGCCGCGCCTTGAAAAACGGCGAACTGGCCAAGCCAGGTCCGATTGCCATTCCCGTCGGAAGCCGTCCAATTGGTGTTTGTGGCGTTCCACACGCCGCTGCCGCCCTCGATGGCGCCGTTCATCACCGTGTTGCCGCCATCCCAGAATTGCACCGCCCGGTTTGGCGAGGCGAGTATCAGGTTGACCTCGTGTGGGATCGCGGTCTGCAATGTCAGGTCTGACGTGAGCATCGAGCCCGGCAAGGTACCGTAGTCGAGGATGTTGTTGGTAAGACCGCCGGTGTAGTCGAACAGGCGGTAGACGCCATTGCCGAAACCGCCGGCATCGGTGATGTTCAACACGCCATTCAGGGTCAGGTCGCCGGTGGACCTGAAGAGGGCGGTGTTGCCGGTGGCAGGAGAACCCAGCGCGGCATCGATGTTGGCATTCTGCGTGAAGACCATCCTGCCGGCGGTCAGCGTGCGGCCGCTGACGCCGGCCAGATGGCCGCCGTCGTCGACGCTCAGCAGGCCGCCGATCGAGCCGCTGCCGCTCGCCGTTCCGCCAGTATGAACCGCCACGCCGCCGTTCACGGAGCCGCTGACTTTCAAGGTGCCGCCGTTGACGTCTATCGCGTCGCCCAACGTGCTGCTGCCTGCCAACTCCAGCGTGCCGGTGCCGGTCTTGCGCATCATGCCGCTGCCGGTCAGTGCCCCTGCATACACGCTGTCGGTGTTGCTGCCGCCTACTGTCAAGGTAGTCAGCGACCCGGTGTTGACGGTGCCGCCACCGCTCAGGGAACCTATTGCGGTGGCGCCGTTGAGATTCAGCGTGGTGCCCGCAGCCAGTTTGACGGCAGTGGGGTTGCCCAGGGCCGAGCCGTCCAAGGCGGTGACTGTGCCTCCGGTGATATTGAGGCTGCCGTTATAGGTGTTGTTGCCGATCAGTACCAATTCGTCAACGCCAGCCTTGGTCAGGTTGCCGCTTCCGCTCAGGAGGCCGGTCGCGCTCAACATCGCCGAGGTCTCCAGCGTGAGGTCGCCATTGACGCTGATGGCGTTCCCCAGCGCCAAGGGTTGAGCGTTCTTCAGGGTGGCGGTGCCGGACGTGATCAGTGCGCCGGCGCCCAGCGCGTTGCTACTGTTGAGCATTAGGGCGCCACCGCTCAGGGCGATACCGCCGGTGAAGTTGTTGTTGCCGCCCAGGCTGAGTGTGCCGGTTCCGGATTTGACCAGTTGGCCCGCGCCGCTGATCTGGCCGTTCAGGTTCAGGTCGTTGGCGCCGTTGATGGCCAGATTGGCATTGAGCGCAATGGCGTTGGCCAGGGCCGTGGCGCGATTGGCGGTCAGGGTCGAGTTGCCCCCGACCGTCAGGCCGCCGGCGCCCAGCGCCTGATTGTGGCCCACGGCCAGGGCGCCGCCGTTCAGCGTGGTGCCGCCCTGATAGAGGTTGGCGCCATTCAGGGTCAGGGTGGCCGGGCCATTCTTGATCAGCGAGCCGATGCCGGCGATGCTGCCGTTCAAGGTCAGGTCGGCGCTGCCGCCTATCCCCATGGCGCCCAGCAGTTGCACGTTGTTGGCCAGGGTGACGGCGCGGTTGGCGTCGAGCACGGTGTTGTTCATCGCGGTCAGGTCGCCGCTGCCTAGCGCCGTATTGCTGCCTGCCACCAGCCGGCCCGCGCTGAGCCGCGTGCCGCCGGCATAGCCATTGTTCCCGTTGAGCGCCAGGGTGCCGCTGCCGAGTTTTTCCAGGGTGCCGATGTCGCCTATGGTCACGCCCATGGTCGCGGTCACATTGGGGGCGACCCGCAAGGCCACCGTTCCACCCAGGCCGTTGATCGCGTTCAAGCGGCTGGCTGTTCCCCCTACCAAGTTGTAGCCGTCCGTGAGGAACTCCAAACCTGTGAAGTTCTGCTGTCCACTTATCGATACCGTGCCCGCGGCGCCCGAAAACACCGCGTCGCCACCATTCCAGGCCCGGTTGGGCTGCGCACCGGCGGAAGCCCAGTTGGTATTGGCGGCGTCCCAGATTCCGGCGCCGCCGTCCACCGAGCCGTTCGCGACGGAATGGCTGCCGTCCCAGAGCAGTTGCGCGTGAACGCTTGCTGGAATCGCCAGGGCGGCGCCGAACGCCAGCGCGGTTTGCGACGCCTTGCGACGCGCACGCCGCGCGGGGCGGTTGCTCTTTCCCGGCCCGCGGGCGATTTCACTGACGGCTTGCCACGCACCGGTGGTGGCGTTGAACACAACTCGATAGACGTGATTCATTGATGCCTTCAAATGTTTGAGCGAATGCTAGCTAGGCAAGAATCCGGATTCGGCCTTGCCCGAACAGCAATAAAGATCACGGGGAGCGGGCAAACGATTGCCATCAGCACAGACAGCGGCCCGCAGCAACCTGAGCGGTGTGTTTGTGCTCTTAACACCTAATTACAGAGTGTAAATGTAAGACAAAATCTCGGCTGGGGTAATCACTGATTTTGGTGAGCTGCAACGTCAGGCTGGGCTCTCGATTGCCGCGGATGGACAAACAGGACTACCACCAGTACGCAGCGGGGATAGGCGTGAAGTACACCTGGTAGCAGTAAAAAAGCCCGCAGCGGTCTGTCCGCTGCGGGCTTGGTCAGGCTAGTGGCCGGTTACCCGGCGCATGCCACGAGGCTTACCAGAGCACCCTCAAGCCGATGGAGCCCTGCGCGCCGGTCTTGACGCGGCTGTCGCCGCTGTTGGCCCAGAGCTTGCCGACGTCGCCGTAGAGGCTGGTGCTCTTGGTCAGCTGCACCATGGCGCCTACCGCCAGTTCGGTCGACGTATAGCCGCCCTTGGCGCGGATGTCGGTGGTGCCGGCCGGAGCGCTGAAGCTGGCCACGTCGGTGGTGTTGCTGGCCTTGTACAGATTGACGCGGGCAAAGGGCTGCAACACGGTGCCGCCGATGCTGTAGCTGCCCTTGACGCGGGCGCCCAGGCGCAGGGTCCAGTCGTCGTCCGCATCGTTCTTCACCTTGGCCAGGCTCAGCGTGGTGTCGTCCAGGTTGAGCTTGCGGTAGATGATCTGCGCCTGCGGTTCCAGCTGCCAGCTGTTGCCCAGGTCGATGGGCTTGCCCACTTCCAGCGAGGCCAGCCAGCCGTGGCCCTTGGTGGTGGCGCCGGCGCCGGTGTCGGCCGTGCGCAGGCTGCTGCGGTAGTCGGCGCCCTGGATCACGGCGTCGGCGTACAGGCCGGAGTCGTGCTGCCAGGTGCCGTACAGGCCCACGTAGCGGCCGCGCAGGTTGTTGTAGCCCGCGTACTTGCGCTCCATGCCGCTGGAGAAGCCGCGCACGCCCATGTCGCCGTCCAGCTGGCCGACGTACAGGCCGGCCCTGAGGTTGCGGCTGGCGTACACGTCCACGCCGGCCTGGAAGCCGGTCAGGTGGCCGCTGCTTTCGGGGTTGACCGTGCCTTGCTGGGTGATGGTGGGAGCCGTGCGCAACACGCGGGCCCAGGCGCGATGGCTGGGGTCCAGGTCGATGGCGCCTTGGGCGGCTTCGTCGCCCATGCGCTTGCGCATGTCGCCCAGCATCGCCATGTCGGCCTGGCGCAGTTGCGCGGGCAGGGCGGACAGCAGCGGCACTTCCTCGCGGTAGGCGGGAGCCGGTGTGCCGGGGCCTGTGCCAGGGCCTGTGCCAGGGCCTGTGCCAGGGCCTGTGCCAGGGCCTGTGCCAGGGCCGGTGCCGGGATCAGTGCCGGGGCCGGTGCCGGGGCCTGTGCCGGGATCAGTGCCGGGGCCGGTGCCGGGGCCTGTGCCGGGATCAGTGCCAGGGCCAGTGCCAGGGCCTGTGCCGGGATCAGTGCCAGGGCCAGTGCCAGGGCCTGTGCCGGGATCAGTGCCGGGGCCAGTGCCAGGGCCAGTGCCGGGGCCTGTGCCGGGATCAGTGCCGGGCCCAGTGCCGGGGCCGGGGTTCACTTGCGTGTTGGTCGAATGCAGCGCGGCGCCTTGCGCCGTCTGGGCCAGGCGGTACTCGTAGGCGCCCGCGTCGATATGGCCGCCCGCCAGCGTGAAGCTGCCGGGCTGCAGGCTGGCGCCGTTCTCGGTGGCGATGACTTGGATGCCCTGGCTGCCGGTCTGCGCGCCCAGGCCGCCGGCATTGGTGATCTGCACCGTGGTGCTGCCGCTGGCGATGGCGCCCGCGCCGCTCAACAGCAGCTTGTCGGTGGCGCTGCCGTCGGCGCCCAGCACGGTGGACACGCCCAGCTTGCCGTTGTTGCCGACGTAGGGGCCGGTGACCTTGAGCGTCGCACCCGGTGTGCCGCCGCTGAGATTGACCGTGCCGCTGTTGTTCAGGCTGGCCACGGTCTGGCTGTAGCCCGCCAGGTCCAGCACCGCGCCGCTGGTCACGGTGTGGGCCGAGGCGCTGCTGAATGTGTTCGCGGCGCCGGCCTTGAGCGTGCCCTGCGCAACATCGGTCGCGCCGGTGTAGCTGTTGCCCGCGCTGGTCAGGGTCAGCACGCCGCTACCTTGCTTGGTGAGGAAACCGCCGCCCGTGATGGCGCCGGCCCAGGTGGCCGTGTTGGCGCCGGTGTCGATGACCGGGTCGTTGGTGCCGGTCATGTGCAGGTTGTTGGCGATGGTCATGCCGTTGGCGATCAGGCTGATGACGGTGCCGTCGTCCATGGACAGCATGCCAGTGCCCAGGCCCAGGGAATGGCCCAGGCCGATGCTGCCCTGCTTGAGCTGCACGCCGCCCGAGAAGGCGCTGCCGCCGGTCAGCGCCAGCGCGCCGGCGCCGGTTTTGACCAGGCCGCCGCTGCCCACGACGATGCCCGAATAGTAGGACGTACTGCCAGCCGCGGAATTGACGGTCAAGGTTCCAGCGCCCAGCGCCACGGTGCCGGCGCCGCTCAGGCTGCTGGCTTGCAGCGCATTGCCGTTGAGGTCCAGCACGGCGCCCGACAGCACCTGATAGGCGGTGCCTTGGACCAGTGCCGTCGCGGAGCCCGCGCGCAGTGTGCCGTCCGCGACCAGCGTGCCGCCGGTATAGCTGTTGGCGCCGGTCAGGGTCTGCGTGCCCGAGCCTTGCTTGACCAGGGTTCCCGTGCCGCTGACCGAGCCGCCGAAGATGCCGTTGGCCGAACCGCCTGCCAAGAGGGAATTGCTGCCCATCTTGATGTTGCCGGCGCCCGCCAGGGTGCCGAACACCTGGGCGCCTTGGCCTGCCGACAGGTCGAAGGTGGCGCCGCTGGCGACGGTCACGGTGCCGGTGGCCGCGAGGCTGCTGCCCGCGCCCAGCGCCAGCGTGCCGCTGTTGACGTAGGTGCCGCCGGTGTAGGTGTTGGCGCCGTTGAGCGTCAGCGTGCTGGCGCCGTTCTTGGTCAGGCTGCCCGCGCCCGCGATGTTGCCGTTGAGCGTCAGGTCTTGGCTGCCTTGCACGGTCAGGCCGGCGTTCAGGGCGATGTTGTTCGCCAGCGCCAGCGCCTGAGTGTTGTCCAGCGTGGCGGCGCCGCCCACCGTCAGTGTGCCGGAGCCGAGCGCGGCGCCGTTGCCGACGATCAGGCCGCCCGCGTTCAGGAGCGTGCCGCCGGCGTAGATGTTGACGCCGCTGAGGGTCAGATTGGCTGCGCCGTTCTTGATCAGGCCGCCGGCGCCGCCGACGGTGCCGTTCAGGTCCATGGCACTGGAACCGGCGATCGTCAGCGCGCCGTTCAGCGCGATCTTGTTGCGCACGGTGACTGCCGTGTTGCTGTCCAGCGTGGTGCCGTTGGCAGCAGTCAGCAGGCCGCTGCCCAGGGCCTTGTCGTTGCCCAGCACCAGCGTGCCGCCGTTGAGCGCCGTGCCGCCGGTGTAGCCGTTGGACGCGTTGAGCACCAGGGTGCCGGCGTCGAGCTTGGCCAGCGTGCCGCTGCCAACGAGCGGGGCGTTGATGGTCGCGGTCACGCCGGGATCGACGCGCACCGAGGCGTAGCCCTGGTCGCCGTTGACCAGATTGAGCGAACCCAGCGAGCCGCGCTCCAGGACATAGCCGTTGGTCATGAACTGCATGCCCGTCGCGCTTTGCGCGCCGGCGACGGTGACCGTCCCTGCCGCGCCCTGGAAAACGGCGAACTTGCCGGCCCAGGAGCGGTTACCGTTGCCGTCGACGCCGGTCCAGTTGGCGTTGGCGCCGTCCCAGGTGCCGCTGCCGCCTTCGATTGCGCCATTGCCGACGGTTTGCGAGCCGTCCCAGAACTGCACGGTGACGTTGGGCGCGGCGACCAGCAGGTTGATCTGCTTGTCGACAGCGGTCTGCAGCGCCAGGTCGGCCGGATGCACGCTGCCGGGAACATTGCCGAAGCGCATGCCGTTGTCGGTCAGGCTGCCGCCATAGTTCATGAGCCGGTACACGCCGGTGCCGAAGCCGCCGGCGTCGCTGATATTGAGCGTGCCGCCCAGGGTCAGGTCGCCGGCCACGTTCACCAAGGCCGCGCCGCCACCCAGGGCGGGGGCGCCCAGGCTGGCATTCACGATCGAGTTGGCGTCGAGCGCCAGGCTGCCGACCGACAGGGTGTGGCCGGCCATCAGTTTCAGGGTGGCGTTGTCCAGGACCTCCACGTTGCCGGCAATGCTGCCGGCGCCGCCCAGGGTGGCGCCGCTGTAGACCACCACGTCGCTGCTGGCCAGCGAGCCATCAACCCACAGGCTGCCCGCAGTGACGGAGGTCGAGCCGGCAAGGGTATTGGCGCCCGAAAGCACCATCGACCCCGCGCCAGTCTTGGTCAGGCTGCCCTTGCCGTTGAGTTGGCCGCTGAAGCTGCTGTTGCCGCCGTTGGCGCCGACGCTCAGGATGTTTCCCCACGATACCGTCACGGCGCCTGCGCCGTTCAGGCGATCAAGGCGGACCAGATCGGTCACGAACAGATTGGCGCCCGCCGCCACGTTCGCGGTGGCATTCTGGCCCAGCGCATTGGTGCCTGCGGTGGTCAGGCTGCCGCTTTGCAGATCGATCGTGCCGCTGAAGCTGTTGGCGCCGCCGGTGAGCAAGAGGCTGTCCGCTCCGGTCTTGCGCAGCGTGCCGTTGCCGCTGATCAGGCCGTCCAGGATCAGGCTGTTGTTGCCCGCCACCGTGAGCACGCCGTCGACATTGACGGTATTGCCCAGGCGCATCGGGCCGGCGGTATCCAGCTGCGTGTTGCCCGTGACGGTCAGCATGCCGGTGCCCAGCGCCGCGGCATTGCCCAGGTTCAAGTTGCCGGCATTGACCGTGGTGCCCCCGCTGTGGCGGTTTTCGCCATTGAGGGTGAGTCGGCCGGCGCCGTTCTTGGTCAGTTCCTGATAGCCGTCGATCACGCCGTTCAGGGTGATGTCATTGCTGCCGTCCAGCGTCAGGGAGGCGCTCAGTTGCACCTTGTTGGCCAGGGTCACCGCGCGGCTGGCGTCCAGGGTCGCCGCATTGCGCACGGTCAGCGTGCCCTCGCCGAGCGCGGTGTCGTAGCCCACGCCCAGGTTGCCGCCCATCAGGGTGACGCCGCCCTGGAAGGCGTTGTTGCCGTTAAGCGTGAGCTTGCCAGTGCCGCGCTTGGTCAGGCCGCCGAGGCCGTTGACCAGGCCGCCCAAGGTGAGGTCTTGGTTGCCTACGAGGTTCAGGTCGCCAGCCAGGTTGACCGTGTTGCCCAGGCTCAATGCCACGCTGTTGTCCAGCTGCGTGCCGGAGGCGGCGTTCAGGGTGCTGTGGCCCAGCGGATTGTTGGAGGCCAGCACCAGCTTGCCATTGTTCAGCGCCATCGTGCCGGCGAAGTAGTTGTCGCCGCCCAGGGTCAGGGTGGAGGTGCCGTTCTTGTTCAGGCCGCCGCCGACGATGTTGCCGTTCAGGGTCAGGTCATTGCTGCCGGCCAGGTTCAACTGGCCTTCGGCAATGATCCCGTTGGCCACCGTCAGCGCCTTGTTGTTGTCCAGCGTGGTGCCGTCGGCAGCCGTCAGGGACTCAGTGCCCAGCGCGCTGTTGCTGCCGGCCACGAGCGTGCCGCCCGCGAGCACGGTGCCGCCCTGATAGCCGTTGTTGCCATTGAGCACCAGGGTGCCCTGGTCCAGCTTCTGCAGGGTGCCGGTGCCATTGATGTCCACGTTGATCCAGGCCGTCACGCCTGGGTCGACCCGTAACGCGAACTTGCCGCCGTCGCGGTTGACCGCATTGAGCTTGCCGCCGGCGCCGGCCAGCAGTTGATAGCCATCGGCCATGAACTGCATGCCGTCGACGGTCTGCGTGCCTTGCACCAACACGACACCCGAGTTGCCCTGGAAGACGGCGAACTGGCCGCTCCAGTTGCTATTGACCGTGCCGTCGAAATTGGTCCAATTGGTGGCTCCGGCGTTCCATACGCCGGAGCCGCCTGCGACAACGCCGTTGGGCACCGTTGTGGCGCCGTCCCAGAATAGGGTGCGCCGGTTCGACGAGCTGACCAGCAGATTGACCTCATTGCCTATCGCGGTCTGCACACTCAGTTCGCCTGCGGTCAATGTGTTCGGCAAGGTGCCGAAGTCGAGGATGCTGTTGGTCAGGAGACCGTTGTATGTGAACAGGCGGTACATGCCGTCGCCGAGGCCGCCGGCGTCGGTGATGTTCAGGATGCCGTCCAGGGTCATGGAGCCGTTGACGGCGAAGAGAGGAACATTCCCCGTGGCGGGAGTACCCAGCGCCACGTCGATGTTTGAGTTCTGTGACAGGGTGAGTCCGCCGAGGTTCAGCGTGCTGCCGCTGGTCCCGGCCAGGTGGCCGTTGTTGGCGACGATGACCGAGCCATTGACGGAGCCGCTACCGCTCAGCGTCGCCCCGGAAGCGACGAACAGGCCGGGACCATTGACGGTGCCGCTGACTTTCAGCGTGCCGCCGAGGACCTGGCTGTTGCCCAGGGCGCTGACGCCCGCGAGTTCCATTGCGCCACTGCCGACCTTGTTCAACGTAGCGTTGCCGGTGAGCGAGCCGGAGTACACGTAGTCGGAATTGTTGGCGCCTACCGTGAGTGTGCTGCCCAGACCCACTCTGGTGGTGCCGTTGCCGCTTAGGGAACCCAAACTGGTGCTGCCGTTCAGCTTCAGGGTGGTGCCCGTAGCCAGGTTGACGCTGGTGGGGGTGCCCAGGGCGGCACTGCCCAGGGTGGTGACTGTGCCTGCGGTGATATTGAGGTTGCCGGTGTAGACGTTGTTGCCGAGCACGACCAATTCGTCGGCGCCGGTCTTTGTCAGGTTGCCGCTCCCGCTTAGCAAGCCTCCCATGGTCAACCCCGACTGGGTTTCCAGGGTCAGGTCGCCATTGACGCTGATGGCGTTCACCAGGGACGTGGCTTGGGTGTTCTTCAGGGTGGCCGTGCCGCTGGTGACCAGCGGGCCAGCCCCCAGGGCATTGGCGTTGCTGAACGCCAAGGTGCCGCCACTGAGGGCGATGCCGCCGGTGTGGCCGATGTTGATGGCGTTGAGGTTGAGCGTACCGTTGCCTGTCTTGACCAATTGGCCAGCGCCCGAGATCGGGCCATTCAGGCTCAGGTCATTGTCGCCAGCAACCGTCAACTTGGCATTCAGGATGATGGCGTTGCCTAACCCTATCTGGCTGCTTGCCGTCAAGGTCGAGCTGCCGCCCACGGTCAGGTTGCCGGACCCCAGAGCCTGGCTGTCGCCCACCGTCAGGGTGCCGGCATTCAACGTGGTGCCTGACGCGTAGGTATTTGCGCCGTTCAAGGTAAGGTTGGCCGCGCCGTTCTTGATCAGCGAGCCTGGGCCGGAAACGGCGCCGTTGAGCGTCAGGTCGGCGCTACCGCCTATCCCCATGGCGCCCAGCAAATTCACGTCGTTGTTCAGGACCACCTTGTTATTGGCGTCGAGCACAGCGTTGCCGAACGCCGTCAGGCTGCCGCTGCCCAGAGCCGCATTGCTGCCGACAACCAGGCGGCCGGCGGCGAGCGTCGTGCCGCCGAGATAGGTGTTGTTCCCGTTGAGTACCAGCGTGCCGCTGTCCTGCTTGTTCAGGACGCCGCTGCCGAGTATGGCTACGCCCAGGGTCGCGGTCACGTTGGGATTGACTCGGATCGTGGTAACGCCGCTGGTATTCAACTGACCATTGGCTCCGCCCACCAGCGTGTAGCCGTCGCTCTGGAACTCCAGGCCTGTGATCTGGTGCTGTCCGCCGACCGCCACCGTCCCGGCCACGCCCGAGAACACCGCGTTGCCGCCGGTCCACGATTGATTCACTGCGCCGTCGGCGGAGGTCCAGTTGGTGTTGGTGTAGTCCCAGATGCCGGCGGCCCCATCCACCGAGCCGTTCGCCACGGAGTGGCCGCCGTCCCAATACAGTTGCGGGCTGACGACGGGAACCGCATGCGCGCCCGTGGCGGCCAGCGCCATGCCCAGCGCGCCCGCCAGCTGCGCGCCGTTGCGGCGCAGGCGCCGGGCAGGGCTGCTGCTCTTGGCCGGCCCGCGGGCGATTTCACTGACGGCCTGCCACACGCCCGCGGCGGCGTTGAAGACTACTCGATAGACGTGATTCATTGATCTCTTCCATGCCGGCGCCGATGGCGGTCCGGCAAAATGGGACGTGATATTGATTTAAATGAAACTAAATGCGTCTTAACGGAGGGTCGCTCAGCGGGCCAATAGCAGGTGCGGGCGGTGCAACCGTTACGGAATTCGAAATATTCTTGCTAAAAATTAACAATTATTTACGCCGCGTAATGTACGGCAAAAATGCGGATTCCTACATCGTCAATGCGGAAAAAATTGAATTGAGTTCACATTTGCTGCGCTGGCGCCACGCCAGGGCGGCGATGGCCGAGCGCCGCGTTCCTGCGTACACTCCCGGCCATGCTACGAATCGACAATCTCGGCAAGCGCTACGGCGACCATCTCGTCTTCCAGGGCCTGACCCACACGTTCACGCCCGGCTGCGTGGCGCTGTGCGAAGAAGACAGCACCGGCAAGTCCACGTTGCTGGGCATCATCGCGGGCGTCGTCGCCCCGGATGCCGGGGAAGTCTGGATTGACGGCCATTCGTGGACCCAATCGCCCGCGCAAGCCCGGGCCCGCCTGGCTTACGTGCCCGACAATTGCATGGCGCTGCCCGCGCAGACGGGGCGCGGATTGCTGGAGCAGGTCGCGGCCGAGAAGAACGTGGCGCTGACGGACAGCGTGCTCGACCTGGCGTTCCGCCTGGGGCTGGCGCCGCATCTGGACAAGCGCTTCGAGCAGATGTCCACGGGCACGCGGCGCAAGGTCTACCTGACGGCCGCCGCCCTGGGCGACCCGGCTGTCATCATTGCGGATGGGGCCAGCAACGGGCTGGACGCGCAGGCGCGCGGCGTGCTGGCCGAGCAGTTCAAGGTCTGGGCGCAGGATCGGGTGGTGCTGTTCGCCAGCCACGATCCCGAGCTGGTAGAGGCCTGCGGCGCCCACAGCGTCGAGATTGCCGCCTTGCGCTAGCGGCGCGGGCGCTTTAGTGCGAAATTAAGCAGTCTGCAACTTGCGTTGCCCCATGGATCGGATGGGGCGCCTGACTGCGCATTCCAGGACTGACCCGCAGCCTGCACCCTCATTCATAGCCCCCGATTTCATCCGGCGTGACCGCTGTTGCTCATCACATTGCTGACCGAGTCACCGTGTACAGCGGATGGAGGGTGGATCATGAATCGCAGAAGCATGCTTTTTGTGTCGATCGCAGCCTTGGCGGGCTTGCTGACGCACAAGTCCGGCGCGGCGCGGCAGCCGGCCGGGCCACCCGTCATCGGTCTGCTGGTCAACGGCGCCGCCGCCAACAATCCCGCCGTCGGGGCGGTGCGGGCAGGGTTGGCGGAACTCGGCTACGCCGAGGGCAAGAATCTCATCCTCGAAGGCCGCTACGCGGAAGGTAAGCTTGACCGCCTGCCCGCGCTGGCGGCGGAGCTGGTTGCGCTGAATGTCGACGTGATTGCCGCCTTCGGCGGGCCGGCGTCCAGCGCGGCGGTCCGGGCCACCAAGACGATACCCATCGTTTTCGCCATCGTGGCCGATCCCGTGGCCGTGGGCTTTGCCGCGACCCTGGACCGCCCCGGCGGCAATGCGACCGGCATCACCAGCAACGATCCGGAGCAGGCCCGCCGCCAGTTTGAATTGCTGCGCGAAGTCATGCCGAAGCTGGCGCGGGTCACGCTCCTGAGCGACCAGGACATACCCGGCGCCGATGCCAGCGGCCTGGCGCCCATCGAGCGGACCTATGTGGCTGCGGCCAAGGCGCAGGGCATGGAACCCCAGGTGCTGAAGCTGCGCGGTCCAGCGCCCGATCTGGATGCTGCCTTCAAGGCCATGGCCAACCAGCAGTCCGAGGCGCTGCTGGTGCTGGAGGTGCCGGTCACGCTGGCCCACCGCAAGCGTATCGCCCTACTTGCCGCCGCCCAGAACCTGCCCGCGGCGTTTTCGGCCGGCTCGGCGGACGCGGGCGGGCTGATGAGCTACGGAACCAACGTCGCGGATACCTGGCGTAGCGTTCCGGGGTTCGTCGATCGCATCCTGAAGGGCGCCAAGCCCGCCGACATGGCTGTGGAAGTCATCACGCGGCGGGAGCTCACTGTCGACCTCAAGGTTGCCCGCCAGCTGGGGCTGACGGTGCCGCAGGCAATGCTGGCAAGGGCGGATCGTGTGATTGATTGAAGTTCGTGTCCAGGTCCGTGCAGCCTGCGCCGAGCCGCTCGTGCGAAGGGCGGCTTGGCGCTCTGGCGCTCAATCCTTCGCCATCAATCCCAGGTACTCGATCAGGCCTTTTTCCTTGACGTAGGTGGCCTGGGCCCATTCTTTGTAGTCCTGGCTGTTGCGGTAGGCGGGTTCCTGGTTCAGCTGTTTCATGACGTCCATGCTGGCGGAGTCGAACAGCGCCTTCTTGAACGCGTCGTGCAGCGTCTTCACGACTGCGGGGTCCATGCCCTTGGGGCCGGCCAGGCCGTAGGGCGAGGTGGACACGACCTTGTAGCCCAGCTCCTGCGCGGTCGGCACGTCGGGCCAGCGCGTGGTGCGCTTGTCGCCGAAGGTGACCAGCAGGCGCATCTTGCCGGAGTCGACGAACTGGTCCCAGCCGGTGCCGTCGCTTTGCCCCATGATATGGCCGCCCAGCAGGGCCTGCTGCATGTCGGCGTTGCCCTTGAAGGGCACGTGGTTCAGCTTGACCTTGGCGTTGATCGCGACTTCCTCGATCAGCAGATGCGGCAACGAGCCGGTGCCGGGGGAACCGTAGTCGATGGCGCCGGGCGCCTGGCGAGCGGCCTCGATGAATTCACCGAAGGTTTTGTACGGTGAGTCGGCGCGGACGGTGAAGCCGAAGGTGTAGCCGGACAGGCCCAGGATGAAGCTGAAATCGTTGATGGGATCCCAACTGCTTTTCTGCATGTGGGGCATGCGCAGCATGGCCTGGGTGTACAGGCTGATGGTGTAGCCGTCGGACTTGGCGGTCTTGGCCATGGTGGCGGGGCCCAGGGTGCCGGCGGCGCCGGGCCGGTTTTCGACGATGATGGGCTGGCCCAGGGTCTTGGAGGCGTCCTGCGCCACGATGCGCAGGTGGCGGTCGGTGGAGCCGCCGGCCGGGAAGGGCACGATCAGCGTGATGGGCTTGGACGGGTAGGCGTTTTGCGCGTCGGCGGCGAAGGGCAATGCAACGCTGGCGATCGAGAGCAGTGCGGCGCCGAGGCAGGCGCGCCGCAGGGGCTGCTGGGTCATGGGTTTGTCTCCTGGGGTGTTGTTGTGTGTGGGGCTGTTCAGCCGCGCAGGATGACCTTGACCGGCAAGCGGGCCAGCGTGTCGTGCAGGCTGGCTTTCAGCGCTTCGGACGCGCGGGCGTCGGCCCGGACTGCGATATCGGATTGCAGGTTGGCTGCCACGCGGAACAGCGCGCCATCGTCGAGCGGGCCGGCTGTCTGCGTCAATCAAGATTAAATTGATATCCCTGGGAACGGCCGTGTGCGCCAAGAGGCTTCAGGGAGTCTTCTTGATGAAATGGGGGAGCTTTTCTTGTCAGCCTGGCGTACACGCCACGGCGTTGCCAAGACTGTTCGCGGCAAGGATTCGATTCCCGCGGCTTTCGGCGGCGGCACCCCCCTCCCGCGAGGGCGGTGGGTGCCATGCCGCCGGTTCAATCCTTCGCCATCAATCCCAGGTACTCGATCAGGCCTTTTTCCTTGACGTAGGTGGCCTGGGCCCATTCCTTGTAGTCCTGGCTGTTGCGGTAGGCGGGTTCCTGGTTCAGCTGTTTCATGACGTCCATGCTGGCGGGGTCGAACAGCGCCTTCTTGAACGCGTCGTGCAGCGTCTTCACGACTGCGGGGTCCATGCCCTTGGGGCCGGCCAGGCCGTAGGGCGAGGTGGACACGACCTTGTAGCCCAGCTCCTGCGCGGTGGGCACGTCGGGCCAGCGCGTGGTGCGCTTTTCGCCGAAGGTGACCAGCAGGCGCATCTTGCCGGAGTCGACGAACTGGTCCCAGCCGGTGGCGTCGCTTTGCGCCATGACGTGGCCGCCGAGCAGGGCCTGCTGCATGTCGGCGTTGCCCTTGAAGGGCACGTGGTTCAGTTTCACCTTGGCGTTGATGGCGACTTCCTCGATCAGCAGGTGCGGCGACGAACCGATGCCGGTGGAGCCGTAGTCGATGGTGCCAGGCGCCTTGCGCGCCGCCTCGATGTATTCGTTGAAGGTCTTGTAGGGCGAATCGGCGCGGACGGTGAAGCCGAAGGTATAGCCGGACAGGCCCAGGATGAAGCTGAAGTCGTTGATGGGGTCCCAGCTGCTTTTCTGCATATAGGGCATGCGCAGCATGGCCAGGGTGTACAGGGTGATGGTGTAGCCGTCGGGCTTGGCGGTCTTGGCCATGGTGGCGGGCCCCAGGGTGCCGCCGGCGCCGGGTCGGTTTTCCACGACGACGGGCTGGCCCAGGGTCTTGGAGGCGTCCTGCGCCACGATCCGCATATGGCGGTCGGTGGAGCCGCCGGCCGGGAAGGGCACGATCAGCGTGATGGGCTTGGACGGGTAGGCGCCTTGCGCGCCAGCGGCGAAGGGCAATGCAACGCCCGCAATCGAGAGCAGCACGGCGCCGAGGCAGGCGCGCCGCAGGGGCTGGTGGGTCATGGGTTTGTCTCCTGGGGTGTTGTTGTGTGTGGGACTGCTTAGTCGCGTAGGACGACCTTTACGGGCAAGCGGGCCAGCGCGTCGCGCAGGCTGGCTTTCAGCGCCTCGGGCGCGCGGGCGTCGGCCTGGACCGCGACCTCGGGCTGCGCGTCGGCTTGGACGCGGAACAGCGCGCCGTCGTCGATCAGGCCGGCTTCCCGCAGGGTGCGCGCCACCACGGCCTGGGCCGATACGGCGGTGGCCAGCCGGCGCAGATCAGGCTTGTAGATCTTGCCCACGTTGGTCATGGGCATGCTGTCCAGCACGATGACGCGCTTGGGCCGTGCCGGGCTTTCATCCACGTGCTCGGCGGCGTAGGCCAGCAGTTCGGCTTCCTGAACTTGGGCGCCTTCGGCCAGCGTGACGAAGGCGATGGGCAGTTCGCCGGCATAGGCGTCGGGGGCGCCGACGGCGGCGCAGAGCTGTACCGACGGGTGCGAGGCGAGCGCGTCTTCGATGGTCTTGGGATCGATGTTGTGGCCGCTGCGGATGATCAGATCCTTGGCGCGGCCTTGCAGGTGCAGGCGGCCGTCCTCGTCCAGGTAGCCCACGTCGCCGCTGATGAGCCAGCCGTCTTCGGTGAAGGCGCGCGCCGTGTCCTCGGGGTCGAGAAAGCCTGGGATGACGTTGGGCGCCTTGAACAGCACCATGCCGGGCGCGCCGGCGGCCAGGTCGCGCGCGGGCGTGCCGGCCGGCATGTCCAGGCCGACGATGCGGACCTGTACGTAGGGCAGCGGAAAGCCGACGCAGCCCACCGGGAATTCGCAGCCCGGCGGCGAGATGGTCGAGATGCCCGCCATCTCCGTCATGCCCAGGCTTTCATTGACGTGCAGGCCGAACAGGCGCTTGAAGCGGGTAGCCAGTTCGGCGGGCAGGGGCGCGGCGCCCGTGCGGCAGTAGCGCAGCGACGAGATGTCGGCGCCCGCCAGCGGCACTTCGGCCAGCGCCGCGAGGATGGTGGGCACGCCTTGCAGCGAGGTGGCGCGGTGGTGTTCGACCAGGCGCCAGTAGTTGCGCAGCACGTCGCGGTTGCGCAGCAGCAGGGTGGTGGGGATGACGGTTTCCACGCCCGCCGACAGGGCGGCCAGCGAGGCCGGCAGCACGCCCGCCACATGGAACAGCGGATATCCGTTGATGACAACGTCGTCCGGTCCGGCGTTCTGCAATTGCACCGCGGCCCAGGCGCTGAAGACCTGGTTGGCGTGCGTGTGGATGGCGAGCTTGGGCGCGCCCGTGGTGCCGCCGGTGTGGAAATAGGCGGCCACGTCGCTGGCATGGATCTCACGGCCGCTGAGCAAGCGGTCAGCCGGCTGGGCGGCGCGCGCGGTGTTGAAGTCCAGCGCATGGTCCGGCAGCGCCGGGCGGTTCGAAGGCGGTTCATCCAGCGGCGCCACGCGCAGCAGCGTGTGCAGCGTGGGCACGCGCTCGCGCAGGCGCAGCGCCTTGGACCAGGAGCCGCATTCCAGGTCGGACCCGTAGGCGATCAGCACCTTGGCGCGCGCCGTGTTCATGAGCGAGGCGAGCTTGTCTTCGGCCAGCAAGGGGTTCAGGGGCTGGACGATGCCGGCGGCCTCGCCGCCCCATAGCGCTAGGTGGTACTCCAGACAGCCGGGCAGCAGGATGCCGACGGCGTCGTCCGGGCCCACGCCCAGCTCATGCAGCAGGTTGGCGGTCTGGTGAATGCCGGCCAGCAGTTCACGATAGCTCCAGCGCAGCGGCGCGTCGCCGGGGTCGGCGCTGCGCAGAAAGGTCAGCGCGGTCTTGTCGCGGAAGGCCGCGGCCGAGTTGCGGAAGATCTGGTAGGTGCTTTGTACCGTAAGCGTTTCAGCCAGCGGCCGGGCTTGCAGCCGCTGCACGTCCGCCGCGCTGCGTACGGCGAACGGGGCGGCGAAAGGCGGCGAGAGGGGCGGGGCGGCATGGACCTGGGTCATCATGGCGTGGTCCTCCGCTCAGGCCTGCCCCAGCGCGATGTAGCGCCGCAGGTGATGGTCTTCGTCGCCCAGCTGGTGGTCGATCATGACCAGGCGCTTGGCGTAGTGCGCCAGCGGCAGTTCCCAGGTCATGCCGATGCCGCCGTGCAGCTGGATGCTCTCTTCGGCCACCAGCGTGCCGATGCGGCCGATGGTGTATTTGGCGGCGGACAGCGCGCGTTCGCGGGTGGCGCGGTCCGGGTGGTCCAGCGCGGCCGCGGCATTGATCACGGCCGAGCGCGCCTGCTCGATCTCCAGCAGCACGTCGGCCATGCGATGCTGCAGCGCCTGGAAGCTGCCGATGGGGGCGCCGAATTGGCGGCGCGTGCGCAGGTATTCCAGGGTGGCGTCGCGGGCGCAGTCCATCGCGCCCACGGCTTCGGCGCACAGCGCCAGGATGCCGCGGCCGGCGGCGCGTTCCAGCAGCGGGTAGCCCGCGCCGGTCTCGCCCAGCAGGGCATCTGAGCCAAGCTGCACGCCGTCGAGCACGAGTTCCGCCGCGCGGCCGCCATCGATCAGGCCATAGCCGCGCACCTTCAGGCCGGGCGTGCCGGCGCTGAGCAGGAACAGGCTGATGCCGGCCTCGTCGTCCGGTCCGCCCGCGCTGCGGGCCGGGACCAGGAACAGGTCGGCGTGTTCGCCGGCCGCGACCACGGCCTTGGCGCCGTTGAGCACCCAGCCGTCTGCGTTGCGTTCGGCGCGGGTTTCGACGTGCGCCAGTTCATAGCCGGAGCCGGGCTCGGCATGGGCAAGCGCAGCGGTGATGGTGCCGGCTATCAGGCCTTCCAGCGCTTGGCGCTGGCCTGGCGTGCCGGCGGCGGCGATGGCGCTGCCGACCATGAGCGCGTCCAGCAGCGGTTCGACGGCCAGGCCGCGGCCCAGCGCCTCGAATACGACGGAAATGTCGAAGCCGGTTCCGCCCAGGCCGCCATCCGCTTCGGCAAACAGCGCGCCGATGGCGCCGAGTTCGGCATAGCGCTGCCACAGCTCCAGGCCGTAGCCCCGCTCCGAGCGGGCGTTGCGGTCGCGCGTGGCGAAGTCGCACTGTTCGGCGACAAAGCGGCGCAGCATGTCGGAGAGCATGCGCCGGTCTTCGGTGTGTTCAAAGTTCATGGCCGGCCCTTACAGTCCGAGAATCATCTTGGAGATGATGTTCTTCTGGATTTCATTGGAGCCGCCGAAGATCGACAGCTTGCGGTTGTTGAAGTACTGCGCGGCGGCACTCTCGGCGCCTTGCGGGCCGATGGGCGGCGCGTCGTAGCCGTCGTGCAGCGCCTCGGGCACGAAGGGGCGGGCGTAAGGCCCCATGGCGCGGCGGTTCAGCGCGCTGATCTCCTGGCGGATCTGGGTGCCGCGGATCTTCAGCATCGAACTTTCCGCGCCGGGCGCGCCGCCGCCGGCAACCGCCGCGACCACGCGCAGGTTGGTGGTGCGCATATTGGCCAGTTCGATCTCGACGCGGGCCAGCCGGGCGGCGAAGTCCGGGTCCTCGGATAGCGGACGTCCGTTCTTGCGTTGGCTTGCGGCCACCGTCTTCAGGCGTTCCAGCGCTGCCGTGGATTGGCCGACGCCGGCGATGTTGGTGCGTTCGTAGGTCAGCAGGTACTTGGCGCAGGTCCAGCCGCGGTTTTCCTCGCCCACCAGGTTGGCGGCAGGCACCCGCACGTCGGAGAAGAACACCTCGTTGACTTCGTGCTCGCCGTCCAGCGTGATGATGGGGCGCACTTCCACGCCGGGGCTGGCCATGTCGATCAGCAGGAAGCTGATGCCTTCCTGGCGCCGGCCTTCCTGCGAGGTGCGCACCAGGCAGAAGATCATGTTGGCGTACTGGCCCAGCGTGGTCCAGGTCTTCTGGCCGTTGACTACGTAGCTGTCGCCGTCGCGCACGGCGGTGGTCTTGACGGAGGCCAGGTCCGAGCCCGCGCCGGGTTCGGAATAGCCCTGGCACCACCAGTCGGAGCCGTCCAGGATGCGCGGCAGCCAATGGCGCCGCTGCGCCTCGCTGCCGTACTTGATCAGCACCGGGCCCAGCATGCTCAGACCGAAGGGCACGATGCGCGGCGCGCCGGCCAGCGCGCATTCGTTTTCGAAGATGTACTTCTGCACGGCGCTCCAGCCGGTGCCGCCGTATTCCACCGGCCAGTGGCTGGCGAGCCAACCCTGGCGGTTGAGGATGGCGTGCCATTCGACCATGTCGGCGCGCGTCAGCAGCTTGCCTTGCGCGACCTTGGCGGACAGACGCTCGGGCAGCTTGCTGGCGAGAAAGGCCCGCACTTCATCGCGGAAGGCGTTTTCTTCGGGAGTGAATTCCAGGTCCATGGGGGATCCTCAGTAGATTTCAAACAGGCCGGCCGCGCCCATGCCGCCGCCCACGCACATGGTGACGACGGCATAGCGGGCGCCGCGGCGGCGGCCTTCGATGAGCACGTGGCCAGCCAGGCGGGCGCCGGTGACGCCGAAGGGGTGGCCCAGGGCGATGGCGCCGCCGTCCACGTTCAGGCGGTCCATCGGGATGCCGAGCTTTTCCTGGCAATACAGGGCTTGCGAGGCGAAGGCCTCGTTAAGTTCCCACAGGTCGATGTCCTGCGCCTTGAGGCCGTGGCGGGCCAGCAGCTTGGGCACGGCGTAGACCGGGCCTATGCCCATCTCGTCGGGTTCGCAGCCGGCGATCGCCAGCCCGCGGAATGCGCCCAGCGGCTGGATGCCGGCGCGCCGGGCCTCGGCGGCTTCCATCAGCACGCAGGCGGCGGCGCCATCCGACAATTGCGAGGCGTTGCCGGCCGTGACGAACTGGCCGGCGCCGCGCACCGGGGCCAGCGAGGCCAGGGCATCGTAGGTGGTGCCGGGGCGGTTGCAGGTGTCGCGATCCACCGTGACTTCGCGTTCGCTGACGGCGCCGGTGGCGCGGTCGGTGACGGACATGGCCGTGGTGACCGGAACGATCTCTTCAAGATACCGTCCCGCGGCCTGCGCGGCTTCGGCGCGCGCCTGGCTTTGCGCGGCGAAATGGTCCTGGGCTTCGCGGCTGATGCCGTAGCGGGCAGCGACGATGTCGGCGGTTTCGATCATGGGCAGGTAGAGTTCGGGCTTATTGGCCACGATCCACGGATCCATGCCGCTCACGCCGTCGTCGCGGGTGCGGATCTGCGACACCAGTTCGACGCCGCCCGCGATCATGGCGGGGGCGCCGTCCATGACGATGCGGCTGGCGGCCGAGGCGATGGCCTGCAGGCCGGAGGCGCAATAGCGGTTGACGGTGGCGCCGCCCACGCTGACGGGCAGCCCGGCGCGGATGACGGCCTGGCGGCCGATGTTGCGGCCGGTGGCGCCTTCCGGATAGCCGCAGCCGATGAAGGCGTCTTCGATCAGGGCGGGGTCGATGCCGGCGCGGTCGACGGCGGCGCGCACGGCGTGCGCGGCCAGCGTGGGGCCGGCGATGAGGTTGAATTCGCCGCGTCCGGCCTTGGTGATGGGGGTGCGGGCGGTGGCGACGATGACGGCTTCGCGCATGGCGTATTCCTGTGGGGTGTCGGGGTCAGGCGGCCTGGTTCAGGCTGGCGAAATTGCGGCCGGATTCGGCCAGTTGCACGAGCAGCGGCGAGGGCTTCCAGAAGGCGGGATCCTCCTGCGCGTAGCTGCGGATATCGGCCAGCACGCGCTCCAGTCCCACGCGGTCGGCGTAGTGCATGGGACCGCCGTGATGGCGCGGAAAGCCATAGCCGGATAGGAACACCACGTCGATGTCGGAGGGGCGCTGGGCGATGCCCTGGTGCAGCACGTTGGCGGCTTCGTTGATCATGGCGGCCAGGTAACGGCGCAGGATGTCCTCTTGCGTGTAGGCGCGCGGCGTGACGCCGGCGCGCGTGCGTTCGGCGTCGATGATGGCGAGGACTTCGGGGTCTTGTTCGCCTTGGCGCGCCCCGTCGGGGTAGAGGTAGAAGCCGCGGCCCGTCTTCTGGCCGAACCAGCCGCGTTCGCACAGCCGGTCGGGAATCTGCACATAGCGCAGCGCGGGGTCGCGGGTGGGCGCGCGGCGCTTGCGCGTGGCCCAGCCGATATCGCCGCCGGCCAGATCGGCCATCTGGTAGGGCCCCATGGGGCAGCCGAAGGCGCGCACGGCGGCGTCGATCTCATAGGGCGAGGCGCCGTCTTCCATCATCATGTCCGCGGCCTGGCGATGCACGGCCAGGATGCGGTTGCCGATGAAGCCGTCGCACACGCCCGCGCGCACCGGGATCTTGCGCAGGCGCCGGGCCAGCTCGAAGCCGGTGGCCACGGTGTCAGGAGCGGTATGCTCGCCCACCACCACTTCCAGCAGCTTCATGATGTTGGCGGGCGAAAAGAAGTGCAGGCCCAGCACGTCGGCGGGGCCGCGCGTGGCGGCGGCGATGAGGTTGACGTCCAGGTACGAGGTATTGGTGGCCAGCACCGCGCCGGGCTTGGCGACGCGGTCCAGCTGCGCGAACACGGCCTGCTTCACCGCCATGTCCTCGAACACGGCTTCGATGATGAGGTCGGCGTCGGCGAGCGCTTCGTATTGCGTCGAACCGGTGTAGCGCGCCATGCGGGCATCGCGCTCGTCGGCGCTGATCCTGCCTTTCTTGACCAGCAGCTCGTAGACCTGCACGACGCGGCCGCGGCCGCGCTCCAGCGCGGTTTCATCCTGTTCGACCATGGTCACGGGAAAGCCGGCGTCCAGCGCCGCCACGGCGATGCCGGCGCCCATGGTGCCGCCGCCGACGATGCCGATGCGTTCCAGGCGCCGCGGCCGGGCGGGCTGCTGGCCCGGCATCTTGGCGGTGTCGCGTTCGGCGAAGAAGGCATGCACCAGGCCCGCCCGTTGCGGACTCTCCAGGCATTGCAGGAACAGCGCCCGTTCGGTGCGCAGGCCGTCGTCGAACGGCTGCTCGATGGCGGCGCGCACGGCCTCCACGATCTTGCCGGGCGAGTACAGTCCGCGGGTGGTCCGGGCTACGCGTTCGGCCGCCGCGTCGACCTGGGCCAGCGCTGCGGCCCGGTCGGCGAGCGCGCCGGCATCGCGGGTGCGGCGCGGACCCGCGCCCACGGCCAGCAGTTGCCGGGTGTAGGCGAGGCCCGCGTCCAGCGGGTCGGATTCGCTGGACAGCGCGTCCACCAATCCAGCTTCCAGGGCTGCCCCGGCGGAGAGGTGCTTGCCGGTCAGCATCAGGTCCAGCGCCGCCTGCGCACCCATGAGGCGCGGCGCGCGCTGGGTGCCGCCGGCGCCGGGCAAGAGGCCCAGGTTCACTTCGGGCAGGCCCAGCTTGGCGCCCGCAAGCGCGACGCGGTAGTGCGCGGCCAGCGCCACTTCCAGTCCGCCGCCCAGCGCCGCGCCGTGCAGCGCGGCTACCACCAGCTTGGCGCTGGCTTCGATCTGGTTGCAGACCTCGGGCAGGATGGGCGGCTGCGGCGGCTTGCCGAATTCGCGGATGTCGGCGCCTGCGATGAAGTTCTTGCCGGCGCCCATCAACAGGATGGCGCGGACCTGCGGATCGGCCTGGGCGTCGCGCACGGCCGCGGCCAGATCGCCGCGCACGGCGGCGCTCAGGGCATTGACGGGGGGATGGTCGATGGTGACGACGAGGATGTCGTCATAGCGGCGCGCGCTGGCCGCGCCGGTGCTTGCGCTGTCTGTCATGGACAGTGTCTCCGATGAGGCCTGCCTCCGGGGGGGCGCCGCTGGGGGCGGACCCTGGGGGCTGGGCCTGGCGGACCAGGAACGGCCCGTCTTTTATGGCCTCATTCTTTCGCAGTAAAGAAGTCTTGACAATGCCATCGATAATTGACATTGAGGTCAAAAAAATTTGACAATCCATAGGTGCGTAGCTGCGGCGTGGAGGCCCGAGATGGACACCAAATCCCTGACATTGCTGGTGGAAATACTGGACGCAGGCAATCTCAGCGAGGCTGCGCGCCGCCTGAAGATGACGCGCGCCAATGTCAGCTACCACCTGAATCAGCTGGAACGCTCGGTGGGCATGCAGCTGGTGCGGCGCACCACGAGGCATGTGGAACCGACAGAAATCGGACTGAAGCTGTATCACCACGGCCGCAGCATCCAGGACGAACTCGCGGCGGCGCGTGAATCGGTCGAGACCCTGGGCAAGACGCCGCAGGGCAAGGTCAGGCTGAGCGTGCCCAGCGGTTACGGGCAGTTCGTGATGACGCCCTGGCTGCTGGAATTCAAGCGGACCTACCCGGACATCGTGCTGGACGTGCTGTTCGAGAACAGCGTGGACGACCTGCTGCGCGACGAGGTCGACATCGCGGTGCGCATTATGTCCGAGCCGCCACAGAACCTGGTGGCGCGCGAGCTGGGCCAGGTCCGTTATGTGGCGTGTGCGTCGCAGGAATATGCCGCCACCCGCGGCTTGCCGCAGCATCCGGAAGAACTGTCACGCACGCCGGTCATCAGCGCCGCGGTGATCGGCCGCCCCTTGCGGCTGTCGGCCTATTACGGCGGCCGGCCGCGGCAGCACGTGGTGCTGGAGCCCACGGTGATCTCGCGCAACTACGCCTTCCTGCGCGATGCGACGCGGGCGGGGCTGGGCCTGGGCGTGGTGCCGGACTACGTGGTTCACGATGACATCGCGCGCGGCGATCTGGTGGCCGCGCTGCCGCAATGGCGGCTGAGCATCTTCGGGCGCGGCATGTACATGCTGTACATGCCCAACCGCCACCATCCGCGGGCGATCTCGATGATCATCGAGTTCATCCTGGAGCGCGCCCAGGCCGCGCATGAAGGCAGGCCGGGATTGCTGGAGGCGGCAGGCTAGCAGGGCCAGCCCGCTGGGGCGCGTGCAGGCCCTGGACGCGCGGCGTTCCTGACTGGGCGTTCAGCTTGGCGGGCATAAAATCCGTGTTCCTCACGGCAAACGGCCGCAGGGCCGCGCCCATTTTTTTCCAGGCCCGTCCATGTCCTCTTCCGACGTCCAATTGCTTCTTACCGCGCTGGCAAGCGTGCTGGTGCTGGTTGCGCTGATCGTTTCGCGCATCCGCATGCATCCGCTGCTGGCGCTGTTGATCGTCTCCATCGGCGTGGGTTTCGCCACCGGCATGGAGCCCGTGGCCATCGTCAAGAACCTGAGCAACGGCGCCGGCAAGACGCTGGGCGCGGTGGGCGTGGTGATCGCGCTGGGGGCGATGCTGGGCAAGATCCTGGCGGACTCGGGCACGACCGAACGCCTGGCCAACGCCATCCTCAGCCATACCTCGGCCCGCATGATTCCCTGGGCCATGACCCTGGTGGCCTTCGTCATCGGCATTCCGATGTTCTTCGAGGTCGGCCTGGTGGTGATGCTGCCGCTGATCTTCAGCGTGGCGCGCAAGCTGGAAAGCCAGGAACGTTTCAAGGGCTCGGCCTATGTGTACGTGGGCGTGCCGGTGATATCGGCCCTGGCGGCGATGCATGGCATGGTGCCGCCGCATCCGGGGCCGCTGACGGCGATCGCCACGCTCAAGACCACGGTGGGGCCGACCATGATCTACGGTTTCATCGCGGCGCTGCCGGCCATGGTGTTCGGCGGCCCCTTGTATGGCGCCTTCATCTCGCCGCGCATGACGACGCGCCCGGACGAGGCGCTGCTGGAACAATTCACCACGACCCGCCAGGAGGCCGCGGGCCGCAACGCGCCCAGCGTGGGCCTGGGGGTGCTGGCGGCCTTGCTGCCTGCCTTGCTGATGCTGGTGCATGCGGGCGCGGAGATGCTGCTGCCCAAGGATTCCCGCGCCATGCACGTGGCGGCATTCCTGGGCGACCCGATGGTCGCGATGCTGTTGGGCGTGCTGTTCGCCGCCTTCACCCTGGTGCTGATGCGCGGCGGGGATGCGGAAAAGCTGCGCGACGCCATGGGCAAGAGCCTCAAGCCCATCGCCGGCATCATGCTCATCATCGCGGGCGGCGGCGCGTTCCAGCAGGTGCTGACCAGCGCCCACGTGGGCGATGCCATCGTGCAGCTGACGCATCAGTTTTCCTTGCCGCCGCTGGTGCTGGGCTGGCTGATCGCCATGCTGCTGTCGGTGTCCACTGGTTCGGCCACGGTCGGCATCGTGGGCGCGGCGGGCCTGCTGGCGCCGTTGGCGGGCGCCGACCCCAGCCTGAACCTGCCGCTGCTGGCGCTGGCCATCGGTTGCGGGTCGCTATTCTTCAACTATGCCAATCACGCGGGCTTCTGGATGGTGAAGGAGTCCTTCGGCATGACCATGGGCGAAGCGACCAAGACGATTTCGGTGGTGCAGTCCATCGTGTCGGTGGTGGGGCTGGTCATGGTGTTGCTGTTCAACATGCTGCCGCCGCTGGGCTGACGCCACTGCGGGCCGCTATTGTTATGCTGGGTCTGTCGTTTGCGGAGACCCCATGACAGATATGCCCCGTTCCGCCGCCACGCATTCGGCGCTGGCTTCCGAAGCGCGCCGCGCGCAGTTGCGGCGCATGAAGATCGCCGCGCTGGCGCTGCTGGTGGCGATGGTCTGCGGTTTCATCACCAGCCATGTCATGGGCGGGCAGGGCGCCTGGGCCTGGGTGCGGGCGTTCTGCGAGGCGGCCACGGTGGGCGCGCTGGCCGACTGGTTCGCGGTGGTGGCGTTGTTCCGCCGGCCGATGGGCCTGCCGATTCCACACACGGCCATCATTCCCAGCAACAAGGATCGCATCGGGGACAACCTGGCGGTGTTCGTGCGCGACCATTTCCTGGATCCGGACACGCTGATGGAGAAGCTACGGGTGTTCGATCCGGCCGCGCGCTTGAGCCGCTGGCTGGCGCGTCCGCGGCAGGCGCGGGCCTTGAGCGAGGGCGCGCGCAACGTGGCCTTGCAGACGCTGGACCTGCTGGACGACCGGGCGGTGCGCGGGGTGATCCAGGAGTTCGTGGTGAAGAATCTGCGGCGCTGGGACGCGTCGGATACGGCGGGCGAGGTATTGGGTCTGTTGACGCGCGACGGGCGGCATCAGGAGCTGCTGGACGCGGCGCTGGAGCGGCTGGGCGGCTATCTGGGCGACGAGGACGTGAAGGCGCGGGCGTCCAGCCTGCTGGTGAAGTTCGCGAAGAAGGAATGGCCGCGCATCATCGCGGCGGTGGACGTGGTCAAGTCGGTGGACGGGATCGCGGACAATCTGGCGGACCGGCTGGCGCGGGCGCTGGTGGAGGAATTGCGGGACGTGCTGTCCGAGCCGGGGCATCCGGTGCGGCGGGACTATGAGGCCTGGGTGCAGGATTACATCCAGCGGCTGAAGGATGATCCGGCCTTGTCGGCGCAGGTGGAGGCGTTGAAGCAGCGGGCGATCGATCATCCCAAGGTGCAGGAGTATGTGCAGGGGCTGTGGGACGATATCCATGCGGCGTTGCGGCGCGATCTGTCATCCGAGGATTCGGCGCTGGCGCGGCATCTGGAGAGCGCTTTGCTGGCCTTGGGGCGCAAGCTGGGGGAGGATCCGGGGTTGCGGGAGGCGATCAACAATCACGTGCTGGGCGGGGCGCGGAGGTTGACGGGGCGCTTGCGTAGCGGGGTCACGGAGCATATTTCGCGCACGGTGAAGAATTGGGATGAGCGGCATCTGGTGGATGAGCTTGAACTGAGCGTGGGGCGGGATTTGCAGTACATACGGTTCAACGGGACCTTGGTGGGCGGGTTGATAGGCGTGGTGCTGCATGCGGTGGTGTTGCTGGTTCGAGGGTGATGCGGTTGCCGTGTGGGATGGCTGCTGCTGCTTCGAGTGCTACGTAGGCCGTCCGTCGGCGCGGGCGCCGGGGTGGCGAGCGCCCACGATTGCGGTCCGGAGCGTTCGCTCCGGACTGCCCCGTCGTCATCTTCGTCCAGGCCTTCGGCCTTTCCTTCAGATTCCCTCGGGCGCATCGAGGTTGCTCGCCACCCAGGCGCCCGCGCCGACGGACTACGTGTGTCTTGGTATTTGGCGTTGCTGCAGCCGTGGTTGGTTGCGAGATTTGCGGGGCCCGTCAATGACGGCCGCGCGGGCGGCCGTCACTGGCTTATGCGTTTGTGTGCGTCGGGGGAGTGTGCCTTCGGCATTGCCTGGCCTGCTGTTTGTATCAGGAACGAAGATTGCTGGCAGATGCGCTGACCCAAATGCTATTGTTTTTTCCGGCATGGCCGGCACGGGCCGCCCATGCACCACCGGGCGTCCGCGGGCTGCGGGCGCGTATCTTGGAGGCACTCCATGAAGAAAATCTCGATGCTGGTCACGGCGCTTGTATTGGCAGGCGCGTCTGGCGCGGCGCTGGCGGAAGACGTGTCGATGTCGTTCCTGAGCGTGGACGGCGTGGGCAAGAGCGCTGGCACGATCACGCTCAAGGACACCAAAGGCGGGTTGCAGCTCACGCCGCATTTGAAGGGCTTGCCGCCTGGCGAGCACGGCTTCCATGTGCATGAGAAGGGTTCGTGCGAGCCCGGCATGTTGAACAACCAGATGGCGCCTGGCGGCGCGGCGGGCGGGCATTTTGATCCCAAGGGCACCAAGGCGCACAAGGGGCCGATGGCGACCGATGGGCATCAGGGCGATCTGCCTTTCATCGTGGTTGCCGCGGACGGCACGGCCACGAAGGCGGTGGTGGCGCCGCATCTGAAGCTGGCCGATGTGAAGGGCCGCGCGGTGATGGTACACGTGGGCGGCGACAACTACAGCGATACGCCGGCGCCGCTGGGCGGCGGGGGCGGCCGGCTGGTTTGCGGGGTGGTGAAGTAGCCGCTTTGGCGTGTCAGGCCGTGTCGTTGCGGCCGTGCAGCCGGTATCCCGCGCGTTCGGCTAGCCGGTCGTAGTAGGCGGCGACGGCCGGCAATGGCGGCTTGTCGAAGGGCGTGCCGAACCAGCGGTTGACGGACAGGCCGACCGGTATGTCGGCCAGCGAGAATGCGGGGCCGGCGACGTAGCCGCCAGCCTGTTCCAGGCGCTGGTCCAGTATTGCCATGAAGCGCGCCCATTCGCGGCAGGACGCCTCGATCGCGGCGCGGTCGCGGTGGGCGGCAGAGTCGCGCGCCAGGGCCATGAAGGCGTAGCTCCAGGCGCGGTTCAGGTCGGTGGCCTGCCAGTCCATCCATTGGTCGACGCGGGCGCGCAGCCTGGGTTCTGCGGGGTACAGGCGCTGGCCGCCGTATTGCGAGGCCAGGTAGCGGATGATGCTGTTGGACTCCCACAGCACGAAGTCGCCGTCCTGGATGACGGGCACCATCGCGTTCGGATTCAGCGCCAGGAAGGCGGGATCGCTGGTGGGCTGGAACCCGGAGCCCCAGTCTTCGCGCTCGAAAGGCAGGTCCAGTTCGGCGCAGGTCCAGAGCACCTTGCGCACGTTGATGGATGAGGCTTTACCCAGGATTTTCAGCATCTTGCCGCTGCGGTGTTGACTGACCGGGGCAGTCTAGCGGGCGGTGGCGGGCGCGCACAGATACAGATTGCCGGTTTCGCGTGCGCAACAGTGTTCAGTAGGCGCCGGCCTCGGGTTGGGTGCGCAGGCGCAGCACGGGCGAGGTGTACAGCACCACGAATTGCACGGCGAAACCGGCGGTCGATACCCACAGGCAGGCTTCGACGCCGACGCGGGCGGCAAGCGCGGCGCCGATCAGCGCGCCGACCGGGCGGGCGCCGAAGGTGGCGGTCAGGATCACGGCGGACACGCGGCCCAGCAGGGCGTTGGGCGTGATCGCCTGGCGCAGCGTGGTGGTCGTGATGGTCCAGAGTATGGGGCCGGCGCCGAACAGGAAGAAGCCCGCCGCCGCCCAGGCGCCGGACGGATACGCCAGGGTGGAGAGCAGGATGGCGCTTGCGATCAGCGCAGCCAGGGGGCCGACGGCGATCATGGCGCCGAAGCTCAGCCGCTGCGCCAGCCAGGGCGCAAGCAAGGCGCCGGCCACCATG